>NZ_LZKR01000098.1 GCF_001672915.1 Mycobacterium sp. 1245805.9 | reverse complement strand
AAGCTGGAGGCCAAGTTCGCCGATCAGCCAAGCGCGGTGTTGAGGCGCAAGCAGGCGCGCCAGGCCGCCCGCGCGGTGCTGCCCAACGCGACCGAGACCCGCATCGTCGTCACCGGGAACTACCGCGCGTGGCGGCACTTCATCGCCATGCGCGCCAGCGAGCACGCCGACGTGGAGATCCGGCGCTTGGCGATCGAGTGCCTGCGCCAGCTCGTCGGATTGGCGCCCGCGGTGTTCGCCGACTTCGAGGTCTCCACCCTGGCCGACGGCACCGAGGTCGCCACCAGCCCGCTGGCCACCGAAGCCTGAGGCGGCGCAGCCGGGGAAGGCTGAGGCGGCAATCCGGCCTGAGCCCACCGAAGCGTGAGGCGGCGCAGCCAGCGCGGCGGCTAATTGCGTTTGGTACCGCCAGGTAACCTGAACACCGTGAGCACCGTCGGATTCGACGCCCCCGCCCGGTTGGGAACCCTGCTGACCGCGATGGTGACGCCCTTCGCCGCCGATGGCGCCCTGGACACCAAGGCCGCGGCGCACCTGGCAAACCACCTGGTGGACGGGGGGTGCGACGGCCTGGTCGTCTCCGGCACCACCGGCGAGTCGCCGACCACCACCGACGACGAGAAGCTCGAGCTGCTGCGCGCCGTGCTGGAGGCGGTGGGCGATCGGGCCCGCGTCATCGCCGGAGCGGGCACCTATGACACGGCTCACAGCGTCCGGCTGGCCAAGGCCTGCGCGGCCGAGGGCGCGCACGGGCTGCTGGTCGTCACGCCGTACTACTCGAAGCCGCCGCAGAGCGGGCTGATCGCGCACTTCACCGCCGTCGCCGACGCGACCGAGCTGCCGGTGCTGCTCTACGACATCCCGCCGCGCTCGGTGATACCGATCCAGACCGAGACCATCCGTGCGCTGGCCGCCCACCCGAACATCGTCGGGATCAAGGACGCGAAGGCCGACCTGCACAGCGGTGGCCAGATCATCGCCGAAACCGGGCTGGCCTACTACTCCGGCGACGACGCGCTGAACCTGCCGTGGCTGGCCATGGGCGCCACCGGCTTCATCAGCGTGATCGCGCACGTGGCGGCGGGCCAGCTGCGGGAGTTGTTGTCCGCCTTCGCCTCCGGCGACATGGCGACCGCACGCAAGATCAACGTCGGCCTCGCCCCGCTGTGCAACGCCATGGCCCGCCTCGGCGGCGTGACCATGTCGAAGGCGGGTCTGCGGCTGCAGGGCATCGACGTTGGCGACCCCCGGCTGCCGCAGATGCCGGCGACGCCGGAGCAGATCGAGGCGTTGGCCGCCGACATGCGCGCGGCCTCGGTTCTCAGGTGAATCAGACGTGAACGAGGAACTCGCCCCACCGGGTCCCCTGGCTCCGGGCGGGTTGCGGGTCACCGCGCTGGGCGGCATCAGCGAAATCGGCCGCAACATGACGGTTTTCGAGCACCTGGGCCGGCTGCTGATCATCGACTGCGGGGTGATGTTTCCCACCCACGACGAGCCCGGCGTGGACCTGATCCTGCCGGACCTGCGCCACATCGAGGACCGGCTCGAGGACATCGAGGCGCTGGTGCTCACCCACGCGCACGAGGACCACATCGGGGCGATCCCGTTCCTGCTCAAGCTGCGCCCCGACATCCCGGTCGTCGGCTCGAAGTTCACCCTGGCGCTGGTCGCCGCCAAATGCCGCGAGCACCGGATCAAGCCGGTCTTCGTCGAGGTCACCGAGGGACAGCGCAGCACGCACGGGGTCTTCCAGTGCGAATACTTCGCCGTCAACCACTCCATCCCCGACGCCCTGGCCATCGCCGTGCACACCGGCGCCGGAACCGTGCTGCACACCGGTGACATCAAGCTCGACCAGCTGCCGCTCGACGGCCGGCCCACCGACCTGCCCGGCATGTCCCGGCTGGGTGACGCGGGTGTGGACCTGTTCCTGTGCGACTCGACGAACTCGGAGATCCCCGGCGTCGGCCCGTCGGAAAGCGAGGTGGGCCCGACGCTGCACCGGCTGATCCGGGGCGCCGACGGCCGCGTGATCGTGGCGTGCTTCGCCTCCAACGTGGACCGGGTGCAGCAGATCATCGACGCCGCAGTGGCTTTGGGCCGGCGGGTGTCGTTCGTCGGGCGCTCCATGGTGCGCAACATGGGCATCGCGCGGGAGCTGGGTTTCCTGCGGGTGGACGACTCCGACCTGATCGACATCTCCGCCGCCGAGATGATGGCGCCCGAGCGGGTGGTGCTGATCACCACCGGCACCCAAGGCGAGCCGATGTCGGCGCTGTCGCGGATGTCGCGCGGCGAGCACCGCAGCATCACGCTGACGTCCGAGGACCTGGTGATCCTGTCGTCGTCGCTGATACCCGGCAACGAGGAGGCGGTGTACGGCGTCATCGACGAGCTGGCCAAGATCGGCGCCCGTGTCGTCACCAACCAGCAAGTGCGCGTGCACGTTTCCGGCCACGCGTACGCGGGCGAGCTGCTCTTCCTCTACAACGGGGTGCGGCCGCGCAACGTGATGCCGGTGCACGGCACCTGGCGCATGCTGCGCGCCAACGCCAAGCTGGCGGCGCGCGCCGGGGTGCCCGAGGACTCGATCCTGTTGGCGGAGAACGGCGTCAGCGTCGACCTGATGGCCGGCAGGGCCACCATCGCCGGGGCCGTGCCGGTGGGCAAGATGTTCGTCGACGGGCTGATCACCGGCGACGTCGGCGACATCACCCTGGGCGAGCGGCTCATCCTGTCGTCGGGCTTCGTCGCGGTGATCGTGGTGGTGCAGCGCGGCACCGGCCGTCCGGCCGCTGCGCCGCAACTGATCTCGCGCGGCTTCTCCGAAGACCCCAAGGCGCTCGAGCCCGCCGTGCGCAAGGTCGAGGCGGAGCTGGAGCAGCTGGCCGCCGACAACGTGACCGATCCCGTCCGCATCGCGCAGGGCGTGCGCCGCACGGTCGGCAAGTGGGTGGGCGAGACCTACCGCCGGCAGCCGATGATCGTGCCGACGGTCATCGAGGTCTAGCGCTTCTCCGCGTAGGCCGACCATTCCACCTGCGAGGCACCGAGTTTGCGCCCGGCGGGCCGCACGTAGCGCTGCACGAGCTCGTCGGGGCCGGCCTGCTCCACCAGCCGCCAGCCGTATTCGCCGATGAACCCGGCGACCTCTTCGGGGTCCAGGCCGAAGTGCCACAGCTGGTGGCGCTCGCGGACGTTGCGGTACAGCGTGCGGGTGCCGTACAGATTGCGGCCGTCGATGAAATCCCGCCGGACGTAGGTGAATACGAACCGGCTGCCGGGCGCGGCGGCGCGCAGTCCCTCCAGGGTGCGCCGCACGGCGTCCTCGGTGAGGTACTGGGTGACGCCCTCCCACACGAAGAAGGCCCGCTGGTCGATGCGATAGCCGTGCTCGGCCAACGAGGTGAGCAGGTCGTCCCGCTCGAAGTCCAGCGCCACCAACCGAACCGACGGCGGCGGCTCACCGAGCACCCGGCGCACCGTCTTGGCCTTGCGCGCGATGTTGACCGGCAGGTCCACCTCGAAGACCGGGATCCGGGCCCGCCGGGTGAGCCGGTAGGCCAGGGTGTCCAAGCCGGCCCCGAGGATCACCACCGCCTCGATGTCGCTGAGCGCATCTTCGATCTTGTCGCCGATGAAGCGCTTGCGGCAGGCCAGATTCGCCCACAGCCCGGGGCCGGTGAACTCCGAGCCGCGGATCATCAGGCGGCGGGCCGGGCCCCAGCGCGTCGCGCCGGCCAGCAATCGCAGCGGGCCCGGCAGGAAGCGTTCCGCGAGGTCGTCGTCCACCAGGCGGCGCCCGGCCGGCTCGTTGTGCTCGACGGCGGCCAACACCATAGGGCCGAACGCCGTCTGCGCCGCGGGATTTCGCGCCATGAGCCGCTACTTGTTCAGAAAGCCCGCGTCGACGGGCAGGGTGACGCCGGTGATGTAGCGGGCCTGGTCGGAGACCAGCCACGCCACCGCGTTGGCGATGTCTTCGGCCTGCAGCACCTCCACCGGTAGCGCGTTGCCCAGGCTGCGCGGCTGGTCGGTCTGGGACGCCATCCTGGCCAGCCACTCCCGAGTGAACTCGTTGTTGATCATCGGGGTTTCGACGCCGGTCGGATGGATCGAGTTGACCCGGATGTTATGTCCCGCAAGCAGATTCGCGTATACCCGCATCAAGCCCACCACGCCGTGCTTGGCGGCCGCGTACCCGACGGAGCCGGCGTCGGGACTGCCCACGCCGGCCAGCCCGGCGGCCGAACTGATCAGCACGATCGACCCGCCGCTGCCCTGCTTGACCATGGGCGAGATCGCGACCTTGATCGTGTTGTAGACGCCGGTGAGGTTGACGTCGATGACGTCGCGCCAGCCGTCGTCGCCGGATGCCATCGGGGCGATGCCGGCGTTGGCGACGACGATGTCCAGCCGCCCGAACTCGTCGAGGCCGGCTTGCACCGCGGCGGCGAGCGATTCGCGGTCGCGGACGTCGGCCTGCTTGGCGACGATGCGGGCGCCGGTGTCCTCGACGAGCTTGACGGTGGCCGCCAGGTCGTCCGGGCTGGCCAGGGGATAGGGGACGCTGGCGATCTGCTCGCACAGGTCGACCGCGATGATGTTCGCGCCGTCGGTGGCCAGCCGCACCGCGTGCGCGCGGCCCTGGCCGCGGGCGGCCCCGGTGATCAGCGCGACCTTTCCTTGCAGCGGGGCGTTACCAGTCACGCGCGCAGCTGTCCCTTGTCCGGGTCGCCGGCGGGAATCGGCTGCAGCATCTTGATGTCCGGCGCCCCGGCCAGGTGCTCGCCGGCCGCCGCGAACAACTTGCCGATCGCCGGCGCGGTGCTGTGCACCTTGAGCGCTTCCTCGTCGGCCCACTGCTCGACGAAGACGAAGGTCTCGCCGGTCTGGTGCAGCGAGTACAGCTGGCACCCGGGCTCCTCGTGCACTTCCGACACCGCGGTGGTCAGGATGTCGCGGACGGTGTCGACCGATTCGGGTTTGACGGTCATGGTGGCGACGACGACGACGGGCATGCTCAGGGCCTCCTGGGGGTGAGAGGGGTGGGTGACGGCATGACGTAAATCACCGCTAGCCACCCTACCCAGGCCCGATCGGCGGCAGCGGCCGCCCGGCGACGGTTACCAGTGTGGCGGGTGGTGTAGATGAGGCTTTTGCGACTACCCTGAGCGTCATGCCCAGTAAGACCGCCGCCCGCTCCGGAGCCCGAACGAGCAGGTCAAAGGCCCCTTCGCGGGCGAGGTCCCGAAGCGCGCGCCCGGCCGCTCCCCGCAAGAAGGCGGGCAGGCCCGCCAAACGCCGCAACTCCTCGCTGCTGGTCGCCACGGGGCTGACCTGCGGCCGCGCCATGCGGGCCACCTGGCTGATGGCCGCCCGGGGCACCGGCGGCGCCGCGCGGTCCATCGGGCGCGCCCGCGACATCGATCCCGGACACCGGCGCGACGGGATCGCGCTGGTGCTGCTCGGCGTCGCCGTCGTGGTCGCCGCGAGCTCGTGGTTCGACGCCGCCCGCCCGGTCGGCGCGTGGGTCGACACGCTGCTGCGGACCTTCATCGGCTCGGGCGTGCTGGCGCTGCCCGCGGTCGCCGCGGCGGTGGCGGTCACTCTGATGCGGACCCAGCCCAATCCCGAGGCGCGCCCGCGACTCATCCTGGGCGGCAGCCTGATCGCCCTGTCGGCGCTCGGCCTGCGTCACCTGTGGTCCGGCTCGCCCGAGGACCCCGAATTGCGCCGCCGCGCAGCGGGATTCATCGGTTTCGCGATCGGCGGGCCGCTGTCGGACGGGTTGACGCCGTGGATCGCCGCGCCGCTGCTGTTCATCGGCTTCATGTTCGGGCTGCTGCTGCTCACCGGGACCACGATCCGCGAGGTGCCCGACGTGGTGCGGTCCCTGTTCGGCGGCCGGCTGCTCGGCGACGACGACGTCGCCTACGACTACGCGGACGAGTTCGACGACAACAGCGACCAGCCCCGCGACGACTTCTCCGACGGCTACTACGACGAGTCCCCGGAACCGGAGCCGCAGGCGTGGCCGTCGGCCGCCGCCGCGCAGGCCGCCCCCGACGAACCGATCGCCGACGACACGCCCACCATCCCGGAACCCGGGCGAAGCCGTCGCCGCAAGAAGCAGGAGCCCCTGATCGTCGACCGGGTGGTGGAGGGGCCCTACACGCTGCCGGCGTTGAGCTTGCTGATCGCCGGCGATCCGCCCAAGAAGCGCAGCGCCGCCAACAATGTCATGGCCGACGCCATCAGCGAGGTGCTCAACCAGTTCAAGGTCGACGCCGCCGTCACCGGCTGCACCCGCGGACCCACCGTCACGCGCTACGAGGTCGAGCTGGGCCCCGGCGTGAAGGTGGAGAAGATCACCGCGCTGCAGAAGAACATCGCCTACGCGGTGGCCACCGAGAGCGTGCGGATGCTGGCCCCGATCCCCGGCAAGTCCGCCGTCGGCATCGAGGTGCCCAACACCGACCGGGAGATGGTGCGGCTGGCCGACGTGCTGACCGCGCCGTCGACCCGCCGCGACCACCACCCGCTGGTGATCGGGCTGGGCAAGGACATCGAGGGCGAGATGATCTCGGCCAACCTGGCCAAGATGCCGCACCTGCTGGTCGCCGGCTCCACCGGATCCGGCAAGTCCAGCTTCGTGAACTCGATGCTGGTGTCGCTGCTGACCCGGGCCACGCCCGAAGAGGTCAGGATGATCCTGATCGACCCGAAGATGGTGGAACTGACGCCCTACGAAGGCATTCCGCACCTGATCACCCCGATCATCACCCAGCCGAAGAAGGCGGCTGCCGCGCTGGCCTGGCTGGTCGAGGAGATGGAGCAGCGCTACCAGGACATGCAGGCCTCCCGCGTGCGCCACATCGACGACTTCAACGCCAAGGTGCGCTCCGGCGCGATCACGGCCCCGCTGGGCAGCCAGCGCGAGTATCGGCCCTACCCGTACGTGGTGGCGATCGTCGACGAGCTGGCCGACCTGATGATGACCGCCCCGCGTGACGTCGAGGACGCCATCGTGCGGATCACCCAGAAGGCCCGCGCCGCGGGCATCCACCTGGTGCTGGCCACCCAGCGCCCGTCCGTCGACGTCGTCACCGGTCTGATCAAGACCAACGTGCCGTCCCGGCTGGCGTTCGCGACGTCGTCGCTCACCGACAGCCGGGTGATCCTGGACCAGGCCGGCGCGGAGAAGCTGATCGGCATGGGCGACGCGCTGTTCCTGCCCATGGGCGCCAGCAAGACCGTCCGGCTGCAGGGCGCGTTCATCACCGACGACGAGATCCACGCCGTCGTCAACGCGTGCAAGGACCAGGCCGAACCCGAATACACCGAGGGCGTCACCACCGCCAAGACGACCAGCGAACGCACCGACGTCGACCCCGACATCGGCGACGACATGGACCTGTTCCTGCAGGCCGTGGAGCTGGTGGTGTCCAGCCAGTTCGGCTCGACCTCGATGCTGCAGCGCAAGCTGCGCGTCGGCTTCGCCAAGGCCGGCCGGCTGATGGACCTGATGGAGACCCGCGGCATCGTCGGGCCGTCCGAGGGCTCCAAGGCGCGCGACGTGCTGGTCAAGCCCGACGAGCTGGCGGCGACGCTGGCCGCGATCCGGGGCCTGGACGGCGGCTCCGAGGGGGACGCGCCCGAATAGCGCCGAGCAGACGCAGAATCGCACTGGAAGCACGCGTTTTGTGCGATTCTCCGTCTGCTCGCGGGGTTAAAGCACCAGCAGCATCCGGGAGTTGCCGAGGATGTTGGGTTTGACATAGCTCAGGTCCAGGAACTCGGCGACACCGATGTCGTAGGAGCGGCACATCTCCTCGTACACCTCGGCGGTGACGGGCGTGCCCTCGATCTCGGTGAACCCGTGCCGGCCGAAGAACTCGGTCTCGAACGTCAGCACGAACAGCCGCTCCAACTGCAGCTCGCGCGCGACTTCCAGCAACCGGTTGACGATCGCGTGGCCGATGCCCTGGCCGGTCACCGCCGGGTCGACGGCGACGGTGCGGATCTCGCCCAGGTCCGCCCACAGCACGTGCAGCGCACCGCAGCCGACCACCTTGCCGTCGGGGTCCTCGGCCACCCAGAACTCCTGGACGGCCTCGTACAGCGTCACCAGGTTCTTTTCCAGCAGGATGCGCCCGGCGTAGGTGTCGACGAGGTGTTTGATCGCGGGAACGTCCGACGTTCGCGCGCGCCGGACCACGGGCGCGCGGTCGTGGGAGCTTTCGGTCACGGGTAACAGTATCGGCAACGGCGAAGGGAGCGCTGGTCAACGGTTATTCTGATGCCGTGTCGGCACAGCCTGAAACGTCCGGAATGGCTGGCCGTGCCCGCATCGCCAACCTCGCCAACGTCCTGACGCTGCTGCGCCTGGTGCTGGTCCCCATCTTCCTGTTCGCGTTGTTCAACGGGGGCGGCCACCAAATCGTCTGGCGGGTAGTCGCTTTCGTGATTTTCGCCGTCGCCTGCCTGACCGACCGGTTCGACGGCCTGCTGGCGCGCAACTACGGGATGGCGACCGAATTCGGCGCGTTCGTCGATCCGATCGCGGACAAGGCGCTGATCGGGTCGGCGCTGATCGGCCTGTCGATGCTGGGCGACCTGGCGTGGTGGGTCACTGTGGTGATCATGGCCCGCGAAGTCGTGGTCACGCTGCTGCGGCTTGCCGTGATACGCCGCGGCGTCATCCCGGCGAGCTGGGGCGGCAAGCTCAAGACGGTGGTCCAGGCGCTGGCGATCGGGCTGTTCGTGCTCCCGCTGGCGGGACCGTTGCGGGTGGTGGCGGCCGTGGTGATGGGCATCGCGATCGTGCTCACGGTGGTCACCGGCATCGACTACGTCGCCGGGACGATCAGGACCGTCCGGCGAGTTCGCCAGACGACCGGCTGAACGGGAACCAGGCCGCGTTCGCCGGCGTTGACCCCTATGAGTGCCTGCTGAAGGGTCCGGGCAGGGCTGACTGGACGAAGGAGGGCGGGATGCCGCCATTGATGCGCGAGGTCATCGGCGACGTGTTGCGTCGGGCCAGGACGTCACAGGGCCGGACGCTGCGGGAGGTCTCGGATTCGGCACGGGTGAGCCTCGGATACCTGTCGGAGGTGGAGCGCGGCCGCAAGGAGCCGTCCAGCGAGCTGCTCAACGCGATCTGCGATGCCCTGGAGGTGCCGTTGTCGGCGGTCCTCACCGGCGCCGGGGAGCGGATGGCCAGTGCGGAACGCGCGGCCCACAGCGCGGCGACCGCCGGGGCGAGCGGCACCACCATCGACGCCAGCACCAAGGTCGTCATCCCGCCGGTGGCATCGCTGGCCGTGGCCTAGCCCCGGTGACGTCGAGCGCCGGAACGGCGCGAGTAAGGAACCGGGCAATCGAGCCTAGCCCGGTGACGTCGAGCGCCGGAACGGCGCGAGTAAGGAACCGGGCAATCGAACCTGAGCGCCCGGACGACCGATCCCGCGTCAGGGGTGGGGCGATCGTCGCCGACCCATTAAATTGAGCGGCAGGGCGCTTGCCCGGCATACGAGAAGCGAAGGTGGAGCTGACTGATGGCCAATCCGTTCGTCAAGGCGTGGAAATACCTCATGGCGCTGTTCAACGCCAAGATTGACGAGCACGCCGACCCCAAAGTGCAGATCCAGCAGGCCATCGAGGAGGCGCAGCGCCAACACCAGGCGCTGACGCAGCAGGCGGCGCAGGTGATCGGCAACCAGCGTCAGCTCGAGATGCGGCTCAACCGCCAGCTGGCGGACATCGAAAAGCTGCAGGTCAACGTGCGCCAAGCGCTGACGCTGGCCGACCAGGCCACCGCCGCGGGCGACGCCGCCAAGGCCACCGAATACAACAACGCCGCCGAGGCGTTCGCGGCGCAGCTGGTGACCGCCGAGCAGAGCGTCGAAGACCTCAAGACGCTGCACGACCAGGCGCTGTCCGCCGCGTCGCAGGCCAAGAAGGCCGTCGAACAGAACTCGATGGTCCTGCAGCAGAAGATCGCCGAGCGCACCAAGCTGCTCAGCCAGCTCGAGCAGGCGAAGATGCAGGAACAGGTCAGCGCGTCGCTGCGGTCGATGAGCGAGATCGCCGCCCCGGGCACCACCCCGAACCTCGACGAGGTTCGCGAGAAGATCGAACGCCGCTACGCCAACGCGATCGGGTCGGCCGAACTCGCCCAGGGCTCCGTGCAGGGCCGCATGCTCGAGGTCGAGCAGGCCGGCATCCAGATGGCCGGTCATTCCCGCCTCGAGCAGATCCGCGCGTCGATGCGCGGCGACGCCCTGCCGGCGGGTGGGACGCCCGCGGCCGGTGCCACCCCGGCCACCCCGGCGCCCGCCGAGACCGCCGGCGGTCAGGTCGCCGAGAAGCCCTTTGGTCAGTAACGCCGCGTGCGGTTCGCGATGGCGGTGAAAGCGACGCAGCGCTCGCCATGGCGGGCGGTGTTGCAACGCGGATTCGACACCGCCGCAGACCTTTCCGACTTCGTGGCCCAAAAGATCAGCGCCGCAACCGATCCGCGGGCGCGATTGCTGCGACGCCGCCGCCGGGCGCTGCGGTGGGGCGTGATCTTCGGCGTCGGCTGCCTGTTTTGGATCGTGGTGACGGGCGTGCTGGCGGCGTGGGGCTGGTTCGCGCTGCTGCTGGAGGTCACCGGCGGAATCGCTGTCGTGCTGGCGATCCCGGCGACGCTGTTGCTGCTGCGCTACCGCTGGCTGCGCGCCGAGCCACTGCCGGCGCCGCGGTCCGCCAACACCCGCTGGCTGCCGCCGCCCGGCTCCGCCGCCCGGCCCGCGATGTACGCGCTGGGCGCCTCCGAGCGCGGGTTCTCCTCGCTGTTGGGCGTGATCGAGCGCGGCGCCATGCTGCCGGCGGACGAGATCCGTGATCTGACCGCCGCGGCCGGCAAGACCTCTGCGGCGATGGCGGCCACCGCCGCAGAGGTGGTGTCGATGGAGCGGGCGGCGCAGTACGCCGAGTCGTCGCGGTCGCATCTGGCGCCCACCATCAACGCGTTCACCGCGCAGTTGAGCGCCGGCGTGCGCCAGTACAACGAAATGGTCACCGCCGCAGCGCAATTGGTGTCGTCGGCGAACGGCGACGGGGCCGGCGCGGCGCAGCAGCGCTACCGCGACGAGCTGGTCGACGCGACCGATCGCCTACTGGGTTGGGCGCAGGCGTTCGACGAGCTGGGCGGGTTGCCCCGGCGCTAGAACGAAGCCTTCAGCGACGGCACGACCAGCGCCGCCAGGCCACGCAGGGTCGCCTTGAACACGTCGAAGAAGTCAAAGTAGTCCCGCCACAGCGTGATTCGCCCGTTGTGCACCTCGAACACGCCGCAGACCCAGAACTGCAGCCGCAGCGGGCCGACGATCAGCGCGTCGGTGCGCTCGGTGAGCACCGCCGCGCCGTCGGCGGCGATGCGGTGGATCTTCACCTCGAACGCCCCGCGGCCCTCCATCGAGCGGAACAGCTTGATCGCCCGGGCGCGGCCGCGGATCGTGGGCAGGCCGACGTTCTCGTAGACGAGGTTGTCGTCCAGTGCGGCCTCGGCGGCCTCGAGGTCCGAATCTTGAAGCGCGTTCAGGAAACCCTCGACCGTGCGGGTGTTCGCGACGCCTGTGTCAGTGAGCTCGGTCATGGCCGCCAGCCTATTCGAGCAGGGCGGTGCGTGGCGGCGCGGCGCTGTGGCAGGGTGGGGTCGATGCGCGTCGCCGTGGTCGCCGGGCCGGATCCCGGGCACTCGTTCCCCGCGATCGCGCTGTGCCAGCGCTTCGCCGAGGCGGGCGATCGGCCCGTCCTGTTCACCGGCGCGGAATGGACGGACGCCGCCCGCGCGGCCGGCATCGACGCCGCCGAGTTGGATGGGCTCGCCGCCACCGACGAGGACATCGACGCCGGCGCCCGAATCCACCGCCGCGCCGCGCGGATGGCCGTGCTCAACGTCCCGGCGCTGCGCGACCTGGCGCCCGATCTGGTGGTCTCGGACGTCATCACCGCGGGCGGCGGGATGGCCGCCGAGCTGCTGGGGATCCCATGGATCGAGCTCAACCCGCACCCGCTGTACCTGCCGTCGAAGGGGCTGCCGCCGATCGGCAGCGGGCTGGCGCCGGGCACCGGCTTCCGCGGCCGGCTGCGCGACGTCACCATGCGGGCGCTGACCGGGCGCTCCTGGCGCGCCGGCATCAAGCAGCGCGCGGCCGCCCGCCTCGAGATCGGCCTGCCCGCCGTCGACCCCGGGCCGTTGCGGCGCCTCATCGCCACGCTGCCCGCGCTGGAGGTGCCGCGCCCGGACTGGCCGGAGGAGGCCGTCCTCGTCGGGCCGCTGCACTTCGAGCCCACCGATCGGGTGCTCGACGTCCAGCCCGGCCCCGGCCCGGTGGTGGTGGTCGCGCCGTCGACCGCGTCGACCGGGATGTCGGGCCTGGCCGAAGCCGCGCTGGAGTGCCTGGTGCCCGGCGAGACGCTGCCCGCGGGCTCGCGCCTGGTGGTCTCGCGCCTCGGCGGGGCGGAGCTGACGCTGCCGCCGTACGCGGTGGCCGGGCTGGGGCGCCAGTCCGACCTGCTGGCGCAGGCCGACCTGATGATCTGCGGCGGCGGCCACGGGATCGTGAGCAAGACGCTGCTGGCCGGCGTGCCGCTGGTGGTGGTGCCCGGCGGCGGGGACCAGTGGGAGATGGCCAATCGGGTGGTGCGCCAGGGGAGCGGGCGGCTGATCCGGCCGCTGAGCGCCGATGCGCTGGCGGCCGCGGTGGGCGAGGTGCTGTCGTCGCCCGGCTACCGCGACGCCGCGCGCCGGGCCGCCGCCGGCATTGCCGACGTCGCCGACCCGGTGTGGGTGTGCCGGGAAGCGCTGGCTTTGGCGGGGTAGCTCCCTGGGTATGTTGGCGTGCGTGCGGCTGACGGAGTTCAACGAGCGGGTTGTGTTGCGGTTCGGTTCCACCTACGGCGCGTCGGTGCTGGTGGATCACGTGCTGACCGGGTTCGGCGGCCGCACCGCCGCCCAGGCGATCGAGGACGGGGTCGACCCCCGCGACGTCTGGCGCGCCCTGTGCGTCGATTTCGACGTGCCGCGCGATCAGTGGTGAGTGTGCAGTGACGGCTTTGCGTGTGAGCTGGTGGCGCGATTCGGGCGTTTCGAGCGCCCTGGATACACACTAAAAGCCCTCAGTGCACACTCATTTCCGTCCCGGCCGCCGCTCCGCCCGGCGAAACACGCAGTCGCCGCAGACGGATCTCCCGGGAATGCGATAGAACAGGCAACAGCTGCGCCGGCGGAAACCCAGATGCGAGTCGGTGATCACGCCCGATCCGGCCAGCATGCCGGTGTCCAGCAGGGACTCCGTCATCTCGACGATCGAGGGCCGCAGGTCGGGGCGCGCGATGAGCAGCGCGCGCGACGCCCCGAGCAGCGCGGACGCGATGTTGCCCGCCAGCAGGGCCGGCGCCAGCTTGACCCGCAGCCCGGCGGCGAACGGTTTCATGTGCCCCCGGACGACGAGGCGGTACAGCAACTTCGCCGACGGCCGGTCCACGGCCTGCCCGACGGGCTCGGGAATGCGCAGCTGCGCCCCGTCGTCTGCGCGTTGCAGGCATTTGAGATCGGGGACCACGCCGTGGCCCAGCGCGCACGCCAGCACCGGCGACCACAACCGCGTGGCGTGGCCGAGATGAACCACCGAGGCGGCGATCCGCAGGTCCGACGTGTGATAGCGCCGGGCGGTGACCTCGATCAGATCGGTGAAACCGTCGGCGTATGACTGCCCGACCGGATGCCACCCCGCCGCGGCGCCGCCGACGGTGAACGTGAAAAACCTTTTGTAGGAAGATATTTCGGCCAGCTCGGCAGAAATGTCCATGCGCAACCAATCCTCTTAAGGGGAAATCCGCCCCAGTTCTCGTGAGGAAGCGCTGACGGTGAGTATCTGGCTCTCGGGTAGGACGTGTCCGTCCCCGATCACAGTGGCGGGACCGCACCGGATTCGCACCGGTTTCCTCTGGTTTCAGCCCCGTCAGCGCCTTTCGGTAGCAAATGTTGCCATACGCCGTCGCGGCGCCCGGCGTGTCTCCTTGAATCGAACAGGTGTTCGGCTAGTGTGGTGAGCGTTCGGGGACTTGTCGGACCCCGCGCCTAGGGTCACCGCCAACCGACCGATACCGGTCAGAAGAACCCAACGACGATAGAAAGAGGCATCATGACGCAAGCCCCCGACCGCGAGAAGGCCCTCGAACTGGCGATGGCCCAGATCGAGAAGAGCTACGGCAAAGGCTCGGTGATGCGTCTCGGCGACGAGATGCGCCAGCCGATCTCGGTCATCCCGACCGGATCCATCGCACTGGACGTGGCACTGGGCATCGGCGGCCTGCCACGTGGCCGGGTCGTGGAGATCTACGGCCCGGAATCCTCGGGTAAGACCACCGTCGCGCTGCACGCGGTGGCCAACGCCCAAGCCGCCGGCGGTGTCGCGGCGTTCATCGACGCCGAGCACGCCCTGGACCCGGACTACGCCAAGAAACTCGGCGTCGACACCGACTCGCTGCTGGTCAGCCAGCCGGACACCGGTGAGCAGGCCCTGGAGATCGCCGACATGCTGATCCGTTCCGGCGCGCTCGACATTCTGGTCATCGACTCGGTGGCGGCCTTGGTGCCGCGCGCGGAGCTCGAGGGCGAGATGGGCGACAGTCATGTCGGTCTGCAGGCCCGGCTGATGAGTCAGGCGCTGCGGAAGATGACCGGTGCGCTCAACAACTCGGGAACCACTGCGATCTTCATTAACCAGCTCCGGGAGAAGATCGGAGTCATGTTCGGCAGCCCCGAAACCACCACGGGCGGAAAGGCTTTGAAGTTCTACGCGTCGGTGCGCATGGATGTGCGCCGGATCGAGACGCTCAAGGACGGCACCAACGCGGTCGGCAACCGCACCCGGGTCAAGGTCGTCAAGAACAAGGTGTCGCCGCCGTTCAAGCAGGCCGAATTCGACATCCTCTACGGGCGCGGCATCAGCCGCGAGGGCTCGCTGATCGACATGGGGGTGGATCAGGGCTTCATCCGCAAGTCTGGTTCGTGGTTCACCTACGAGGGCGAGCAGCTCGGCCAGGGCAAGGAGAACGTGCGCACCTTCCTGATGGAGAACACCGACATCGCCAACGAGATCGAGAAGAAGATCAAGGAAAAGCTCGGCATTGGCGCCGTGGTGACCGATGACGACGTCCTGCCCGCCCCCGTCGACTTCTGAGCCCTCCCGCGAGGAGCAGGCGCGGGCGCTGTGCCTGCGCCTGCTCACCGCGAGATCGCGCACCCGGGCCGAGCTGTCGGGCCAGCTGTCCAAACGTGGCTATCCCGACGACGTGCGGGAGCGGGTGCTCGACCGGCTGGCCGCCGTCGGCCTGGTGAACGACGCCGAGTTCGCCGAGCAGTGGGTCGAGTCCCGGCGGACGAGGGCGGGAAAGAGCCGGCGCGCGTTGGCCGCCGAGCTGCGGACCAAGGGCGTCGGCAAAGAGGTGATCGGCGCCGCGCTGGCCGGGATCGACGCCGCCGCCGAGCGGGACCGCGCCGAAGAGCTGGTGCGGGCCAAGCTGCGGCGGGAGACGCTGAGCGGCGACGACGCGCGGCTGAGTCGCCGGCTGGTCGGGATGCTGGCGCGCCGCGGCTACGGCCAGAACCTGGCGTGCGAGGTGGTGCTCGCCGAGCTGGCCGCCGAACGCGAGCGCCGACGGGTCTGAGCTGCGGGTTCATTCGGCCGACCCCGGTCGCCGTACCATGGCCCCGTGACGTCGACGCTGGCTCCCGCGCGTACCTACCAGGTGCGCACCTACGGCTGCCAGATGAACGTCCACGACTCCGAGCGGTTGGCGGGCCTGCTGGAGGCGGCTGGCTACCGGCGGGCGGCCGACGGGGCCCAATTTGGAGAAGCCGACGTGGTGGTCTTCAACACCTGCGCCGTGCGGGAGAACGCCGACAACAAGCTGTACGGAAACCTCAGCCACCTGGCCCCGCGCAAGCGGGGCAACCCCGAGATGCAGATCGCGGTGGGGGGCTGCCTGGCCCAAAAGGACCGCGACGCGCTGCTGCGCAAGGCCCCGTGGGTCGACGTCGTCTTCGGCACGCACAACATCGGTTCGTTGCCGACGCTGCTCGACCGCGCCCGGCACAACAAGGTGGCGCAGGTGGAGATCGCCGAGGCGCTGCAGCAGTTCCCGTCGTCGCTGCCGAGCGCCCGCGAATCCGCCTACGCCGCTTGGGTTTCCATCTCCGTGGGGTGCAACAACAGCTGCACCTTCTGCATCGTGCCGTCGCTGCGCGGCAAGGAGGTCGACCGCAGCCCGGCCGACATCCTCGCCGAGGTCCAATCGCTGGTCGACGACGGCGTGCTCGAAATCACCCTGCTGGGCCAGAACGTCAACGCGTACGGGGTCTCCTTCGCCGACCCGGCGCTGCCCCGCGATCGCGGCGCCTTCGCCGAGTTGCTGCGGGCCTGCGGGCGCATCGACGGGCTGGAACGCGTGCGGTTCACCTCGCCGCACCCGGCCGAGTTCACCGACGACGTCATCGAGGCGATGGCGCAGACCCCCAACGTCTGCCCGGCCCTGCACATGCCGCTGCAGTCGGGATCCGACCGGGTGCTGCGCGCGATGCGCCGCTCGTACCGCGCCGAGCGCTACCTGGGCATCATCGAACGCGTCCGGGCCGCCATGCCGCACGCGGCGATCACCACGGACCTGATCGTCGGATTTCCCGGCGAGACCGAAGAGGATTTCGCCGCCACCCTCGACGTCGTGCGGCGGGCGCGCTTCGCGGCGGCGTTCACTTTCCAGTACTCCAAGCGGCCCGGCACCCCCGCCGCCGAATTCGACGGGCAGCTGCCGAAAGCCGTTGTGCAGGAACGCTACGAGCGCCTCGTCGCGGTGCAGGAGCAGATCTCGCTGGAGGGCAACCGCGCGCTGATCGGGCAGCGGGTCGAATTGCTCGTCGCCACCGGCGAAGGGCGTAAGGACGCCCGCACGGCGCGCATGACGGGACGCGCGCGCGACGGCCGGCTGGTCCACTTCGCCTCGAACGAAGGGGTGCGGCCCGGCGACATCGTCACCACGGAAATCACCGAGGCGGCGCCGCACCACCTGATCGCCGACGCCGGCATCCTGGGCCACCGCCTCACCCGGGCCGGCGACGCCCACGCCGCCGGACGGCGCCCGCGCACGATCGGCCTGGGCATGCCCGGCGTCGGCCCGGCCACCGAGCAACGAGAACCCCTGGGATGTAACCGATGAAGAAAGAACACACCGACATCGACGCGCTGCGGACCGAAATCGACGCGGCCGAACGCCGGGTGGCCGGCGAGATCGAGCCCGGCCCAAGGGCTTTGGTGGTCGCGATCCTGGTCTTCGTGCTGCTCGCTTCGTTCATCCTGCCGCACACCGGGCACGTGCGCGGCTGGGACGTGCTGTTCTCCAGCCACGGCGCCGGCGCCGCCGCGGTGGCCCTGCCGTCGCGCGTGTTCACCTGGCTGGCACTGGTGTTCGGCGTGGGCTTTTCGATGCTGGCGCTGATGACACGGCGCTGGGCGCTGGCCTGGGTCGCGCTGGCGGGCTCGGCGATCGCCTCCGGCGCCGGGCTGTTGGCGGTCTGGTCGCGCCAGACCGTCGCCGCCGGGCATCCCGGGCCGGGTGTGGGGCTGATCCTCGCGTGGATCACCGTGATGGTGCTGACGTTTCACTGGGCCCGCCTGGTCTGGGCGCGCACCGTCGTGCACCTGGCCGCCGAGGAGGAGCGGCGCCGGGTCGCGGCTCAGCAGCAGTCGATGACCCTGCTGGATACCCTCGACAAACCGGACGACCCCGAAACCCCGTCGAACGGCTAGGACCGGCGCGTTAACGCCTCGGCGGCCGCTTCGGCCCATTGCCGCCACTGTTCCGCGTTGGCCCTGGCCTCGTCGGCCTCCTTGGTCCGGCCGGCCGCCGCCGCTTTCTGCGCCTGCTGTTCGTATTGCTCGGCGCGAGTGCGGAACTGTTCGGCGCGGGCCTGCGCCTGCGGGTCGGACCAATCCGCGTCGCCGGCGTCACGCACCTTCTTCTCGACCGCGCGCAGGCGCCGCTCCAGCTCGGCGGAGCGTTCCCGCGGCACCTTTCCGATGGCGTCCCACTTGTCGGCGATGGACCGCAACGCCGCCCGCGCCGCTTCGAGGTTGCCGGTGTCGATCTTCTCCGCCTCGGCCAGCAGCGCCTCCTTGGCGGTGGCGTTGGCGCGAAACTCGGCGTCCTTTTCCGCCGCCGCCGCGTTGCGGGCGGTGAAGAAGCAGTCCTGGGCCGCCTTGAAGCGCCGCCACAGGGCGTCGTCGACTTCCCTGGTCGCCCGCCCGGCCGCCTTCCACTCGGTGAGCAGCTTGCGGAACTCGGCGCTGGTGGCGGTCCAGTCCGTCGAATCGGACAGTTCCTCGGCGCGCTCGCAGAGCCGTTCCTTGGACTGGCGGACCCCGGATCGCTCCCGGTCCAGCTCGGCGAAGTGGGATCCGCGCCGCCGGTTGAAAGTGTCGCGCGCGGCCGAATAGCGCTTCCACAGCGCGTCGTCGACCTTGCGGTCCAGGCCGCTGATCGTCTTCCACTCGTCGAGGATTGCCCGCAGCCGGTCGCCGGCGGCCTTCCACTGCGTCGCGTTGGCGGCCAGGTCCTCGGCCTCGGCGGCCAGGGCCTCCTTGCGGGCGGTCTGCGCGGCCCGATGCTCCTCGCGCTTGGAGCGGCCCTCGGCGATGGCCGCCTCGGCGCGCTCGACCAGGCTGGCCAACCGGGCCGCGAGGCCGTCGACGTCGCCCAGGACGCTCGCGGTCGGCAACGTCTCGGACAGCTCGGCGGCGTGCGCCCTGATCTTGCGGGCGTCCCCGGTTCCCGACGCCAGCCGTTCCTCCATGAGGGTGACCTCGGTGCTCAGGTCGTCGAAGCGTCGGCCGAAGTGGGCGAAGGCGGCCTCGCGGTCGCCGGCCTGCCACGAGCCGACGATGCGTTCGCCGGCCGAGCTGATCAGCCAGACGGTGCCGTCGTCGTCGACGCGTCCGAACCGGTGCGGATCGCTGGTCGGGTGGGCGACCACCGGCGCGGGCCGCGGACCCGAGCTCACCGGCCGGGGTCCGGGACGCGGGCCCGGGCGCGGCACGGGCTTGGGTGGGGCGCTGCTGCCGGGCTCGTCGGACGTCATGCGCTCGTTACCAACCCTTCTGCAACTCGCGCGGTGATGTCCCGCGCGCCTGCCGCGCGTGGCGGCTCCTTACGCTCGTTGACCGGTTCCAACAGTATTCAAGCAGCTTGGCGGGCGAAGCGCGCCTACTGTTTTGGCGCCACCGGCGTTCGCCCGCGTCGGCCAGCTTCGCAAACGCCGGGGCAGGCCCGCGCACCGACCCGGGCGCGGCCCGTCGCACCGGGGATAACGGTTCGATTCCACCGGCGCTGCGGCCATTTGGCGACGGCGCCGGGCCCGGTACCGTGGCACAGGCCAATGGTCTTTTTCGCCGTGGCTTTCGAGGGGGTGGATCGCGATGGCCGAATCGCGAAAAATCCCGCAGGTTTTTCCCAGGTGCGGCCCGGTTCGTCGGCGGATCGCCGGGGTTCGTTGGGGTCGAGACCCCCGCGCGCCCCACTACAGTGGTCGTTGAACTGTTAGGGAACGGCACGTGTACATACAGCTTTCGGGCGGAACGCTGGTGAGGGGTCCCCATGACGAAAGTTGACGTCGCCGCGCTGATCGCCTTGTGCGCCGCGCTCGCCTCCGCGGTCGGCGACGTGATCCGGCAGCGGTCCGCGCACGAGATCACCGACAAGGAAGTCGGCCACCTCGAGCTGTTCCGGATGTCGTTGCGCGACAAGCGGTGGTGGCTCGGCGGGCTGGCCGCGATCACCAACTACAGCCTGCAGGCCGGCGCGCTGGCGTGGGGCTCGGTGGTGCTGGTCACGTCGCTGCAGGTGACCGCGCTGCTGTTCGCGTTGCCCATCTACGCCCGCCTGACCCACCAACGGGTGACCCGCTGGGAGTGGGTGTGGGCGGCGGTGCTGGCGGCCGCCCTGGCGGTGGTGATCATCGTCGGTGACCCGACCAACGGCCGGCAGCGGGCGCCGCTGTCGACGTGGCTCATCGTGGTCGCGGTGATGGGGCCGTTGTTGGTCGGGTGTGTGCTGGCGGCCCGGGTTTGGAAGGGACGTCCGGTCGCGGCGGTGCTGCTGGCCGTGGTGGCGGGTTCGTCGCTGGCGTTGTTCGCGGTGCTGACCAAGGGCGTCGTGGAGGTGGCCGAGGACGGCGCGGGCGCCGTGCTGACCGCGCCCGAGTTCTATCCCTGGCTGGCGGTCGCCGTGTGCGGAATGGTCTTTCAGCAGTCCGCCTTCCGCGCCGGCGCGCTGACGGCGTCCTTACCCACGATGACCGTGTGCAAGCCGGTGGTGGCCGGCGTGCTGGGGGTCACCGTGCTCGACGAGACGCTCTACACCGAGGGCCCCGCCGCGCTGGTGCTGGTTTCGGCGGTGGCCCTGGTGATCATCGCGACGGTCGCCCTGGCGCGCGGGGAGGCCGCCTCGCTGGTGGCCGAGACGGGGCTGGACGTGCCGCGGGAGGTTCCCGGTGTGTCCCCGCCGGCGCCGGAGGGAAGCCCGACGATCACGTAGCGCCTCGTTAGGGTGGTTGCGTGCTGAGCGCCATCGCGATCGTTCCCGCTGCGCCGGTGCTCGTTCCCGAGCTGGCCGGGGCGGCCGCCGCCGAGGTGGCCGACCTGACCGCGGCGGCCCTGGCCGCGGCCGCCTTGTTGCCGCCGCGCTGGGTGGCGATCGGCACCGGCCCGGCCGACGAGGTCGTCGGCCCCGACTCCAGCAGCACGTTCGCCGGCTTCGGCGTCGACGTGCCGGTGCGACTGTCGCCGCAGGCGCGCCGGGCCGCCGACCTCCCGGTGTGCGCGTTGCTGGCCGGCTGGGCGCGCGGCCAGGCCCGCCCCGACGCCCGTGTGCAGGTTCGCGTCTACCGCGGCGACCACGACGCCGACGCCGCGCTGGCCCACGGCCGGCGGCTGCGCGCGGAGATCGACCGGACGCCCGATCCGGTCGGCGTGCTGGTGGTGGCCGACGGCGCGAACACCCTCACCCCGGCCGCCCCCGGCGGCCATCACCCGGAGGACGCGGCGGCGCAGCTGGCCCTGGACGACGCGCTGGCCGACGGCGACGCCGCCGCCCTGGCCCAGCTGCCGCCGCAGATCCTGGGGCGGGTCGCGTTCGGGGTGCTGGCCGGGCTGACCGAGCCGGGGCCGCGGTCGGCCAAGGAGCTCTACCGGGGTGCGCCCTACGGTGTGGGCTACTTCGCCGGCGTCTGGCAGCCATGAACCGACCGCTCGCGATCATCGGGCCCACCGGCACCGGCAAGTCGCAGCTGGCGCTGGACTTTGCGGAACGGGTCGGCGCGGAGGTCGTGAACGCCGACGCCATGCAGCTCTACCGCGGCATGGACATCGGCACCGCCAAGCTGCCCGCCGAGCAGCGCCGCGGCATTCCGCACCATCAGCTCGACGTCCTGCACGTCACCGAGACCGCGACAGTCGCCCGCTACCAGGCGGGCGCCGCCGCGGACATCGAGGCGATCGCCGCCCGGGGCGCGGTGCCGGTGATCGTGGGCGGCTCGATGCTCTACGTCCAGTCCTTGCTCGACGACTGGTCCTTCCCGGCCACCGACCCCGCGGTGCGGGCCCGCTGGGAGCGCCGCCTCGCCGAGGTGGGGGTGGGCGAGCTGCACGCCGAGCTGGCCCGCCGGGACCCGGCCGCGGTCGCGGCGATCCTGCCCACCGACGGCCGACGCACGGTGCGCGCCCTGGAGGTCGTCGAGCTCACCGGACAACCGTTCGCCGCCTCCGCGCCGCGCATCGGCTCTCCGCGCTGGGACACCGTCATCATCGGATTGGATTGCGATACAACGCTTCTCGACGAGCGATTAGCCCGCCGCACCGACGCGATGTTCGAGCAGGGGCTGGTCGACGAGGTCCGCGGCCTGCTGGGCGAGGGCCTGCGCGACGGGGTCACCGCCGCGCGCGCCCTGGGCTACGCGCAGGTGCTGGCGGCGCTCGACGCCGGCGGCGGGCCGGATCAGCTGCGCGACGCGCGGGAGCAGACGTACGTGGGCACCCGGCGCTACGTGCGGCGGCAACGGTCGTGGTTTCGCCGGGACCACCGGGTGCACTGGCTCGGCGCCGGTGCCGAGGGGCTCGTTGACGAGGCGTTGCGGGCGTGGCGCCAAGTACCCTGAACTGCATGCTCTTCGCCAAGGGCCACGGCACGCAGA
Organism: Mycobacterium sp. 1245805.9; assembly: GCF_001672915.1. Taxonomy (GTDB): domain Bacteria; phylum Actinomycetota; class Actinomycetes; order Mycobacteriales; family Mycobacteriaceae; genus Mycobacterium. The sequence goes on along the minus strand of NZ_LZKR01000098.1, from coordinate 5,416 downwards.
ACGATTTCGTGCTGCTGCCCGACCTCGATGCCGCGCTGGCGCTGACCGCCGCCCGGGTGGCCGCGCTGTGCGACCGGCGCCGGGGGCTGGGCGCCGACGGGGTGCTGCGGATCACCACCGCGGGCGCCGCGGCGGCGGCCGGCGTGCTCGAGCGCCTGCCGGACGGCGTGGGCGCCGGTGACTGGTACATGGACTACCGCAACGCCGACGGCTCGACCGCGCAGATGTGCGGCAACGGCGTGCGGGTGTTCGCGCACTACCTGCGGGCCGCCGGCCTGGAATCCCGCGACGAGTTCGTCGTCGGGTCGCTGGCCGGCGCGCGCCCGGTCACCCTGCACCACGCCGACGACACCGACGCCGACGTCACCGTCGACATGGGCAAGGCCAACCGGCTCGGGTCCGGGGAGGCCGTCATCGGCGGCAGGCGGTTCGCCGGGCTGGCGGTCGACGTGGGCAACCCTCACCTGGCCTGCGTGGACCCGCAACTCGACGCCGACGGGCTGGCGGCCCTCGACGTCGGCGCGCCGGTGCAGTTCGACCGCGCCCAGTTCCCCGAGGGGGTCAACGTCGAGGTGCTCACGTCACCCGTCGACGGGATGGTCCGGATGCGCGTCCACGAGCGCGGGGTGGGGGAGACCCGCTCGTGCGGCACCGGGACCGTCGCGGCCGCCGTCGCCGCGCTGGCCGCCGGCGGCGCCGACACCGGGACGCTGACCGTGCGGGTGCCCGGCGGCGACGTCGTCGTCACCGTCACCGACGCCACCAGCTACTTGCGCGGACCGTCGGTGCTGGTGGCCCGCGGCGAGATCAGTGAGGAATGGTGGCGCACCCAGGGGCGTTAAATCAGGTGCGCTGCACCGATTTAGCGTGCACTATTGCTAATTGCCTATGACGAATCCCGAAACTCCCTTTCCCGATCAACCGGATCTAGAGCCCAGTGCGGGCGAACTCGCCCTCGAGGACCGATCGGCGCTGCGCCGGGTCGCGGGGCTGTCCACCGAACTCGCCGACGTCTCCGAGGTCGAGTACCGCCAGCTGCGCCTCGAGCGCGTGGTGCTGGTGGGCGTGTGGACCGAGGGCAGCGCCGCCGACAACCAGGCCAGCATGGCCGAGCTGGCGGCCCTGGCCGAAACCGCCGGCTCGCAGGTGCTCGAGGGGCTCATCCAGCGCCGCGACCGGCCCGACCCGTCGACCTACATCGGGTCCGGCAAGGCCGCCGAGCTGCGCGAGGTGGTCCTGGCCACCGGCGCCGACACCGTCATCTGCGACGGCGAGCTGTCCCCGGCGCAACTGACCGCGCTGGAAAAGGCGGTGAAGGTCAAGGTCATCGACCGCACCGCGCTGATCCTGGACATCTTCGCCCAGCACGCCACCAGCCGGGAGGGCAAGGCCCAGGTGTCGCTGGCCCAGATGGAGTACATGCTGCCCCGGCTGCGCGGCTGGGGTGAGTCGATGTCCCGGCAGGCCGGCGGCCGCGCCGGCGGCAGCGGCGGCGGCGTGGGGCTGCGCGGTCCCGGTGAGACCAAGATCGAGACCGACCGGCGGCGCATCCGCGAACGGATGTCCAAGCTGCGCCGCGAGATCAAGGACATGAAGCAGGCCCGCGACACCCAGCGCAGCCGCCGGCTGGCCAGCGACGTCCCCTCGATCGCGATCGTCGGCTACACCAACGCCGGGAAATCCAGCCTGCTCAACGCGCTGACCGGGGCCGGGGTGCTGGTGCAGGACGCGCTGTTCGCCACCCTGGAGCCCACCACCCGGCGCGCCGTGCTGGCCGACGGCCGGCCCGCCGTCCTCACCGACACGGTCGGCTTCGTGCGGCACCTGCCCACCCAGCTGGTCGAGGCGTTCCGCTCCACCCTGGAGGAGGTCGTCGACGCCGATCTGCTGGTGCACGTCGTGGACGGCTCCGACGTCAACCCGATCGCCCAGATCAACGCGGTCCGCCAGGTGATCTCCGAAGTGGTCGCCGACCATCACGGCGACTCGCCGCCCGAGCTGCTGGTGGTCAACAAGGTGGACGCCGCGAGCGACCTGGCGCTGGCCAAGCTTCGGCACGGGCTGCCCGGGGCCGTGTTCGTGTCCGCGCGCACCGGCGAGGGCATCGACGCGTTGCAACGGCGGATGACCGAGCTCGCCGCCCCCACCGACACGGCCGTCGACGTGGTGATCCCCTACGACCGCGGCGATTTGGTGGCCCGGCTGCACGCCGGCGGGCGCGTGCAGCAGGAGGAGCACAATGCCGACGGCACCCGCATCCGCGCCCGCGTTCCCGTCGCGCTGGCCGCCAGCCTGCGCGAGTTCGCCGCGCAGTAGCGGCCCGCAACCCCGCCGCCCGCCGACCAACCGGCTGGTTGGTATATCTTGGCGACAGAGTCCCATTCGCCCGGAGGTCAGCGGAGGTCATCCATGGGCAGTGCCATCAAATACGAGCGCACCCTTTTCGAGCCCGAGCACGATTTGTTCCGCGAGTCCTACCGCGGCTTCCTCGATCGCCACGTGGCGCCCTACCACGAGGAATGGGAGAAGGCGAAGATCGTCGACCGGGGCGTGTGGTTAGAGGCCGGCAAGCAGGGCTTCCTGGGCATGGCGGTGCCGGAGGAATACGGCGGGGGAGGCAACCCCGACTTCCGTTACAACACGATCATCACCGAGGAGACCACCCTCGGGCGCTACAGCGGCATCGGCTTCGGGTTGCACAACGACATCATCGCGCCGTACCTGCTGAAGCTGGCCAACGAGGAACAGAAGCAGCGCTGGCTGCCCAAGTTCTGCACCGGGGAAATGATCACCGCCATCGCGATGACCGAACCGGGAACCGGCAGCGACCTGCAGGGCATCAAGACCCGCGCGGTCAAGCAGGGCGATCACTACGTGCTGAACGGGTCAAAGACGTTCATTACCAACGGAATCAACTCCGACCTGGTGATCGTGGTCGCCCAGACCGACCCCGAGAAGGGCGCGCAGGGCTTCAGCCTGCTGGTCGTCGAGCGTGGCATGGAGGGCTTCGAACGGGGCCGCCACCTCGACAAGATCGGCCTGGACGCCCAGGACACCGCCGAGCTGTCGTTCAGCGACGTCAAGGTGCCGGCCGAAAACCTGCTCGGCGAGGAGGGCATGGGGTTCATCTACCTCATGCAGAACCTGCCGCAGGAGCGGATCAACATCGCCGTCATGGCCGCCGCCGCGATGGAAGGTGTGCTGGAGCAGACGCTGCAATACACCAAGGAGCGCAAGGCCTTTGGCAAGCCCATCGGCAGCTTCCAGAACAGCCGATTCCTGCTCGCCGAGCTGGCGACCGAGGCCACCGTGGTCCGCATCATGGTCGACGAGTTCGTCCGCCTGCACCTGGACGGGAAGCTGACGGCCGAGCAGGCCGCGATGGCCAAGTGGTATTCCACCGAGAAGCAGGTGCATCTGATCGACCGCTGCCTGCAGCTGCACGGCGGCTACGGCTACATGCGCGAATACCCCGTCGCCCGAGCCTATCTGGACGCGCGGGTGCAGACGATCTACGGCGGCACGACCGAGATCATGAAGGAGATCATCGGCCGCAGCCTCGGCGTCTGAGCAATGTGGTTGCCGCGCAAGGACTGCGGCGCGGCCGTGCGTGGGGCCCGATGATGAATGGCCCAATTGGTCTATTGGCCCCCTAGATTGACGACCAGCTAACGGCTTCACGTACCGTCGGCACATGTGTTTCTCGTATACCGAGTGCAGCGTGGCACATCGGCAAACGGGCGATCGGGGCGCCGGAAGCCGTGGTTGGTCGCGGTACGGGCATGCTGGGGCATCATTTCGACATCGGCGCGGTCTCCGTTTTCGCAATTTTCGTGATTTGACTTCGCATTTCTCGTCGGCAAGGGCAAAGTTATGCGAGCCCGGCGATAATGCGGTTCGTAACGGGTCTGCAGGTGCGGCATGGCCAGGTATACGGGCCTGGGAGGCTTGGTGAGCGGGCAGAGGGGTCGAATGCGCAGGCTGATCGGGCGCGCGCTGGTCGGCGTGGCGACCGCGGTGGTGGCGGCCGCGCTGCTGGGCCCCGCCGCTTCGGCGTCCCCGATCGGCGACGCCGAGGCCGCCATGATGGCCGCCTGGGAGAAGGCCGGCGGCGACACCTCACCGCTCGGCCCCCGCAAGGGCGACGTGTACCCGGCCGGCGACGGATTCGCGCTGGACTTCGACGGCGGCAAGATGTTCTACACCACCGACACCGGCGCCAAGTTCGTCTACGGCCCGATCCTGGACAAATACGAGTCGCTCGGCGGCCCGGCCGGCAGCGATCTCGGATTCCCCACCATCAACGAGGTTCCCGGGCTGGCCGGACCGGACAGCCGCGTGGCCACCTTCTCGGCCAGCGACAAGCCGGTGATCTTCTGGACGACCGACCACGGCGCGTTCGTGGTGCGCGGCGCGCTGAACGCCGCCTGGGACAAGCTCGGCAGCTCGGGCGGCGTGCTCGGGGCGCCGGTCGGCGACGAAACCTACGCCGGCGAGGTCACCTCCCAGAAGTTCAGCGGCGGCGAGATCTCCTGGAACAGGAAAACCAAGGAGTTCACCACCAACCCGGCGGCGCTGGCCGACCAGCTCAAGGGCCTGCAGGTAGCCATCGATCCGAACGCGGCCATCAACATGGCCTGGCGCGCGGCCGGCGGCGCCGGCGGCCCGCTGGGCGTCAAGCAGGGCGGGTCGTATCCGATCGGCGGTGACGGGGTCGCCCAGAACTTCGCCGGCGGCAAGGTGTTCTTCAACCCGGCCACCGGGGCCAACGCCCTCGAGACCGACATCCTCGCCAAGTACGAGTCGCTCGGCGGCCCGGCCGGCAGCGACCTCGGGTTCCCCACCGCCAACGAGGCCGACGGCGGCATCGGGCCGGCCAGCAAGATCGCCACGTTCGCCGCGGCTGACAAACCGGTGATCTTCTGGACGTCCGACCACGGCGCGTTCGTCGTGCGCGGCGCGATGAAGGCGGCGTGGGACAAGCTGCGCGGCGCGAGCGGCAAGCTGGGCGCCCCGGTCGGCGACCAGGCCGTGGACGGCGACGTGATTTCCCAGCAGTTCACCGGCGGCAAGATCTCCTGGAACCGGGCGAAGAACTCGTTCAGCACCGACCCGGCCAACCTGGCTCCGTTGCTGTCCGGCCTGCAGGTGTCCGGCCAGAACCAGCCGAGCACGGCGGCGATGCCCCCGCACGCCAAGAAGTTCACCTGGCAGTGGTGGTGGCTGCTCGCCGCCATCCCGGTGCTGGTGCTGCTGGTGCTGGCGGTGTTGTTGGCCTTCGCCTGGCGGCGGCGCCGGCGGCGCCGCGCCGGCGACGCCGGCGCCTACGAGCCCGAGCGCGACCTGGCTGCCGCCGGCTACGACGCCCCGGCCAACGGGCACTGGGGCCACGACGATGCGGAGGTGGTCGGCGCCG
>NZ_LZKR01000097.1 GCF_001672915.1 Mycobacterium sp. 1245805.9 | reverse complement strand
AGAGGTGAATAAGCGACAGGCCCCGGCTGCGCCGCCCAAGCCCGCCGCTCCCCCGCCGGCCGAGGGCGACGAGGTGCAGGTGCTGCGCGGCGCGGCCGCCGCCGTCGTCAAGAACATGTCCGCGTCGCTGGACGTGCCGACGGCCACCAGCGTGCGCGCCATCCCCGCCAAGCTGCTGATCGACAACCGGATCGTCATCAACAACCAGCTCAAGCGCACCCGCGGCGGCAAGATCTCGTTCACCCACCTGCTGGGCTACGCGCTGGTGCAGGCGATCAAGCAGTTCCCGAACATGAACCGCCACTACGCCGAGGTCGACGGCAAGCCGACCGCGGTCACGCCCGCACACACCAATCTCGGCCTGGCCATCGACCTGCAGGGCAAGGACGGCAAGCGGTCCCTGGTGGTGGCGGGCATCAAGCGCTGCGAGGAGCTGCGGTTCGCGCAGTTCGTCACCGCCTACGAGGACATCGTGCGCCGCGCCCGCGACGGCAAGCTGACCGCGGAAGACTTTGCGGGCGTGACGATTTCGCTGACCAACCCGGGCACCATCGGCACCGTGCACTCGGTGCCCCGGCTGATGGCCGGCCAGGGCGCCATCATCGGCGTCGGCGCCATGGAGTACCCCGCCGAGTTCCAGGGCGCCAGCGAGGAACGCATCGCCGAGCTGGGCATCGGCAAGCTGATCACCCTGACCTCCACCTACGACCACCGCATCATCCAGGGCGCGGAGTCCGGCGACTTCCTGCGCACCATCCACGAGATGCTGCTCTCGGACGATTTCTGGGACGAGATCTTCCGCGAGCTGGGCAACCCGTACCTGCCGGTGCGCTGGAGCACCGACAACCCGGACTCGATCGTCGACAAGAACGCCCGGGTGATGGAGCTGATCGCGGCCTACCGCAACCGCGGGCACCTGATGGCCGACATCGACCCCCTGCGACTGGACAGCACCCGGTTCCGCAGCCACCCCGACCTCGAGATCCTCAACCACGGCCTGACGCTGTGGGACCTCGACCGGGTGTTCAAGGTCAACGGCTTCGCCGGCTGCGAGTACAAGAAGCTGCGCGACGTGCTGGGCCTGCTGCGCGACGCGTACTGCCGCCACATCGGCGTGGAGTACACCCACATCCTCGAGCCCGAACAGCAGGCGTGGCTGCAGGAGCGGGTCGAGACCAAGCACGTCAAACCGACCGTGGCCGAACAGAAGTTCATCCTGAGCAAGCTCAACGCCGCCGAGGCCTTCGAGACGTTCCTGCAGACCAAATACGTTGGGCAGAAACGGTTTTCGCTGGAGGGCGCGGAAAGCGTGATCCCGATGATGGACGCGGCCATCGACCAGTGCGCCGAGCACGGCCTCGACGAGGTGGTCATCGCGATGCCGCACCGCGGCCGGCTCAACGTGCTGGCCAACATCGTCGGAAAGCCGTACTCGCAGATCTTCTCCGAGTTCGAGGGCAACCTCAACCCGTCGCAGGCGCACGGCTCCGGCGACGTGAAGTACCACCTGGGCGCTACCGGCGTGTACCTGCAGATGTTCGGCGACAACGACATTCAGGTTTCGCTGACCGCCAACCCGTCACACCTGGAGGCCGTCGACCCGGTGCTGGAGGGCCTGGTCCGGGCCAAGCAGGACCTGCTGAACCACGGCGCAGAGGACGACGGCGACGAGAAGGCCTTCTCCGTGGTCCCGATGATGCTGCACGGCGACGCCGCGTTCGCCGGGCAGGGGGTCGTCGCCGAGACGCTGAACCTGGCGAACCTGCCCGGTTACCGCGTCGGCGGCACCATCCACATCATCGTCAACAACCAGATCGGCTTCACCACCGCGCCGGAGTACTCCAGGTCCAGCGAATACTGCACCGACGTCGCAAAGATGGTGGGGGCGCCCATCTTTCACGTCAACGGCGACGACCCGGAGGCCTGCGTGTGGGTCGCCCAGTTGGCCGTCGACTTCCGGCAGCGGTTCAAGAAGGACGTCATCATCGACATGCTGTGCTACCGGCGCCGCGGCCACAACGAGGGCGACGACCCGTCGATGACCAACCCGTACATGTACGACGTCGTGGACACCAAGCGCGGGGCCCGCAAGAGCTACACCGAGGCCCTGATCGGCCGCGGCGACATCTCGCTGAAGGAGGCCGAGGACGCGCTGCGCGACTACCAGGGCCAGCTGGAGCGGGTGTTCAACGAGGTCCGCGACCTGGAGAAGCACGGCGTGCAGCCCAGCGCGTCGGTGGAGGCCGACCAGCCGGTCCCGGCGGGGCTGGCCACTGCGGTGGACAAGTCGCTGCTGGCCCGCATCGGCGACGCTTTCCTTTCCGTGCCAGACGGTTTCACCGCGCACCCGCGGGTGCAGCCGGTGCTGGAAAAGCGCCGCGAGATGGCCTACGAGGGCAAGATCGACTGGGCGTTCGGCGAGCTGCTGGCGCTGGGTTCGCTGGTGTCCGAGGGCAAACTGGTGCGGCTGTCCGGGCAGGACACCCGACGCGGCACCTTCTCCCAGCGGCATTCGGTGATCATCGACCGCCACACCGGCGAGGAGTTCACACCGCTGCAGCTGCTGGCGACCAACCTCGACGGCACCCCGACCGGCGGCAAGTTCCTGGTGTACGACTCCCCGCTGTCGGAGTACGCCGCTGTCGGGTTTGAGTACGGCTACACCGTGGGCAACCCGGACGCACTCGTGTTGTGGGAGGCCCAGTTCGGCGACTTCGTCAACGGCGCGCAGTCGATCATCGACGAGTTCATCAGCTCCGGCGAGGCCAAGTGGGGCCAGCTGTCCAACGTGGTGCTGCTGCTGCCGCACGGGCACGAGGGCCAGGGTCCCGACCACACCTCGGGGCGCATCGAGCGGTTCCTGCAGCTGTGGGCGGAGGGCTCGATGACCATCGCGATGCCCTCGACGCCGTCCAACTACTTCCACCTGTTGCGCCGGCACGCGCTCGACGGCATCCAGCGCCCGCTGATCGTGTTCACGCCGAAGTCGATGCTGCGCAACAAGGCTGCGGTCAGCGATATCAAGGACTTCACCGAGATCAAGTTCCGCTCGGTGCTCGAGGAACCCACCTACGAGGACGGCATCGGCGATCGCAGCAAGGTCCGACGGATCCTGCTGACCAGCGGGAAGATCTACTACGAGCTGGTGGCCCGCAAGGCCAAGGACAACCGCGACGACGTCGCGATCGTGCGCATCGAGCAACTGGCCCCGCTGCCCAAGCGCCGGCTGAACGAGACGCTGGACCGCTACCCGGCCGTCGAGGAGTTCTTCTGGGTGCAGGAGGAGCCGGCCAACCAGGGCGCGTGGCCGCGGTTCGGGCTCGAGCTGCCGGAGTTGTTGCCGGACAAGCTGACCGGGCTCAAGCGCATCTCGCGCCGGGCGATGTCGGCGCCGTCGTCGGGCTCGTCGAAGGTGCACGCCGTCGAGCAGCAGGAGATCCTGGACACGGCGTTCGGCTAGGCGGCCGTCGCCACCGGCGAGCGTGCGTGTCTGTACGGCGACACGCCCTGTTGGCCGGCATTTTGCGCACGCTCGCGCTAGGGAATGTGCGTAGCGCCGTTGTTCCCCGTGGCGCCGGCGATTGAACCCGACCCGCCCGCGCCGCCGGCACCGCCGCCGCCGCCGCCGCCCTGCCCCCCGGCGCTACCGACCGGTCCGATGGGGTTATCGGTGCCACCGGAGAACTTGTCCGTGATGCCGCCGGAGCCGCCCTGGCTGCCGTTGCCCCCGAACGCCAGGCCGGGCGCGCCGTAACCGTTGCCGCCGTGGCCGCCGAGGCCG
>NZ_LZKR01000096.1 GCF_001672915.1 Mycobacterium sp. 1245805.9 | reverse complement strand
GCATCCAAGGGTCGCTGCTGGGAATGTCGCTGCACGAACCCTATTTGATCGGTTGCCTCAACGCCCGCAAGATCGACACCATGCCGTGGTATTCGGCGACGTAGTAGTTACTGCGGATGATGGCCCGGCCGATGCCCAGACCCGCGAGCACCAGCAGCACCATCAGTGTGACGACGATCGCCATCCGTCGACGTGACCATCGCTGCCGCCGAGATGGTTCCTCTTGTGGCGGAACGCGTTTGGCGACCTCGTCGCGGGGCCTGATGGCCGAGGCGCGGCCGGCGGAGGTGTTGGGCAGGGTGGTCAGCTGGTCGTCGTCGCCGGATACCGCGCCGGCCAGAATCGGCTGGGTCTGGCCGTAGTCGTAGTCGACGACGTCGGCGACCACCACTGTCACGTTGTCCGGGCCGCCGCCGCGCAGCGCCAATTCGATCAGGCGGTAAGCACTTTCGGCGACATCGGGGATCTGCAGTGCCTCGTGGATGGTCTCGTCGCTGACCGGGTCGGACAGTCCGTCGGAGCACAGCAGGTAGCGATCGCCGGCGCGCGCCTCGCGCATGGTCAGCGTGGGTTCCACCTCGTGGCCGGTCAGCGCCCGCATGATCAGCGATCGCTGGGGGTGGCTGTGCGCCTCTTCCCGGGTGATGCGGCCCTCGTCGACCAGGGTTTGGACGAACGTGTCGTCCTTGGTGATCTGGACGAGCTCACCATCGCGTAGTAGGTAGCCACGCGAGTCGCCGATGTGCACCAGCCCAATCCGGTTGCCGTCGAACAGGATTGCGGTAAGTGTGGTGCCCATTCCTTCCAGGTCGGGTTCCATCTCGACCTGCGCGGCGATGGCCGCATTGCCCGCGCGCACCGCCGCATCGAGCTTGGCGAGCAGGTCGCCACCGGGTTCGTCGTCGTCGAGGTGGGCCAGCGCGGCGATCACCAGCTGGGAGGCCACCTCACCGGCCGCGTGACCGCCCATGCCGTCGGCCAGGGCCAGCAGCCGGGCTCCGGCGTAGACCGAATCTTCATTGTTGGCGCGTACCAGGCCGCGGTCGCTGCGGGCGGCATATCGCAGGACCAGGCTCACGGGCGCCACTCTCCCCCGCACGCGGGAGGTGCCCCCACAACCCCGGCTTGAAAATGCGCCAAGCCGGCGCCTTCGTCGTAGGCGCGGCTCACGGGCGCAGCTCAATCGCCGTCTTGCCGATACGAATCGGCGTCCCGATGGGAACCCGTACCGCAGTCGTCACCTTCGCCCTGTCAAGGTAAGTGCCGTTGGTCGATCCTAGATCCTCGACGTACCATTCCGAGCCACGCTGAGACAGCCGGGCATGCCGCGTCGAGGCGTAGTCGTCGGTGAGCACCAGCGTCGAGTCGTCAGCGCGGCCGATCAACACCGGCTGCCCACTGAGCGTGATACGAGCGCCCATCAACGCCCCCTCGGTCACCACCAGATAGCGTGCGGCGGTGCGGCGCTGGCGTGCGGGCAACAGGGTGCCGCGCAACGCCAAACCGCGGCGCACCATGACTGCCCCGGTCGGCGCGTAGATATCGGTCCGCAGGACCCGCAACACCGACCAGATGAATACCCATAACAACATTAAAAATCCGGCACGCGTCAGCTGCAGTACTAGTCCCTGCATCTGGCGTCCTTTCCGTCCTGGCGCCGCACCCCTCGTCGCACCCGTGATACCGAGCACATCAGCAACGTCACGATACTTGGACGGTCGTCGCCGCGGGGCGAAGCACGGCAGCTTTGAGCCCGGTGCGTCTAGTGGATGCGAACGATGATCTCCGAGTGGCCCAGACGGATGACGTCGCCGTCGGCCAACTGCCACTCCTGTACCGGTGCGTTGTTGACGGTGGTGCCGTTCGTCGAGTTGAGGTCAGATAGGAGCGCGACCTGCCCGTCCCAGCGGATCTCCAGGTGGCGCCGCGACACCCCGGTGTCCGGCAACCGGAACTGGGCGTCCTGGCCGCGGCCGATGATGTTGGAGCCCTCGCGCAGCTGATAGGTCCGGCCGCTGCCGTCGTCGAGCTGCAGGGTCACCGCCGCTCCGGCGCCCCCATAGCCGCCCTGCCCGTACCCGCCGTAGGCCGCGCCCGCCGGCTGACCGTAGTCCGCCGCACCGTAGTCGGCCGGCTGGCCGTACTCCGCGGCCTGGCCGCCGTACTCGTAGTCGCGGTGTTGGGTCTCGGGGTATCCGCCGCCCTGCGGGGCATAGCCACCGCCCGGAACGCTTTCGGCGTATTGGGTGTAGTCGCCCGCGCCGTACTCCTGCTGGCCGTATCCCCCGCCCTGCTGGTAGCCCTGCTCGTACCCGCCGCCTTGCTCGGGGTAGGGCGGCTGATGCTGCTCGGGCGCGACCTGCTCGGCCGGAGGCGCGTAGCCCGCCTCCTCCGGACGAGCCGGGCCGCGACCGTATTCGCCGTAGCCGCCGCCGTAACCCTGCTGGCCGCCGCCGGGCTGGCCGCCTCCGGGTGCGCCGTAGCCGCCGCCCTGGCGGTAGCCCTGGTCGTAGCCTTGCCCACCGTAGCCGGGGCCGGGCGGACGCTGCTCATACGACGGCGGGTAGCCGCCACCCTGCGGTTGGTCGGGGTAGCCACCGCGCTGTTCTTGGTAGCCGCCCTGGTCGGGGTAGCCCCCCTGCGACGGGTAGCCGCCCTGCGGTTGGTCGGGGTAGCCGCCGCGCTGTTCTTGGTAGCCCCGCTGGTCGGGGTAGCCCCCCTGCGGGGGGTAGCCGCCCGGCGGTTGGTCCGGATAGCCGCCGCGCTGTTCTTGGTAGCCGCCCTGGTCGGGGTAGCCGCCCTGCGGGGGGTACCCGCCCTGCTCCGGCGGACGAGGCGGCGGATATCCGCCCTGCGGGGGGTAGCCGCCTTGCTCGGGCGGGTAGCCACCACGCGGATCCGGTCCGCCCTGCGGCTCCGGGCCGCGCTGCTCATCCTGCGGACGGCCGTAGCGGTCGTCGTAGTACTCGTCACCGGGCCGCCCCTGCCCCTGACCACCGCGGTAGCTCGAATTGTCAGTCATTGCTGCTACTCCTCGTTCTGCGCCGAACGCGTGAATTGATTGTGGCCGGGGCGGATGGTTGACGGTCGGGCGGGGCTCGACATCGGGATTGACAGCACCGCGGGTGCGGTACTGCCCGGTATGCAGGCTCGACGACTGCTCGAACCGGACGACGACATCACCATACGTTTGCCACCCCTGTTCATAGATATAGTCGGCCAGGTACCTCGCGAAAGCGCTCGACGTGGGATTCCTGTCGGCGCCGACCTTCGCAAAGTCGTGCATACCGAGGGTAATGATGTATTCGTTGGGGGCCAAAAGACGACCGCCGTGAAGCGCGCGGACACCGTCCTCGGCTTCCCGGCGCAATAGCGCTTCAACCTCTTGCGGGACGATCGATCCGCCGAACACGCGGGCGAACGCGTTGTCGACGGTCGCCTCGAGCCTGCGCTCGATGCGTTGCACGAGCCCCCGTTGGCTACTCATGTTTCAGCGCTCGCCCGCTGCTGTCGTGGTGTGTCGCGGGCGCGAGGCAAACGGACCGCCCGCGTGTTGTTTCACCCCCGCATGTTATCGGGACACCGGGAGACTGCGGCACCGTGGGAATTCTGAGAATCGGATCCGTCCAGCTCAGAGCCGCGCGGTGCGGCCTTCAGCGGGCGCGGACGGCCGCCCAGGACCGCCGAGGCGATTGGGGCACACGGCTATTAGAGTGGTATGGTCCATCGGTTGATTTTCCGGGCGAGTGGCGGAATGGCAGACGCGCTGGCTTCAGGTGCCAGTGTCCTTCGGGACGTGGGGGTTCAAGTCCCCCTTCGCCCACCAAGAGTGGTTCGAGAAAGGTCACGACCTCCAAAGAGGGCGTGACCTTTATGTTTTGGTCTGGGTCGCCTACTGCGGGAGCACGGCCTCGATGGCGTCGACGACCTCGGGGGCGTCGGGTTGCGTGCGGGGACGGAATCGATTGACCACCTGACCGTCGGGGGCAACCAGAAACTTCTCGAAGTTCCATTGGATGTCGCCGGCCGAGCCTTCGGAATCGGCGGCCTTGGTCAGCTCGGCGTACAGCGGGTGGCGCTGGTCGCCGTTGACGTCGGTCTTGGCGAGCAGCGGGAACGTCACCCCGTACGTCGTCGAACAGAACTCCTGGATCTCATCGGCGGTGCCGGGTTCCTGGCCCATGAATTGGTTGCACGGAACGCCGACAACCGTCAGACCGCGGTCGCGGTAGTCCCTGGCCAGCTTCTCCAACGCGGTGTACTGCGGCGTCAGCCCGCACTTGGAGGCCACGTTCACGATCAGCGTTGCGCCGCCGGACAATTCGGCCAGCGTGGTGGGCTTGCCGTCGAGGGTCGTCAGGGCGATGTCGTTGAGGGTCACGTCGACGACGCTAACACTTGTTTCAGCGGGCCAGCGGGCTGTAGAAAACCAGGCCGTTGCCCTTGTTGTCGTAGACCACGGCGCGCCGCTCGTGGGCGTCGTCATACGGGCCTTTCACGATGCCGCCGCCGCTGGCCTCGACGGCCTTCGCCGCCGCGTCGACGTCAGCGGTCTTGATGCCGACGACCACCTGGCCGGGGATGGGATGGTCCACCGCGGTCGCCAGCGCCAGGGTGACGGCCCCGCCGTCGAGGGCGGCGAAGTGGGCGCCGTCGCGGAACTTCAGGGGCATCCCCAGGGTCTCGCTGTAGAACCGGATCGATTCGTCGAGATCATCGGTCGACATTACGATCATCCGCACTTCGTGACCGCTCACTGATGCCTCCTGTGGCCGGGTCGCCTTACCCTAACCCCATGAGCAGCAACCGAGTACCGGGCGGCGTGGTGCACACGCTGCCGGCAGACCTGCGTGAAGCGCTGGCGGCCAACTCGACCGCGCTGGCGGCCTGGAAGGACATCACCCCGTTGGCGCGCAACGAGTTCATCTGCTGGGTCGAGGACGCCAAACAGGAGGCGACCCGCAAGCGCCGCATTCGCCGAACCCAGGAGGAACTGGAGGAAGGCATGCGCCGCCCGTGCTGCTGGCCCGGCTGCAAGCACCGGGAGCGCAACGGCAAGGCCTAGCTAGCCCCGCGCGGCGGACGTCACGCCGGATCGGTGATGTCGTCGTATTCGGGATGCTTCTTGAGCACGGTGACGACCATGGAACACACCGGGACTATGCGCTTGCCGTCGGCCCGGGCCGCCTGCAGCGCTTCCTCGACGAGGATGGTCGCCAGGCCGCGTCCGCCGTACGCGGGGTCGATCTCGGTGTGGTGGAAGACGCGCTGATCGCCGCGGTCGACGTAGTCGGCGAGGCCGACGGTTTTGCCGTCGACGGCAATGGTGTACCGGCCCTCCTCGGCAGTGACGGTGGTTGGTGCGCCGGTCTTGTCGGCGGTCATATGTGTTCCTTCCCTTGGGGTATCGGTCGCGCTCGCAACCGAACGGTCGGCAGCGGCGGGGCCGGCAGCCGGGTTACCGAGCCCCGGTAGCCGGTGACGGCGCCGAACCGTTCGTCTGCCTCCTGCCACAGCCGGCGGTAGTCCGCGATGTCGTCGTGACTGCGCCCGACGAAGTTCCACCACATCACGAGCTCTTCGGCGAACGGGATTCCGCCCAGCAGCAGCACCCGTGCCGGTCGGCCGCGCGCGTTGCGCAACCGCAAGGACGAAGCGCCCGAGCCTTGGTATCCGAGATCGCCGACCGCCAGCGTGGTGTCGCCCATCTCGACGGGCCCGAGATCGCAGAGCACGCCGTGTTCGAATGCCGGGTCGACGTCGATGTCCAGCGTGGCGTCGGGCGGCAGATCGATCTGGGCGCCGACCAGTGGGCTGAACGTGCGCACCGGCGACCGGTCACCGGCCAGCTCCCCGAGAAAGACACGTGCCTGCCCGCCGGGCAGTGCCACGGGCAGCGGCACGTGGTGCGCGAAATCGCGGCCGGTGTCGCGGGCGGAATCGGGCAGCGCCACCCACAACTGAACCCCATGCAAGACCGCGTCCGAATCGATCGACACCTCGGAGTGACAAATGCCCGCGCCCGCGGTCATCAGGTTCAGCTCGCCGGGCCTGACCATGGCGTGCATGCCGGCGCTGTCCCGATGCTCCACTCCCCCGCTGAACAACCAACTGACGGTTTGCAATCCGGTGTGCGGATGCGGCGGGACGTCCATGCGTGCGCGCACGGGACCGTAATGGTCGATGAAACACCACGCCCCGATCAGCGAGCGTTGCCGTTGCGGCAGCGTGCGCTGCACCCTGATCGCCCTCGGCCCGCCCAATGGAACCTCGCGCGGACGCAACAGCTCGGTGCCGAGCACCCGTGAAGTGCCGCAGGCGACTTCGTCCGGTGCCGGCTCGAGGTTGCTCACCGAATCGACGCTACGCCTGATTGGGGCATCACTTGTGCGGCGGCCGCAACACCTTCATGGCCAGCCGCATGACCGGTTCCGGCACGCGATCCTGCATCGCCAACGCGGTATCGGCGGCGCGGGACCGCAGCGGGGCGCCGCGGCCGAAGATGCGGTTCAGCGGCCCGCCGGTCGGCTCGATCACCACATGCAGCGGCGGGGTGCCCACCGCAGCGCCCAGCGCGTTGGAGATGACCATCCGCTGAATCTCGCTGGTGCCCTCAAAGATGGTGTACAGCTTGGCATCCCGATACCACTTCTCCACCGGGTGGTCGGTGATGTAGCCCCACCCACCCATGGTCTGGATCGCGCGTTCGGTGGCCCGCACGGCGACCTCGCTGGCGGCGAGTTTCGACATCGAGCCCTCGCCCCGCTCGAAGGGTACCCCGTTGGCCGCCATCCAGGAGGCGCGCCAGGTCAGCAGCCGAGCGGCATCGATCTGCGTGGCCAGCTCCGCCAGCGGAAAGGCGATGCCCTGGTTGTCGATGATCGGTCCGCCGAACGCCTCGCGCTCGGTGGCGTACGCCGTCGCGTACTCCAATGCGGCGCGGGCGATCCCGATCGCCTGGGCGGCCACCATCGGTCGGGTCTGCTCGAAGGTGCCCAGCGTCGCCGAGCCGGACTGTTTTCCGCCGGCCACCACCTCGCGGGCCTTGGCCAGCTTGTGTTCCAGCTTCTCTTCTCCCCCAAGCAAATTGGCGCCCGGGACACGCACGCCCTCGAACAGCAACTCG
This sequence comes from Mycobacterium sp. 1245805.9, assembly GCF_001672915.1. GTDB lineage: Bacteria > Actinomycetota > Actinomycetes > Mycobacteriales > Mycobacteriaceae > Mycobacterium. The sequence continues at coordinate 22,248 of NZ_LZKR01000096.1, read as the reverse complement.
GCGGTGTGCGACGCCCGGCAGCCGAGCTTGTCGAGCTTTCGCAGCAGCTTCAGCCCGGGCGTCCCGCCGGGCACCACGAACAGCGCCTGCCCGCGATGTCCGAGTTCCTCGTCGACCACGGCGTTGACCACATGCACGTTCGCGATGCCGCCATTGCCGATCCACATCTTGTGGCCGTCGATGATCCAGTCGTCACCGTCGCGGCGCGCGCGGGTGCGCAGGTTCCGCACGTCGCTGCCGCCCTCGGGTTCGGAGATCGCCAGGGCGGCGAGCTTGATATCGCCGGGCGTGCCGAAACACTCGGGCGCCCACTGGAGCATTTGTTCAGGCGACGCGGCCTGACCGATCGCCGACAGCGCCAGCGCCGGCATGACGATCGCCAAACCGATTCCCGCACAGCCCCAAAAGAGCTCCTCCATGAACATCGGCAACGAGATACCGGTCGGGTCACCGATCAGGTCGCGATAGAACAACGGGCTGTAGAAACCGCGCTGGGCCGCCTCCTCCAACACCGGCCAGGGAAACTCCTGGCGCTGGTCGTAGTGCAGCGCCACCGGGCGGATCACTTCTTCGGCGAACTCGTGGGTGCGCCGGGCCAGATCGTGCTGTGCGGCCGTCGGCGTCAGGTCGAATGTCATGGATCCGCCTTCGGGTCGACAGACTCGGTCGTGCCAAGCCCGACTACCCCGTCGGCGGGGTCAGCAAACTGTCACGCGGCCGAACGCGGTCCCACTTGCGCGATCGGCAGGTGCAACACCACCGCCGCGACCGGCATCGCCTCGTGCTCGTGGCGTGCCAGCAGGGCCGCGTTCTCGGGGAGCTGCCGCGAGTTGATTTCGCCGGCGGCGATGCGCCGCAGGACGTCGTGCGCGCGGGCGAGCTGTTCCCGCTTCCGATACTGGCCGCCGGGCAGCTTGACGCCCGCCCAGACGCCGTACTCCTCGCGGTGCGCGATGGCGTGCTGGGCGCAGCGACGCTGCTGGGCCAGCGGGCAGCGGCGCAGGCACTGGATCCGCGCCTCGGTCGCGGACCGCTCGTAGGCGCGCGCCTTCGCCGCACCGTCACCGCCGTCGTCGTCGGGGTAGCCGAACCACAATTCCGGGTTGGCTGAGCAGGGGTGTCCCATGGCCGGTCTCCTTGGGTCAGTAATGAAACGTAGGTGAAAGCGTATACGCGTAACGCACGCCAGCGCAAGAGAAACGTGACAAAAACGTATAAGCGCTGGATGGACAGTGGCCGTGTGTAATATCCGGCCTATGGCCGGAGCCTGCGGTGAGCCGTGAGTCGGCCGGTGCCGCGATCCGCGCGTTGCGCGAGTCACGCGACTGGTCGCTGGCGGAACTCGCCGCCGCCACCGGCGTCAGCATCATGGGCCTCAGTTTTTTGGAGCGCGGCGCCCGTAAGCCCCACAAAAGCACAGTTCAAAAGGTCGAAAATGGGCTGGGCCTGCCCCCGGGTACCTACTCTCGCCTGCTGGTAGCCGCCGATCCGGACGCGGAGCTGGCCCGGCTGATGGCCGCACAGCCGGTCGACGCGCGGTCCGCGACGCCCGCCGGCTCCGTCGTCGTCGACCGCCACAGCGACACGGAAGTGCTGGAAGGCTACGCCGAAGCACAACTCGATGCCCTCAAATCCGTCATCGATCGGCTGCCGGCGACGACATCAAACGAATATGAGACGTATATTCTGTCTGTGATCGCTCAGTGCGTGAAGGCCGAGATGCTGGCCGCCAGCTCGTGGCGCGTGGCCGTCAACGCCGGCGCCGATTCGACGGGGCGGCTCATGGAGCATCTACAGGCGCTCGAGGCGACGCGCACCGCCCTCCTGAAGCGGATGCCGACCAGCTTGAGCGCGCGGTTCGACCGCGCGTGCACCGAGTCGTCGCTGCCGGAGGCCGTCATCGCGGCGCTGGTCGGTGTCGGCACCGACGAGATGTGGGACATCCGCAACCGGGGCGTGATCCCCCCCGGGGCCCTCCCCCGCGTTCGCGCCTTCGCCGAGGCGGTCGAGGCGACGGATCGCGAGACGGCCCAATGAGCGAAATCGAGGTGTTGAGCCGGGCGCATCGGCTGTTCGCCGGCGATACCCGGCAGCCGACGCTGGATGCCGGCACCGAAGATTACCGCGACGGGCTGACGAGAGCTGCCGGCCTGAATGAGGCGGCGGCACAAGGCCGTTACCAACTAACCGCGGAACGCGGCCGGCAACGGCTGCTATCGGCGGCCCGCACGGACACCGCGGCCGCCGGCATCATCGCCGCCGCACACCGGGATCGGGCCCGGGCCGGCGCGCTGACCAAATCCGTCGTCGACGCGGCCCGCGCGGACGCCGCCGCCACCCCGGTGACGCCGATGGCCCAGCGCGAGGCCATGCGCCGCAGCGTTGCTCGGCTGCGCGCGCAGCGGGCCCACGTCCTGTCGGCCCGTGCGAACGCGCGAAGGCACTCCGCGGCGCTGCGGGCGCTGCGATACCGGTTGACGCACCATCGCGGGGCACCGGGCCGCGCGGGGGTCGCCGTGCGCGCGGCGTTGTCCCGGCTGGGGCGCCCCTATGTCTGGGGTGCGACGGGGCCCAACCAGTTCGACTGTTCCGGGTTGGTCCAGTGGTCCTACGCGCAGGCGGGCCTCCGCTTGGGCCGCACGACCTATCAGCAGATCGACGAGGGGCTGCCGGTCCCCCGCTCGCAGGTGCGCCCCGGCGACCTCGTGTTCCCCCACGCCGGTCACGTGCAGATGGCCATTGGCGACAATCTGGTCGTCGAAGCGCCCTATTCGGGCGCTTCGGTGCGCATCAGTCCGCTGGGCAGCAACATCGCGATTCGCCGCCCGCTATGACACGAAAAGGTTGAATCGATGTCGGAACCAGCCGGACCTTCGGTGAGCGCCCTCCAGGCGCGGCAGTCGGCGCTGGCCGGCCAGCACGGCACCGCCGCCGATGCGGACCGCGTGTTGGCGGAAGTGCTTGCCAGCGCGCATGCCGCGACCCGCGAAAGCATCAGGCGACTCGATGCCATCGCCGACGAGATCGACCGCGCGGCCACCGGCCGCCCGTACCTTGCCGTCGATACCCCGATGGGGGCCCGCGAATTTCGTCGGTTCCTGGCCGACAAGCAGCGCGAAATCGCGACGGTGATTTCTGATGCGCGCGAACTCGGCCGCGCGAAAAGGGCTGTGCTGGATGGTTTGCGCGCTCAGTACGCCGCCCCCACGGGCTAGCCCAGACGCGCATGTATTTGGTCGTACACAGGCGCGCCGGGGTGAATTGTCGACGGGAACATGCCTGGGTACTGTCGCCCGGCATGGAGGGGCCGCGACACCGATGTCGACGTATGACGAGCTGATCAACACGATCAAATCCGTCCGGGACCGCACCGGTGACCCGAACGCGTGGCAGGCGGGCTTGGCGCCGAACGAGGTGACGGCGATCATCAGTCCCACCACGCGGCCCGAACAACTCGAGGCGATCGTGCGCAAGATCCGCCAACGACATTCGGACATCTTCGGCGCCGGTGTGCCCGAATCGGACCGGGAACAGGGTGAGGCAGCCGAAGCCATGGCGGGCGCCGAAGCCGCTCTGGCGCACCAGAATTCGACGAGTTCCCAGCTCGACATGCAAGTGATCACGGCGATCTTGAACGCCCACCTGAAGAACGTCGAGGGCAGAGAAGCGTTGTCGAAGCTGCAACGAGAGACAGAAGCCGCCGTCCTTACCCGATCGGATCTCGACACTCCGGCGGGTGCGCGGGATTTCCAGCGGTTCCTCATCGGCAAGCTCAAGGACATCCGGGCGGTCGTCTTGAACGCGAGCCTCGACGACACGTCGAAGTCGGCGCTGATGGCGGCGTGGACTTCGCTCTACGACGCCTCCAGGAACGGAGCCGACGACCGGCCGCCCGCGGCCGCCGTCCCCGCACCCGCCGACAGCACCCTCCAAGAGCCGGTCGAGGACGCAGAGGCCGGATGGGACCCGCTACTGGATTCGATCTCGGCTGACGACTCCGGCCCGCCCCCAGCGGATTCCCCGGTGCCGGCCAGCGGCGGGGGCAGCGCGGCTCCGGCGGCGCCGGCCGCGCCGGTGCTGCCGCCCATCCCGAGCCTCGGCTCCGGGTCGCTGCCGGGCCTGGGTGGGCTGGGCGGCCTGCCGTTGTCCGGCCTGGAGGACGCCGGCCGAACCGACCCCCTGCTGCGGGGCGTGGGCGACGAGCGGCCGGCTGGGTCGCACGACCCGGACGCGGACGATCGCGACGACGACGAAAACCGGGCCGACGAAGCGGACGCCGCGGCGGACGAGCGCGATTCGCCGCCGCCGGGTCCGACTACGGTGACGCTGCCCGACGGCGATATGGTGACGGCCGCCAGCCCGCAGCTCGCCGCGGTGATCAAAGCCGCCGTCGGCGGGGCGACTATCGCAGATGCCTTCCATCAGCAGGGAATTACCATCCCGGCACCGGGGACCGCGGTCACCGACCCCGTCGAACCGCTGCAAGCGATACCCGGCGACATCGGCATCCTCACCGACCGCCACGCGCTTGCGCTCGGTCACGAGAAGGCGCTTCTCGACGGCCAGATTCAGCGCATTGCCTCCGTGAACGGGCCGAGCTTTCTAGGCTGGGAGCATCCACCGGCGGCGACCGCGCCCGCTGCCCCGCCGGCCCAGCCGCACACACCGACACCCACAGGGCCGGCGGCCACGTCGACCACATGACAATAGTGATCCGCAGTGATTCCGCCGGGATGCCCGGCGGCGCAGGAATAGGAGACAGCAGATGGCCGAGCCAATCCGCGTGGTGCCCGCGCACTTACGTGAAGCCGCTGCGCATCACCGGGAGACCTCCGACTACTTGCGCACCGTCCCGTCATCGCACGCGGCGATCCAGGAGAGCCTGGACTCACTCGGGCCCATCTTCGGCGAACTGCGCGAGGCCGGCCGCGATCTGCTTGAACTCCGCCGTCAGTGTTACGAACAACAAGCCGACGACCACGCCGACATGGCCGAGAAATTGGGCATCTCGGCGGCCGCGTGGGAGCAGCACGAGCAAGACGCGGCACGAGATTTCGGCGGCATCCTCGACGGCGGTCGATGACCGACGCCAATCCAGCTTTCGACACCGTCCACCCGAGCGGGCACATCCTGGTCCGCTCCTGCCGTGGCGGGTATATGCACAGCGTCGCGCTGAGTGAAGAGGCGATGGAAACCGACGCCGAGACGCTGGCGCAGGGCATCCTGCTGACCGCCGACGTGTCCTGCCTCAAGGCGTTACTCGAAGTCCGCAACGAGATTCTCGCGGCGGGCCATACTCCGTCGACGGAAGTACCCACGCCGCACGATCTCGATGCGGCGATCGAAAAGCTGCTGGCGCACAAACTGCGCCGTCGTGACGGAGCGCGCTAGCTGCTCAACGGTCTAGAGCAGCCACCTCTTCGCGCTGTCGGGATCGGGTGCGATGTCGGTGGGCGGCTCTATGGGATTGGGGCCGAACAACTCTCGTGCGCGGGCCAACAGGGCGCGCACCTCGTCGAGTTGCTGCTGCAGCGCAGAATCAGCCATGTCCCCACGCTACCCAGGCCATCGCAGCTGCACAATTCACCGACTGAATGGACGCCCCGATGGATGCCGGTAGGCTTAAAAAGTGGCGATCTTCGGTCGGATGACGGCGCGCGAGCGTCTCCGGAGAGCTACCCGGGAGTCGCTGACGATTCCCGCCTTCAGCTCTCCGGTGGACTGCACACCCTGGGTGACGGGTGGGCTGTGGCCTGCCGAGCTGTCCGCGGCGAACGACGAAACCGCCACTCTCGCAGAGCATCTGAAGGGCGACCTGCAGCGGATCACCCGAAGGGCCAATGACGAGCTGCGGACCATAAAGCTGGCGGGAATGCCCGATTTCACCCGGCAGGCGGAGGAGGCCAGGGTAATCGACGAGGCACGGGCGCGCGCCGCGCGACGAGTCGAGTCGACGATGCGGCAGTTGGATGCGGTGCGGGCCGCGGCGACCGTCGAACGCGAACGCCCGCGGGATGCCGAAAGCCTCAACGGCGCCGATCTGGAGAAGACGCAGGTTATCCCCGCCGTCACGGACGTGGAGGCGCCGGAGGCGAGCGACGGCCCCGATCTCGAGAGCACGCAGGTTATCCCCGTACTCACCGACGTGGCGGCCCCGGAAGCGAGTTCCGAGGTGGTCGCCGAAGAGGACAAACCGGAAGCCACCCTGGCCCGGCACCGCGCCTCCGACGACGACGCGGCCGCGACTCCCGCCCCGACGCCGGAACCCACGCAGCCCCGGGAAGTCCCGGTCGCCCCGGTAACCGCCGCCGCACCCGAATCCGACGACGAGCGGTTGCGGCGGCTCCTCGCGTTCGTGATCCATCAAGAGCCGCGCCTGAATTGGGCGATCGGTGATCGTCCCGACGGCACGACCGTGTTGGTCACCGACTTTGCCCACGGCTGGATACCGCCGGGCATCGCGATTCCGGAGGGCGTGCGGTTGCTGGAACCGGAGCGGCGCGCCGGCAAGGTTTCGGCCCTGCTGGGCGAAACCGAGCGCGCCGTCACCTACGCGCCCGGAGATTCCCTGGGCCGGCTGGACGACTTCGCCGAGACCACGGCCTCAGCGCAGCCCCGCGAGCTGCCCGCGGTTGACGATCTCGGCTGGGAACTGAGCCAGGCCACGCACTGGCGCGACGGGCTGCCGCGGATGGTGCACACCCTGGCCAGGGCCGCTGCCGCCGGAACCGGTGTCGTGGAGGAAGAGATCGACCTGCTGCGAGTGCATCTCGATACCGCGCGTTACCAGCTGCTGATCCAGTACCCGGACCTCGATCCCGCACTCTTCCTCAATTGCTTGTTGCTGGCCGCCACCGAAGCCGCCGTGACCGGGGACTCGGTGGCGGCGAACTACCACCTGGCCTGGTTTCAGAAACTCAGCGCGCCCTGACGGCTCATCGACCCGGGCGCGGTCAGAAGGCCCCGGCTCTCTTCGCGCGCTCGCGCGCTCATCGCCCGGGGCCGGGCGGGCCGGCGAAAGCCTGCGCGATCCCCAGCCACCGCTGCGCATCGGGACCGTGCGCCGTGATGTCGAGAGCGCCCAACGGGCGCCGCTGGGTGACCAGGAAGCAGAAGTCCTCGGCGGAGCCCGTGACCCGCTGGGCGGCATCCGGCGGACCCCAGGACCAGGTGTCGCCGTCGGGCCCGCGCAGCTCGACCAGGAACGGTTCCGCCGGCGGCGCCAGGTTGTTGACGGCGAACGCGTAATCGCGGGTGCGCACCCCGATGTGCGCGATCGACCGCAGGCGCTCGGTGGCGGGCCGCTTGACGCCGAGCGCGTCGGCCACGTCGAGCCCATGCGCCCACGTCTCCATCAACCGGGCCGTCGCCATCGAAGCCGCGCTCATCGGCGGCCCGAACCACGGCAGCTTGCGGCCGTCGGGCACCCTCAGCAGGGTGTCGTGCAGCCGCGCCCGGGTCGCCCGCCAGTCGGCGAGCAGCTCGGCCGGCGCCAGGACGGCAAGTTCCTCCGCACCCGCATCGACGAACCCGGTGGGGTCGGCCGCAGCGGCCTCGAGCACCGAGGCGAAGCCCGCCTCGTCGGTGGCCGCGGTCAGCGCGACCCGGTCGGTCCACAACAGGTGCCCGATCTGGTGGGCGATGGTCCAGCCAGGCGCGGGCGTCGGGTCTGCCCAGCGGCCCGGCGCAAGCGGCGCCACCAACGCGTCGAGGTCATCGCTTTCGGCCCGCAGGTCGGTCACCATCGGCGCGGCACCCGTCATGTATGCACCTTAACCAGTGTCCGCCGGCTGGCCGCGACGGCCGATGATGGCGTGCATGGCGAGCCCGATCAGGTACAGCCCGGACCCGAACAGCACAAACCCCGGCGCGCGCCCATCGTCGGGGATCAGCATCGCGGACACCGTGATCGAGACGATGAACGCCACCCAGAACAGCGCGTCCTGCACCGCGAACACGTGTCCGCGTAGCGCGTCGTCGACATCCATCTGCATCGCCGAGTCGGCGCAGAGCTTGACCACCTGACCGGCCAGGCCGAGGAAAAATCCGCACACCACCATCACCGGCAGCCGCAGGCCGGCGCCCGGGATCTGGATCACCGCGGCCGCCACCAGCGCGCCGTTGGCAGTGGCGTAGCGCCCCCAGCGGCGCACCACCGCCGGCGTCAACACGTTGGCCAGGAACGCCCCCAGGCCCGCCGCGGCGAAGAACACCAACGCGATGCCCAGGCCCCCGCCCGCCGGACGAGGACCGGGCAAATGGTGCACCAGCACCAGCATCACCAGCGAATTGATGCCCACCACCATGCGGTGCGCGGCCAGGCCGGACAGGGTGGCCGCGACCGTCGGGCGCTGCACGACCGTCCGGGCGCCGTGCAGCCAGCCGGTGAGCACCGCATAGAAGGCGGATCCGTGGATCGCGCGCTTGGTGTCGTCCGGGCCCAGCACCCGGGCGCCGAACCGCAACGACAGGAGCAACGCGAGCGACACCGGAATCGCGGTGATGAAGATGATGGCCGAGGCGCCCTCGTCGCCGGCGCCGACGAAAAACCGGGGCACCAGCATGAAGTTGGCGCCGAGGAAGGCGGCGAAGGCACCGGATGCGGTGGCCACCGCGTTCATGGTCACCACCTGCTCGCGCGGCACCACATGCGGCAGGGACGCCGACAGCCCGGACGCGACGAACCGGGCCAGGCCGTTGGCGAGCAGCGCGCCGATCAGCAGCGGCATGTCGCCGGCCCGCAACGCCAGGATGGTGCCGATGCAGGCGATGAGGATCAGGCGACCCACGGTGGCCCCGACCAGCACCAGCCGCCGGTCCCAGCGGTCCATCAGCGCGCCGGCGAACGGCCCCAGCAAGGAGTAGGGCAAGAACAACACCGCGAACGCGCGGGCGATGGCCATCGGGTCCGCGGCGCGGTCGGGGTTGAACAGCAGCGCCCCGGCCAGGCCGGCCTGGAACAACCCGTCGCCGAACTGGCTCGCCATGCGCACCTCGAGCAGGCGCCAGAAGTTCGGCAAACCGCGCACCGACCGCCAAAGGTCGACGGGTGCGCGCGACTGCATCCGGGATTGAATCACAGAACCGACTTCCACCGTTGGGGTTGGGCGCATCGCCAACAGTACAAATATGTATCGGCCGCGCCCGATTGCACCGGCCGACGTTACGAAGGTGCGATGATGGTTCGATGCCGCCTGAAGATCCGGAGGACTATGTAGCACCCGCAGCGCAGCGGGTGCGTGCCGGCACTTTGCTGCTTGCCAACACCGATCTTCTCGAGCCGACGTTTCGGCGCAGCGTGATCTACATCGTCGAGCACAACGACGGCGGCACATTGGGTGTCGTGCTCAACCGGTCCAGCGAGACCGCGGTTTACAACGTGCTGCCGCAGTGGGCCAAGCTGTCCGCGAAACCCAAGACGATGTTCATCGGTGGGCCGGTCAAGCGCGACGCGGCCCTTTGCCTGGCGGCGCTGCGGATCGGCGCCGATCCGGAAGGCGTGCCGGGCCTGCGGCACGTGGACGGTCGGATCGTCATGGTCGATCTGGACGCCGAGCCCGACCTGATCGCCCCGCTGGTCGAGGGGGTGCGGATCTTCGCCGGCTACTCCGGCTGGACCATCGGCCAGCTCGAGGGCGAGATCGAGCGCGACGACTGGATTGTCTTGTCCGCGTTGCCATCTGACGTGCTGGCCGGGCCGAGGGCCGATCTGTGGGGGCAGGTGCTGCGCCGGCAGCCGCTGCCGCTGTCGCTGCTTGCCACCCACCCGATCGACGTCAGCCGAAACTAGCCCTCCCCCACCGGTTCGTTCCCTGCGGCGGAGATCGCCGACGGCGCCGGGCCGGCCTCGTCGGCATCCCGCCCGAGCCGGCTGGCAATCACCGCGCAGACCACCAGCTGGATCTGGTGAAAGATCATCAGCGGCAGCATGGTCAAACCGACTGTGGCGGCCGGGAAAAGCACCAGCGCCATCGGAAGGCCTGACGCCAGGCTCTTTTTCGAACCACAGAACAGCAGGACGATCGCGTCGCCGCGGTGCTGCTGGCGGTGGTGCTGGGCATCACCACGGCGCTCGGCCGGCTGGCCAGGCTGGACCGCGGCGACGACGGTCACCGAGATAAGTCGCCGGATGTCCACGCTGACCCAGATCCCCTTGACGACGCCCATCGAGAAGGCGGTGTAGACCACCAGCAGGATGGAGCCGCGATCCACCAGCTTCAGCAGCGCCGCGTACCGGGTGACGAGGCCGCCGAGCCACGGGCGCGCCAGCTGACCCGCCGCGAACGGCAGCAACAGCTGGACCATGATGTCGCGGATCGCGGTGCCGTCCACCCGCGGCGCGCCGGTGGTCGTCATCAACAGGACCACCAGCAGGGGCGTCAGCACCACGCCGAGGATGTTGGACAGCGACGCGCTGACGATGGCGGCCGAGACGTGCCCCCGCGCGATCGAGGTAAACGCGATCGACGACTGCACCGTCGACGGGACCAGGCACAGAAACAGCAGGCCGTTGTAGAGGTCGACGGTCAGCACCGACGGCACCAACGCTCGCGCGGCCAATCCCAGCAGCGGGAAGAGGACGAACGTCGTCGCCAGCACCAGCAGGTGCAGGCGCCACTGCCGGACACCGTGCCAGGCCTGCTGGGGTGACAGCCGGGTGCCGTAGAGGAAGAACAGCAACGCGATCGCCGCTTTCGCCGCGGCGGACACGGCGTCGGCCGCCTCGCCGTGCGCGGGCACGACGGCGGCCAACGCCACGGTCGCCGCCAACGCCAGCAGGAAGGTATCGATCGGCAACGCCGACAGCCGTTTCAGCATGACGGCCTGAGCGGTACGAGTGTCAGTGGCAGGACTGCGTGCAGACGGCGCAAGAGCCGGCGCAGTCGGGCGCCGCCGCTTCACTGCGCAGCGCGAAGCGCGCGCTCTGCCACGACCCGGTGGCCAGCGTCCCCAGGGCGCCGGCGACGCAGATGATCAAGACGACCAAAGCGGTGTCGGGGGAGGCGGCCAGGGCCACCACACCGCCGGCGGCAAACATCACGGCGGCAGCCAGCTGCGGCGGGGCCATGGCGCGCAACGCCAATTGGGTGCCGCCGACGCCTTCGGTGGTCTGGTTGTGGGAGAGCGACCACGTCCCGAACCCGGCGGAGGCCAATGCCGCACACATGCACACCACGCCCGCGATCAACATGGCCTCACAATACGAGTCCGGCGCCGCGCCCGCGCGTCGGGCTCGAGCAGCCTTCGTTTCGTGGCCGATTAACGCCCTTGCAGGAACGCGAAGTTCGGCAGCGGCGGCAAACCCGGCACCATGGTCAACAAGTTGGGCCGGGGTGCGGTCACCTGGTTCGGCGGGACCGGCTGCGACGGAAGCCCGACCGGCGCCGCTCCGACCGGCGCCGCTCCGACCGGCTGGGGGGGAAGCCCGACCGGGGCCGCGCCGGCTGCTTGGGAGGGAACGCCGACCGGGGCCGCGGCGGCCACCGGTCCGGGTACCGGTGCGGTGGTTCCGGGCGCGGTCACCCGGAAGCCGTTGACGATCGCGTCGGTCGCCGGCGCGTCCGCGACGGCCACCGCACGATCGGTGGTCACCGACATCGACACCAGGTACTTGTCATGCCCGGACGTCGCGATCACGTGCCGGCGCGACGTGTTGAGCAGCATGTCGCCGTCGCGGTAGGTGCCCTCGATGATCGACGACGGGAAGCCGCCGAAGTCGGCCATGGAGGCGTTCGTCGTCTGCCACAGGGGAAGTTGCTGGCTGTCGACGAAGCCGTGGGTGATGGCCTCCTTCGGATCGAAGTTACCGACCAGCTTGTACACCACCACCTGCGCGTTCGAGGTGTAAATGCTGGCCCCGTGCCGGTCGGCGATCACCGCGAACGCGTCGGGCACATTGGGGTCGGGCACCTGTGTCCAGCGGGTGGGCAGCGGCAGCGTGATGTCCAGCGCCTTGAAGCCCTGCGGTTTCTGAGCCTCGAGCTTGACGCCTTTCGACTGCAGGTAGTCACGCAGCGTGCCCGAGACGCCAGGTGTCTGCACGGGCGCGACGGCCACGGGCGAGGCCGGCGCGGGCGCGACGGCCGGGGTCGGCGCCACCGGATTCGCCGCCGGGGGAGCGGCGAGCAACCTGTTGCCGGGGATCTGCGCGGGGGCGACTGCGGCGTTCTGCGGCGCCGGCGCGGCGACGGCGGGCACGGGCGGCGGTGCGGGCAGCGCGGGCGATACGGGATCGGCCGAAGCGTTGGCGCCCGCGAACGCCGTGACGCCGATCGCACCGGCGGCCAGACCCCCGGCGAATACCCGCAACGTACGGGCGATGTGAATCATCTGCGTCGATCCTTCCCATGGCCCGGGTCCCAGCACCCGTCGTAGAGGCTGACTGTAACCAGAGGTCAAACACGCTGGATACCGTCGAAATCGACCTGGGATGAAGCTCTGATCGGCGCGCAACGCAACCGAGACCAACCTGTGGCCGGCGGGCCGGTCCAGTCGGTCCTTATACCCTGTTCAGGTGACCGAATCCCCGACCACGGCGAATGGGAGCACCGCTGCCGCCGCCGCGCCGGACTCCGATGCGCCGCCGTTTCGCTACACCGCGGCGCTGGCGGGCCGCGTCGAGAGCACCTGGCAGGAGAACTGGGCGAAGCTCGGCACGTTCAACGTAGCCAACCCCGTCGGTGACCTGGCTCCGACCGACGGGCGCCCGTTGCCCGAGGACAAGTTGTTCGTGCAGGACATGTTCCCGTACCCATCGGGCGACGGGCTGCACGTCGGGCACCCGCTCGGCTACATCGCCACCGACGTCTACGCGCGGTACTTCCGGATGACCGGTCATAACGTCCTGCACGCGTTGGGCTTTGACTCGTTCGGGCTGCCCGCCGAGCAATACGCGGTGCAAACCGGCACCCACCCGCGCACCAGGACGGACGCCAACATCGTCAATTTCCGGCGCCAGCTGGGCCGGCTGGGCCTGGGCCACGACAGCCGGCGCAGCTTCTCGACCACCGACACCGAGTTCTACAAGTGGACCCAGTGGATCTTCCTGCAGATCTACAACGCCTGGTTCGACACCGAGGCCAACAAGGCACGGCCAATCGCCGAGCTGATCGCCGAGTTCGATTCCGGCACAAGGCGTCTCGACGACGGACGGGACTGGGCGAACCTGACGGCGGGGGAGCGGGCCGACGTGATCGACGGCCACCGGCTCGTCTACCGGGCCGATTCGATGGTGAACTGGTGCCCGGGACTGGGCACGGTGCTGGCCAACGAAGAGGTCACCGCCGACGGCCGCAGCGACCGCGGCAACTTCCCGGTATTCCGCAAACGGCTGCGGCAGTGGATGATGCGCATCACCGCCTACGCCGACCGGCTGCTCGACGATCTCGAATTGCTGGACTGGCCGGACAAGGTAAAGACCATGCAGCGCAACTGGATTGGTCGCTCGACGGGTGCCCAGGCGCTGTTCTCGGCGATCACCCGCGATGGTTCGGCTGTCGATATCGAGGTGTTCACCACTCGGCCCGACACCTTGTTCGGCGCGACGTACCTGGTGCTGGCGCCCGAGCACGACCTGGTCGACGAACTGGTGGGCGCCGCATGGCCGGACGGCACCGACCCCAGGTGGACCTACGGCGCCGCGGCACCCGCCGACGCCGTCGCCGCCTACCACCGCGCGATCGCCGCGAAGTCGGACCTCGAACGCCAGGAGAGCAGGGAGAAGACGGGCGTCTTCCTGGGCAGCTACGCGACCAACCCGGTCAACGGGAAACCCGTTCCGATCTTCATCGCCGACTACGTGCTGGCCGGCTACGGCACCGGGGCGATCATGGCGGTGCCCGGCCACGACCAGCGCGACTGGGACTTCGCCCACGAGTTGGGCCTGCCGATCGTGGAAGTCATTGCCGGCGGCGATATTTCGCAGGCCGCGCACGCGGGCGACGGTGTGCTGGTCAACTCCGGCTACCTCGACGGGATGGACGTGGCGACGGCCAAGGAGGCGATCACCGCCCGCCTGGAAGCCGACGGCCGCGGCCGGGCGCGCATCGAATTCAAGCTGCGCGACTGGCTTTTCGCCCGGCAGCGCTACTGGGGTGAGCCGTTCCCCATCGTCTACGACAGCGACGGACGGCCGCACGCGCTCGACGAGGCCGCGCTGCCGGTCGAGCTGCCCGATGTGCCCGACTACTCACCGGTGTTGTTCGACCCCGACGACGCCGACAGCGAGCCGTCGCCGCCGTTGGGCAAGGCGACCGACTGGGTGCACGTCGAACTCGACCTGGGCGACGGCTTGCAGCCCTACACGCGCGACACGAACGTGATGCCGCAGTGGGCCGGCAGCTGCTGGTACGAGCTGCGCTACACGGACCCCCATAACCCAGACCGGTTCTGCGCCAGGGAAAATGAGGCGTATTGGATGGGTCCGCGACCCGCCCAGCACGGACCGCAGGATCCCGGCGGGGTCGACCTTTATGTCGGCGGGGCCGAACACGCGGTGCTGCACCTGCTGTATTGCAGGTTCTGGCACAAGGTCCTGTACGACCTGGGTCACGTCAGCTCACGCGAGCCGTACCGCCGGCTGATCAACCAGGGCTACATCCAGGCCTTCGCCTACACCGATTCCCGCGGGTCGTACGTGCCGGCCGAGGAAGTAATCGAACGCGGCGGCCGCTTCTTCTACCCGGGGCCCGACGGCGAGATCGAGGTCTACCAGGAATTCGGGAAGATCGGTAAGAGCCTGAAGAATTCGATCTCGCCCGACGAGATCTGCGACGACTACGGCGCGGACACACTGCGGGTGTACGAGATGTCGATGGGACCCTTGGAGGCGTCCCGCCCCTGGGCCACCAAGGACGTCGTGGGCGCGCACCGCTTCCTGCAGCGGGTGTGGCGCTTGGTGATCGACGAGCAAACGGGCGAGACCCGGGTGGCCGATGACACCGGACCGCTGGGCACCGAAACCCTGCGGTCGCTGCATCGCACCATCGCCGGAGTCTCGGAAGACTATGCGGCGCTGCGCAATAACACCGCGGCGGCCAAGCTGATCGAGTACACCAACCACCTGACCAAAGAGCACCGCGACTCGGTGCCGCGGGCGGCGGTCGAGCCGTTGGTGCTGATGCTGGCGCCGCTGGCCCCGCACATGGCCGAGGAGCTCTGGTCGCGGCTGGGCCACAGCACCTCGTTGGCGCATGGGCCCTACCCGCAGGCCGACCCGGCTTACCTCGTCGACGACACCGTGGAATACCCGGTGCAGGTGAACGGCAAGGTGCGCGGGCGCGTGGTGGTGGCCGCCGACGCCGACGACGACACCCTGAAAGCCGCGGCCCTCAGTGACGAGAAGGTGCAGGCATTCTTGGCCGGCGCCGCCCCGCGAAAGGTGATCGTGGTCCCCGGGCGGCTGGTCAACCTTGTCGTCTAGGCCGGAGCACCACCTCATGCAGATGACCATCCGGCGGGGTCGCCACCGCGTTTGCGACCGCCGCCGCGACGGTTTCGGGCTGGAGGAAGTCGGCGGGGTCGTACTGGCCACCCTCGAACTCCACGAGTTCACGCTGCATGCCGGTTGCGGTACGCCCGGGATAGATCGAGGTCACCCGGAGGTCGGGCTCACTCTCGCGCAGTGAGTCGGCCAGCGCGCGAAGCGCAAACTTGCTCGCGGAATAGGCGGCCATGTTCGGTGAGGCCTTGCGTCCCGATCCGGAATTGATGAACACCACCTGGCCGTTGGCGCTGCGCAGCGCGGGCAGTAGCGCCAATGTAAGGGCCAGCGCCCCAAAGACATTCACGGTGAAGGTGGCGCGCCACTCGTCGGGGTTGGACTCGGCGACAGGGCCGGGGATGGACACCCCGGCGTTGTGCACCAACACATCGAGTTCGTCGATGATTTCGCAGCTGGCCTCGATCTCGTCGGGGTCGGTCAGATCGAGCGGAAACGTCGTGGCGCCGAGTCGCTCGGCGACGGCGTCGAGCCGATCGGAGGGTCTGCCTGCCAGGAGCAGGGTGTGCGTCGGCGCCAAGGCCGCGGCGATCGCGGAGCCGATGCCGCCGCTCGCTCCAGTGATGAGTGCGGTGGGCATGACCACAGTGTACGGCAGTTACCAATCCCCTTGGGGATCAAGCACTTTCAGGCTTGCTTGCGCGCCGGGGGCTCCCCGGCGGGAGGCGATTCGCCGCAGCCCAGGCGTTCCAATGGCGCCAGCGCCCGCGCCAGGGTGTTCAGGTCGGCCTCGGGCAGCTGGCTGAGCATCGCGGCCAGGGCGGCGTGCCGGTTGGCCAGCGATTCGGCGTGCACGGCCCGCCCCCGCGGGGTGATGTCGACCAGCACGGCCCGCAGGTCGGAGGGGTCGCGCGAGCGTTTCACCAGACCGATCTTCTCCAGCCGGCGGATCGCGACCGTCGTGGTCGGGGTGCGGACCCGTTCGTGCGCGGCCAGATCGGTCATCCGGATGGGGCCCTGATCGAGCAGGGTGATCAGGATGGACAACTGCGCCAGGGTCAGCTCACCGGCCACGGCCCCGCTTGGGTCGCCGCGGCGCAGAATTGAAAACAACTTGGACAGCGCGCGGTGCAAACCTTCCGCAAGCTCCGTCACCTCGGGTGCGGTGGATTCGCTGTCCGCCATAAGTCGGCAGTCTAACCCGATATGTGTGGCGTACAAGGGAGCTATTGCGGACTAGTTATCGACGTTTCAAAGGACTTGGGACAAGAATCGCTGCAGGCGCTCCGTCTTGGCGGCCTCGAATATCTGCTCCGGGGGCCCGGATTCCAGGACCTTGCCGTGGTCCATAAAAACGACGGTGTCGGATGCAGACCGGGCGAAACCCATTTCGTGGGTGACGACGATCATTGTCATGCCCTCGGCGCCGAGGTCGGCGATGAGTTCCAGAATCCCCTTGACCATTTCGGGGTCGAGGGCCGAGGTCGCCTCGTCGAAGAACATCACCTGCGGCGCCATGGCCAGCGCGCGGGCGATCGCGACCCGTTGTTGTTGGCCACCGGACAACATGGCGGGGCGGGCATCTGCCTTGTGCTTCAGGCCAACTCGTTCCAGCTGAGCGAGCGCTAGGTCCCGGGCCGCTTCCGCGGAGAGCCGCCGCAGCTTGCGCGGCGCCAGCGCAACATTTTTCAGCACGGACAGCTGCGGGAACAGATTGAAATGCTGAAACACCATGCCGATGCGCTGGCGCAGCTCGTTGGGATCGTCGCGCAACACCGACCGGCCGTCGAGCAGGATGTCGCCGCTATCGGGCTCGTGCAGCCGGTTCAGGGTGCGCAACAGCGTCGACTTACCGCTACCGGACGGTCCGATGACGGCGACTGTGGTCCCCGCGGGGGCCTCGAAATTGACGCCGCGCAGCACCAGGTTTCCACCCAGGGTTTGATGAATGTCCTTGGCCGCCAGCGATACTGGCGCCCGGTGGGCGACACCGGCCGTCACGTCATCTCCTGGCTGAACGGCGTCGCGAGCACGTGGTCGTGGTCGTCCGGCTTGGTAGCGGCGCGGCCACGGCGAAGCCGGCTGTCGATGTAGTTCACGAAATGCGTCAACGGAATCGTCAATATCAGGTAGAACAGTCCCGCGGCGACCAACGGCGACAAGCTGCCGGTCTGCGCGTTGAGGTCACGGCCCACCTGAAAGAGCTCTCGCTGTTTGGCGACCAGGCCGAGGAAGTACACCAGGGCGGAGGCCTTCAGCAGCCCGATGGCCTGGTTGACCAATGCCGGCAGCACGCGCCGTATTCCCTGCGGCACCACCACCAGACGCATCGCGGTCGCATAGCTGAACCCGAGTGCGCGGGAGGCTTCTAATTGGCCGGGGTCGACGCTCTGAATGCCCGCGCGCAGAATCTCGCCGATGTAGGCGGCGGCCATCAACCCCAAAGCGGCGATGCCCAACGGGTAGGGATTCTTGTTGGTCAGCCCGCCGACCAACGGACCGACGCCCATCCCGATGATCAGGATGATCACCACCTCCGGGAGGCCGCGGAAAATGTCGGTGTAGATCCGCGCCGGCCAGCGCAGCCAGCGTGAATGCGAGATTCCGGCGATTGCCAACAGCATCCCCAGCGCCAGGCCGATAACCAGCGCGCTGTTGGTCAGGATCATTGTGTTGGGCAGGCCGACGGTGAGAAGAACCGGAATGGCCTGTCGATACAGGTCCCAGTTGAAGAACGACACACGCAACTGGTCCAGCGTGGACATCGGGGCGGCCGGCCCCACCGGCTCGCGATGGTGGCTCGCGGCGATCGCGGCGAAGTCCGGCAGGTGTGGGGCAGGGGCGGCCCTGGAGCCGGGTTTCCAGCCCGGCGGCATCGTCCGGGGCACCCACTGGCAGTACAGGTTCGCCCAGGTGCCGTCGGCGATGACCGCGTCCAGCCCGGAATTCAGCGCATCGATCAACGGCTGGTTGTCCTTCGCGACCGCATAGGCGACGAAACTGCCCCGGCTGAAGGTGTTCGCCACCATCACCGCCGGGTCGCCCGGGCGAATGATGGTCGAGGCCAGGGTTCCGGGTGCCACCCACGCGTCCAGCTGGCGGGTCTTCAGATTGGCGTACAGGGTGGCGAACCCGGGAAACTTCACCGGCTGCAGGTGCAGATGGTCGACGACATACGACTCCTCGACGGTGCCCTGGACCACGCCGATGCGCTGGCCGGCCGCGAGATCGCTGAACTCGTGGATCGCCGAGCCGGGCGGGACCACCAGCGAATAGAAGCCGAAGTCGTAGCCGTTGGTAAACGACACCGTGCGGCGCCGCGGCTCGGTGGCCTTCACCGATGCCGAACCGACATCGAAACGCCGGGACGCCACCTGGGCGAGCAGCGCGGAGAAGTCCGTGCTGACAAAGCGGACTTGGAGGCCGAGCTTGGCCGCGATGGCGCGCAACAGCTGGTTGTCGAACCCGCTGAATTCGCCGGTGGGATTGATGCAGATGTTGGGCGGCGCGTCCGACAGCGTGCCGACCGTCAGGACGCCCGGCGTGCCCAGCCCCAATGCGCCGACGTCCACCGACCCGAGCGGTTGGACGGTGGCCGTGGTCTCCCGGTCGCCGTCGTCCGTGGATGGATGCTCGGTCAGATCCTTGGGCAGGACGCGGGCGCTGTCCAAGCCCGCCGGCGCGCACTGGTTCCAGTCAGCGGCCGCGGGTGCGGCGAGTGTCAGGCCACAGACGATCAGCATTGTCGTGGCCAGCGCGAAGAGCTTGCGGCGCTTAGGACGCCGGTCCAGGCGCGAACTCATCACCGCTACCGTATCGGCCGACCGGCAACCTGGCGCGCCGAAAAAGATTTACAGCGCGATCGACGGCTCGTCCTCGGCGGCGTCCGCGCCGGCCAGTACCCGAAGCGGACCGGCAACGACTTGACCGATGTCATCCGGCGCCGAGAACACCCTGCGCCGAAACAGCTCGGTCAGCATGGTCTGGGCCATCAAGTTGGAGCGGCCGACGCATGCGGCCTGCGCGGCCGCCGGGTCCCGTCGGTGAATTGCGGAGGTCTCGTCTTCGTAGAACGGCAGCATGTCGTCGCGGCTGCACTGGTAGGTCATCCAGAAGACGCGGGGGATGAGGTTTTGCGAAGCGCGGATGGTGGCGTGCAGCCGTGGCCCCGCGTATTCCTCGTTGATCGTGCGCCGGTATTCGCCGGCGATTTCCGAGAACGCGCGGGATTCCTTGGCGGAGCGCAGCGATCGCATCAGCGCATCGAGTTGTCCCAGGATCCGGGGCGTCGGGTTGGTGGCCGCGCGCGCCGAGGCAATGCCGTTGAGCAGGCCGTCGAGTTCGTGATGTTCAAGGACGGTCGCTTCGTCGAACCGCTCGACGAATGCGCCCCGGTGATATCGGGTGGACACGATCCCGTCGTGTTCCAGCTGCACGAGCGCTTCTTGAATCGGCACTCGGCTGACGCCTAGACCGACCGCGATCTCGTTGCGATCGACGCGGTCGCCGCTGCGAAGTTTCCCCGTCAGAACCAGGTTGAGAATGTGCGAAACAACCTGGTCTTTTTCTTTGACCCCGTATTTTTTTGGCATCCGTTTCTTGAGTGCCTTTCCAACCGGTTCGGTCCACCTAGCGCAGAGAGTTTCTCATGTCTTGGCGCGGTGTTCAGCTCTTTGGTGGATGAATCGAAGGCAAAACGGGAAACGATTTTTCAGGCAGCGGCCCTCAACGCCCGTCGCGCCACTTGCATAGCGCCTCCGCGGCGCTGAGATCGTAATCCGGACCGTCGCAGCCGACGGTCAGCATCGTGACGCCGAGGTTCACCAGCGCTTCGGCATTGGCGACCAGGCCGCCGCCCGAAACGCCGCCGTTGACCGCGGCCGAGCGTTCGATCGCGGACGGGTCGCGGCCGACGTCGGCGCAGTGCCGTTCGAGGATGGCGGACTTGGCCGGAAGCTCGTCGGCGGAGCTGAAGCTGTGCCAGATGTCGGCGTACTCGGCCACCAGCCGCAGGGTCTTGCGTTCACCCCCGCCCCCGATCAGCACCGGGATGTCTCGGGTCGGCGGCGGGTTCAGCTTGGCCAGCCGCTTCTTGATCCGCGGCAGGGCGGCCGCCAGGTCGTCGAGGCGGCTGCCTGCGGTGCCGAATTCGTAGCCATACTCGTCGTAATCCTTTTGCTTCCAGCCCGAACCGATCCCCAGGACGAGTCGGCCCGCGGATATGTGGTCGACGGTACGGGCCATGTCGGCCAGCAATTCGGGATTGCGATATGAGTTGCACGTCACCAGCGCACCGATCTGGATGCGTGACGTCTGTTCGGCCCAGGCGCCGAGCATCGTCCAGCACTCGAAATGCGGGCCGTCGGGATCACCGTAGAGCGGGAAGAAGTGGTCCCAGTTGAAGGCGATGTCGACGCCGATGTCTTCACAGCGGCGAACCGCGTCACGGAGCTGGCCATAATCCGGGGCGTGCTGCGGCTGCAATTGCACGCCGATACGAACGGGGCGGTCAGAAGTCATAACACCACCGTAGGCTCAGCCCGCGTCGAGCACCCCGCGCAGGATCTCGATGAGCGCGCGGGGCTGGTCGCTCTGCACGGAATGACCCGAATTGTCGACCACGTGTGCCGCGCGGAAATTGCTTGCGCGCCTACCCAATTCGGCGGCATCGTCGTCGGTGACGAAGCCCGACGAGCCGCCGCGGATGAGCGTGACGGGCGCCGACAGCCCGTCGACGTCGTCCCAGAGGCCGTCGAAGTCGGGGAATTTGCGGATGGCGTCGTAGCGCCAGGACCAGTTGCCGTTGTCGAGGCGACGGGAATTGTGAAAGACGCCGCGGCGCAGCGCCTTGACCTCTCGGTGCGGTGCCGCCGCGACGGTCAGGTCCAGCATGGCCTGGAAGCTGGGGAACTCGCGCTCACCCTGCATCAGCGCAACCGTGCCCTGCTGCTCCTTGGTCAGCTCGGAGTGGCGTTGCAACGCCGACGGGGTGACGTCGATCAGGACGAGTTCGTTCACGAGCTCGGGCGCCATCGCGGCCAGCCGGATCGCGGTCAGCCCGCCCAGCGACATGCCGACGACGAGGTCGGCGCTCGCCGCGTGCTCGCGCAGCGCCGGCAACAGGGCGTCGGCGTTCAGCTGCGGCGAGTAGTCGCCGTCCTCGCGCCATGCCGAATGCCCGTGCCCGGGCAGATCCACCGCCAGCGCGGGCTCACCGAGGCCGACGATCACGGTGTCCCAGGTGTGCGCGTTTTGCCCGCCGCCGTGCAGGAAGACAATCCGTGGCGGACGGTCCAAGGAGGGGGCACCCCAGCGCAGCGCGCTGATCCTGCGCTCCGCCGCGCCGGACTCGACGCGTTCCACGTCGGGCAGTGGACCCGGAACGCCGGCCTGCTCGGCGTTTTCGGCGAGGAGCGAGAACTCCGACAATTCCGCCAGCCGGTCCTCAGATATCTCGGTCACGGTCTCCGACACTACTTTGGACGCCCGGGTGTGCGTCCAGGGTTTTGCGCGCGCCTTCAGGGCGTTGAGTGTGCCGTCAGGGCGAGGCGTGTGAGTTTGGGTCGTTGCGTGTGTATCCACGGCGCGGATTTCGCCCGGATCTCGCCATGGGCTCACACCGAAAGCCCTGAGCACACACTCAAAACCCTCGGCTCACACCGAAAGCCGTGAGCTCGCGAACGCCCGCAAAACCAGTGTGCGGGGGGGGGGGGGGCCCCCCCCCCCCCCCCCCCCCCGGCGCGCCGGCGGCCCCCCCGCGTCACCCGACGGGCGGGGGCCCCCCCCCGGCCCGCCGGCGCCGCCCGGGG
>NZ_LZKR01000095.1 GCF_001672915.1 Mycobacterium sp. 1245805.9 | reverse complement strand
GGGCCACCAATGCCCAGGGCAACGGCGGCAACGGCGGCATCGGCGGGCACGGCGGGGCCGGCGCCCGGCTGTACGGCAACGGCGGCGACGCCGGGTCCGGCGGGACAGGCGGCCAAAACACCGCCAGCCAGGCCGGCGGTGCCGGTGCGCACGGCGGAACCGGCGGGAATGCCGGGTTGATCGGCAGCGGCGGGCACGGCGGGGCAGGCGGCGCGGGCGGGAACCAAGCCGGCGGCCAAGGCAGTGGCGGCGCCGGCGCCAGTGGCGGGTCCGGCGGTAACGGCGGGTGGTTGTACGGCAACGGCGGCGACGGCGGAGCCGGCGGCGCCGGCGGGAAGAATGCCGCGGGCGGGACCAACTCCGCCGGCGGGGCAGCCGGTGACGGTGGCGCCGGCGGGAGCGCCCGGCTGATCGGTGCCGGCGGTCACGGTGGGCAGGGCGGAGCCGGCGGCAACACGCTCGGCAGGCAGACCGGCGCTGTCGGCGGCGCCGGCGGACACGGCGGCTCGGGCGGGAACGGCGGCTCGCTGTACGGCGACGCCGGGGCCGGCGGTGCCGGCGGGAATGGCGGGAGCAACACCGCGGCCCCCGGCGGCTCCCTCCACAACGGCATCAGCGGCGGCGCCGGGGGCAAGGGCGGTGACGGCGGGAGCGGCGGTAACGCCGGCCTATTCGGCAGTGGCGGCACCGCGGGGAGCGGCGGCAATGGCGGCGGCGGTGGCGGCGCCCAAATCGGCACCGACGGCACCGCCTCCGCCGCGGGCGGCACCGGCGGTACCGGCGGGGCCGGCGGCAACGGTGGCACCGGCGGGGCCGGCGGCCACAGCGGTCTGCTGACCGGCAATGGCGGCAGCGCCGGCAGCGGCGGTACCGGCGGCGGCGGCGGTACCGGCGGCAGGGGCGGCAGCGACGGCGGCGCCGGGGGCGGCGCCGGCGGCAATGGCGGGGCCGGCGGTGTCGGCGGCAGCGGGGGGACCGGTGCAGCGGGCACGCTGGTCGGCCAGGGCGGGAACGCCGGCTCGGCCGGCGGCGGTGGCAAAGGCGGGACCGGCGGCAATGGCGTTGCTTCCACCGTCGGCGGCAGCACCGGCCACAATGGCGGCGGCGGCGGCACCGGCGGCAACGGCGGCGCCGCCGGAACGGTCGGCTCCGCGGGCACCGGCCTCCTGGGCAACGGAAGTGCCGGCAGCGCGGGCACCGGCGGGGGCGGCGGGACCGGCGGCAACGGCGCGGCCGGCGCCCAGGGCGCCAACGCGGCGAACAGCGGCGAAACCGGACACACCGGCGGCTCCGGCGGGGCCGGTGGCCAGGGTGGCCAGGGCGGCTCCGGCAATGGCGGCACCAACGGCTCCGGCGGGACCGGCGGCAACGGCGCGGCCGGCGCCAAGGGCGGCAACGGCTGGAACGACGACGGCACCAACGACGCCACCGCCGGCGGCATCGGCGGCAAAGGCGGCGACGCCGGCGCCGGTGGCGCGGCAGGGACCGGGGGCAGCGGCGGCAGCGTCGGCGCGGCCGGCACCGGCGGCAAAGGGGGCGACGGCGGAACCGGCGGCAACGGCACCCAAGGCGCCGACGCCGGCAACAGCGGCGAAACCGGCCACACCGGCGGCGACGGCGCGGCCGGCGGCAAGGGCGGCGACGGAGGCGCCGGCAATGGCGGCACCAACGGCTCCGGCGGAACCGGTGGCAATGGCGGCACCGGTGGCCAGGGCGGCGCCGGATGGAACGACGACGGCACCAACGACGCCACCACCGGGGGCGACGGCGGTAAGGGCGGCGGCGCCGGCGCCGGCGGGGCGGGCGGCACGGGCGGCACCGGGGGCAGCGCGGGCGCCTACGGCACGGGCGGCCACGGCGGCACCGGCGGTACCGGTGGCGCCGGCGGCCAGGGCGTCGACGGCACCGCCGGCAACACGGGCGGCCAAGGCCACACCGGCGGCGACGGTGGCCAGGGCGGCCAGGGCGGCAACTCCGGCGCCGGGGGCACCAGCGGCTCCGGCGGGGTCGGCGGCCAGGGCGGCCAGGGCGGCCAGGGCGGCACCGGCTTCAACGACGACGGCCTGGGCAACCTCGCCACCACCGGCGGCGTCGGCGGCACCGGCGGCAACGCCGGCCAGGGCGGCAGCGCCGGCAGCGGCGGCACCACCGCGGGCACCGCGGGCGCCTACGGCACCGGCGGCCAGGGCGGCCAAGGCGGCACCGGCGGCACCGGCGCCCAGGGAGCCGGTGGCACCGCCGGCAACACGGGCGGCCAAGGCCACACCGGCGGCGACGGTGGCCAGGGCGGCCAGGGCGGCAACTCCGGCGCCGGCGGCACCAGCGGCTCCGGCGGGGTCGGCGGCACGGGCGGCCAGGGCGGCCAGGGCGGCACCGGCTGGGACGACGACGGCACCAACGACGCCACCGCCGGCGGCACCGGCGGCACCGGCGGCAACGCCGGCCAGGGCGGCAGCGCCGGCAGCGGCGGCACCACCGCGGGCAGCGCCGGCGCCTACGGCACCGGCGGCCAGGGCGGCACCGGCGGCACCGGCGGGGCGGGCGCCCAAGGCGCGGCGGGGCCGGGCGGCAGTCCCGGCAACCCCGGCGGTACCGGCGGGACCGGCGGCGACGGGGCCCGCGGCGGCCAAGGCGGCCAGGGCGGCAATTCGGGGGCCGGCGGCACCGACGGTTCGGGCGGTGTCGGCGGCGAAGGCGGCCACGGCGGCCAGGGCGGCACTGGGGGCAACGGCAACTTCGAGAACGGTGGCCAAGGCGGCCAAGGTGGTGACGGCGGCGGCGGTGGACTGGGCGGCGTTTCGGGCAGCGGGGGCGACAACGCGGCCCAGGCCGGCAAGGGCGGAACCGGCGGCACCGCTGGCAACGGCGGCGACGGCGGCAACGGCGACATCTTCATGACCGGCGGCACCGGGGGCCAAGGCGGTCAAGGCGGCCTGGGCGGCACCGGTGGCGGCACCGGGGGCGCCGGCGGCGACGGCGGCCAGGGTGGCGACGGCGGCACGGGCGGGCAAGGCGGAAACTCCGGCACCGGCGGCAATGGCGGCAACGGCGGCGACGGCGGCGACGGCGGTGCCGGCGTCAGCGCGCCGGGCGGCCAAGGCGGACCAGCCGGCGGGGCCGGCCAGGGCACTGCACCCGGCGGCACCGACGGCAACCCGGGCAACCCCGGCAACCCGGGCTGATTTCGGGGACCGCCACCGCGGGCGGGACAGCGCGACTAGCCCACGTACTCCACGGCGCCGTCGTCCAGCACCACGCGGGCGGGGTTGCCTTCGGCCCCGGACGCCTCGGTGCGGAACACGGCCTTGCCCGGCTCGGTGCGCCAGATCAGCGTGGTCAGCGTCTCGCCGGGAAACACCGGCGAGCTGAACCGCGCATCGATCGAGGTGACGTTGGCGGCGATTCCCTTGCCCAGCTCGGCGACCAGCGCGCGGCCCGCCACCCCGTAGCTGCACAGCCCGTGCAGGATCGGCTTGGGGAAGCCGGCCAGCTCGCGGGCGAACCACGGGTCGCTGTGCAGCGGGTTGCGGTCGCCGGACAGCCGGTAGATCAGCGCCTGATCCTCACGGGTGGGCAGCGGGAGGCGGGCGTCGGGCTCGCGGTCGGGGAACTGCGGCGCGACGGGCCGCTGGCCCGGCACTCCCCCGAAACCGCCGGCGCCACGCACGACGAAGGTGGTCGTCGTTTCGGCGATCAGCGTGCCCGAGTCCGGGTCGGTGCCATGCGCGCGCAGCATCACGACCGCGTTCTTCCCCTCGCCCTTGTCCTGGATGTCGGTGACCTCGGAGACCACCGACAGCTTTCCCGCGGGCGGCAGCGGCGCGTGCAACCGGACGCCCTGCGATCCGTGCAAGAGCATGGCCCAGTTGAACGTTCCGATCTTGCCCGCCGCCCCGAATGCCGGGCTGCAGATCACGGCGTAGGTCGGCAGCACCTGCTGGGGTATGTCGTGGCTGTTCTCGGTGGTGAACGACAGGTCGTCGGTCCCGCAACCGACGCCGAGCGCGTAAAGCAGCGTCTCCCGGTCCGTCCACTCGAACAGCATTGGGTCGCTCACCGCGCCAACCGCACTCGGGTCAATCGCCATAGGACTCTCCTTTCGAGGATTTTCTGCACCTAACCATCGCAAACCCTTCCCCCCGGCACCGTCGGCAGGGCAGGCTATCGACATGCGCAAGGGGAGCATGTCCTGGAAATTCGTAGCCGTGCTCGCCGCGGCGATGATCGTCGGCGCCTGCGGCGGATCACCACAGGTGCGCAGCATCACGATCACGTTCATCCGGCATGCGCAGTCGGAGGCCAACGCCAGCGGGATCATCGACACCAGCGTGCCGGGCCCCGGCCTGAGCCCGGAGGGCAAGTCCCAGGCCGAGCAGGTCGCGCACCAGCTCGGCCGCGAGCACTACGACGCCGTGTACGCCTCGACCATGGCCAGGGCCCAGCAGACCGCCGCGCCGCTGGCCGCCGAACTCGGCAAGCAGGTCGAGGTGCTGCAGGGCATCCAGGAGATCAACGCCGGCTGGTTCGAGGGCAAGCCGATTTCGATGGACCCGACGACCTATCTGCTGGCCCCCGCGGACTGGCTGGCCGGCGACACGCAGAACAGAATCCCCGGGTCGATCTCCGGCAAGGAGTTCAACGACCGGTTCACCGCGGCGGTGCAGAAGATCTACGACAGCGGCCACAGCAAGCCGGTGGTGTTCGCGCACCTCTACTCCATTGAGTACTGGGTGCTGATGAACGTGAAGAACGCCAAGGACAGCCTGCGCACCAGCCACCCGCTGCCCAACACCGGCCGCGTGGTGATCAGCGGCAACCCCGCGACCGGCTGGACGCTCGAGGATTGGGACGGAATCCGCAACTTCAACGGCTGACCGCTACCATGGCCGAATGCGGTATGTCGTTACCGGCGGTACCGGGTTTATCGGGCGCCGTGTCGTCTCTCGCCTGCTAGCCACCGAGCCCGATGCCGAGGTGTGGGTGCTGGTTCGCCGCCGGTCGCTGGGA
Source organism: Mycobacterium sp. 1245805.9 (assembly GCF_001672915.1). Classification (GTDB taxonomy): domain Bacteria; phylum Actinomycetota; class Actinomycetes; order Mycobacteriales; family Mycobacteriaceae; genus Mycobacterium. The sequence goes on along the minus strand of NZ_LZKR01000095.1, from coordinate 21,869 downwards.
CGGTTCGAGCGACTGGCCGCCGGCTGGGGCGAACGGGTCAAGCCGCTGGTCGGCGAGCTGCCGGAGCTCGGCCTGACCGACGAGACGCTGGCCGAGCTGGGCCACGTCGACCACCTGGTGCACTGCGCGACGGTCGACGCCGCGGGCACCCGCGCGGTCGTCGAGCTGGCGCGGCGGCTGGACGCCACGCTGCATCACGTGTCGTCGATCGCCGTGGCGGGCGACTTTCGCGGCGAGTACACCGAGGACGACTTCGACGTCGGCCAGCGGCTGCCGACTCCCTATCACCGGACGACGTTCGAGGCCGAGGCGCTGGTGCGCTCGACACCAGGGCTGCGCTACCGCGTCTACCGCCCGGCGGTCGTGGTCGGCGATTCGGTCACCGGCGAGATGGACAAGGTCGAGGGGCCGTACCACTTCTTCGGCATATTGTCGGCGCTGGCACGCCTGCCCAGGTTCACCCCGATCGTGCTGCCCGACACGGGGCGCACCAACATCGTCCCCGTCGACTACGTCGTCGACGCCCTGGTGGCGCTCATGCACGCCGAGGGGTACGACGGCCGGACATTCCACCTGACCGCGCCGAAAACCGTTGGGCTGCGTGGCATTTACCGCGGCGTCGCCAAGGCGGCCGGGCTGCCGCCGATGCGCGGGTCGCTGCCCGGGTCGGTGGCCGCGCCGGTGCTCAAGGTGCGCGGGCGCGCCAGGGTGCTGCGCAACATGGCGGCCACCCAGCTCGGCATCCCCGCCGAGATCTTCGACGTCGTCGACCTGAAGCCCACGTTCGTCAGCGACGAGACCCGGGAAGCGTTGCGGGGCACCGGGATCGAAGTGCCCGAGTTCGCCAGTTACACGCCCCGGCTGTGGCGGTACTGGGCCGAGCACCTCGACCCCGACCGCGCGCGGCGCGACGACCCGAATGGGCCGCTGCAGGGGCGGCACGTCATCATCACCGGCGCGTCCAGCGGCATCGGGCGGGCGTCGGCGCTCGCGGTCGCCGAGCGGGGTGCGACGGTGTTCGCGCTGGCGCGCAACGCCGACGCGCTCGACGAGCTGGTCGCCGAGATCCGCGCGTGCGGCGGGCAGGCGCATGCGTTCGCCTGCGACGTCACCGATTCCGCGTCGGTCGAGCACACCGTCAAGGACATCCTGGGCCGCTTCGACCACGTCGACTACCTGGTCAACAACGCCGGCCGGTCGATCCGCCGCTCCGTGGTCAACTCGACCGACCGGCTGCACGACTACGAGCGGGTGATGGCGGTCAACTACTTCGGCGCGGTGCGAATGGTGCTGGCGCTGCTGCCGCACTGGCGCGAGCGCCGGTTCGGTCACGTGGTCAACGTGTCCAGCGCGGGCGTGCAGGCCCGCAACCCGAAATACAGCTCGTACCTTCCGAGCAAGGCGGCGCTGGACGCGTTCGCCGACGTCGTCGGGTCGGAGACGCTGTCCGACCACATCACGTTCACCAACATCCACATGCCGCTGGTCCGCACGCCCATGATCGCGCCGTCGCACCGGCTCAACCCGGTGCCCGCGATCAGCCCCGAGCGGGCGGCGGCGATGGTGGTGCGCGGCCTCGTCGACAAGCCGGCCCGCATCGACACGCCGCTGGGCACGCTGGCCGAGGCCGGCAACTACTTCGCGCCCAGGACGTCGCGGCGCATCCTGCATCAGCTGTACCTGGGCTACCCGGATTCCGCCGCGGCGCGCGGGGTGCCCGAAGCGCCACCGACGAACCGCCAGCCGAAGCGCCCGGCGCGCGGCGTCACCGCCGGGATCCGCACGCCGCGACCGGTCAAGCGGCTGGTGCGACTGGTGCCCGGAGTGCACTGGTAAACGCGGGGTTTTAGCCCGACCGGATTGCGGTATTCCGGCGCGATGGTCCTTAGCGAAAAGTGGACGGACGCCGACCCGGTGGCCGCCGCGGGCCGGCAGGTCGCCACGACGGGCGTCGCCGTGCTGCCCGCGTTCGACGTGACGCGCAGCCTGGAGGTGGGCCGCGAGGAGTGGACCCGGTTCGCCCGGCACTGGCGGCAGCTGGCGCCCGACCCCTACGCGGCGGAGCTGGGGCTGCGGCGGCTGCGCCGCTACGGCCAGTACTCGTTTCGCGACGGCGTGCTGCGCCCGATGCCCAAGCTCGCGTTCGTGCAGCCGCAGGACTCCAACCCGCTCTACGTCGGCAGGGACCGCGAGTTCGAGCCGCTGACCGATGCATTCGCCGCGGATCGCCTGCTGCACAAGGTGATCGGGCTGCTGGCCCGGGTGGCCGCCGCGCTGGACGACGTGGCCGACTGGAACGTCAAGGTGCACCCGTTTCGCATCCGATGCTGCGCGGACGACGGGGACGACAGAGGCAGCCCAACGCCCGAGGGCCTGCACCGCGACGGCGTCACCCTGGTCAGCTCGCTGTTGGTCGGGCGGCGCAACGCCATCGGCGGCGAGAGCACGGTGTGCGACCTCGACGGTCGCCAGTTGCTGGCGACGACGCTGGCCGAGCCGGGGACGCTGATGCTGGGCGACGACCGCCGCACCCTGCACGCGGTCTCGCCGATCCGGCCGATCGACGGCTCCGGTCCGGCGCAGCGCGACGTCCTGGTGATCACGTTCGCGTCGGCCTGGCCGTAAACTCACGGCGGTGAACCGCGTTTTCGTCGACGTCGACACCGGCATCGACGACGCGATGGCGTTGATCTACCTGCTGGCCAGCCCCGACGCCGACGTCGTGGGCATCGCCTCGACCGGCGGCAACATCCACGTGGAGCAGGTCTGCGAAAACAACCTGCGCTTGCTCGAATTGTGCCGGGCCCCAGCCATACCGGTGTCCAAGGGCGCCGACGACCCGCTGTGCGGCCACTGGCCGCATCACTCGAAGTTCCACGGCCCCAAGGGTTTGGGCTACGCCGAGCTGCCCGGCACCGACCGGACGCTCACCGACCACGATGCCACCGAGGCGTGGGTGGCCGCGGCACGCGCCCGCCCCGGTGAGCTGGTCGGGCTGGTCACCGGCCCGCTGACCAACCTGGCGCTCGCGCTGCGCGCCGAACCCGCGCTGCCGGCGCTGCTGCGACGGCTGGTGATCATGGGCGGCTCGTTCGGAGACGCCAACCCGATGGCCGAGTGGAACATCCGGGTGGATCCCGAGGCGGCCGGCGAGGTCTTCGCCGGCTGGGCTGGGCAGCAACAACTTCCGATCGTCTGCGGCCTGGACCTCACCCGCCGCGTCGCGATGACGCCGGAGATTCTGGCCGAGCTCGCGGCCGCCTGCGGTCCGTCACCGTTGGTCGGCGTGATCGAGGACGCGATGCGGTTCTACTTCGAGTCGCACGACGCCCGCGGGCACGGCTACGTCGCCTACATGCACGACCCGCTGGCCGCCGCGGTGGCGCTGGACCCGCAGCTGATAACGACCCGGGCGGCGACGGTGGACATCGAGCTGGCGGATGTCCCGACCCAGGGCGTGACGGCCCCCGATTGGTCGGGCGAGCGAAAAGCCAACGCGCTGATCGGCGTTGACGTGGACGCCGCGGCGTTCTTCGAGCGGTTCATCGAGCGGGTCGGGCCGTTCGCGCGTCGAATCTGACCGAGCGGATGTCGATCAGGTTGTCGGGCTGGTCCGAGGCCGGGCGGCGGTTGCCGGCGACATGGCGATAAGACCAGACCAGGTCCCCGGCCTCGCTGCCGACTTTGGCTACGGCCCTGGACGCGGCCTCGGACACCGCGCCGGCCATCCGGCCCAGGTGCAGCACCGTCGCCTCCGCGGCTTCCAGGACGGCGCCCGTTCCTCGCGTAAGGACGGCGTCAACCTGCCGGACGATTTCAGTCGCCACTCCATACTCCTTCACCGACCACCGAATGACTTCGACCACCACGGTACCGAAGGTTTGAACACGTTGAGTCGCAGCGCTACTCGTAGGCCCCCTCGAGGTACCAGCGCCGCTGGCGGTAGCACAACAGAAAAGCCCGCTCGTCCTCCAGCAGGACCTGGGCGCGGGCGGCGCGGCTCTTAGCCTCGGGATCCCACCACCGCTCGTCGACCGGCCACGGCCCGGCCCACCAGCGCAGTCCATGGTCCCGGCCGCGCACGGTCAGATGGGCGGGATCGGCCGAGAACATCCCCCGGGCGGTGACGCGTATCGGATTGCCTTGGGCGTCAAGCAGATCCACCGGGTCGTCCAGCAGCACCGCCGGCGACGGCTCGGGCAGCTGACCGGGCCACGGCGGACCCGGGTCGGCGCGCGGTACCGGCTCGTCGCCCAGCGGGGTCAGCGTGATGCGTTCGGCGGGCCCCCGCCCGCCGGACAGCACCGGCACCCGCACCGCCTCCGGGCCGAGCAGGCCCTGCACCCGCACCAGCGCCCGGCGGGCGCGCAGCCTGTCCTCCTCGCCGAGCCCACCCCACAGCGGCAACTGCAGCGCCTCGGCGGACACCACCTCCACCGCCTGCAGCCGCAACAGCGTCACCGGTGCGGTCGGGCGATCCCGGACGGTCCGGCTGCTCAGCCATCCGTCCAGCTGCCAGCGCACCCGATCGGCGGTGGCGTCCTCGGTCAACGGTTCCGCGCACCGCCATACCCGTTGCAGCTCTTCGCCGTTGGCGGTGACGGCGTGGATGGCCAGCCGGGTGCAGCCCACCCCCGCGGCCATCAGCGCCTGGTGCAGCGCGCCGGCCAGGAAGCGCCCGGCGAAGGCCGCGGCGTCGACCCGGTCGATCGGCGGGTCGCAATCCAGCACCGCCTCGAGTTCCGGCGGCGGCTCGCGCCCGGACGGCCCACGCTCGGGTTCGCCGCGGGCGAACCGGTGCGCGGCCACCCCGTCGGCGCCGAACCGGGAGGCCACGTCGGTCCGGGACAGCGCGGCGAACTGCCCGATGGTGCGAATCCCCATCCGCCACAACAGATCCGTCAGCTCCTCTCGCCCCGGGCCGGACAGGCTCGGCTCGGTGGCGAGCTGCCGGATCGACAGCACCGACAGAAACCTCGCGTCGCCCCCCGGCTCGACGATCCGGCCCGCCCGCGCGGCGAAGACCGCGGTGGACAACTGGTCGGCGATGCCCACCTGGCACTCGGCGCCGGCCGCAGCGACCGCGTCGATCAGCCGCTCGGCGGCCTGCTCCTCGGACCCGAAGTAGCGGGCGGCCCCGCGCACCGGCAGCACCAGCAGCCCGGGCCGCAGCACCTCGGCGCGGGGCACCAGGTCGTCGACCGCGGCGATCACCGGTTCGAAGAAGCGGGCGTCGCGGTCGGCGTCGGCCGGCGCGACGTGCAGCTGCGGGCACCGCGCCGCCGCCTCCCGTCGCCGCAGCCCGCGCCGCACTCCCGCCGCGCGGGCGCCCGAGGAGCAGGCGATCACCCGGTTGGCCAGCGTGACGGCGATCGGGGCGGTCGCGGGCAGGTCCGCCGCGGCCGCCGCCGCGACCGCGGGCCAGTCCATGCACCAGATCGCCAGGGCCCGGGATGCCACGGGAGTCACCCCGCCCGCGCCCGGCCGATCACCCGCCTGCCCGCGCACACCCCGCTGACCTGCAGCCGCACCTTGCCGATCCGCCCGAATCCCGGCCGGCCGCCCCCCGCGATCTCGTAGCCGCAGACCCGCGCCGCGAGCCGCGTCGGCGCGCCCTGCCAGTCGCCGTCGGTGACCAGCAGGGTGCACCCCTTGTTGCGGGCCCGCGCCACCACCGCCCGCGCCCGGGTGTGCGGCACCTGCCGCCCGCCCAGGCCGAGCACCACCAGGTCCATGCCGTCGATGAGCACCGCGGCCACCTCGACCGGATCGGTTCCGGGATCCGGTATCACCGCGAGCCGGCTCAGGTCCGCCCCCATCTCCGCCGCGGCCAGCAGCCCGATGTCCGGCTGGCCGACGATGGCGACGTTGCCCCCGGCCGCCGTCACCGAGGCCACCATGCTCAGCAGCAGCGACCGGGCCCCCGACAGCACCGCCACCGTTCCGCGCGGCAACGGCACCGGCAGCGACTCCGCCAGCCACCGCGGGAGCGCCACCACGGATGCCGAATCCGGCAGCGGGTCCGGGGCTCGCCCGGACATTGCAGCCATCCGCCGGCGCAGCGATTCCAGCTGCTCAGCGCGGTGATCGGAGGCCAAAGCCGCGGTCATGACTGCCTCCTGTTCGAATGTATGTTCGATACATTTGCGAGTAAACACCCACCCTCCGACAAGCGTCAAGAAACGTGAGAGGCTGCTTTATGCGCTCGGTGCTGGTGTGGCTGATGGTGCTTTTTTGCTGCACTTTTCCCGCCCCAAGCGCCGCCGCGCCCTGCCGACCGGCGGAGGTGTTCGCCGCCGACAACGCCGATCCCCTGTTCGAGGCGCAGGCCACCGTGACGATCGCGCTGAGCGGCGCGACGGTGACGGGATCGACCCCGCTCGACGGCGTGTACTGGTCGAGCGCGCTGCAGCGGAACACCCTGGAGCGCTCGCGGGAATTTCACCTGTGCGGCGGCGACGGCTCGGTGCACACCGCCGCCGAGGCGCTACGCCGCCAGTTCAACCAGGAAGCGGTGCTGACCTTCGACTACGAGCCCGCACCGGAGGAGGACGCGATCATCATCGCCGTGCCGGGCGTCGACGTCGCCCGCTTCGGCGACGCGCTGGCGGCCGCCCCGGTCGCCCGCGACCGCATCCGGGGCGGATCCGTCACCACCACCGACCACACCCTGATCCTGGTCGCCGGCAACGACGATCGAGACGTCGCCCGACGACTCGTCGCCGAGGCCGGCGGGAACTGGGCCGCGGCCGAGATCGCCTACGGCAAACGCGAATTCGTGGAGTGACTACTCCTGCGCGAGGAGAAATGCCGGGTGGCGGTGCTGTTCGGCCTGGAAAGCGCCCGGGCCGTCGCTCGGGGCGGCGTTGAACGCGGCCCGGACGAACGGGATGAAACCGAATTGGCGTCGCAGGTGCATGGCGACCTCGGCGCGGCGGTTGTCGGTGACTTCGGTGCAGTGGACGGTTTCCGTCCGGCGCCCGCGTCGGATGACAGCGGTGCCGGCGTCCCGCACGTTGGCGACCCACCCGGTTTCGACCGTACATCGACACCAGCCAGCGCCCGCCGTCGTGGTGGAAGACGACCACGGGGACGGAGCGCAGCGTTCCGCTGCGCCGGCCGCGGCTCTCGAGAAGGTACAGGGAGCCAAGGGGAATGCCGGCGCGCAGCAGCGCGGCCGGGACTTTGGAGAAGCGCAGCATCGCCGCGGGAAGCTCGGGTCGAGGTTTGCTCACTTGAGCGCCCCGCCGTCGGCCGGAAGCAGCTCGCGGTTGTCGCGCAGCCAGTCGGCGTAGCTGCGGGGCGGACGCCCGAGCAGGTTCGCCAGGGTGGGGGTGTCGTACCAGTGGCCTTGGCGCACAGTGCGAAAGACTTCGTGCAGGATCTCGATCACTGGTGCGGGCACCCCGCCGTCGGCAAGGTCGCGGTCGAAGACGTCCACGGTGCAATCGTCGAACCCGATCGGCCGGTTCAAGGTTGCGGAAAGGTGCTCGGCGATCTGGGGGCCGGTGATGGTCTGGCCGGTGAGTTCGTAGATGCGGGAGGCGTGGCCATCGGTGGTCAGGATCAGCGCCGCGGCCGCGGCGACGTCGTGCGGATCGACGATGGTCAGCGGCTGACCGCCCAGGGGTTCGCGAACGGTCGCCTCGGCAAGGATGCCGTGCCAGGTGAACGGCACGTCGGTCATGAATCGGGTGGGGCGCAAGATGGTCCAGTCGACGGCCAGGCAGCGGAGGCGCCATTCGTTGGCGCCATGCGCGGTGAACAGCGGGTTGTGGAAGCGGCCGGCACCGAAGTTGGACAGGTAGACGATGTGGCGGGCGCCGGCTTGCTCGGCGGCGACGAACGCGTTGATCTCCAGTTGTTCCATGTCCGGTGTCGGTGGGGCCAACACGAACACCCGCTCGGCTCCGTCGAACGCGGCGGTCAGCGACCGGGGGTCGGTCAGGTCGGCCACTGCCACCTCGACGGAGGGCGGGAGCGTGGCGGCTTTGGACGAATCACGAATCAGGGCCCGGACCGGGCGCCCGGCGGCGGCGAGCTGGGTGACGAGGTGGCGTCCGATCGTGCCGGTCGCACCGGTCACCACAATCGTGTCGGTCATGGGGGTCTTCTTCCGCTCAGAGGGTGGCGGCCAGGCCGCCGTCGACACGGATGTCTTCGCCGGTGATGAAACTCGCCTCGGGCGAGACCAGGAAGGCGATGAGGCGCGCGGTCTCGTCCTCGACGCCGAAGCGGCCCAACGGAATACGCTGCGGCAACAGGGCTCTGAAGCCTTCCAATTCGCCGGGCGGCAGCCCGAGTTTGCCGAAGGCGGCGTTGTCGATCGGGCCCGGGCTCACCGAATTCACCCGGATCCCACGCGGCGCGAGTTCGGCGGCCAGCGCACGCCCCATGGCCGCCAACGCGCCCTTGGTGGCGGTGTACACCGACCAGTTCGGGGCGCCCAGATACGTCCCGACCGCACTGGTGATGACGACCGACCCGCCCGACGGCAGCAGCGGCAGCACCCTCTGCAGAGTGAAGAACGGGCCCTTCACGTTGACCGCGAAGTGCTCGTCGAAGATCCGTTCGTCGACGGCCTCGATCGGCAGCATCCGCCCGACGCCCGCGTTGAGCACGACAGCATCGACACCGCCCCACCGCCGCCGCAATTCATCAGCGATCAGATCGGCCGACGCGACGTCCGCCGAGTCCGCCTGCAGCACAACGATATCGGCGGGCATATCGTCACGGGCGGCTGCCAGCCTGGCCGGGTTGTTGCCGGTCACCAGCACGGCGTAACCCCGTTTGTGTAGCGCCACTGCGCTCGCGTATCCGATGCCGGTGGTGCCGCCGGTGACGAGCACGACTGGTTGTGCCGAACCGCCCATCCTCTTACCCCTCGCTATTTTTGTAAGTTTCCCTACAGAAATAGTGGCGGGGCGCAAGCGACCGTGTCAAGGCTTTATGTAGTATGAACTACAGAAATGGAGGAGGACATGGCGAAGCGGGGCCGACCGCCGGGATTCGACCGGGACGAGGCGCTGCACAGCGCGATGATGTTGTTCTGGGAACGCGGCTACGAGGGCACCACCCTGGAGGACCTGCAGGCTGCGATGGGCGATATCAGCGCGACCAGCCTGTACCACGCGTTCGGGTCCAAAGAGGCCCTGTTTCGTCAAGCCGTCGATGCCTACCAGCAGACAGTCGGCGCGCCCGCGCTGGCCGCGTTGCAGGAAACGCCGACCGTTCGCGAAGCCCTGCACGAGATGCTTCGACTCACCGCCGAATCCTTCAGCCGCACAGGGCAACCCCGCGGATGCTTGCTGGTGCTGGGTGCAACGAATTGCACGCCGGCCAATAGGGGGGCGCAGGACTACCTGCAGGCCATCCGCCGGCAGACCCCGAAAGTCATCAAGGCGCGGCTCGCCCGTGCGGTCGACGAGGGTGAATTGGCGCCATCGACCGACATCGACACCATCGCATCGTTCTACGCCACGGTGATTCACGGCCTGGCCGTGCGCGCGGGCGACGGCGCCTCCCGCAAAGCGCTCATGGCTGCGGTCACGGCCGCGATGGCCGCCTGGCCGGGCCTCACGACGGCGCGGGCATAAAACCGCCGGGCTACTCCCACTCGATGGTGCCGGGCGGCTTGCTGGTGATGTCCAGCACCACGCGGTTGACCTCGGGCACCTCGTTGGTGATCCGGGTCGAGATGCGCTCCAGCACTTCGTAGGGCACCCTCGTCCAGTCGGCGGTCATGGCGTCCTCGCTGGACACCGGCCGCAGCACGATCGGGTGGCCGTAGGTCCGGTTGTCGCCCTGCACGCCGACCGAGCGGACGTCGCCCAGCAGCACGACCGGGCACTGCCAGATCTGCTTGTCCAGGCCGGCGGCGGTGAGCTCCTCGCGCGCGATCGAGTCGGCGCGCCGCAGCGTGTCCAGCCGCTGCGCGGTAACCTCGCCGACGATCCGGATGCCCAGGCCCGGTCCCGGAAACGGCTGGCGCGCAACGATTTCCTCGGGCAGGCCGAGCTCGCGCCCAACCGCGCGGACCTCGTCCTTGAACAGCAGCCGCAGCGGCTCGACGAGCTTGAACTTCAGGTCGTCGGGCAGGCCGCCGACGTTGTGGTGGCTCTTGATGTTCGCGGTGCCGCTGCCCCCGCCGGACTCCACCACGTCGGGATACAGCGTGCCCTGCACCAGGAAATCCACCTGAGAATCCGTGTCTGCCCCCTCTTCTTGCAAGATGTCGCGCACCGCGCCCTCGAACGCCCGGATGAACTGGCGGCCGATGATCTTGCGCTTGCCTTCGGGATTAGTCACGCCCGTCAGCGCCTGCAGGAAGGTGTCCGCGGCGTCGACGGTGACCAGGTTGGCGCCGGTGGCGGCGACGAAGTCGCGCTGCACCTGGTCGCGCTCGCCGGCGCGCAGCAGGCCGTGGTCGACGAAGACACAGGTCAGTCGGTCGCCGATGGCGCGCTGCACCAGCGCCGCGGCCACCGCCGAGTCCACCCCGCCGGACAGCCCGCAGATGGCGTGGCCGTCACCGATCTGGGTGCGCACCTGCTCGACGAGCGCGTCGGCGATGTTGGCCGGCGTCCACTCCGCGCCGAGCCCGGCGAAGTCGTGCAGGAACCGGCTGAGCACCTGTTGCCCGTGTGGGGTGTGCATCACCTCCGGGTGGTACTGCACCCCGGCCAGGCGCCGGGCCCGGTTCTCGAAGGCGGCGACGGCGGCGCCCGCGCTGCTGGCCACCACGTCGAACCCGGCCGGCGCCGCGGTGACGGCGTCGCCGTGGCTCATCCAGACCGGCTGGACGTCGGGCAGGCCCGAATGCAGTTCGCCGCCAACCACTTTCAACTCGGTGCGGCCGTACTCGCTGGTGCCGGTGTGCGCGACCGTGCCGCCGAGCGCCTGCGCCATAGCCTGAAACCCGTAGCAGATCCCGAACACCGGCAGCCCGAGGTCGAACAGCGCCGGGTCGAGCTGTGGGGCCCCCTCGGCGTAGACGCTGGCCGGTCCCCCGGACAGCACGATCGCCGCCGGGTCCCGGTCCTTGATCTCCTCGACCGTGGCGGTGTGCGGGATGACTTCGGAAAACACCCGCGCCTCGCGGACCCGGCGGGCGATCAACTGCGCGTACTGCGCGCCGAAGTCGACGACCAGCACGGGCCGGGGTGCAGGGGTTTCCACGGCTGCCAGCTTAGTGGCATCAGTGACCGCCGGGTTCGAGCCAGCTCCTGGTGTGACTCAGCAGGGTGCCGGCGTCGGTTTCGGCGGCCAGCTCGAACTCGACCGACATCGCGGGCACGTCGGGGGCGTACTGCACCCAGCACAACCGCCGGCACGGCTGCATCGAGGTCACGCGGCACAGCGCGGTGTCGTCGCGGCCGTTGCGGCGGCGGATCAGTCGAAACGACGTGCCGACCCGGAGGCGGTCCTCGCCGGCGGAGTGCTGCACCGCGTCCCACGCGTCATACCAGTCCGTGATGCCGGCGACGCGGGTGATCAGTTCCCACACCTCGTCGGGCGGCGCGGCGATGCGTACCGACTCGGACAGCCTCCGGCTTCTGGCACGGCGGCGGATCATGGGTGCACGCTTTCGGTGAGGGCCCGCACTGGAACGGCCGGCGTCACAGGGCGGTGACCGGAGCGCACTCTTTGCGGCCACCAGAACCACCGCCCGAGCAGGGCGGCGATCGACGGTGTCATCAGCGAGCGCACGATGAGCGTGTCGAAGAGCAGTCCGATGCCGACGGTGGTCCCGAACTGGCCGATCATCCGCAGGTCGCTGAACACGAAGGACGACATGGTGAACGCGAACACCAGGCCCGCCGATGTCACCACTGCCCCGGTTCCGGCCATCGCGCGGATGATTCCGGTCTTGATTCCGGCGCCGATCTCCTCTTTGAACCGCGAGACGAGCAACAGGTTGTAGTCCGAGCCCACGGCCAGCAGCACGATCAGCGCCATCGCTATGACCAACCAGTGCAACGGAATACCGAGGACGTCTTGCCACACCAGCACCGACAGCCCGAACGACGATCCCAGCGACAGCACCACGGTGCCGATGATGACCATGGCCGCGACGACGCTGCCGGTGATGACCAGCATGATGATGAAGATCAGGCAGGCCGCGGCGATTCCCGCGATCAGCAGGTCGTACTTGGCCGCGTCGCTCATGTCCTTGTACGTCGCGGCGGTGCCACCCAGGTAGATCCTGGCGTCTTCCAAGGGGGTCCCCTTGAGGGCGTGATACGCGGCCTTCTTGATCGCGTCGACGCGCGAGACGCCTTGGGGCGTAGCGGGATCCCCGTCGTGGGTGATGATCAGGCGCGCGGCCTTGCCGTCCGGCGAAAGGAACATCGCCAGGCCGCGTTTGAAGTCGGGGTTGTCGAAGACCTCCGGCGGCAGGTAGAACGAGTCGTCGTTCTTGGCCGCGTCGAAGGCCTGCCCCATCGCGGCGGCGTTCTGCTGCGCGGCGTCCATCTGGTCCAGCAGGCCCGCGAACGTGCTGTACATCGTCATGGTCATGGTTCGCATGGTCGTCGTCGCGTCGATGATCGGCGGCAGCAGCGAGATCAGTTGCGGCATCAGGCTGTCCAGCCGGTCGGTGTCCTTGACCAGACCGGCCAGATCGTCGGTGAGCGTGTCGACGCCGTCGAGCGCGTCGAATGCCGATCGCAGCGCCCAGCAGACGGGGATGTCGAAGCAGTGCTGCTCCCAGTGGAAGTAGGCGCGCAGGGGCCGGAAGAAGTCGTCGAAATCGGCGATGCGATCGCGCACTTCGGTCGTGTCGTCGACGATCCGCTTCGTCTGGCCGGCGACGTCGTGGGTGGTGGCGGCGAGCTCGCGCATCAGGGCGAGCATGCGTTGCATGGTGTCGATGACGCCGGTCATCTGGTCGGCGATGGCCCGCATGTCGGCCATCCGGTCATGCATGTACTTCATGTTTTCGGTCAGCGTGGTGCCCTGCATGCTGATCTGAAACGGTATGGAGGTGTGCGTGATTGGGGCGCCCAACGGCCGGGTGATGGACTGAACGCGGGCGATACCGTCGGCCCCGAACACGCCCTTGGCCAACCGGTCCAGGACGAGCATGTCGGCGGGATTGCGCATGTCGTGGTCGGCCTCCACCAACAGCAGGTCGGGGTTCAGCCGGGCGGGTGAGAAGTGCCGGTCGGCCGCGGCGTACCCGATGTTGGACGGCGTGACCCGGGGTAGGTAATTGCGGTCGTTGTAACTCGTCGTGAACGACGGCAGGGCCAGCAGCCCGACGAGCGCGGTCGCCGACGACGCCGCGAGGATCGGCGCGGGCCACCGGACCACGGCGGTTCCCAGCCGCCGCCATCCCCGCGTCTTCATTTTCCGTTTGGGATCGAACAGGCCGAATCGGCTGCCCAGCGTGACGATGGCCGGACCCAGCGTGAGCGCGCCCGCCACCATGGTGAACATCCCGATCGCGCACGGCGCGCCCAGCGTTTGGAAATAGGGCAGCCGGGTGAAGCTGAGGCAGAACATCGCGCCGGCGATGGTCAGGCCCGAGCCGAGCACCACATGGGCGCTGCCGCCAAACATGGTGTAGTAGGCCGCCTCCCGGTCCTGGCCGGCCTGCCGCGCCTCCTGGTATCGGCCCACGATGAATATCGCGTAGTCGGTGCCCGCGGCGATGGCGAGAATCGGCAGGATCTGGACCGCGAAGGTGGACAGCCCGATAATCCCGTAGCTTCCGAGAAACGCGATCACCCCCTGCACGGCGGGCAGTTCGATGAAGACCATCAGCAAGGTCAGCAGGACGGTGACTAACCTGCGGTACACGATCAGCAGCATCAGCACGATGACCCCGACCGTCACGCCCATCACCTTGCGCGCGCTCTTGTTGCCGAACTCGAGCTGATCGGTGGTCACGGCCGCCGGTCCGGCGACGTACGCTCGAACCCCGTTGGGCGCCACCGCGCTTGACACGATCCCCCGGACGGCGTCGACGGACTCGTTGGCCAGCGTCTCGCCTTGGTGGCCCGCCAGATAAACCTGGACGTAGGCGGCCTTGCCATCGGCGCTCTGCGCCCCGGCCGCGGTGAGCGGATCGCCCCAGAAGTCTTGAATGTGCTCGACGTGCTTGCGGTCGCGCGCGAGCCTGCGCATCAGGTCGTCGTAAAACCGGTGCGCCGCGTCGCCCAGCGGCGCCTGGCCTTCCAGCACCACCATGACCGCGCTGTCGGAGTCGAATTCCCCGAACACCTGGCCGACGCGCTTCATCGCCTGTATCGCCGGGGCGTCATCGGGGCTCATCGACACGGCGTGCGCCTCCCCGACCGCTTCCAGTTGCGGCACAACGATATTGGTGACCGCGGCCAGCCCGAGCCAGAAGAGCAAGATGGGCACCGACAGGCGGCGAACCGTTCGCGCGATCACGCGGACTTCACTAGGCAAAAGGTTTGCGGGTGGATCCCCGCTACCGTTCGCTGGGCCTTGACGTCGCCGTTCACGGTGATTCGGCAGCCGATCACGTCACCGTCGCCCTGGGCCACGACGTTCACGCTCACCGCCGGGGCGGTCGTGGCCACGCTGTAGGTCCACGGCAGCCGCGTGCCGTCAGCCCGCTGGGGTGCGGCGTCGACGTCGAGATAGTTGATGTCCGCTATGGTCCCGTCCGGTCCGAAGACCTGCAGCGTCACGTGCTTGGGGTTGAAGGGCTTGATGTCATCGGGGTGAGCGCCGACGGCCGACGTGCCGCCGCGAGCGCCGAAGGCGCCGTGCAGCCGGTGGACGGCGAAGCCCGCGATGGCGACCAGGACCACGACGACCAGCGGAATCCACGCGCGTTTGACGACACCCATCCTCGCCCCGTTCGTTACTAAGTTGGTTAACTAACAGTTACGCTAGCCGCCGCGACCGCTCCGGGGCAAGACAACGCCCACCAATGCATCCGTTTTAGCGCCAGGACTTCCTGGTGATATCGCCTCGCACTTGTCGACGTAAACTCCCGATGCTAAGTTGTGTAACTAACTTGATCCGGAGGTTCCAAGCCATGAGCATCAGTGCAGATCGGTTCGGCCCATGGGCGGTCGTGACGGGCGCGTCGTCGGGAATCGGACGCGAATTCGCCCACCAAATCGCCGATTCGGGCATCAACGTGGTCCTGGTCGCGCGGCGCCTGGCCGTGCTGCAGGAGCTGGGCGAGGGGCTCAGCCGGGGCTACGGCGTCGACTACCGGGCGGTCGGTGTCGACCTGTCCAACCCGAGCTCGCTCACCCCAATCGCCGAGGCCACCAACGACATCGACGTCGGGCTGCTGGTCTCCAACGCGGGCGTGGCCCTGCCCGGCGCCTTCGTGGACTCCGACCTGCAGGCCCAGCGGGCGGTCCTGCGGCTGAACACCGCCGCACACCTGGGCTTGACCCATCACTTCGGTGAACGGCTGGCGCGGCGCGGCCGCGGCGGCATCCTGCTGGTCTCCGCGCTCGGGGCGGTGCACGGCGTGCCCTACATGGCGCACACCGCGGCGACCAAGGCCTACATCACCAGCCTCGGCGCCGGCCTGCACGGAGAGCTGGCCAAGCAAGGGGTGCACGTGACGGTGCTGCACCCGGGGCCCACCCGCACGCCGGCGCTGGGCGACCTGGGCCTCGACCCCGACAAGATGCCGATATCGCCCATGGCGCCGGACGTTTGCGCGCGCGAGGCGCTGCGCGCACTTGAGCGCAATCGCGCCAACTGCATACCGGGACGCGTCAACCGGGTGACCGCCGCGCTGGTGCCGGCGGCCGTCACCCGCTCGGTGATGTCGCGAATGTTGTTGCGGCCCACCCTGACCCAGGCTCAATAGGTCGTCGAATACATGGACAAGCCCATCTGCCTCATCACCGGAGCCACCGACGGCATCGGCAAGGTCACCGCGACCGAGCTCGCCCGCACCGGCTACGCCGTCGTGCTGGCCGCCCGCAACGATGCCAAGGCGGCAAGCGTCACCAGCGAGATCGTCGCGTCGACCGGCAACCGCGACGTCGCCTACCTCACCGCCGACCTCACGTCGCTGGCGCAGCTGCACCGGTTGGCCGAGGCGTTCACGGCGCGCTACCCACGGCTGGACGTGCTGATCAACAACGCCGGGGTCGTCATGCCGCAACGCGCGCTGACCGAGGACGGATACGAGACGACGTTTCAGGTCAATTACCTGGCGCAGGTCTATCTCACCCACTTGCTGCTCCACGCATTGGAGAAAAGCCCGCAGGGCAGGATCGTCAACCTGAGCTCGAGCGTCTATCGCGCCGGCAAGTTCGACCCGGACGACCTGCAAAGCGAACGCCGTTTCTCAACGATCCGTGCCTACGCCGCGTCCAAACTTTGCGTGCTGCTGTTCACCATCGAACTGGCGCATCGCCTGCGGCCGACACGCGTCACCGCCAACGCCGCGCACCCCGGGATCGTCCGAACTCCGATGATGCGCGGGACCGAAGGGGTCTTTCGCGCGATCTCCGTTGCGGCGCTGCCGTTTTCCCGCTCCCCGGAGAAGGGCGCTGCCACGTCGCTGTTCCTCGCCCGCTCACCGGATGCCGCGCGGGCCTCCGGACAGTACTTCGTCAACGCCGAGCCGAGGACCATCAAGAGCGCCTACAACACGCCGCAGAACAGGGACTTGCTGTGGAACCTGAGCATGGGCGCGTGCCGTCTATAGTCCGTGAGTGATATGGCTGACTTAACCGACGCCGGCGAGGCCCCCTCGGCGCCGCCGCCCGGCAAGCGCGAGCGACTGATCGCCGCCGCCTGCGACCTGTTCTATCGGCAGGGCATCGCGGGCACCACGCTCGCGCACATCGCCGAGGCCGCCGAGGTGCCGCTGGGCAACATGTACTACTACTTCAAGACCAAAGACGACATCGTGGCCGCCGTCGTCGAGGCGCGCGCCGAGGAAATCCGGGCCGCGACCGCGGCCCTGCAGCGCAAGTACGGGAGCCCGAAGGCCCGTCTCAAGGCGCTCGTCGGGATGCTGGCCGAATCGGGCGAGGCCATCGCCGACCACGGCTGCGCCTTGGGGACCCTGTGCACCGAGCTGTCGAACCAGTCGGGGAAATCACCCGCCCTGACCGCCCCCCTGATGCAAACCCTGCTGGACTGGGCCGAGCAGCAATTCCACGCCATGGGCCGCCGCGACGCGCGCGACCTGGCGCGCGAGCTCGTCATCGCCTACGAGGGCAGCGCGGTGCTGACCAACGCGCTGGCGCAACCCGAGCTGATGGCGCAGCAGGCCCGGCGCATCGAAAAGTGGATCAACGCCCTGTAGTCACATCAGGTGTGTCGGCTGGGCGATGCCGAATCGGGTGTTGGCGTAACGCTTCAGCGCGGCCGGGCTGAAGTACACGTGCTGGCCGACGGTGTGCAGATCCCGGAAGCATCGCTGCAGCGGATGCGCGGCGTGCACCGCGCCCGCACCGGTCAGGCTGAACGCCGTGTCGACCGCCAGCCGCGCCGCCCGCATCACCTGCTGGGCGGCGAGTTGGAACCGGGCGCGCTGCTGAAGCGATGGCGCGTCGCCGGAGAGGGCGGTGTCCCACAGCGCGCCGGCCTCGTCGAGAACGAAGGCCCGCGCCGAGCGCAAACCCGCTTCGGCACCGGCGAACTCCACCTGCGCGACGGGGTCGTCGGCGAGCGGCTCGAACGTGCCGGCCCGCGCCTTCGTCGTCGCGAGGTCGGCGAATTCGTCGAGCGCGCGCCGCGCGATCCCGAGCGGGACGCCGACGAGGGCCGCTCCCACCATCGTGAAGAACGGCAGCCGCCACAGCGGACCGTCGGCGCGGGCCGGCTGGAAGAACGGGCTGATGGTGTGTTCTTCGGCGACGCGCAGACCCCGGGCCACCACGTCGTTGCTGCCGGTGGCGCGCAGCCCCAAAACGTCCCAGTTGTCGACGATTTCGGCGTCGGCGCGCGGGAAGAACGCCAGGCGCCAGTCCGGGCCCTGCCCGGCGATCATCCGCGGCGTGTCACCGTCGAACACGAACATCCCGGTCAGCAACCATTCGGCGTGCCGGCAGCCGCTGGCGAACGGCCAGCGGCCGTCGACGGCGAGTCGGCCCACGCCGTCGGGGACGGCCCGACCGGTGGGGGCGAAAACCGTGGCCGCCAAGAAGTCGGCGTTCGGGCCGAACAGGTCCTTGGCGACGGCCGGCTCGAGCCAGGCGGTGAAGGCCGGTGCGCCGGCGCCGATGGCCGCGATCCAGCCCGTCGAACCGTCGGCGCGCGCCAATTCCTCGATCATTTCGATGAATTCGGCGGGGGCCAGCTCGAATCCCCCGAGCGCGCGCGGCTGCACGGCCCGGAAGATACCGGCCGAGCGCAGCCGCCCGATGAGATCGAGCGGGAGCGTCCCGAGCGCCTCGGCCTCGTCGGCGCGCCGCGTGATTTCGGGCGCCAGGGCGCGCGCCACCGCCGTGGGATGGTCGCCGTCCTCCAGTGTGGCGGCGGGGCATGTCGCGGTCGTCATGTCGGATCTCTATTCTTGAGTACAGTATTCAGTATTCGATACAGGAGCATGTACTTAATTATGGGATCTGTCAAGGGCCGGCCTCCGCGCCGCTACGACTCGACCCGTCGTCGCCAACTGGCCCAACAGAATCGGCACGCCGTGCTCGCGTCCGCCCGCCAGCGCTTCCTGGCACAGGGCTACGCCGCGACCACCATCGCGGAGATCGCGCGCGACGCCGGCGTGTCGGTCGAGACGGTGTACAAGGCCTTCGCGACCAAGGCGGGCGTGCTCAAGGCGCTCTTCGACGTGTCGGTCGCCGGCGACGACGAACCGATCCCGATGGCCGAGCGAGACGTCATCCAGAAGGTGCGTGACGCCACGGAGGCGGCCCGCAAGCTCGAGCTCTACGCCAAGCACCTGGCCACCACCATGCCGCGCAGCGCCCCGGTCCAGCTGCTGGCTCGCGATGGCGCCGCATCCTCCCCCGACGCCGCGGAGGTCTGGAAGCAGATCAGGCACGAAACCCTCACGGCCATGACGATGTTCGCCGCCGGCCTCGCCGGCACCGGACAGCTTCGGGTCAGCGCCACCCAGGCGCGCGACATCCTATGGACGTACCACGCGCCCGAGCTGTACGAGCTTCTCGTCCTCGAACGCGGGTGGTCGGCCACCCGCTACGGCAAGTTCATCGCCCAGGCCTGGATCGACGCCCTGCTCGCCTAGCGCGATGCGGAACTGATCACGGCGTCGACGACGCCGCGGATGCGAGCGGCGGCTTGATCGGGGTCGGGCTGGCCGGCGTCGAGCCAGGCGATGACGGCGTCGATCGTCATCGTGGGCAGCAGTCGCGCCGCCCAGTTGCGCCATCGGTCGTCGGCGATGCCCGCCAGGTGGCGGCGGGTGATGTCGGCCGAGCCCTCCATGAGGGTGTCGATCGTGTCGCGGAACTCCGCTTCGCGCGCGGCATGGCGGTAGAGCAACCGGAAGGTGTCCGGATCCGCTGCGGCAGAGCGGATTAGCGCGGGGATGCTGGCGTCGTCGAAGTCGTCGGGGCCGGTGGCTTCGCGAAGCCGCGCGTGACCGCCCTCGATGACCTCTCGATACAGGTCGGCCTTCGAGGCGAAGTGCCGATACAGGATCACCGGGGTGACACCGGCCTCCGCGGCGATGGCGTCGAGCCCCGTGTTCGCGAACCCGCCGCGGGCGAAGGCGCGCGTGGCGGCCTCGAGGATCTGTTCCCGCCGCTGGGCGCGGGGCATCCGGCGGGTCGGCTCGGATCGGACCGCCGTCATCTCACCCTCCTCTTGTCTAGAGCATAGTGTACAAGTAATCTTGTATAACCTGAGCTATACAAGGGTAGGCGCCATGACATCCATTCGTCCGGTGCGCACACCGGTCGGCGACCAGGCCTGGCTGGTCACCGAATACGCCTTGGTGCGACGGCTGCTCGACGACGATCGCCTCGGCCGCTCCCACCGAAACCCTGAAACAGCCTCGCGCACAGGGGAATCCGCATTGTTCGGTGGCCCGCTGGGCAACTTCGACACCGAGGACGCCGACCACGTGCGGATGCGCGCACTGCTGCAGCCCCATTTCTCGCCGCGGCACCTGCGGTCGCTGGAACCCAGGGTGGCCGCGCTCACCACGAAACTGCTGGACGACCTTGCGGCGCAGGGCCCCCCGGCCGACCTGCACGCGCGGCTGGCGCTGCCCCTGCCCATCCTGGTGATCTGCGAGCTACTCGGGGTGCCCTACTCCGATCGTGACCAGTTCCGCGCCTGGGCGGAGGACGCCGGCAACGTGCGCGACCACGCCCGATCCGAGCGCGGGCTGGCCGAGCTGTTCGAGTACGGCCGCGGGCTGGTCGAGCGCAAGCGCTCCCATCCCGGCGACGACGTGATGACGCGGCTGTGCGCGACCGACGGCGTCTCCGACGAGGAGGCCGCCACGATGTCGATGTTCCTGTTATTCGCCGGGCACGAGACCACGGTGGTCCAGATCGGGCTCGGCACAATGCTTTTGTTGACGAACCGCGACCAGTGGCAGGCGCTTGTCGATGACCCCGCGCTGATCCCCAACGCCGTCGAGGAGCTGCTGCGAAAGACGGCGGGCGACAGCGCGGTGGGCGGCGTCCCCCGCTACGCGCGCACGGACTTCGACATCGACGGCGTGGCCATCCGCGCCGGGGACCTGGTGCTGCTGGACGTCGGAGCGGCCAACCACGACCCGGCGGTGTTCCCCGACCCGCAGCGCGTCGACGTCGCCCGCAAGGAAGCCGCCCACCTCACGTTCGGGCACGGCGCGCGCTACTGCATCGGGGCGCCGCTGGCCCGCATCGAGCTGAAAACCGTATTCGGGCAATTGATTCCACGATTTCCGTCGATGCGGCTGGCGGTCGATCCCGCGACGTTGCCCATGCGCTCCGACGTGTTGGCCGGCGGGCTCGCCGAACTTCCGGTGTCCTGGTGAGGGTCGCTACGGCGGGGGCGTACTGCTCGGAGGCGAAACAGGCGAATCCGTACCGGCCAGGACCGAAATGGTGTCACTGGCCACCGTCGCAGGCAACGCAGCGGCGTGAGTGGCGATATCCACCACCGCTCCGAAGTCGACCCGAACCGCTTGCACGACGCGCTGAGGAATCTGAGCGGGAGGAGCGTTGATTACAGTCGCGGTCGCGCCTTTGATGATGGTGACCTGCGAGTCGGCGTACATCCCGAAGGCACCCACGTCGGACTGGACCTTGGTGGCGACCTTTGCGGCGGTTTGAGGATTGAAGCCAGGGTTGAAGGACGTCGCGGGGGTCGCCTGGGCCGACGGCAACTGCTGCCACGGCGCCAGCTGGGCGGCCACGGCGGAGGCAGCGCCGTGATAGCCCGCCAGCGCCGCGACGTTCTGGGCCCACATCGACTCGTAGGCACCCTCCGCGGCCGCGATCGCCGGGGCGTTGAACCCGAACAGGTTCGACCGCACGAGCGACAGCAACTGACTGCGGTTGGCCGAAACGGCCGCCGGATGCGTGGTCGCCGCCCTGGCCGCCTCGAAGATCGCCGCCGTCGCATTGGCGTTTGCGGCCGCGCCGGCGGCCGGGGCGGCCGACCCGTTGAGCCACTGCGCGTACTGAGTGGCCACGGCCGCCATGGCCGCCGAGGCGAGCTGGGCCGGGTTGGGCGACGAGTTGGGGTCGGCGGCGGAGTCGTTTTCGTCGTTGACCTCGGGCCTGGCGGACGGACCCTGGCAGGGTCCGGCCTCGGCGGCCATGGCGGCCGTGGCCACTCAGTACGCGCAGTGGCTCAACGGGTCGGCCGCCCCGGCCGCCGGCGCGGCCGCAAACGCCAATGCGACGGCGGCGATCTTCGAGGCGGCCAGGGCGGCGCCCACGCATCCGGCGGCCGTTTCGGCCAACCGCAGTCAGTTGCTGTCG
>NZ_LZKR01000094.1 GCF_001672915.1 Mycobacterium sp. 1245805.9 | reverse complement strand
CGAGGAAGAGTTCGTGAATCGGGGTATCGCCGGGTACGTGCTGCCGTACTTCGTCGCGAGCGTGCTCGGCCAGGATCCACGGTGTCGCCGGATCATGTTCGATCCCGATTACCGCAACAAGACGGCACGGCGATTCTGCGAGCGCGCCGGCTGCGTGTTCCTGGCCGAGCACGCTCGCGACGAAGTACGGCAGCACGTACCCGGCGATACCCCGATTCACGAACTCTTCGTCGGCGATGGCGGCGTGTATCCCCAAATCGTAGGGGTCAGCCTCGTATCGGGTGGCGATGGAATCCTTTGCGGCCCGGTACAATTCGATATAAGCGTGGTCTTGCCCATCCTGGCTGGCAAAAAACGGTCGCGAATAGCTACCGTCGAGTTGCGCGCTGAGGTATCGGTGCCAGCGCTTGGGCGGCCAGGCGTATTCCCACGATTCGGCAAGGGCGGGCCGGTTCATCCACTCCGAGATCATCTCGGCATCCTTGTCCGGGTCGGCAAGCCGGAATGCATACGGGGCGGGGACCTCGGCGGTGCCGGGCGGCGGCGGCACGCGACGCACCTCGTCGCTGATGTCGGTCAGTTCCCGCGGCAAGATCACTTCGGGTTCGCTCATATCAAACGCGCAGCCTACCGAGCGGCTCGCAGGAGCTTCGCCAGCACCGCCGCGTGACTGCCGTCGACCTCGCGGGCGGCGGTCACCAGGGTTACGACGCCGCGCTTGGCCAGCTTTCGCAGCTCCGCCAACGCGGCGCTGTCGTGCAACTCGTCGGCGTAGCGCGCCGCGAATTCGTCGAACCGTTCCAGGTCATGGTGGTACCACTCGCGCAGCTCCTTCGACGGCGCGACGTCCTTGCACCAGATGCCCACCCGCGGGTCGTCCTTGCGGACCCCGCGCGGCCAGATGCGATCGACCAGCACCCGCTGGCCCTCATCGGGCTCGGTCTCGTCATATACGCGCGCCACTCGAATGCGGCTTTTGGCGCCCACGGGCTCAGGTTAGCGATCGTGTCGGTGGGGCGGGTATACTCGAACACATGTTCGACCCGAATGCCGACGAGGCCGCTCTCATCGAGCGGATCGCCGAGTTGGAGCGCGAGAAGTCGGCGGCCGCCGCGGGTCAGGCGCGCTTGGCCGCGGCCCTGGATGCCTTGCGACGCTCCAACGAGGCGGCCGCCGGGGTGCCCGCCGCACGGCGCGGACGGGGCGTGGCCAGCGAGATCGCGCTGGCGCGACGCGATTCCCCGGCCCGGGGCGGCCGGCACCTGGGCTTCGCCAAGGCGCTGGTGCACGAGATGCCGCACACGCTGGCGGCGCTGGAATGCGGGGCGCTGTCGGAGTGGCGGGCCACCCTGATCGTGCGCGAGAGCGCGTGCCTGGACGTCGAGGATCGCCGCACGCTGGACGCCGAATTGTGCGCCGACCCGGACAGCCTGGACGGCATGGGCGACGCGCGGGTGGCCGCCGCCGCCAAGGCGATCGCCTACCGGCTGGACCCCCATGCGGTGGTCGAGCGAGCGGCCAAGGCCGAGACCGAGCGCACGGTCACCATCCGGCCGGCCCCGGACACGATGACCTACGTGACCGCGCTGCTGCCGGTGACCCAGGGGGTCTCGGTGTACGCGGCACTGCGCCGCGAGGCGGACACCAGCATTGACGGGCGCTCACGCGGCCAGGTCATGGCGGACACGCTCGTGGAGCGGGTCACCGGACGCGCCGCAGCGGTCCCCGCCCCGGTCGCGGTCAACCTGGTGCTTTCGGATGGAACTCTGCTGGGCGGTGACACCACACCGGCCGACCTCGGCGACTATGGCCCCATTCCCGCGGCGGTCGCCCGGGCAATGGTCGCCAGCGCGCTGGCCGACCGGCGCTCCCGGGCCACGCTGCGCCGGCTGTACGCCCATCCCCGGTCGGGGGCGCTGGTGGCGATGGAGTCACGCGCACGGCTGTTCCCGCGCGGCCTGGCCGCCTTCATCGAGCTGCGCGACCAACGTTGCCGCACGCCGTACTGCGACGCGCCGATCCGGCACAGCGACCACGCGCAGCCATGGGCCGCGGGCGGACCCACCACCGCGGACAACGGCCTGGGCTCCTGCGAGCAGTGCAACTACGCCAAGGAGGCCGCGGGCTGGCGGGTCCGCACCAGCACGGACGAAAATCACACGCACACAGCGGAATTCACCACACCGACGGGGCAGACCTACCGGTCGACGGCCCCGCCGCGAGCACCCACGATCGAAGTCAGCGAGGTCGAATTACGAATCGGCGTCGCCCTTGCTCGACACGCCGCTTAGGCCTTCGAGGTCGATGACTTCGCCGCGGTTGATGCTGACCCAATCGCGCCCATCGAGATACGGGCGCAGGCTTCGGCCGATGAGATCGAGATCGGCCGGCGCCTTGGGCCGCTGCAGTTCGTAGACGTGCGGCAGCTCGGCCATCCCGGTTACGACGTTCCACAGGGTCAGCGCGGGTGGTCCCGTTGGCGGATCCACCAACACGGGCCCAAACAGGCACTGCCCCAACAGAAAAAGCGTCGGCACACCGAACCCGCCCGCGTCGAGGACGCGCTGATGTTCCTCGCGAATCTCGTCGTGGGTGGTGGGGTCGTCCAGCGCCTCGTCCAAAACCGCCGCGTCGACGCCGATGTCGCCCAGCAGTTTTCGCGCCACCGCGGGATCGTGCGGCTTGCCGCCCAGGGTGTGCAGTTCGCGCCCGATGGTGCCGTACCACCGGTCCAGCAACGACATGTCGGTCCGGCGCAGCAGTGCCCCGATCCGCATCAGCGACCAGCCGTAGGACCACTCCCGTTCCCACGGGTGCTTTTGGCCCCCCGAGCGATTGACCTCCTCGAGGCTGAAGAACCGCCAGTTGACGGTTATGCCCAGCTGCTCACGAACGTCGCGGATCCACAACGACGTCTGGTAGGCGAACGGGCACATGGGGTCGAAATGAAAGTCCACGGTGGCGCTCATCGGGCTGACTCCCTAGTAGTGGTACGTGTCCGACGGCGCGGGCGAGTGCACCCGCTCCTCGTCGTCGAACTCCGACACCTCGATGCCGTAGGCGCGGGCCAGCTCCAGGATCTTGGTGGCCCTGGCGATGCGCGGCAGGTCGGAGCCGTTGCGGATCTCTCCCCCGTCGCGTTCGAATTCGGCGAAAAACTCTTTGGCCCAGGAGATTTCGTCCTGCGACGGGGACAGCCCCTCGTTCACCACCGCGCATTGGTCCGGTGTCAGGCAGATCTTGCCGGTCATCCCGAACTCGACGGAAACGGCCGTGGCCTCGATGAGCTTCAAGGCGTTGGAGCCGATCGTCGGCCCGTCGATGGCGCTGGGCAGGTTGGCCGCCTTCGCGGCGATCGTGAAGCGCGAGCGCGCGTATGCCAGGGTGCTCGGGTCCTCGCCGAAGCCGGTGTCGCGGCGGAAGTCGCCAATCCCGAAGGCGAGCCGGAAGGTGCCCTTGGCCGCGGCGATCTCGGTGATGCGCTCCAGGCCGCGGGCCGTCTCGACCAGCGCCACGATGGGCACATTGGGCAAGCGTTGGGCGGTCTCGGTGACGTGGTCCACCGATTCGACCATCGCCAGCATGACCCCGCCGACGGGCGTACCGGCCAGCGCCGCCAGATCGTCGGCCCACCACGGGGTGCCGAACCCGTTGATGCGGACCCAGTCGTTGTTGTCGGCGCTGAGCCAACGCACCACGTTCTCGCGGGCGGCCTGCTTGTCTTTGGGCGCCACCGCATCCTCGATGTCGAGGACGACGATGTCGGCGCGGGAATGCGCCGCGGCCTGGAACCGGTCGGCGTGCGCTCCGTTGACCAGCAGCCAACTGCGGGCGAGAACGGGATCGATGCGCCAGCCGATGTCGGCGGGATCCGGCGCCTGGTCGTCGACCTGTTCGTACGTCTGATCTGTCGCCATGTTCATTCCGTTGGGTGAAATTCGTGTTTCTTAGACCGTAGTCGCCTGGCGAACCGACGATCACGCGGGCTTGTGCGAGCGCCGCCACAGCAAGCCACCCACAGCCAGGGCCGCGAACACCAGGAGCGCGGCGAGCAACGACTGCAGCGCAAAGACCGCGAGGTCGTTGACGTCATAGAAGTCGCTTTCCCCGACACATTGGAAGCTCACGCTGGTGCCCGACTGGCCCGGCTTGTAGCTGTAGTGCGAGGTGTTGTACGCCATCGCATACCCGCTGCGGCACACGATGGGACCCATCCATAGCGCGCTCGACGGGATGAGGGCGGTCGCCGCCGCCCCGATGCCGACGCACAGGCCGATTCCCCCGCCGAGCAGCGCGACGATCGGCCCGATCCAACCCGCCCCGGAGAGCTTGCGCCGCGGCGGCGCGAAGCCCTGATCGCCATAGGCGCCCCGCGGGCGCGGCGCCAGGAAAACGGGATCGGACGGGTCACAACGCTGGTAGACGACCTGGCCCCCGACTTTGATCGTGCCGCCCGCGCGCAGGCCGGCGCGGTCCAGGACGTCTCGGTACTGCTGCTGCGACAAACCCGCATCGACGACGGCGCGCGAAAGGGCCTCCCGAAGCGGCGCCGGTCCCCCGAAGGGCTGACCGCGGTCGGCCTGCAGTGCCTGCGCCAGCCGGCGGGCGTGCTCGTCGATGGCGGCCAGCTGTGCGGCGGAGACCTCGGCGGGCTGCTCGACTGGTTGGCCTCCCCCCGCGGCCGCCCGGGCATCGGCCAGCTGACGCTCCAGCTCCGCGATGCGTTTCTGCTGCGCGAGCTGAAGCTCGAGGTCGGCGATGCGCTGCTGGGGGTCCTGCTGATCCATCAGCAAACAATCGTAGTTTGTCTGCCGTTTCAGTCCCCGCACATCGGGTAGCCCAACCCTTGCGACACTCGGGCCAACTTTTCGCGTCGCATTCTTCTTCGGTCATTCACTCGATCGAGCAGATCCAATTCAGGAGCAAACATGCGTAAGACAATTGCGGTCATTTCTGCCACCGGCGCACTGCTATTCGGTGGGGCGGGCGTCGCCAATGCCACCACGGAGAGCATTGCCTCGCAGTCGCCGACCACAACGACGCTGGCCGACAACAACAATGGTCAGAACACCGACCAGCGCAGCGACAACACCGGTTTGTGGGGGCTGCTCGGCCTGCTCGGACTGGGTGGGCTGATGGGCCTCAAGCGCCGCGGGGACACCGACACGGTCACCGCCGTTGGGACACCCACGGCGCGGGGCAACGTCTAGCGGCATTTGCCGAAGCCCCCGTCAGATGCTGCGCACGGTCTGACGGGGGCTTGCGTTTACCCGTCCCGCCGTCGGGTATGTCTGGCAAAGCGGTGCACAGCCCATAGCCCGCACCCCAGTCCCCTATCAATGGAGTTATGGCAATGGCCGAGATGCTTGTTCAATCACCCGAAGAAGTCGTCAAGTTCCTCAAAGCGCAGCACAACCTCATCGAGGACATGTTCGACGAAGTGCTGCACGCGTCGGACCCCAAGGCCCGCGAGAAGCCGTTCGTGGAGTTGCGCCAACTGCTGGCCGTGCACGAGACCGCCGAGGAGATGGTGGTGCATCCCCGGACGCGCCGCGAGGCCGACGACGGCGACAAAATCGTCGACGCCCGGCTCGAAGAAGAGCACGAGGCCAAGGAACTGCTGTCGCGGATCGAGAAGCTCGACACCACCTCACAAGAGTTCATCGACGAGCTGACGAAGCTGCGCGACGCCGTGCTCGACCACGCCCGCCACGAGGAGGACGAGGAATTCCCCGTGCTGCAAAAGGAAGTCGACTCGGGCGACCTCAAGCGAATGGGGTTGGCGGTGCGAGCGGCCGAGGCCATCGCGCCCACCCGCCCCCATCCGGGCGTGGAATCGGCGAAGCTCAATTTCGCCGTCGGGCCGTTCGCCTCGATGCTCGACCGCGCCCGGGACCTGATCGCGCAGGCCATCGGATAAACCCGGGACCTTCCGTAGTCTCGGTGAAGTGAGCGTTGCGCCGGATACCACCGTTGCTTTGCAGGACCGGTTCTTCCGCCAGCTGCCGGAGATGGCCGTCCGCTGGCGGGCCGAACCGGCCCCCGACCTGCGCCCGCTCGCGATCAACGCACCGCTGGCCGCCGAGCTCGGCCTCGACGCCGACTGGCTGCGCAGCCCCGACGGGCTGCGTTTCCTGACCGGCAACCTCGTCCCCGACGGCGCGGTTCCGGTGGCCCAGGCCTACGCCGGGCACCAGTTCGGCGGGTACGTCCCGCGGTTGGGCGACGGGCGCGCACTGCTGCTGGGCGAGCTCGTCGACGACGGCGGGCGCCTGCGCGACATCCACCTAAAGGGGTCCGGCCCCACGCCGTTCGCGCGCGGCGGCGACGGCCTGGCTGCGGTCGGCCCGATGCTGCGCGAGTACATCGTCAGCGAGGCGATGCACGCTCTGGGCGTTCCCACGACTCGGTCGCTGGCCGTCGTGGCCACCGGGCGCCCGGTGCAGCGCGAGACGGTGCTGCCCGGCGCCGTGCTCAGCCGCGTCGCCAGCAGCCACCTGCGCGTGGGCAGCTTCCAATACGCCTCGGCCACTGGCGACGTCGATCTGCTGCGCCGCCTCGCCGACCATGCGATCGCCCGACACCACCCGAGCGCGGCCGAGGCCGAGCGGCCTTACCTGGCCCTGTTCGAAGCGGTGGTCGCCGTCCAGGCATCGCTGGTCGCCCGATGGATGCTGATCGGTTTCGTGCACGGCGTGATGAACACCGACAACATGACGATCTCCGGTGAAACCATCGACTACGGACCGTGCGCGTTCATGGAGGCCTACGACCCGGAGACGGTTTTCAGCTCGATCGATTTCTGGGGGCGCTACGCCTACGGCAACCAGCCGGTGGTCGCCGGGTGGAACCTGGCCCGGTTCGCCGAATCGCTGATTCCGTTGCTCTCCAACGATGTTGACGAGGCCGTGGCGCTCGCAGAGGAGTCGTTCGGAATCTTCCAAACCCGCTACGACGCCGTGTGGTCGGCCGGCATGCGCGCCAAACTGGGCCTGCCCGACGACGTGGACGCCGGAGTCGTCACGCCGCTGGTCGGCGAGTTGCTCGCGCTGCTGAAAGACAGCGACGTCGACTACACGTCCTTCTTCCGCCACCTCGGGCGGGCGGCGCGAGGCGACTCGGAAGGGGCGCGCGGGCTGTTCATCAACCCCGCCGGATTCGACGACTGGTTGGCACGCTGGCGAGCCCTCGGCCCGGACGCCGAATCGATGGACCGCACCAACCCCGTCTACATTCCGCGCAACCACCTCGTCGAGGAGGCCCTGACCGCGGCGACGGCCGACGATCTCGATCCGCTCGGGCAGTTGCTCGACGCCGTCACCGCCCCGTTCGACGAACGACCGGGCCTAGAGCGCTACGCCAGCCCCGCGCCGGAGGATTTCGGCGCGTACCAAACGTTCTGCGGCACTTGACCTATTGCGCCACGGCGCGGTTCTCGTAGGCCGCGGTCAGCCAGAACACGGCGCGCTCGATCCCGGGCACGATCTCGGTCACCTCGATCTCGCCCTGCGCAAAGCGACCGAGGAAGCCGAAGACGACGCCCGTCAGGATCAGCTCGAGATCTTTCGCGTACTCCGAATCCACCTGGGCCGTAATCGATTTGGCGACCGGAACGACCGCGTCCACGCCGCGCTGGATCAGTCTTTCCCCACCCGGGCCAGATCGTGCGCGAAAGTACGACCGCAGCATCGTGGGGTGCTTTTCCCACGGCTCGAAGATCGTCCGCATCACCTGCATGAGGTCGGAGTACAGCGAGCCGCGGCCCTCGCCGCCGACCGGTGCCGGCAGGTTGGCATAGCGATTGGTGTCCATCCACCATTCGAGCGCGGCGACGATGAGCTCGTCGCGGGTGGCGTACCGCTTGTAGATCGTGGCGAGGGATACCCTCGCGCGCCGGGCCACCTCGCGCAGCTGCACGGCCTCGTAGCCCTGCGTGTCCAGCAGCTCGACCACGATCTCGATGATCGGATCCGGCGCGCGACCCCCTTCTGCAACCACGGTAACCATGTTACTGTACGCACCGAGTAACCACGTTACCGAGGGGCAGAAATCATGGGCCAACTGGAAGGCAAGGTCGCCTTCATCACCGGCGTCGCTCGCGGTCAGGGCCGCAGCCACGCGATTCGCCTGGCGCGCGACGGGGCCAACATCGTCGGCGTCGACATCTGCGACGACATTCCCGCGAACGGCTACCCGATGGCCAGCCGCGCCGAGCTCGACGAAACGGTGGCCCTGGTCGAGGCGGAGGGCGCCAAGATGCTCGGCCTGGTGGCCGACGTCCGCGACTTCCATCAGGTCAAGTCGGCGGTGGACGCCGGCGTCGAGCAGTTCGGTCGCCTCGACATCGTGCTCGCCAACGCGGGGATCGCGCCGGTGGCCTTCCGCGAGCTCACCATCGAGGAGGAGCTGGAGCAGTGGAAGGCGGCCACCGCGGTCAACCTCGACGGCGCCTATCACACCGCGTGGGCGGCGATTCCGCACCTGCTCGCCGGCAATCGCGGCGGGGCGATCATCTTCACCAGTTCCACGGCCGGGCTGAAAGGCTTCGGCGGCCTGCAAGGCGGCGGCCTGGGCTACGCGGCGTCCAAACACGGCATCGTCGGGCTGATGCGGACGCTCGCCAATGCGCTTGCGCCGCTGAACATTCGAGTCAACACCGTGCACCCGACAGCGGTCAACACCATGATGGCGGTCAATCCCGCCATGACCGAATTCCTGGAGAACTACCCGGACGGCGGCCCGCACCTGCAGAACCCGATGCCGGTCGGCCTGCTCGAGCCCGAGGACATCAGCGCCGCCATCGCCTACCTGGTCTCCGACGAGGCCAAGTACGTCACCGGGGTGACGTTCCCGGTCGACGCCGGATTCTGCAACAAGCTATGACCGCCATCGGACGAGTCGCGGGCAAGCGGGTGCTGGTAACCGGCGCCGCGCGGGGTATGGGGCGCAGCCACGCCGTGCGACTGGCCGAGGAGGGGGCCGACCTCATCCTGGTCGACATCTGTGCCTCGCTGCCGGAGCTCGAGTATCCCCTCGCCTCGCGCGCGGACCTCGAGGAGACCGCGCGGCTGGTCGAAAAGCACGACCGCCGCGCGGTCATCCATGTGGTCGACATCCGCGACGCCGCGGCCCTGGCGTCGGCGGTCGACGACGGCGTCGCCGAACTGGGCGGCCTGGCCGCCGCCGTGGCCAACGCCGGGGTACTGACCGTCGGCACCTGGGACACCACGACGCCGGAGCAGTGGCGCACCGTCGTCGACGTCAACCTCATCGGCACCTGGAACACCTGCGCCGCGGCCCTCCCCCATCTGGTCGACCGGGGCGGCAGCCTGATCCTGGTCAGTTCGTCGGCGGGGCTGAAGGGCACCCCGCTGCACCTTCCCTACACGGCGTCCAAGCACGGCGTCGTCGGATTGAGCCGCGCGCTGGCCAACGAGCTTGCCGCGCAGAACATTCGCGTCAACACCGTGCATCCGACCGGCGTGGAGACGGGCATGCGCCCGGAGTCCATGCACGCGCTACTCGCCGAACAGCGACCCGACCTGATTCCCATCTTCCTCAACGCCCTGCCCACCGTGATGGCCGAGGCGATCGACATCAGCAACGCGGTGCTGTTTCTGGTGTCGGACGAATCCCGGTTCGTCACCGGGCTGGAGCTCAAGGTGGACGCCGGCGTCACCCTGCGCTAGCCGTCCAACGTTCAACGCAGAGAGCAGGTTTCACGATGGAACGTTCGCAACGCGGGCTGCGCCAGTTCGCCGAGGTGATGACGGTGCCTGCGCCTGAGGATCCGATCCCCACGACGACCAGCGCCCTGATCGAGTTCGTCTTCGCCGAAGTTTGGTCGCGGCCGATCCTGAGCCGCAGGGACCGGCGGTTCGTCACCCTGGCCTGCGTCGCGGCCGCCGACGCCGAAGCACCCTTGCGGGACCACGTGTACGCGGCCCTCAACAGTGGCGACGTGAGCATTACCGAGATGCGCGAAACCGTGCTGCATTTCGCGGTATACGGCGGGTGGCCCAAGGCGTCCCGATTCAACATGGCCGTCGACGAGCAGTGGGAACGGATCCACCGCGAGCGCGGCCTAGCCGTGCCGCCCCCCGAGCCGCTGCTGCCGCTGCCGACACCGAGCGACCCGGAGAGCCGGCTGGCGACCGGGGAGGAATGCTTCAAGTCGGTCAATTGCATTCCGTTCGTGCCGATCCGGGACAACCCCTACTCCGGGGCGGGGATTTTGAACTTCGTGTTCGGCGAGATGTGGCTGCGGCCCGGGCTGGGAATCAAGGAGCGGCGCCTGGTGACGGTGGCCTGTGTGGCCATCCAGGACGCGCCCATCCCGATCCTGAGCCACGTCTACGCCGCGCTGAAGAGCCGCGACATCTCGTTCGACGAGATGGACGAACTGGCCCTGCATTTCGCCGCCTACTACGGCTGGCCGAAGGCCTCCCACCTGAGCCAGGTGATCGGCGAGCAGAAGCAGCGCGTCTCGGCGGAATGGCATGCGGAAGCGACCGCGACGTGAACACGTCGCTGTCCGGAGCACTGCTGATCGGCGGCGACCGCGTCACCCGGTCGTCCGGCGGGGTCCACCCGCACATCTACCCGGCCACCGGCCGGCCCAACGCGAGCGTGCAGCTGGCCGGCGCCGCCGAGATCGACGAGGCCGTCGCCCCCGCGTGGGCGGCCCACCGAGAATGGATGTCGCTCACCGCCGATCGCCGTCGGGATAGGTTGATCGACCTGGTCGACGCGGTGCGCGACGACCTCGACGAGCTGGCCCGGCTCAACGTGCACGACTACGCCGTCCCAATCTCGTTCGCCGGCAACGCGATTCTGCTCGAACGATTTCTGCGCCACTTCGCGGGCTACGTGGACAAACCGCACGGTCTCAGCACGCCAGTGGCCGAATCGTTCGACGTCAACCTCGTCGAACGCCAGCCGTACGGCGTCGTCGGCGTCCTCACGCCGTGGAACGGCGCGCTGGTGGTGATCGCGTCGTGCGTCGCCCCGGCGCTGGCGGCCGGCAACGCCGTCGTGCTCAAGCCGTCGGAGGTGGCGCCGTTCGCCGCCTTGCGGTTCGGCGAGCTGTGTGTGGCGGCGGGCCTACCGGCCGGGCTCGTCAACGTGGTGCCCGCCGGGCCCGAAGGTGGTGAAGCGCTGGTCCGCCACCCGGGCGTCCGCAAGGTGCACTTCACCGGCGGCGCGGCGACCGCCCGCAAGGTCCTCGAGGCGGCGGCGACAAACCTGACACCGGTGGTCGCCGAGCTCGGCGGCAAGTCGGCGATGATCGTCTTCGACGACGCCGACCTGGACGCGGCGGCCATGCTGTCGGCCCATCAGGGCCCGCTGATCCAGTCGGGACAGAGCTGCGCCTGCGCCAGCCGGATCCTGGTGCACGAATCCGTTTACGGCGCGTTCGCCGAACGCTTCGTCGGCGTCGTCAAGAGCGCCAAGGCAGGTGACCCGTTCGACCCCGCCGTGGTGTTCGGGCCCGTCATCAGCCAGGCCGCCGCCGATCGCATCATCGCGGAGATCGACGGCGCGGTCGCCGACAAAGCGGGCGAATTGCTCACCGGGGGAACCAGATTGGGCGGCCAGCTGGCCGCGGGGTACTACATCGAGCCGACCGTTTTCGGCGGCGTGGACAACGCGTCCACGCTGGCCCAGACGGAGACCTTCGGTCCGGTGGTGTCCCTGATGAAGTTCGGCAGCGAAGCAGAAGCGGTGCGCATCGCCAACGACACACCGTACGGCCTGAACGCCTTCGTGCAGACGCGCGACCTCTCCCGCGCGCACCGGATCGCGCGCCGGCTCGAGGCGGGCTCGGTGTGGGTCAACACGTTCAGCGACATCTCGCCGCAGGGACCGTACGGCGGTTTCAAGCAAAGCGGATTCGGGCGCACCGGTGGACTGGACGGCCTCTACGAATTCCTGCAAGTCAAGAACATTCGAATCGGCATGGGCTGAAGCGTTTAGAGTTCCAGGATGGCCGGAGACGTCGCGGTGATCGGGGCGGGACCGGGCGGGCTCATCGCGGCGCGTTGGCTGCTGTCGCAGGGGTTCGAGCCCACGATCTTCGAGCGCTCACCCGTGCTCGGCGGTCAGTGGGCGGGCCTGGACGGCCGAAGCGGCGTGTGGCCCAGCATGCACACGAACAGCAGCCGCGTGCTGACGGCCTTCAGCGACCTCGAGCACGGGACCGGCCTGGTCTATCCGTCCAACCGCGACATTCTCGACTATTTGCGCCGCTACGCCGAACGGTTCCGGCTCGTCGAGCGCATTCAGTTCGGGACTTCCGTCGGGCTCGTCACGCGCGACGGTGCCCGCTGGCTGGTGCGTCACGGCGGCGGGGAAGAAAGCTTCGAGCGGGTGGTGGTGGCGACGGGCAGGTTCCATGCCGCCGCCATTCCCCCGGTGCCCGGGCTCGAGACCTTCGCCGGCTCGGCGGGGGCGAAGCCGACGTACGCCTATCGGGGGCCCGACCCCTATCAGGGCAAGCGCGTCCTGGTGGCGGGCTGCGCGATCAGCGCGCTCGAGATCGCGGCCGATCTCGCCCAACTCGGTGCGGAGCGCATCGTGGTGACCCAGCGGCGCCAGCGGTACGTCCTGCCCAAGTTCGCCGCCGGCGTACCTTCCGATCACCGGGTCTACACGCGATACGGAACGCTGGCCGCCGAGACGCTGCAACCGGCCGAGATCGACCGGCAACTGAAGGAACTAGTGGTCGCAGCGGCAGGAAGCCCCGAGCAGTACGGCGCGCCGGCGCCAGACCCTTCCGTCTCCGTGGCCGGCCTCACCCTCAACCAGCACTACCTGCCGCTGGTGGCAGAGGGCCGGATCACGGTGCGGCCGTGGATGGAGTCGGTGGCGGGCACCACGGTGGCGTTCGCCGACGGCCGCGCCGAGGAATTCGACGGGATCGTGTTCGGCACCGGGTTCGAGCTTTCGTTGCCGTTCCTCGACGACGACATCCGGCGGGTCCTCGATCTCGACTCGGTGCACATGGACGCCGACCGCTACACCTTCCACCCCGACCTTCCCGGACTGGCCTTCATGGGCATGTGGGATCAGTCGGGCGGATACTTTGTGCCGCTTGAACTTCAAGCCAGGTGGATCGCGTATGCATGGGGCGGCACCATCCCGTCGCCGACCGAGACCGACCAACGATCGGCGATCAAGGCCTATCGCTCGCTGCGCGGCACCTCGCAGAAGACGCGGATGAACCTGGTCGCCGTGACCTTCGCGCGGGCCGCCGGGGTCGAGCCGAACCCGGATGCCTGGCCGCAGCTACGGCGCGCCCTGCTGTTCGGCCCCCTGGCACCGAGTTGTTTCCGGCTCGACGGCCCGGACGCGTTGCCCGACGCGGCGACCCGGTTCGCGCGCGACGCCGCGACCTTCGGTGGGATCACGTCCAACGAGCTGACCGAGCGCGAAAGAAGCTATTGGTCGCTGCTGGAGGCGGCGTCGGCCGCGGCCGGTTAGTTCGCCCGCCCCGCAAGGGTTTACGCCAGTTGCGCGAACTCGGCCTGCAGCTCATCCAAACGGCGCAGCGTCTCGTCGCGAGGCTCGGTGGGCAACTCCACCAGAGCCTGCTCCACGCCGAGCGCGAGGTAGCCTTCGAGCTCCTTCGCCGAGTGTTCGCCCAAGTGCGAGCCGATCACCGGCACGTCGTGGTCGGCGACGGCGCGCAGTTCCTCGAGCTGACCGGACAGGGCTTCCGCCGACGGGCTCATGGCGAGCCAGCCGGCGTTGAGGCGGGCGATTCGCTTGAAGCTCGCCGGCCCGCCACCGAGATACAGCGGCGGATATGGCTTCGTCAGGGGTTTCGGCCAGCTGTAGATCGGGTCGAAGTTCACGAAGTCGCCGTGAAATTCGGCTTTCTCCTGCGTCCAGATCTCGATCATCGCGCGCAGCCGCTCGTCGACCACGCGACCGCGCACTCCCGGGTCGACGCCATGGTTGGCGATCTCTTCGCGTAGCCAGCCCACGCCGACGCCGAAGCGGAATCGCCCCTGCGACACCAGATCGAGCGAGACCACCTCCTTGGCCGTCAGGATCGGGTCTCGCTGCGGGACCAACGCGATCCCCGTGCCCACCACGAGCTGCTGGGTCGCGACGGCCGCCGCGGTCAACGCCACGAACGGATCGAACGTCCGGTAGTACTTCCGCGGAATCGGCCCGCCCATCGGATACGGCGTCTTTGCGTCGACCGGGATGTGTGAGTGCTCGGCCAGGAACAGTGAGCCAAACCCGCGCTCCTCGAGCGCCTGGCCCAACTCGACCGGGCCGATGCCTTCGTCGGTAATGAACGTCAGGACGCCGATCCTCATGCTTGCTCCCCTCGTCGCCTGACGACATTACGACGGGTCGCGCCCCAAAGCCCCACCCCGATACCGACGACGGCGCCGCCGAGGCCGATAACCCGCTGCGACGGCTTCAACTCGTCATGCACGCTTATCCCGCCGAGCAGGTCGGCCGCGTCGGCGCCGCCCGAGGCGAGGAACCAGCCGCGGGTGTCCTTGCCGCGCAGCGCGGCCGCGGCGAGCAGCCCTCCGATCAAGGCATCGCGATAGCCCATGGAACGCAGCAGCAGTCGCGCCGTCGGCGTCGGCTCCTCCGGATCGCCCCACAGCCGGTTCGCCCGGAGCGGGTCGACGAGGAAGGAGATGCCCGACGCCAGTCGGATGCTGCCCGCGAGAAGCGCGGCCCGGTCAATCGCCATGGCCCGCAGCCTAGAGCCATTCGCTGACGTTCACGAGCATGACCCCGCAGGCGTTAGTGAACTGGAGTTCACCGAAATCGTCGTTTTCAGGTGGAAGCTTCACGCAGGGCGCGGCGTAAGAAAATTGCGGTACGGTCACCCATCCCAGCAAACCTGTTCATATGAAACACAATTGCCGTCTGTCCGGATGCCGTCCGCGAGCGATCTCAACAAAACATCCCAGACCAGCAACAAGCAGTCAACAATGATCTTGAAACGAAACAATTGTGCATTTGTCTAATAGACATCCGGCCAACATTCGATCAAAACTCGTCCGACACGGGGTTTCCGAAAGCGGATGTACGCGACCGATCAGCGGATTATTTTTACAAACTATGACGGGACAGGGGGATCCGCGGGCGCGTCCGCAGCAATATGCCGGCCACACGGTCACGCCACGACGCAAGAAGCTTGCGCCCGACCCCGACGTGCGCCGCGCGATCGTCGATGCCGCCGCGAAATCGGTTCGCGAGCAGGGGGTTCGAGGACTCAGCGTCGCCACGGTGCTCGAACGCGCGCAGCTGAGCACCCGCGCCTTCTACCGGCATTTCGAGTCGAAGGACCAACTGGTGGCGGCGGTCTTCCTGGAGATGACGCGCAGCGAGGTGACGCGGCTGCGGCACAAGATGTCGGAAGCCACCGACCCGATCGAGGCGGTGGCCGCATGGATCGACGGGCGGCTCGACCTCGCCTTCGACGAGGACATCCGGGCGGAGCTGCGACAGGTGTCGCTGGAGGCCCAATCGAAAGTGTTCTCCACTCCCGAGATGGTCACGCCCGCCTACGGCGCGATCCTCGAGCCGCTCATCGAGCAGCTCCAGCGGGGCCTGGACCTCGGCGTGTTCAAGGACATCGTCCCTACGGTCGCGGCCAAGTCGATACACGGCGTCGTGTGGGCCGGCACGCAGCGGCAGTGGGCGACGAACCATTGGGACCGCGACGACGTCCGTGACCGAGCGGTGCGGTTCTGCCTGCGTGGGCTGGGCGTCGCGCCGCACACCATCGAACAAGTCACGGCCGCCGGCTAGCCGGACATTTCGAAAACGTAAATTTTCAATCGGCGGGCATTTCGAGGTTTTCGCTGGCAATTGGGCGGGGTACCTACGCACCTATGAAACGTCTGTATAACCGGGCAACCCTCTGCTGACACCATGACTACCTCCTTGACGCAACGACGGAACAAGCTCGCCCCCGACCCGGACGTGCGGTGCGCCATCCTGGACGCCGCGTCTCAGTCGATGCACGACCACGGTGTCCGGGGGCTTAGCGTCGCTGCCGTGCTGGAACGCGCGCAGTTGAGTACCCGCGCGTTCTACCGGCATTTCGACTCGAAGGATCAGCTGGTCGCGGAGGTCTTTCTGGAGCTGGCCCGGATGGAGACCCAACGGTTGCGGGGCAAGATGGCGAACACCGCCAACCCGGTCGAAGCGGTCGTCGCCTGGGTGGACGGACGACTCGAACTCGCCTTCGGGGACAACGCCGAATCGGGCGCGCGTCGGCTTTCGCTGGAGGCTCATTCGAAAGCGTTCTCCTCGCCGGAGATGGCGGCCCCGGCCTACGGCGCGATACTCGAGCCGCTCATCGAGCAGCTCGAACGCGGGCTCGAACTTGGCGTGTTCGAAGACATCGTTCCGGCGACCGCGGCGAAATCGATCCACGGCGTCGTGTGGGCGGGCACCCAGCGGCAGTGGGCGACCCATCGTTGGGACCGCGCCGTGGTGCGCGAACGCGCGCTGCGGTTCTGCCTGCGCGGACTCGGCGTCGCGCCCCACACGATCGAACGGGTCACCGGGGAAGACGCGGCGGCGGGCTAGCGGCGAGGCCGGTTACTTGGCCGGGCACGCATCGGCGATTTGGATCGAGGCCGGCCACAACGCCGCCGTCAAGCCGAACGCCGCGATGTCGGGGGCCGTCGGGAACACGTTTTCCAGCCGCGCCTGGATTCGCTGCGTCTGCTCGGTGTGCAGGACCGCCCACACGAAGCCGATGGTCAGGTAGGGGATCGCGAGCCAGAGCGCCAGCTCGATCAGCGCTCCGACGCTGACCTCGTACCGCAGCAGGCGCCGAAGCACATCCATCGCGCGGTCGATCCGGCCTCCGGAAACACCCCGGCCGCCCGTGTCGGCGCGGTGGTCAGGCGACGCTGACATAGCGCGAGGTTCTCACAATCGCTCGGCGATGGCTACCATGGCCGTCATGGCCGAGCCGTCTCCGGCTGCCGACGATACGTTCGGGCTCAACCGCGCCGAGACGGTTGCCGTACCCAATCACGCAGCTTCGGATGAAGCCGACCGCACGTCGGCGCGCGACTACAACGACGTCCCCGATGAACCACCGGAAGACCGCCAATCATGGAGCGCCACTTGGCGTAAGGCCGGCGCGCTGCTGAT
This sequence comes from Mycobacterium sp. 1245805.9, assembly GCF_001672915.1. Classification (GTDB taxonomy): domain Bacteria; phylum Actinomycetota; class Actinomycetes; order Mycobacteriales; family Mycobacteriaceae; genus Mycobacterium. The sequence continues at coordinate 38,569 of NZ_LZKR01000094.1, read as the reverse complement.
GGGCGGTCTGGGGTTGGCCGGCGCGATCGTCCTGGTGTTCTGGGTGTTCAGCCCGTCCTCGAAGGCTCCGCAACCGGCCGCCCCCACGCCCGGATCGACCGCACCCGCGGCGCCGCCTCCGGCGGCCGGGCCGTCGTCCATCGTGTCCACGCCCGACCAGGACAACAAGTACGTGCAGGACCTGAACGATCACGGCATCTCGTTCGCCAACCCCGAGGCCGCCATTCACAACGGCAAGGTGGTGTGCGACGACATCCGCCAGGGATTGACGGTGCCGCAGATCGTCGGGTCGTTTCGGACGAGCAACCCCGGGCTCGACGCCGATACGTATGTGACGATCTCCGTGCACGCGTACTGCCCACAGAACGCCAACCTGGTTGGCCCGGCGTCCTAGCGCGGTCTGTACGGACCGAGACCGCCGTGACAGACTTCGACATCGGCCATGGACGTGTCGTTGAACTCCGGAGCGCAGACGGTGCGATATTGATTGGACTTGGGGTTGCCTGGGGAGCCCAGGCGAGGGGTCGGCGTGATCCAGGAAGCGCGAGCGCCCTTGGCGACCACCCGGCAGTCAGAGGAGGCCGCGCATGACGGGCAGCCAAACCAGGCGGACGCCGGTTGGGGTCCTCATCGGAGGGGCGGCTCTCGCCGTCGCCGCCCTCGCGGGTCTCATCTCGGTGGGCGTCTACCTGTCACGGGATAAGACGGCGATGTCGCCGGGGCCGCAAACGGTAACGATCAGCGCGTCGGGCGCGGCCAACTCCCCGGCCGACGGGGCGGACGCTCAATTCATGTCCACGCTGGACAGTTACGGCATCACCGACAGCGGCAAGGCGGCCATGCGTCAGCGGTTCATGGAGCTCGGCCACCACACCTGCTTCCTGATGTTGCCGCCGCGCCCAGAGCCCATCGAGTCGACGGTGAACAACATCCTGGAGGCACAGAACCAGGACAAAGCCGCCGGTAATCCATGGCCGAAGCGGTTCAGTCATGACGACGCCCTGCATTTGGCGCAGGCCGCCGTCTTTGCGTACTGCCCGAGTACGGCGAAGTAGAGCGCTGGGCCATGGTCGACCGCCGCCAGCTGCTCCGGCTGGCGGGCGGCGTCGGCTTGTCGCTGCTCGGCGCGGGTGCGGCACAAATGGACATTGCCGCAGCGGCCCCAGCCGCTACGTCGGCGCAGTTGCTCTGCCGGGACGCCTGGGGCGCGCGGCCGGCCCGCTCCGGCGGGAAGCCCCACACCATCACCCGAATGACCCTGCACCACGAGGCGGTGGTCCTCGGCGAAAACCGCAATGCCCCAAGCCATTTGCGCCAGGACCAGCGGTACCACCAAGACGAGAAGGGCTGGATCGACATCGCGTACCACGTCGGCGTCGACCGCAACGGCAACATTTACGAACTGCGAAGCACCGAATTCGCGGGCGACACCGCGACGGACTACAACACGACCGGCCATTTCCTCGTCCTCTGCGAGGGTGACTTCGACCAAGAGGCCGTGTCCGAGGCCCAGCTACAGGGAGCCGCGCTCGCGTTCGCCTGGGCCGCCCAGAACTTTCGGGTAGCGAGCAGCACATTGGCGGGCCATCGCGACCTGGCCTCGACGTCCTGCCCGGGCGCGAACCTCTATGCCCATCTCTCGTCGGGTGACCTCAAGCGCCGCATCGACGATCTGCTGGCGGGCGCCCCGGTGGACCTCCAGCGCTTTTGCGGACCGGACGCCGCCGCGAGAGTCGCGGCCATCGAGGCGGGGAACTGACCAGGTTCACACGTCGTAATAGAGGGCGAACTCGTACGGGGTCACCCGGAGGTTGAACGGCGCTATCTCGTAGTCGCGCTTGTAGTTGATCCACGTCTCGATCAGGTCGGGCGTGAAAACACCGCCCTCAGTGAGGTATTCGCTGTCCTCCTCCAGCCGGTCGATCACGGCGGACAGCTGGGTGGGCGCCTGCACGATTTCGGCGGCCTCCTCGGGCGGCAGCTCATAGAGGTCCTTGTCGACCGGTGGTGGCGGCTCGATCTTGTTCTTGATGCCGTCCAGGCCCGCCATCAGCATGGCCGAGAACGCCAGGTACGGGTTGCCCGACGAGTCCGGGCAACGGAACTCGAGGCGCTTGGCCTTCGGGTTGTTGCCGGTGATCGGGATTCGAACACATGCCGAGCGGTTGCGCTGGCTGTACACCAGGTTGATCGGGGCCTCATAACCCGGCACCAGCCGCTTGTAGGAGTTCACCGTCGGGTTGGTGAAGGCCAGTAATGACGGAGCGTGGTACAGCAAGCCGCCGATGTAGTGCCGTGCGGTGTCCGACAGGCCGGCGTAGCCCTCCTCGTCGTACATCAGCGGGACCCCGTCCTTCCACAGCGACTGGTGGCAGTGCATGCCGGAGCCGTTGTCGCCGAACAGCGGCTTGGGCATGAACGTCACGGTCTTGCCGGCCTGCCATGCCGTCTGCTTGACGATGTACTTGTACATCTGAAGGTCGTCGGCCGCGTGCAGCAGCGTGTTGAACTTGTAGTTGATCTCGGTCTGGCCACCGCCGCCCACTTCGTGGTGACCCTTCTCCAAGAAGAAGCCGGCGTTGGTCAGATTGGTGAGAATCTTGTCGCGCAGGTCGACGTAGTGGTCGGTGGGGGCGACCGGGAAGTAGCCGCCCTTGGGCCGGACCTTGTAGCCGCGGTTGGGGCTCCCGTCGGACTCCGTATCTTCCCCGGTGTTCCACCACCCCGATGTCGCGTCCACCTTGTAGAACGAGCCGTTGATGGCCGAGTCGAACTTCACCGAGTCGAAGATGTAGAACTCGGCCTCGGGGCCGAAGTAGGCGGTGTCCGCGATGCCGGAGCTGATCAGGTAGTTCTCGGCCTTGCGGGCGACGTTGCGCGGGTCGCGTGAGTACAACTCGAGGGTGAACGGGTCGTGCACGAAGAAGTTCACGTTCAGCGTCTTGGCTTCGCGGAACGGGTCGACGGTCGCGGTTTCCGGGTCGGGAAGCAGCAACATGTCGGACTCGTGGATCGACTGGAAACCGCGAATCGACGAGCCGTCGAAGGCCAGGCCTTCCTCGAACACGTTCTCGTCGAACACGTAAATCGGAATCGTGAAGTGCTGCATGGTGCCCGGCAGGTCACAGAAGCGGACGTCGACGTACTCGATCTTCTCGTCCTTGACCAGTTTGAAGATGTCGTCGGGCGTGTGTTCGGACACGGAATGCTCCTTCGCTTAACGGGGCGCCCGGCGGACCGCGCCAGCGTTTTGTACACCCCGACTATTTCGTCGGCGTGACAAGCCCGAGTCGAACCTGTTGCACCGCAGGACTTTCTGTATCCGCGCTCCTCCGGTGGCATGACCCGGCACAGTGGCCGATAGTCATAGGAACGAAAAACGAAAGGCCGAACCATGAAGACGATGTCGTCGGTCCCCGGGCTCCGGCCACAAATCGGCCATCTTGACGGGCGCATGGAGCAACCCGTTTCCCACCCTGCGCGCGAGATCATGCATCGCGAAATCATCGTCGCCGGTGACGACGCTCTGTCGAGAACCATCGCCGAGGAGCTGCGGGGCGCCGGCGCGCGGATCATCAAGATCAACACCGCTGCCGACCTTCTCGGCGCCGGGGTGCATCGAGCACGCGCGGTCGTCTGCGCCGGTCCCAATGATGCCGTGAATCTCGAAATCGCTTTACTTGCACGGCAATACAGCCCGGACGTTCGCGTGGTGGCCCGGCTGGCCAATGACGTGCTGCGCGAAGCGGTGTCGACGGTCAACGGCCCCGGCGCGATCTTGGACGTCGCCGAGCTCGCGACGCCATCCCTCGTCGAGGCGGTTCTGTCGCGTAATGCGCACCAGTTCGACACGGCCGGTATCGAATTCGTTGTCTGGGGAGCCGAGGCACCGCACGACGGCACCCTGCGCGAGCTCTACGGCGACCTCGCGCCGGTGGCGGTGGTCCACGGCAAGAAGTCACCCGCCCCCGGCGAGGTGGTGCCCTGCCCGGGACGGGATCAGCGGGTCTACGCCGGCGACTGGACGTCGATGATCGGCGTCAAAGACGAATTGGAAGCCCGTGGGATCAAGGTGCCCTCCGCGACAGCGACGCGCTCTCGCCACTCCCGGGCGCGGCGCATAATCGATGCCACGCGCGCCATGCGCGACGACATCAACCCAATGCTTTATCCCTCGTTGGGATTCGCGCTATTCCTCACGCTCGGTTCGACAGCGGTGGTGCACTTCAGCTATCGGAACCCGCGGATGTCGTGGGTCGACGCCCTGTACTTCACCTCCGAGACGATCACCACCGTGGGCTATGGCGAGTTCAACTTCACCCAACAATCCGTTTGGCTGCGACTGTTCGCGGTCGGGTTGATGTTCAGCGGCGCGATCGTCACCGCCATTCTCGTCGCGTTCCTGGCGGACCTGCTGCTGTCGCGCCGCTTCGTCCAGTTGGCCGGACTCCGGCGGGCCCGGCAAATGCGCGACCACGTCGTCGTCATCGGCCTCGGCTCCGTCGGGATCCGCGTCGTCAGCGACCTGGCCGCGGCCGGCTATGACGTCCTGGTCATCGAGAAGGACGAGAACAACCGCTTCCTGCCGACCGCGGCGGAACTCGACGTCCCGGTGATCTTCGGAGATCCGGCGATGCGCCAGACGCTGGAATCGGCGCGCGTCGACCGCGCCCGTGGGGTGGCGGTGGTGACCAGCGACGACATGGAGAACATCGAGACCGGGATCGTGCTGCTCGAGATCCTCGGATCCGACACCAAGACGCCCATCGTCATGCGGGTTCAAGGCCGCGCCCTGGGTACCGCGGTGAATCAGCGGTTCGGCTTCGAAAACGTGCGGTCGATCGTCGACCTGGCCGCGCCCTGGTTCATCGGCGCAGCGATGGGGCTGCAGGTGTTGGGGACGTTCTGGGTGGGACAGCGCTCGTTCATGGTGGGCGGGATGCTCGTGGCGGAGGGCAGCGAGCTGGACGGGCTGACGATGATGCACATGTCCACGCAAACCCGCGTGATCGCGATCATCCGCCCGGAAGGGCCGATCAGACTGCGGCCCCGCCGCGACGCCCGACTGCAAGCGGGCGACACCGTCTACCTGATCGGCCCGTACCGCGAGCTGATCGCGACGCTGCGCAAGGGCCAGCCGCCGCCGCTGACCGCGATCAACGGCGGGAGCGCGGCGACACTGGCCGCGGCGCGTTCGCCGCACAGCCGAGAAGCTCGCCGGCCGAGGTGGGCGCAAGAGACAGAGGTTTGACGAACTGGTTCCGCTAATCTGACGACTCGTCGCCGTCCTCGGAGTCGTCGGCCTTGTCGGAGTCCTCGGCCTTGTCGGAATCCTCGGACTTGTCGGAGTCCTCGGACTTGTCGGAGTCCTCGGATTTGTCCGAGTCCTCGGATTTGTCGGAATCCTCGGACTTGTCCGAGTCCTCCGACTTATCGGAGTCGTCGGATTTGTCGGAGTCCTTGGACTTGTCGACCTTGTCTGCGTATTTCGTCAACAGCCCACTTAATTCGCGGGCCTCGTCGGCCGCCAACAAGTCGTCGAATAACCGCTCGTCGCTCTCAGAGACGCGCTGGAGGTAGACCGCGTCGTCCTTGGTGCCGACGTCCCATCGGCCCCCTTCGTGACCAGCCATCCGATGCCACCTTCCGATTACTGACGTGATTGGCAAATCTGATGGCGTTTGTTTACCCACTTCTGCTGCAGCGCAACGGTAGCGTTGCACGGACTTGTCCGGGGTAGCGGTGAGGACTCATTTCGATTGACGCCCTTCAAGCGGCCATGGGCCGTGCTGGCGGAAGTGCTCGCGGCCGGTGTCGTGCTGGTGCAATGCGCCGCCGCGCCCCCGCCGCATGCGGCCACAGCATCTCCGTCGGTGTCAGCCGCCGCGTCGTCGTCACCCGCCGCCCCGCCGTCGGCGAGCGCGCCACCAACATCCGCAGGTGCGACGGTGGAGCCGGTCACTGCCGCGGAACTCGGTACGACCTGGCGGCCGGGTTGTCCCGTCGAACCCGAGCAGCTGCGCCGGGTCGGCGTCGACTACGTCGGGTTCGACGGCCAGACCCACCGCGGCCAGCTCGTCGTGCATGAAGACCTGGCGGCGGACGTCGTCGCGATCTTCGGGCAGCTCTTCCGGCTGGGCTACCCGATCGAAAAAATGCAGACGGTCGACCACTATGCGGACGCCGACGACGAATTGTCGATGGAGGACAACAACACGTCGGCCTTCAACTGCCGACTGATCCCCGGAACCGATCAGTGGTCGCCACACGCTTACGGGCGCGCCATCGATATCAACACGCTGGTCAACCCGTGCCTCTACGCCAGCGGGTATTTCGAACCCCGGAACGCGGCGGCTTACCTGGACCGCACCCGCACCGACCCGGGACTCCTACACGTCGGCGACCCGGCGGTGCACGCCTTCACGGACCGGGGTTGGCGGTGGGGTGGCGAGTGGACGGCCCCCCTGGACTATCAGCACTTCGAGCGGACCTAGAGGTCCCTTAAAGACCCAACGCGCGCGCGGCCGCCGTCGCCACTTCGCCGCGCACATCCGAGATCGGTTCACTGCCCCGCGTGTGGATCGAGTTGGTGAGCAGAACCACGTAGGTATCGGACCGCGGGTCGAGCCAGAGTGAGGTTCCGGTGAAACCGGTGTGGCCGAAGCTGCCGATCGGGAAGATCATGCCTCGCGGCATGGAAAGGGGGGTATCGATGTCCCAGCCAAAGCCGCGCAGATTTTGCCCCGCGATCGCCGGATAGTGCGCGGCGAGCAGCGGATATGTGGGGCTTCGCCTCATTGCGATGGCTTGGCGGGCGGCATCGTTGGCCGCCTGGAGCTGCTGGGCCGTGTGGCCGGGCTGCTGGGGAGTGGTCATCAGCTCCAAAGTCGTTTGCGCCAAGGGAAATTCGCTCGGGCGGCCGGCAAGCCGATCGAGCAGCGACTGCGCGTAAATGCCCACATCGTGCGCCGTCGAGAACACGCCGGCATGCCCGGCCACACCCCCCATGCGCCGCGCCGTGGTGTCCTGCACGGTGCCCCGAAGCAGGTAGTCGAGATCGGGATTCTTGCCCGGATCGGCCCGGCCCTCTTCGTCACGCGCCGTTGGCGCGATGCGCGGCAAGAGATCCGTGCTCCACGTGCCCGCGGGACATCCGTTCCCGGTTGACGGGCCAGCCCAACCGATCGCGGCTCCCCGGACCGTGTGCGGGCCGCAGGCTTTGTCCGCGGGGAGGTAGCGGGTGTCTTGCATGCCGAGCGGTGCGAGCACATGTTCGGCGACGTAATCGTCTTCCGCCTCGCCGGTGATTTTCTCGATCAGCGCACCGAGCAGGATGAAGTTGATGTCGGAGTAGCGGAAAACCCCGCCGGGATCCGACTCCAGCGGCGTCGTGAGCGCACGATGGATGCCTTCCGCTTTGTCCGCTCCGTCCAGCCCCCATGGATCTTTGAGTTCGACGTCGCCCGTCTCGCCTGAAGTGTGCGTCAGCAACATGCGAACGGTCACCTTTGCGCGCCGTGGGTCGTCCACTGTGTTGAACTCAGGCAGGTACTGCTGCACCGGGTCGTCGAACTGAACCTTGCCCTGTTCGTATAGCTGCATGACGGCCGGCGCCGTCGCGAGGATCTTCGTCAGGGACGCCATGTCGAAGAGCGTGTCCTCGGTCATCGGCTCGGCCGGTGCGGGCGATCCGTCCAGCCCGGGTTCACCGGCGAGCTTGCGCGAGCCATACGCCTGGTGGAAGACGATCTGTCCGGCATGTCCGATCACGACCACGGCACCGGGCATCCGGTTCGCCGCAATCGCATCGTTGATCAGCTTGGACACCGTCGCGAAATCGGGCGCGGGAGCCGCGTCGGGCGGCTTGGAAACGGTTGGGACGTTGGGCGCGGGAACCGCGGCGGGCACCGGCGTTGGAATCGGCGTTGGCGTCGGTTGCGAACTGTCGACTACAGCCGTCTGCGATATATGGGCATGCGAGCAGCCCGCCACGAGCACGACGGCTCCGACGGCGATGGCCCTTCGCATGCGCTTCATGATGATCCCGCCATGATGCTGGGTCCGGCGGCACGGCTTGTCAAGGAGCGCGGCCTGGGCCAGATGGTCGGTGGCGCCGGGGATTTCATTGCGGTACCTGCCCATTGAGCGCGTCCCGCACGCGTCCGCGGGCGCGGTCCAGCCGCAGGGCGGCCTCGGCCGCGTCGACGCCAGCGAGCAGCGCGACAATCGCCGTCTTGGCGTGACCGCCCGCGCCGGCGAGAGCCGCGACCGCAGACTCTTCGTCGACCCCGGCCGCGTCGCGGACGATCCGCACGGCGCGGCGACGCAACTTGGCGCTGGTGGCGCGGACATCGACCATCCGCGGTCCGTAGGCTTTGCCGAGCGCGATCATGACGCTGGTTGACAGCGCGTTGAGCACCACCTTCTGTGCCGTCCCCGCGGTCAGCCGGGTCGAGCCGGCGAGCACCTCCGGCCCGGTCAGCAGCTCGATCACCACGTCGGCAGACGCCTCGCTGCCCGGGTTGTTGACGATCGCGACCGTCAGCGCTCCCGCCGCGCGGGCATGCTCGAGCGCCCCGAGCACGTACGGCGTTCGGCCCGACGCCGTGACCCCGACCAGCGCGTCGGCGGCGGTGAGATCGGCGAGGTCGGCCGGGTCGAACGCGTCCTCCGCGCCCTCGATCGCCTCGGTCAACGCCGCGCTCCCGCCGGCGATGACGCCACGAACGAGGTCGGTGCCGAACGTCGGCCCGCACTCAGCCGCGTCCAGCACTCCCAGACGGCCGGGCGTCCCGGCGCCGGCATAGATCAGGCGGCCTCCCCGCTCGAGCCGCGCGACGATGGCCTCGGCCGCGGCCACGATCCGCGGAACCGCCGCCGCAACCGCTCCATGCGCCTCGCCCTCCGCGGCGACGAGCAGCGCCACGACCTCGCCGACCGGCCGCAGGTCGAGGTCGTCGAGGCCGGGACGGACGGCCTCGGTGGCGAGGGCGTCGAGGCCCTGCCGGACGGCCGCCTGCACGCGGATCACGTGCGGCTCGTGAATCGCGCCGAGTCGCAGCGCGCCGTCGAGCGCGTCGCCGGCGGCCGGGATCAAGTCGAGCTGTTTGCGCAGCGCCTCCATCCCGGCCAGGCCGCCGACCATCGCGACCGGCCCATCCCCGGCCGCGCGGGCGGTCGCGGCGAGTGCCTCGGCGGCGGCGCCGACGATCGCCGACGCCACCGGGTCGTCGTCCGCGGCGAGGACGGCGGGCGCGAACGACGCGACCGCCGCCGCGTCCGTGAGCTGCGCCGGCCAGGATTCCGGCGCCCCGAACCGGGCGCGGGCCGCGTCGAGCAGGGCGGTGGACGGGCCGCGGCCGTCGTGGGCGCGCAGCGCCGCGCGCAGGCCCGCGGCTCCGATCCACGCGCCACCGCCCTCGTCGCCCAGCCACGGGCCCCAGCCGTCGGCGGTTCGCAGCGCGCCGTCCGCATCGATGGCCAGCGCCACGACCCCGGTGCCGGCGATCAGCACGACGCCCGGCTTCCCGTCCAGCGCCCCCGCGTGCGCGATCACGCTGTCACCTGTCACGGCGACCCGCTCGGCCCGCAGCGACGTCAGCAGCGCGTCGGCCAGCGCGCGCGCCGCGTCCGGCGCGTTCAGAGCGCCGGCGGCCCCCACGATCACCTCGTCGACGCGGCCGAAATCTCGCGCGACGGCCACGATCGCCGCCTCCGCGGCCCGCACGCCGCCGGGCGCCGCGAGCCCCGGCGCGCCTGGCCCCTCGGCCCGCCGGCCGCCCCCGGACGCCCGACACCGCGTCTTGCCCAGGTCGATGGCGAGGATCATTGGACCCATATTTGCATGAGGGCGCCGGTCCGAACCCGCCGCTTTCGCCAATTGTTCGCGCCGCAAATCACCAGCAAGAGCCGTACGATTTGCCTTTGTGGCGAGTGAGTTGCCGAAGGAGCTGCTCGAAGAGACCCAGAGCGCAATCAACCATGTCGTCAGGCTTCAGTTGTCCCCCTCTCAGTGGTCGGTCGTTGACGCTCGCTTCCACGAGATCGACTGGGCAACCAAACATGACGACACCGCCGCACTGACGGAAGCGCTCAATTACCTCGCCGATCTGGCGGGATCGGACGGAGAGTCCGCGGTAAGAGCGGCGCCCCCACTTGGGGCACCCCCACTTCGGGCTGAGCTCTCGCGCGGCAATGCCCCGCGTGTCGCACGGTTTTCTCCAGCCATACTTCTGAGCGCTGTCGCGGCGGTGGTAGTGGGCCTGCTCGGCGTCTTCGCAGTCGGGACCAGCCTTTTAAAACGTTCGGTTGCAACGACACCGGCGCCCCCTTCGCCCGCACCCCCGGGGCCGGCCACGTCACTCCATGCGGGGTTGATCGGATTGGTGCTCGGAGGCGTACTGCTCGCGATTATTGGTGCGGCGCTCATCGCGGTAACGATCCGAAGGCGGCAGTCGCGGATCAGCGGTGCGCCCGCCGAGCGGCCTGCGATGCCGGTGGGTGTTCTCGACGCAGCTGTCGACATCGAAGTCCCGCCCCCGCAGGAGATACGCGAGTTCGCCAATCGCTTGGTGGACACGCTTTCTGCCCGCGGCGGCTTCCGCTCCGCGGAAGGTTGATCTCGTGACGATCAGCATCCGCGGTCACGCACTTCACGTTTTCGTATTCGTGCCGCTTTTACCTGGCGTGGGTAGTCTCGACAGGGCCCTGCGGAAGACTTGGATGGCGGCATCGAAGATCGGGATCACCGAGCCCCTCGCCGATCATGACGTCCCCATCGAGCCGCCAGACGAGCTGCCCATCGACGACGTGTGGTTCCGCGTGCTGGCGGGCAAAACCGATGCCGACGCGCAAAACGCCGCATTCGTATTTACTGCGCATGACGTTGCGGCGGTTGCCATCAGGCTGCGCGCGCCGACGACCGACGTCGAAGACGCATGGACCAACTTGTCGACAGCGTGGCGCGATGCCACCGGCGGCGATCAGCTCATCGGCGCGTTGGGCGCAGTGCACCTATTCACCGGCGTCGGCGACCAACCGGCCACCGTGTTGGCGGCGAGAGCCGGCGGCACTGTCCGCAAGTTGCAGGCCGACCACGCAGGCTCAGGACTTGAATTGTCTGCTGTTGTCGAGCCGGGAATTGCGCTGTGGGACCGAGAGTCGTCGTGGGGGCGTTCAGTCGTCGCGCTGACTGACGACTCCAACGCCACCGTGTTGAGCGAATGGTGTTGGCTGACAGGCGAGAACGACGACGCCGGACCCTTGGTGCGCTACTTCGTGCATGCGAGCAAGCTTCGCTTTGAGGTCAACGTGTTTCAGCGGGGCATCTCGGAATTGCGCGAACAAGAACGCAGACTCGACGATGACCTCGCCGAAATGTTTGCGCTTCATCAACAATTCGAGACGGAGGCCGCATCCGCGAGTGAGTTGATCGACGCGCAGAGCCGGCTGGGTCGCGCTCAGGGCGAGGCCGCGGGCCTTCTGATCTCGATCACACGTCTGCGAGATCTGCATCAGACCGTCGAGATCGCCGCCCACAATCTGCGCGAATATCAGCCGACCGACGTTGACACAGCCCTGTCAAACACTTCGCCATTCGCCCGCGAGCTGGGCCTGGCGGACTGGCTTCTCCATCGAGTTGATCACGAGATCGCGTATCTGGAGTCGTGCCGCGAACGCGTGGCCGAGGCGCAAAAGCTCACCGACCTTCGCCTGCAACAAATTTCAGCTGCGCACGGACGAACGGCGAACTTGCTCGCCGTGCTGCAGACGAGCCTTCTTGGCGCGCTACTGGGTGCGTTCAGCGTGTCGAACACGCTTGGCGGCAAGTTCGACGTGCCCACATCCGTGCGGGCGGCGGTTATGGCGCTGGTCGCCTCGATCGCGCTACTGTTGCCAACTTTGGCGCTTCGATGGGCGCATCGCTATGCCTGGCCCGAACTCCTCGCCGTTGCAGCGGTCGGCGGCGTCGTGGGCTGGCTATGCGCGGTGGTGGCGTCGAGCCAGGCACCGGTATGGATGATCGTGATATCTGCGGCCTTAGGTGCGACATCCTTGGCCGGCATCGCCCACCTCAAGAATGGGCGTCCTCGACGAGCCCGATGACGGTCAACCCGGCCGCACCGCGACCGCCGGCGATATGAGGTTTCCGGTGACCGGGTCCGCGCAACTGGCGCCCTTCACGTTGCCCCCCGCGTGCGCACAGCAGTAGTCGTTGCCCTGACCAAGGTTCGTGATACAGAACCGGTAGAAGTCCTGATTGAAGTCGGCGTGCGCGACGGCCGGCGCTACGAACGGGCTGGCGACAAGCGCAAGTGCGGCACAGAAAAGGGTGGGCGAACTCGTCCTCGGGCGGGTGATCATCGAAAGGCTCCTTCTGTAGTCATGCCGCCGGCGCGTCGGGCACGTCGTCGCTGACCGCCTGCACCGGGCTTTCGCTCGCGGGGAAGCTGCCGTCGCCGGGGACCTTCATGGCGCTCACCGCGATGCTGCGGCCGACTTCGGTGTAAGCGGCGAACTGCCCCTCGGAAAACCATTGGTCAGACGTGTTGTCGTGGGGGAACTCCGCGCTGCCATTCTGGGCGGCGAAGGTCAAGACCCAATCGGGCAACTCCTTCCACAACACGGCTTTGGCGATGATCAGCCAGCCGGTTCTGGCTTCCTTGTTTTCGATCCCAGCCGCGTCGGGATAGATGATTCTGCCCCTTGCCACAGCGCATTTCGTGATGCGGGAGTTGAGGCTGCAAAACGCATTACCATCGGGGAACTCCTCACCGGATCCCGGTGCGAGATTTTCCACCCCGAACGGTCCGCCGGTCTCCATGATGACCTCGACGCCGAGTTCGAACCTGGCGAGCCTGATCGCTTCGCCGAGACCGGACAGCAAAGGAGGAGCGTCGCCGCTGCTGTCGATGCAGTAGATCAGCCGACACCGCCGACGCAGGGCCTCGACGAGGCCAAGATTTTCGTAGTGTCCGCCGTCGGTGACCTGGACCAGTCGTGCGTCGAATCTGTTGATCCCCAACAGCTCTCGATAGAAGTAGCCGGCTCCCCGCACCGACGGCAGCGCCTTGGGGAAGGAAGCGTCGGCCGCTTTGAGCTGAGCGTTTTTCACGAAAAGCGGATTGGGAAGCCAGGTTCCGAGCCGGGCACCGGACAGCGCGAGCAGCGACTGAATGCCTTGGCTCTGTCGTCCCATTGCCGAGGCGAATGCCGCTCCGCTCACCGCCATCGCCGCTTGGACGGTGAGGTCGCGTTGAATGCGCGGGGGCGACGCTTGGCGAAGTTCCGCGGTCCGGAGCCAGCCAAGGGCCGGTCCCCCAACGTAATCGGCGGTCATGACGAACGACACAGCATTCAGACCGGGAGCCGGCCGGATGTCGCCGTCCGAGATGGCGGCGGCCGCGGCGAACACGAATTTCGGACCGCCGTCCTGCGCCTTGCCGTACTGGTCGAGCCAGGTCGACTCGCAACGGTCGTACGCTACCGCCCTGCCGAGGAGGCGGCGCACGGCGAATGTGTGCGCCAGTCGTTGCCGATAGAACGGGTGCAGGCTGAGCGAGGTCACGTCGAAGCTGCTGAGAAACACCGCAATCAGCGCGACCCCAGCCAGGTACAGGCACTGAACGTCGGATGTCAGGGGCTGGCGGCTGTGGGCCGGGTTGGCGATAGCTTGATCGACCTCCATGTTGAAGACCCGGCCGGCGACGATTCCAAGCAGCAGCAGCCACGCGGCCAACAGCGCACCCAAGGTCAACACCACCAAGGCGATGCGCACGACTCCAGACGGAACGAGTTTCAGCCACCGCGAGGGATTTACCAGGCCCTCCTTCTTCTTCGTCATCGACAGCAGTGTCGTCGCGTACTGCAGGCCTATCACCGCGGCAAGACCGCCGACCGCCCCCACATGCCCCTGGTCCGGTCGCTGCACACACAGCCACATCAGCGCGGGACCGGCGACGCTGAGAAGGGCTACCAGCAAGGCCAGCATCGCGGCGCTGCGGCCCAGCAAGCCGAAAAAGTCTTGCGCGCGGGTGCACAACCGCGACGTGGAGGCCCACTCGCAGACCAGGCCACCGACGACGCAGACGATCACGGCCACAGCGAGGATCGCGATGGCCCCAAGCGCGGCTACCGGGCGGGCGTGGAGCGCATCGATGTCCACCGGCTGGTGCACATCCGGGTAAATCGGCGACGCGCCGCGGCCACGCGGAACCACCGCCCGGAACGGGAAATAGTTGACGAACATGCCCAGCAGCCAGCCAAGAATGACGGCGGACGACGCGACGATGAGCAGCGACGCCAGAAGATTTTTCAACACCTCGGCGAGGGCGCGCAGGAGCGCGAGCGGTGAATCGGCGAGGTAGTCGCAGCGGCGGCGCAAGGAGTCGAATTCGACCGAGCCCGGGCTGAAGCGCTCGGAGAGCGGCGCGATCGCGCCACCGCCCCGGCCGTCGCGCGCTGGCCCGCCCTGCACGCCGAGCACCCGCGCCCCGGCGCTGAACCCACCACCCGACACCGAGATCACATAGTCGAAATCGTCGAGCGCCGGCGTCGCGGGCCAGGCGCCGGTGCCGGCGTCTCGCGGGCCGGCGAGCTCCTGCATAGCGCCCATCGCCACACAGGCAGAGCGGATTCCGCCGCCGGACAGGCACAGCGCCGTCGGCGTCGGCGCGAGGCCGTCATCGTGGGCGGCGAGGTCTTCGCCGTCGGGCACGCAATAGGCCTGCCGCCAGGCCGCCTCGACGTCGTCCTCCACAGGCTCCCGCGCGGGCACCGCTAACGCGTCGTCCCACCAGTTTCTGCCGTCGTGTCGTCGGCGGTACCTGCGCAGCCGCAGGTGCGACAGGGCCACCCGGACTATCGAGAAGACAGCTGACGGTATCGCCGCCACCGCCACGATGAGCGCACACCATTTCACGGTTGCCATCGCCGCGGGCCCGTAGAGCCAGAGTTCGTCAGGCAGTCCGCTGAGCAACCCGGCCGACGCCCGGTGCAGCGCGCCGTAAATCAATACGTCCTCGAGTATGTGCGCGACCGCGGCGACTATCGCCGCGGCGAGGACGTAGCGGCTCAGCCTCTTGCCGGACTCGGAGAACGCCAGAGACTTGAAGACCGCGGCGCAGGTAATGAGGACCAGGAAATAGCCCGCGATCACCAAATGGTCGAAGTGCAGGGCCGAATTGAGCGCCTTCGCCACAAAGGCAGGTATGCCCATCCGGAGGAAATCTGGATTCTTGCTGAAGATCACCGTGAACAGGTATTCCGCGTCGGCCCGCTTCCAATGCGCAACGAACAGGTACGCGCCCAAGCCGATCAAGACGGCGCTGGCGACGGCGTGCCACCAACGAAATCGTCTCGGCACGAGACAGGTTGGGCTTGCCGCGGCGGTCATGATGACCTCGCCGGTCGATCAGTGGTGCACAGGGTCTGTGGTTGTTGGGCGTCCATGACTACCCCTTCGCAGCGCGAACGACGGTGTTGCTTTGTGCTGCTCGTCAGATTCCGCCGCCGGCGCGGGGCCAGCTAGAGTAATCGACTACTTGACTCCGTGCTGTGGCGCGACTGGCGTCAGTGCACGAGACCGAGTTCCTGGTCGATCTGCGCCCAGTACCGGGGGCCGGTCGGGGTGAGCAGGATCCAGTCGTGAACTTGGCCCTGCGCCAGCACGAAGCCCATCGGGGCCCCGACGGCCAGGGCTTTTTGCTGAAGGGCCAGCGTCTCGTTATAGAGCGAATCGAACGAGCCCGAGTAGACATACGTCGGCGGAAGACCGGTCAGGGACCCGTACAGCGGACTCACCTCGGGATCGGTGATGGAAAGGCCGCCCGCCCACACCCGGCCGATCTGACCGCCGTCGTGCGCCAGGTCGAGCCAGGGGGACAGCAGGACCATCGACGACGGCACGGGTTGACCGTGGGCCACCAGGTATTCGGCGGCCGCCAGGGCGAGGTTCCCGCCCGCGGAGTCACCGGTCACGCTGACGTGCGAGGCACCGTGCAGGGTGATCTCCTGCGAGATGAGGCCGGCGATATTCGGCACCACGGTGTTGGCGGTGCCGCCCTGCTGCAGCAGCGGGTAGATCGGCACCTCGATGGTCGCGCCGGTCTGATAGGCCATCACCGTGTAGTCGATCCAATGGAAGATCGACGGCGGCAAGATAAACGCGCCACCGTGAATGGCCACCACGTAATCGCCGTTGGGATGAGCCGGCGTGATCTGCACGACCGGCATCCCGTTATAGGTGGTGTGCTGCACCGATTCTCCGAGCAGCAACGTCAACAACCGCGGCGGGTTGTTGGTCCCCACGATGCCGGTTAACGGATTGTCGCCGGTGAGTAGCGCCAAGAGGGGTGAATTCGGGTCTGCGAACAGAACATCGAATCCCTGGCTGAATCCGTTCCCCAGCGCCGCGGGGATCTGCTGGATTTCCTGCTGCACACCGAGCAGCGCCTGCTCGAGCGCCGCCAAAGGCGATGCGTTGGCCGCCTCGGCGGCGGAGTACGCGCCGGACGCGCCGGCCAAGGCCTGCACGAACCACTTGTGGTAGGCCGCCGCCTGCGAGCTGAGGGCTTGATAGCCCTGGCCGTGAGCGGAGAACACGGCGGCGATGGCCGCGGAGACCTCGTCCTGCCCCGCGGCCAAGACCCCAGTGGTCGCACCCGCTACGCCGCGGTTTGCCGTCGCGACCACCGAACCGATCGAATCCACGTCCGTGGCAGCGGCGGACATCACCTCGGGCAACGCAAGAACATATGACACCGCGCCGCTCCCATTATCTCTGCGATCGCCGAACAGCCAGAGCTTATGCTCGCGCGGCGCAGTCAGGGACAAGTTTGCGAGGACTGCCGCGCCGGCGAATACCGGGTTTAAGAGTGTCCACCCCCGGCTATGTATGGATGACCAATATCAGCGTCCGTGCTCGTCCGGCCGAGGCGGTCGGTGAGCACCGCGGGAGCGAGACGAAGCGATGACCGCCACGCAACCGGTTGCACCTGATCCGCCGACGACTGACATTCCTCGCTACTGGACCGAGCCGTATTCGCCCAGAGAAAAGGCGCCCCTCGTTGCCGGTGCCACGATCGCGGGCGGCCGGATTCGGCTGATGATCTTCTACGGCAAATCTTCGCATCTTCAGTTCTGGCAAGCCGCTGACACGGTCACGGGTCAACATCTGGCCGTCACGGTCGTCGACTCCGAGAACTCCCTGCCGACCAGTACCGTCGACGCGATTCTTTCCAACACCTCGAGCCTGCGCGGCATCGAGTCGCCGGGCTTGGCGAGGGTGATTGATGTCGGGCGCGACTGGTGCGGCGGAGTAGTTGTTTCCGACTGGACGCGCGGTGCCACGCTGAAAGAAGTAGCCCGTACGCAGCCGTCGCCCGTCGGGGTCGCGGACGCCGTGTTATCCCTGGCGGAGACCGCCGACGTCGTGCACGGGGCAGGTTTCGCGTTGTCGATCGACCATCCCGAGCGAATCCGGGTCAGCGTCGACCGGCGCCTGGTTTTGGCCTTTCCGGCGACCATGCCGAATACGACGCCGCGGGATGACCTTCGGGGCATCGGTGCTGTCATGTATGGCTTGCTCGTCAACCGTTGGCCCTCCAAAGTCGGTGCCCCGGTTGAGGATTGGAAGAGCGTCGAGACCGATGCGGAGGGCCGAATCCCGGCGCCCGCGGTCCTCAACCCGCAAGTTCCGTTCCTGATTTCGTCCACCGCCGCAGGGCTGGTGCGCGACGACGGTATCCGGAGTGCCAAGACGATTTCGACGTTGCTGCGCGAGGCCAGCGACGACGCCAAGAACTACGCGACGCCCTCCACCACTCGCGAACTGCTCCTACCTCCACCGCCCGGCTCCTATGCCAGCTTTCGCAATTTCGGACCGGCCGAAAAGGCCGAATACGCTCGCCGTCAGCTGTTGAAAACGATGCTGGGGACAGCGGCGGCTGTCGTTCTCGTCGTGTTGATGACGTTCGCCAGCGCAATCAGTCGGATAGTGGGCGCGGTCAACACCGACGCAGCGATGCACCCGGACAGGCTGGGGCTTCAGACCACGGCGCCGATGTCGGCCGCGCCGGCAGCGCCTCCGCCCGCCGCTCGAAGTGGGACGGTCAAGCCGCTCAAAGCCTCAGTCTTTTCACCCGGCGGCGCGCCGGACGGCCCGAACTCGGCCGGGCTGGCGATCGACGGTAACCCCGCCACGGCGTGGTCGACCGACACCTACTTTGACCCCGAACCGTTCCCAAAGTTCAAGGACGGCGTCGGATTACTGTTGCAACTTCCCGAGCCGACCTCGCTGAGTGCGGTCACCGTCGACCTGGACAGCACCGGCACGGTGGCACAGATACGGTCATCGGCGGGCCCGGCTCCCGCCAAGCTCAGCGAGACCGCCGAACTCAGCCCGCGCACTGGGTTGCGGCCCGGCCACAACGTCATCGCCGTGAACAAGTCCGCCCCGGTGACCGTCGTAGTGCTGTGGATAACCACCCTCGGCACCACCGGAGGAAAAAGCCACTCCGACATTTCCGAGGTCACGCTTGAGAGGGCAGTCAGTCCGAGGTGATGAACAAAGCGGTCCAGATCCGCTTCGACAGCCGTAGGACCACAAAGACCACGAATCCGACGACCAATCCCACCACCGCGGATGCCCCGGTGTCGACCAACCAGCCAAGCACCGCACCAAAAGACTTGACGCCGTGGCGAACCTGATCCTCGGCATGGTGGAGCAGGCCATACGGCGTGCGCCAACCGAGGCGGTCGCTGCCCGCCAGCAGGATGTGGCCACCGACCCAGAGCATCGCCACCGTCCCGACGGTTGAAAGCGCCGAGAGCACCATGGGCATCCCCGCGACGAGACCTCGGCCGACACGCTGCCCGATTCGGGGTCTGGTCTGCGTGAGGCGCAGGCCGACGTCGTCCATCTTGACGATCACCGCGACGACCCCGTACACGACGACGGTGAGGACCAACGCGACGACGATGAGGATGATGAGCCGTGGCACCAACGCCTGATCGGCCACCTCGTTGAGGGCGATCACCATGATCTCGGCGGACAAGATCAAATCGGTCCGGATCGCCCCGCTCACCACTTCGTGCTCGGCGACCGGCGAAGCGTCGGCGTTATGACCGCGAATGCTCTCCCAAATCTTTTCGGCGCCTTCGTAACACAGGTAGGTGGCGCCGAGCATCAAGACCGGGGTCAGCAGTCGCGGCGCGAACTGACTGAGCAGCATCGCGACGGGCAGGATCACCAGGAGCTTGTTACGCAGGGATCCGATCGCGATGCGTTTGATGATCGGCAGCTCGCGCTCGGCGGCGATCCCGTGGACGTACTGGGGCGTCACCGCCGTGTCGTCGATGACAACCCCGGCCGCCTTGGCGGTCGCGCGGCCGGAGGCGGCGGCCAGTCGTGCCAGGACCGCGACGTCGTCGAGCAGTCCGAAAAGGCCTGCACTCATCGCGTCTTCACCATGGCGTTGGAGGGTACGCGATGCCGGAGAAATCGTCCGGCCCGAGAAGCCTGCCGGGCGCTCGGAGCCTCGTGCCAATTGCGCAATCTCGGTGAATCGTCGACGCCCACTGCGCAAGTCAGGAGGCGATGTAACCTCCGGCGTGCGCGGGCAGTCCGAGGTTGCCGATCAGGCCCGGGGCCGCCGCGCACACCGCCGGAACGGCATTGAGAAGCAGGGTCGCGACGGCCAGCGAGACGGCTCGGCCGGTGCCGAGCGTGGTCTTGAGCGTCACCTCCGACTCGACGTTCATGTCACCATCGATATTCAGCAGCCACCGGCTGTCGCCGGAGGGCCACTCCGGCGCGACGTCGTCGGAGATCCGCCAGATCAACTCGAAGGTGATCGCGGACCGGCCCCGAACAATCCCGTCCAACGACATCTTCAGGGCTGCGACCGTGCCCGCGTCGATGCTGCCCGCCGCGATGGTCAGCGGTCGGTTGGTCACCGCGACCTCCCTGCGGTACTTCACATCATCGAGCGGGAGGCCCATCGCGTCGGCTAACGTCCGCATGGACAGGTAATAGGGCGAGTTGAACACCTGACTGAAGTGAGCGTCAAGCGGCGTTGGGGCATCTGGTGGAAGCCCGAATCCGATGGCGTCGCGCACGATGTGAATCGAGGTGTAGCGCCCCATGTCGACGATCTCGGCCACTCGCACCGAATTGATGCGGCCGCACACCCGGGTCATCAACATCGGCCAAAGGTCCATCGCGAATCCCGGATTGATGCCGACATGAAAGAAGGAGGCGTTACCGGTGCGGCATGCGCTGGACATCCGTTCATACGTGTCGGGGTGGGCACCAGGCAGATTGACATCCGGTGCCAAGAAGGCCAGGTCCTCGTGCGCGCTGGACACGACGTTCTTGCCCGACGCCAGCAGCCGGCTGATGTCGTCGACCGCACTGCGCCCACCGTCGATCGTGCCTCCCAGCGGGGAGTAGCACACGCAGTCGGCGTCGAGCGCCAGAATTGCCTCGACGTCGTCGGTCGCGACGACTCCGGTCGGAGCGACGCCGGCAAGGTCACCCGCGTCGCGCCCCACTTTCTCCGGGTTGTACACCCGTAGACCCGCTAGCTCGAAGTCGGGACGGTCGATGATGGTCCGCAACGCGTTCATGCCGACGTTCCCGGTTCCCCACTGGATTACGCGGTAGGACACTAGTCGTCCTTTCGAGGTGCGCCTCGGGCTGAGCTAGTGCCGAACACTAGTCGGGTGGTTTGCAGATTGTCTACAATTTGTGGTTACGACACTTCCGGGCGGCGCGCCCGGGCGCAAGCGCAGCACCGACGGGCTACGCTCGGCGTGGCACGGCCGTCGGCCGAGTGCACGACAGTGAAGGTAGGGCCGACACGACATGAACCAGTCGGCAAGACCTCGCTCTCTACTCGAGCGCCGCAGCAGCGGGGAGCTCGTTGCCGATCACCTTCGCCGCCAGATCATCAACGGCGAGCTTGGCCCCGGCCAGCGACTCACCCAGGAAGACATCGCTGCCGAACTCGGCACCAGCCGGGTTCCCGTGCGCGAAGCCCTTGTGATCCTCGAGCAAGAGGGCTGGGTCAAGATGGAAATGCATCGCGGCGGCTTCGTCTTGCCGATCGAAACGTCAATCAGCGACAACGCCGAAGTCTGGGATCTTGTATTCGGCTTGATCGCTCGACGCGCCGTCGCACGCATGACGCCTGAATTCGACGCACAGCTCGCGCAGATTGCCGACGAGCTGACTGCCGCTGAGGACCCGGCCGCGGTGTCCGCGCTGTGCGAGGACTACCTGGATATCTTGTTCGAGGGTGCCAGCGCGCCGGCGGTGGCACGGACCGTACGGCGCACGCGCGCAACGTCTATCGACGCGATCGTCGGTGTCGCCCCCGAAACAATAGAGATCAGTCGCACTGGCACGCTTGCAATCATCGATGCGATTCGCAGCCGTGATGGCGAGCGCGCCAACGCCGAACACGCCGCAATGCAGCGCGAATGCTTGCACTTGCTGATGACGGCGTTCAAGAACCGAGAGTGACGACGCGTTGATCAACCCACCGCGGGCGTGATCACGTTACCCCTAAATCACGCCGAAAAAGTGCCGGTGAATAACGGTAGATCTAGGTGGGTCAGAATGCCGACTGGACCGGCGACGACCGCGGGTATGGCATTCACTGCGTGAGCCCCGGTCATCAATACATCGGGCTGTCGAGCGTCATATCTGGTAGTTGTGTCGATCCGCGTTTCGATGGTCGGGTCACCCTCGATTCGAATGCTCCAGGAGCCGTCGCCGTAGGGCCAGTCGGCCGGAGCCGCGTCTTTGCCTAGCATCCACAGCATCTGGCTCTCGACTCGCATTTTGCCGTCCTTGAAGGCCCGCACTCGGACACGGATAGCGCCGACGTGGCCGGGTTCGACCATACAAACAGGTGTGACGATCGTTTTGTCCGAGGGAAAGCCCTCCCAGCTCAAGGTCGCATCGTCGATTTCGAGGCCGGCGGCCTCGGCAAGCATCAATATCGAGCCGAAGTATGCGCTCTCCCGTGCGTGCTCAAACGGCACCTCGAAACTCATCTCCCCCGGCGTCTTACCATAGCCAAGGACGTGCAACACCTGATCTGACGTGTAGCGCGACATGTCGACCATCTCGGTCATGTAAACCGTGTCGATGTGTCGGACGAGGCGACCGAGCACGATCGGCCATACGTCCATCATGAATCCAGGGTTGATACCGGTCGCATGGAACGACACGCCACCCATTTCGCAGGCGGTTTTCAGGCGCTCACTCATGCCGTGGCGATCCATAACGCGCGGGTAGACAAGGCCGCTCAACGACGTTGAGCACACATTCTTGCCCGACTCCAGCAAGCGACAGATCTGATCGAAAGCGGCGGCGGGATCTAACGTATCCCCTAGTGCGTTAAAGGATACGGCGTCGGCATCCGTTGCCAGGATCTCATCGAAGCTATCGGTTGCTCGTACGCCCAAGGGCTCATTGCCGATAAACTCACCGGCTTCCTTGCCTGCCTTCTCCGGGCTGAAGACCAACAGGCCAACCAGTTCCATGTCCTTCCGGCCAACTATCGTTCGCAGGCTATGCGTGCCAACCGCTCCGGTAGCTACCTGAATCACTTTGAACCGCTTTATGTCTCGCTCATTCTGTGCCATCACGGTATCCGGATCACCTGGCCGCGGGCGTGAACAGCACTGGTAGGGTGCCCGGTGAGCGCAGCGGCATGCCGATGATCCGCGGTGGCGCTGCCGCGGGGTCGAGCCGCAGCTCTGGGAGCCGGTCCAGGATTGCCTCCAGAGCAACTCTGTTCTCCATACGCGCGAGATGCATTCCGAGGCAAGCATGTGCCCCAACGGCGAATGCGATCTGCTGGTTAGGTTTGCGATGCACATCGAATTTATTTGGGTCGGGAAAGACCTTCTCGTCACGATTCGCGGCACCGATGAACAGCATCACCACCGAACCCGCTGGAATGTCCACGCCGCCGAGGCGGCTGTCGCGAGCGCTGATCCGCCCCGTGTTGAAGATCGGTGGCTCCCAACGCAATCCCTCCTCGACGGCCTGGGGAATCAGAGCATGATCGTACCGGACCTCTTCGAGCTGATCCGGGTGATTCAACAACGCGAAGAGTAGATTGCCCAGCGATCGATAGGTTGTCTCGATTCCGGCCGGCAAGAGCAGGCGCAGGAAGGCGAATATCTCTTCATCACTTAGCCTTTGGCCGTCAACCTCAGCCTGCACTAGTTCGGTGATCAGATCGTCCTGCGGATCATGTCGACGCTGTTCGACTAGCTCGGCGAAGTAGTCCCGCAAGGCGTTGAAGGCTGCCATGCCTCGATCCCAGTTCATGCCGATGCTGATGACTTCGATCGACCATCTCTGGAACTTCTGCGTGTCATCCCGGGGCAGACCGAGGATCCGCGCGATGACACGCATGGGCAGCGCGAACGTGAACGCCCGGACAAGGTCAACTCGGCCGGTAGTAACGAACGCGTCGATCAGCTGATCGGCCACTGGGCGTACAAGCTCGTTCTCCCAGCGCGCGAGCATTTTTGGCCTGAATGCTTGGAAAACGAGCGCACGGTGCGCATGATGTTCGGGCTCGTCCATCGCCACGATCGTGTCGGCCAGCAGCGGACCGATCGCCTGACCAATCAGTGCCGATGAGTAGGTCTTATCGTCACGAAAGACGGCGGTGACCTCTTCGTAGCCGAGCACGTTGAACGTCTTCGCAGTCCCGTCGTCCGGTGCGCTGATGGCCGCGGTCATCGGTAGCGGGTATTCGGTCTGAATTGTATTGCGCCGCCTCGCCTCAGCGATATACGGATGCGGATCGACATCGAGGCCGACTTGAACAGTATCGGGCAGTTCGAGGATTTCCGCCGCGGTATCGGCGGGTATGTCAGCGGTCATTGCGCTACCTCCTGCGGGGCAAGTCGTTCGAATGCTCCGGAGCTTTGAGAGACCATCAGCGGCTCGAGCAAAAACTCACGTCGGCGCTCGATGCGCGCGAACAGCCAGACGAGTCGCTCGAGTTGTTGGCCCGCACCAGCGGCCACGATCTCGGAGAGCCGGGCGAACCCGTCATCGCGGCTGTCGGGACGACGCCCGAGCACCGCGCACATGTCGTCGAGATCGGCATCGAGCAGTTCGCCGCCGACCTTCGAATCCAGCACCACACTGCGCGCAATCGCGGCGGCCGAACTAATGTGGAAGCGTCCAGCGTCGTCGCTCGCGACCGGCTCACACTTGAGGCCGAGATACTCGACCAGATAGTCGCCCAGCGAAGGATATTGTGCAGCAGGCGGATCCGGCAGCTCCGGCGGCTCGATCTCCATTCCGATCGCCTCGGCCAGCGCCTCGCCCAACCCCCGCCTTAGCGTGGCATCCCAACCGAAACCGGGCAACGTGTGCTCGCTGTGGGCAGTGGGATGTTGCATCAACGGCGAAACGCCCATCGGAGTCAAGACCATTGACATCACCGTGTAGAAGCACAGTGCCTGCCAGTCGATCGGACGGCCGCTCACCCGCTCGTAGTGAGCCAATGGTTCGGCCAACGGCCCGGTCGGATAAAGCATGTTGCGCATTCGCATCACGCCGAGATCGAGCATCGGGTCGCCGATGTGGGCCAGCTCCCAGTCGATCAGCGCAGTGAGATGACCATCGGCGAACATGAACTGCCCAGGTCCGGTATCGGCCTGCACGAAGCTGACCCGCCGATCACCTCTGGGGACGTTGGCGTGCAGCCACCAGATGCCGAGCTCTAAGAACGGTTCAGGCCGCAGATGCGGGCGCCAATTGCTGAAGTCCTCTTCGATGTACTTGAATTTGCCTCCGAACGCGGCCTGCTCGGGTGTCTGGGGTATCGAGAGGCCCGAGAGGTGCATCGACTCGACATCAAGTTGATGCAGCTTGGCGAGCTGTTCGATGTACTCGGCCATCACTCTCTTGCGGGTGCTGTCGTCCGGTGCGTCCGAAAACTCGTTCGTGCCCGTGACCTGTTCCATCAGGATGACGCCGAATTCCTCGTTGAAACCAAAGAACTGCGGAACCTTCAGGCCTTTGCCCTGCAGCGCTTCGAGCACCCGCGCCTCGTGCGCAATATCGAAATGCTTCGCGAAGCCCGCCCCCGCCATCTCGGTCCGCGCCGACCGTGCGACGACGTGGAGGGCGCCCTTCGGCCGTTCGATTGTCAGGAAATGGTGGGGACGCCAACGAATTTGCTCCGCGATGTCGACCACCTTGCCGCCGCACCGATCTTCGGCCCATGCGACGACCTCGCTTGGCAGAGTCATCAGAACACCGCGATCGGGTTGACCGGGGATCCTGAGCCACCGACGACGCGCAGCGGACTGATGATGAACTGGAACTCCCAGCGACCGAGTTCCGCGCAGACCGCACCGAGCGCCTCGAGATCGCAGTTGTCGATTAGGGGCATTCCCATTGAGTTCAGGGCCATGACGTGGACGGTCGCGTCGAGTGCATCGAGGTACTTAGGTGGGATCGTTTCCTGCGGCCCGTCGCTGCCGATGGCCGCGACGTCGCGATCGCGCAGCCACGGCATGCACGCTTGGTGCCAACCGGCGACCTGTCCCCACCGGGCGTGGTCGTGCGCGTCTTCGTATTCGGTCGTGGATCCCGTTGCGCTGCTGCCCTTGTGCCAGCGGCCGGTTCGCAGCAGAACGATGTCGCCGGGCCCGACCGTGACGCCCTGCTTGGCGGCGGTGGCCTCGAGGTCTTCGGGCGTGACCGCCCGCCCGGGCTCGAGCACTTCGGCACCTTCTGCGCGCGACACATCCATCAGGACGCCACGGCCGACGATGCCGTCGCTCATTTGCATCACCGATGCCCACAGTGCCCCGTGTTCGGCGGTCATAAGGCCGGCGGGTCGGTCGTTGTAAAGCTTGCCTTTCCAGAACAAATGCGCCAGGGCGTCGATATGGGTCACGTTGATGCCGTGGAACACCAAGCCGAAGAACTCCACGGCCGAGCCGAGATTGCCGAATCCGAGCGCCGTCGGCGGCACCGACGGTTCCTTATGCGCCACCCCCTCGCCGGTGTTGACCCAGTACATCTGTGCGCAGTTGTCGGGGCTGCCGTAGGCGGTGACGAGATCGCGGGCGCACGATACGGTCCGTCCCTCGGTCACCAGTCGGGCGGCCGCGACCCGATGCTCTGGTGTGATGAAATTCAACGTACCGCGCTGATCGTCGGGTCCCCATCGGTCCCAGTTCTTCAGTTCTTCGATGTAACCGACCACCTCGGCCGAGGTTGGTAGTTCCGCCATAATGTCGCTCCTTTGCGCCGATTGATTTGGAACAGGGCTACTTTCGGGCTCAGCGGCCTCGGGCGAGGCGGAAGGGCAACATCGTCAGATCGAGTATTTCGGGAGTGATCATGTCGCCGGCATACTCGACCCAGCACCAGCTTCGGGCCGGAACCTTGCCAGACGAAGCGCCCGTCATCGGGCCGAAGAAGTGGATTGGACTCCCGGTTGCTTCGAACTCGAATGCGTACGAGTCAGCACCCATGGACACATCCAGGGTGACCATTTGTCCGGCATCGTTGAAACCCGGCTTCGCGACGATGTCCTTGTAGACGGTCGTTGTATCGCCCTTGAACTGATAGCCGGGCCCAAAAGCCAGCCCGCCCTTGCCTTGCCAGAAGCTGCCACCGCCCAGTTCGCCGTCGGCATGCTCGTGCAGCCACGACACCCACATGCCTTGCAGGTGGCGCGCAATCGGCAGTTCGGTGTACGCCATGCCCGGCGGCCCGTAAGCGAAATCCTGGTGGGCATACCCGGACACCTGTTCGCCGTTGACCATCCCTGTCGCATAGATCAATTCGTGGCGGTAGTAAACCTCGTGATCGATGCCGTTTTGTCGGGGCACATGGGTGATTACGATGTCGCTGACCGTCCGGCCGTGAATGTCCCACCGGCTGCTGGCGTCACGCCAATGAAAGCCATCGCCCGAGCGATCGATCTCGCCTCCGTAAAAGATCGTCTGGACGCTGTCGCCGGAGTCGACGCACTGCACCGGTTCGAACCAGTCGAGTGTCGAATACTCGGCGAACAAGTGCGGTGCCTGGACGTTCATGTCCTTCTCGAGCCGCCTGAAGCCGCAAATGGGTGACACTACGTGGGTCATCCCTACCACGAAGTCGTCGATTCCACGGACGGCCCAGTAATCGTGGTCTGCGTCGTCCCTGACGATCGCCCCCAGCCAAATGCCGGCGAGCCCGGCGTCAGGAGCGGGTGTCCAGCGGCGCCGATAATGCTCCAAGGATGGCGCCTCGTGAGTGACCTCAAATTCGATATGATCCATTGCTCAACTCTCCTCAACTTCGTAGGCGGCACGGCGATCCCCGTCGAGCAGACCGAGGAGCTCCAGGTCAGACACGTACTTCTCGATGACGGGCCGGCCGATGTGCGGAATGCCGCAATCCGGACCGATGCCGGAATCCATGACCGCGGCGCGAAACCGTTGGACAGGCGCGAACGTCCCCCGCATCGGGTGTTGCGGGTGTCGGAAGATCTGCAGGAGTGGCAGCAGTGAGGCTTGGCGTTGTCGTCCTGGCAGATTGCGCAGCGCAGTCTCGAATCTCGCGATCCAGACCTCATAGTCGGGAATCCGTTCAATGTGACACCCCGCCTGGATCATCCAGTCGACATAGGTGTCCAAGCCGATGCCATCGTCATGCGGGTTGATCACGTGGAAAGTCTGGAAACCCTTGTTCGCGACCGTACTCAACGTCGATATCGATTCCGCCACGAAGTCGACAGGCAGACCGTCGAAATGCGCTCGAGCGCGCTGGCCGTCGGGATCGCGAACATAGAACGATTCGGGGGCGAGGCCGGTGGCCGCGATGCTGAGGATGAGGCGGGTAACCATGTCAGGGACATTGAGCTGTCCACGGAAGTTTGGTTCCGCCATAATCATGTCGCAACGGAATACGGCCACGGGCAGCCCGCACAGGTCATTCGCCTCCCGCAGCAGCACCTCTGCGGCCCATTTGCTGGTGGCATAACCGCTGGCGTAGGTGTTGTCGAGGGCGCGGGTCGCGCTGATCGTCCGGACGTCGGCATCCTCGGTGAATTCACAAGGATTCACGCTGGCCCCGACCCCCACCGACGAGACATATGCGAACGGCTTCTGACGAGACGTCAACGCGAGTCGGATAAGCTCAGCGGTACCAACCACATTGGGACCGAACAGCTGGCCATAGGGCAGCATGTGGTTGACCAGCGCTGCTGGATCGACGATCACGTCGACGGTGTCGGCCAGCGATTCCCACTCCGCATGGCCCAGTCCGAGGTCGGTTGCGTCCTTATCGCCGGCAACGACGTCGAGATGGTCGGCCGCCAGTGTCTGGTAATGGGTTAGCATCTCGGCGTCACCACTGTCGAACACGTCGTCCAAGCGCGCTCGCGCGGCCGAATTATCCTTCGCCCGAACCAGACAGATCACTTTTCCGCCCGTTGTCTTCATGCGTTGCAGCCAGTGCAGCAGCAAGTAACGACCCAGATAACCGGTCGCACCAGTAAGCAACACCGAGCGGACCGCAGGACTCGGGCCCGGGACGGATGGAGCGTGCGTGAGCGTGGTGGCGTCAATGAATTTGTCGAGGGTCAGTTCGTCGGCGCGCACGACGGTCGAACTCGCGTGGTGTATCGAGTCGAAGGTCGGCCTTCTGGACGTCGACATCCGTCGCGCTTCGATGTAGTTCGCGGTGGCCTGCAAGTCACTCGACGGGCTTATGACGACCCCGACATTGACCTCGACGCCGAAGATATCCTTCAAGGCGTCGGTGAATGTCAACGCTGACAGCGAGTCCCCTCCGAGCTCGGTGAAATGCTCGCCGGGCGTCGGTGCCTCCGCGGTGTATCCGAGCAGCGCTCCGGCGGCCGCACAGACGGTGTCGACGACGGGTTGGCTGGCGGCCAGCTCGCGCAACTCACGCAGCCGAGCGTGTTGGGTGTCGGCAAGATCGTCATACAAGCGCTCGAGTCTCTCGCCGTATTGCCGCTTCAGGTTGGGGCGCTGAGGCTTTCCAGTCCCAGTTAGCAGACCGTTTTCGACACTGAAAGGCGTTGTTTCGACGATGATTTCGCGCGGGATTTCGTATCCCTGCAGTTCGGCCGCACGCGACGCGCGTCGTAGCGAGCGCAGAATCAGCGCCTTGAGCGCAGCGCCGTCGGTGGCTGCCAACGCTTCATCGGTCGGAACAACAACAGCGAGAAGGAAGGACCGCTCACTGTTGCCGTAGACGTAGATCTGACGAACAGGCTCGCAATTCGTAAAGAGCGCTTCGAGTTTAGAAATCGTGACGAACTCTCCCTGGGAGAGCTTGAGGACGTTGTTGCGGCGGTCGATATAACGGAACTCATCGGGACCGACTTCTGCTACAACGTCACCGGTGCGATAAAACCCGTCCTCGTCGAAAACGTCGGCGGTGAGCTCCGGTCGCTTGTAGTAGCCGCCGAAGAGAGTTTTCGACTTGATCAGCAGCTCGCCACGGGGATACGGCCGATCGGTGCTGAAATACCCCAATTCCGGCACATCGACAATCTTGTAGTCGGTCACGGGCGGAGACTGCACCTTCCCGTCGATGATCACCGCCCCGGATTCGGTCGCACCGAGTGCGTTCATCAGATGCGAGTCGAGCAGCCGTTCCACCCACGCCGCGAGTTCGTCCGAAATCGGGGCGGAGCCCGACAACGCCGTCACATAGCGGCCACCGAGGACGCGGGTGCGGATATCGTCAAGGACGGCGTCGTCGATATCCGCGGTCTCTACGCCTTGGTGTTCGCGTCGCGTGCACTCGCTGAGAAACTCCCGATAGAGCATCTCCCAGACCCGCGGTACGTAGTTAAGTTGCGTCGGCCGCACCATCGAGAGGTCCTCCAGCAGCGTCGAGTAGTCGCTCGCCGCAGTGAAATAGGCTGTGCCGCCGGCGCCCAACGCGGCGTAGAGCATGCTGCGTCCCCCGGTGTGGCTCATCGGCAGGTAATTCAATGTGATCGCCGGGAGCGCGAAGCTGTATCGAACCATCATCGCTGCACCTTGGGACCACGCCCGGCTCACCAGTCCTTCCCGCAGCATCGCCCCTTTCGGCTTGCCGCTGCTGCCCGAGGTGTAGACAATCGCCGCCAGGCGATCGTCGTCAGGAGGAGGTGGATCGACCGGGGGCAAAGTGCCTGCGCCCTGGACCAATTCGGTGAGCGTCTCGAGCACAGGTGAACCGGCAGCTTCCGCGAGCCGGGCCCGCGCGGCGTCAACCGCCTCTCGCTGATCATCGACCTCGGGCCGATAGTCGAACACGATCAGCCGCACGGGGTGCACCGCACCGAGAGCGAGTTGCGCGCCTTCCGCGACATACTCCGCGCTGCAAGCGATCACACACGGTTCGGCTTCGTCGACCATCGGCGCGAGCAGGGCCACGGGAGCGCCCGTGTGCAACGGCACCGACACACCACCGACCAGAGCTACGGCCATATCCAACGCGGTGTACTCGACGCCGGCGAACCCCATCGTGGCAATGCGGTCCCCCACTTGCACGCCGTCCCGTTTCAGAACCGCTGCAATGGTGTTGGCGCGGCTCCACAGGTCGCCGTAGGTGACCATGTCGAAACGGGGCAAGATCTCGAGAACACGTCGACTTCCGTCTGCCGACTCGCGGACAGTGGTAGCCCGCTGCCCCAGTGCCGGCCGATCGGCATAGCCTTCGGCGACTGTACGCATGACACCAGCCAGGCCGATGCCCTGCTGCAGCATCGACTTGGCAACGTCGGGGCTGGGCAGCGCCGCCGTGAACTCGGGGTCATTGGTCAGCAGGTCGCCGACGCGCCGCGCCAGCTTCTCCATCGCCGAGTCACCCGGCATGCCGCGCCGCCGCAGTCACGGCACCACCGGTAGCGCCGATGCGGTCAACGCCGTCAGCACAGTGCCCTCCCAGAGAACAAAAGCCCAG
Organism: Mycobacterium sp. 1245805.9; assembly: GCF_001672915.1. Classification (GTDB taxonomy): domain Bacteria; phylum Actinomycetota; class Actinomycetes; order Mycobacteriales; family Mycobacteriaceae; genus Mycobacterium. The sequence goes on along the minus strand of NZ_LZKR01000094.1, from coordinate 7,596 downwards.
CTCGTAGCCGACAAAGTGCAAATCGCAGACATTCTACAATTGTTCCGATGCAGACGGAACCGCGATCGCATACGTCGAGATGCCGGTCGGCTCAAACTCCCGCGTCGTGGCAGCGGGAGTCGTAGTCCGCCACCTCGCGGTTCGCAAGAACGCTGGGGATTCCTCCGGCAACCACACAGGACGCGAGCCCTTAGGGGCTGACCGACTGATCCGCGAGCCCTGAGCTCATGCCGACCGCCGTCGAGGAGTTCATCCGCTTCGCCGGATCTATTCACGGCATCCCACGGACGGTGACCAAGGATGTCGAGCTTGGCGGGCAGAAGTTCTGCCCGGGCGAATCGGTGGTTGTCAACTACGCGTCAGGCAACCGTGACAGTCGCGAATTCCCGGATCCCGACAAGTGCATCCTCGACCGCGAGGCCAATCGTCATCTCGGCTTTGGGGCCGGCGTCCACCGCTGTCTGGGGTCGAACCTGGCGCGCCTGGAGTTTCGTATCGGCGTGGAGCAGGCGCTGGCCCGCATGCCCGATTACACGGCTTCGGATGCCGAGTCGGTCTTTCACGACAACTCAGTGACTCGGGGGTACCGGAAGACTCCAGTGGCGTTCACACCGGGACCGCGAGTCACGCTGACCTAGCTTTCGCGTAGGGAGCTGTCAGTGTTCGTGAATGATCACGCCACGAATGTTCCGGCCGGCGAGCATGTCGTCGTAGGCGTCGTTGATGTCGGCGAGTTTGTATTCGGTGGTGACTGTTTCATCCAGCAACAGCTTGCCCTCGCGGTAAAGGCTCAGTAGCCGCGGAATGTCGGAGCGCGGGTTGGCCTCGCCGTAAAGGCTTCCCAGCAGGCGCTTTTGGAACAGCGTGACCATCGCGACCATCGACATCGGCAGTGTCGCCGTCATGTCGAGCATCGATCCCAGCGCGGTGACAACGACGGCGCCGTTCTTGCTGACGATGTTGAGTGCGTCGACGATCATCGGGGCTTCCACTAGTCCGACCGTCACAATCGCGGAGTCGGCCATTACGCCGCGGGTCAGATCCGCCACCAAGGCCGTCGCCTCCTCCGTCGACGTCGCGAAGTGGGTGGCTCCGAACTGAGATACCATGTCCCGCTTGCCTTCTACGATGTCAACGGCGACAATCTTCTCCGCCCCGGCCAGCCGCGCGCCCTGGATCGCCCCACTGCCGATGCCGCCGCACCCAATCACCACGACGGTGTCGCCCGGTTTGACTCCCGCGGTGTTCACCGCCGAGCCCCAGCCGGTGGTCACGCCGCAGCCGACGAGACAGGCCCGGCTCAGCGGGAGGTCCTCGTCGATCTTGACCACCGATGCCTCCGGCACTGTGCCGTATTGCGCGAACGCGCCGAGCCAGGCCAGCGCACCGATGTCGCGGCCCTTGGCGTGCCGGCGGAAGCTGCCGTCGAGTTGCCCGCCGGTGGCCATCTGCGCGCCGAGGTCACACAGGTTCTGATGGCCGCTCGAGCACCACCGGCATCGCCCACACGCCGGCAGGAACAACCCCACGACGTGATCACCAACGTTCAGGTTCTGGACACCTGGTCCGACCTCTTGGACGATGCCCGCGCCTTCGTGCCCCCCGACGAGAGGCAGCGCGAGGGGAAGATCACCCTCGCGGACGTGGTGATCGGAGTGGCATAACCCCGTCGCCTCGAAGGAGACGAGCACCTCGCCTTCTCGCGGACCATCGAGGTCGACTTCCTCGACGCTCCACTCCTGGTGCACATCCCACAAGACCGCCGCGTTCATCTTCATTGTCGACGCATTTAACGACGTCACCCTATTACTGTCAAGTTTCACTTGGTAGTGGTGATTGCGAGTGCACCACCGGAGCCCGATGTCAATGATGAAGTGCGCCGTCGCTTTACGGTGTCCCCATGAGCAGTAGCGGTACGAAGCGTGTCCGAGACAAGGACGGGAAACAGCGCGCCTTGATCGAGGCGGCGACTGAAGTTTTCGCCGAACAGGGCGTCCCTTCCTGACAGGTTCATCGACTTCGTGAAGCAGCTATTTCTTGCGCGGCTGACGATTCACGAGCGCGATGACACGATGCCAGGCTGGGACATAGCGGGGCGCGCGTTATCTGATCCCGCCTTCTCCCTGCGGGTCATGCGTCCGAATCACGACCATCGCGTGTCGGTGATCGCCGACGGCGTCGCTCATTATCAAGATCTCGGTCAGGTTACTCGACACGTCGATTCGGTCACCCTGGCCGAGCTGCTCGCGAATTTCACAATCTTCACCACGACCGTCGGTCCGCGCTGGTTCGGCACCTCCGAGGCCGACATTCGCGCTCAAATCGAACTCGGAGCACGAATCTTCGCCGAAGGGGTGCGCGGATCCTCTGCAACCGGTACCTCCCACCGTTCCGGTCGCGCTCGTCCGTCACGATTGCGATCCGGCACGTAACGTGTGGCTACTGAACGACCGTCGCGCTGGACGACCTGGTATCGGGGTGCCCAAAATGTACCCACAAAGAAAGCAGGCCAGAGCGGAAGTGCCCTCTGACCTGCTAACGACGTTCTGTTGTGGAGCTGCCGGGAATCGAACCCGGGTCCTACGGCATTCCCTCAAGGCTTCTCCGTGCGCAGTTCGCTATGCCTCTGCTCGGATCTCCTGGTCACGCGAACTAGCCAGGATGACGATCCCAGTCGCTGTGTATGTCCCGATGAGTCCCGCGACCGGACTCACCGGTGGATCCCTCTAGCTGACGCCAGGCTCCGGGTCGAGGGCGTTCCCGGTCTGACGGACTAGCTGTCGCTTAGGCAGCGAGAGCGTAGTCGCGCTGATGTGAATCGGCGCTTATATGGTTGCAACGACGCTTACGGTGGTCTCTTGCCTGCACCGGCACGCTTCCCTTGATTCGATGCGCGAAGTCGAAACCTTTCAGCCCCTTGTCTTGCTGCTTCGAGCATCCCCGCCGAATTTCGGCAGGACAATCCATGGTACCCGCCTAGTAACGAGCGGCAATGGAATAACCTTCCCGGTCGGGAAGCGGTCAGATCACAAAATTGAGGTTCTCGACGACCCGGGTGGCAACGTCTTCGTCGCCGCCGAGTTCGATGTCCCGGGCGCGCGCGGGGCACAGCGGGCGGCCACCGGACAGCCTGGTGAACTGCACTCCGTCCAGCCGGATCGTCGCCGTCGGTTCTCCGCCGCCGAAGTCGTCGACCAGCTGCGCGCGGCCGTTCACGCTGACGCGGATGTCGCGGGCCACCGGGCCGGTCAGCTCGAACAGGATGCGCGAGCCGTCGGGCGCCTTGCCGCGCTTGCCCACCACATACCCGATGGTGGCCGCGATCTCGTCGAGCGAAAGCCGCGACGCGGGCCCGACGAGCTCGGCGTCGGACGACGGCCGCGACAGCGCGGCGCGGATGTCCTGCTCGTGCATCCAACAGTCGAACGTGCGCACCCGCATGAACCGGCCGTACGTTTCGGGGCCCACCGGGGTCGGCATCACCGCGTTCCACTCGTCCTCCGACATGCCGGCCAGCGCCTTGCGGCGATCGGCGGTGATGTCCCTGAATCGTGCGAGCACTTCCGCGCCCGATTGCCCGCTGAGGTGGCGCACCCAGCACTCGTTCATCGCGCCGATGTCGTTGCGCACGTGCTCGAGCGCCGACACGTCGATATCGGGCTGCGGGGCGGCGATTCCGGCCAGGAACGATTCGGTGCCGATGATGTGCGACACCACAGCCTTGACGTCCCAGCCGGGCAGCGGCGTCGCCGCCAGCCAATCCTCCTCGGGCAGCCCGTCGAGCAGCGCGTCGATGGAGTCCCACACGGCGAAGAGCCCGGACAGGACGTCGGATTTATCCAGCTGCGTGACGGGTCGGTCGGCCATGGTCGGATCGTAGGCCGATCGCGGGCCGATCCGTTAGCTTGCGGCGATCATCGCCACGGAACCCATGGCCATCACCATGCCGACGCCCTGGCATCGGCTCACCCGCTCGCGCAGCACCACCATCGCCAGCACGACCGTCGCCGCCGGATACAGCGAGATCAGGATGCTGGCCAGCGAGAGCAGCCAGGTGTGCAGCGCCAGCAGCATGGTCACGTTCGCGCAGATGTCCAGCACCCCCACCCCCAGGGCCAGCTTCAGCGGCTTGCCGGCCGGCATCTTCAGGTTCTTGCTCATCGCGGACATGGCGAACACCACCGCGGAGGCGGACAGCCGCGCGAACACCAGCGGCCAGAGTTTGGTCTCGTGTGGCGCCTGGTGAAGAAACACCAGGTTCAGCCCCATCGCCGAGCCCGCCACCACCGTGAGCCAGGCGACCTTCGGGGTGAACCGATACGGCGTCACGCCCTCGACCGCGGCCTCGCGGCTGACCAGCATGACGGCGACCAGGGCCAACACGACGCCCACCGAGGCCGCCTGCCCCGGCCGCTCCCCCAGCGCCACGCCGACCGCCACCGGCACCGCGGCATTGAGCACGGCGGCCAAGGGCGAGACCACCGATATCGGCCCGGCGCCCAGCGCGGCGAAGAACGCCCACATGCCGAACGCCATCCCGATGCCGTACAGGGAGCCCCAAATGACCGCGCCGGACTGAATCGGGCCGCCCACCACGGCGGCCAGCAGCCCCAGCAACACTGCCTCGACCGGGTAGGCCACGAGCATCACTCGCAGCGCCGCCACCCGTCGAGCGGCCACACCGCCCACGAAATCGCTGACGCCGTACGTAACGGCAGACAGCTGGGCGTACGCCGCCCCGATCAGTTCAAGCCCTTGGCTCGCCGCCCCAGTTCGCGAAGCACTTCGCGCTGGGCATCGCGCTGGGCCATGTCCTGACGTTTATCGTGAGCCCGCTTACCTCGCGCTAGCGCGAGCTCGACCTTGACCTTGCCCTCGGAGAAGTAAAGTGACAGTGGCATCAGGGCGAGGTTACCATCTCGTATCTTGCCGACCAGTCTGTCGATTTGTTGCCTATGTAACAACAACTTTCGATTGCGACGCGGGTCATGATTGGTCCAGCTACCGTGCTGATACTCCGGAATGTGCAAGTTACGCAACCACACTTCGCCGTTATCAATGGTTGCGTAGGCATCGGCAAGTGAGGCGTGTCCTTCCCGCAGGCTCTTTACTTCGGTGCCCTGCAGAGCCACTCCCGCCTCGAAAACCTCGAGAACCGAATAGTTGTGCCGCGCTTTGCGATTGGTGGCGATGATCTGTTTGCTGCCGCGCTTGCCGCCCGCCGCCTTGGCCCCGCCGGAGTCCTTGGCCACAGCTACCGCCGTACGTACAGGCGCAGCGTCACGTAGGCGGTCAACGCGGCCATCGACACGCCGAGCAGGAACAGCCATGGCGAGATGTAGATGATGTCGGCGTAGTCGACCCGGGCGATCAGGTTGGCTTGGTAGAACTGGTTCAGCGCATTGTCCAAAAATGTTGCCCGTACCAGGATTAACCCGGCGACGGAGATCGCGACACCGACCGCCGCGGCGACCATCGCCTCGACCAGGAACGGCAACTGGGTATACCAGCGGCTCGCGCCGACCAGGCGCATGATCCCGATCTCCGTGCGGCGCGTATACGCCGCCACCTGGACCATGTTGGCAATCAACAGGATCGCGCCGACGGCCTGCACCAGGGCGACGGCAAACGCGGCCTTGCTCAGGCCGTCCAGGACCGCGAACAGGCGGTCGATCAGGTCCTTCTGGTTGAGCACGGAGAGCACCCCGGGCTGTCCCTGCATCGCGGAGTCAAAATCCTTGTGCTGCTCGGGATTGTCCAGCTTGACGATGAACGACGCTGGGAAGGAATCCTTTCCGGCCACGTCCTTGTACTGCGGGAACTTCCGGATGGCGTCGTCGTAGGCGTCCTGACGGTTGAGGAAGCGCACGGATTTGACGTCTTGCCGCGCTTCGATCTTTTCCCGCAGCGCCTTGCACGGGTTGGTGCCGCAGGACGGGTCGTTGGCGGACACGTCCTCGGTGAGGAAGACCTGCGTCTCGACCCGGTCCAGGTAGATGGCGCGGGAATGGTCGGCCAGCAGCACCACCAGCAGACCACCACCGAACAGGCCGATCGAGATCGCGGTGGTCAGGATCATCGCGGCCGTCATGGTGACGTTGCGACGAAGGCCGGTCAGGACCTCGTTGAGCAGGAAGCCGAAGCGCACTTAGCGATCCATCCCGTAGATGCCGCGCTGCTCGTCGCGAACCAGCCGGCCAAGCGACAGCTCGACGACCCGCTGCCGCATGGAGTCGACGATGTGGTGATCGTGCGTCGCCATCAGCACCGTGGTGCCCGTGCGGTTGATCCGCTCCAACAAATCCATGATGTCCTTACTGGTGTCCGGGTCGAGGTTGCCGGTCGGCTCGTCGGCCAGCAGCACCAGCGGGCGGTTGACGAACGCGCGGGCGATGGCGACCCGCTGCTGCTCGCCGCCGGACAACTCACCGGGCAGCCGGTTCGCCTTTCCGGACAGGCCGACCGTTTCCAGCACCTCGGGCACGGTCCGGTTGATCGCCTCCCGGCGCTTGCCGATGACCTCCAGCGCGAAGGCGACGTTTTCATACACGGTCTTTTGCTGCAGCAGCCGGAAGTCCTGGAACACGCAACCGATGACCTGACGCAGCTTCGGCACGTGGCGTCCGGGGAGCTTGTTGACGTGAAACTTCGAAACCCGGATGTCACCGGTGTTGGGGCTCTCCTCGGCCAGCAGCAGCCGCATGAACGTCGACTTGCCGGAGCCCGAAGGGCCGATCAGGAAGACGAATTCACCCTTGTCGATTTTGACGTTGATGTCGTCCAGCGCCGGACGAGCCGACGCTTTGTACTTCTTGCTGACGTTGTCAAGGGTGATCATCACGGCACGCCAGTGTAGCCGTGAATTTCGCTGGCGAGCCAAGTCAGCTGGCCGGTAGCGGTGAGCTCGGCGCCGGACCGGGCCCGGGCTGGGGTAGCTGCGGCGGCGTCGGCGTCGGGCTGGTGCTCGGCGGGCAGAAGGGCGGCGGCAGCAGGCACGGCGGCGTGGGCAACTGGAACGGCGGCGGCGTGGTCGTCGTCGTCGTGACGGGGGGCGTGGTGGTGGTCGGCACCGTCGTGGTCGGCGTCGGGGTGATCGTGACCGTCGCCGGGGGCTGCTGCACTTTGCTCCGCGGCACCCAGGTGTAGTTGGGGTCCGGCACGAAGCCCGGCGGCACCACCTGCGGGGCCGGCGGCTTCGGGGCCGCTTCCGGGCGGTAGGTGTCGTAGACCCACCAGACCGCGAAGAACGCGATGATCAAGATCAGCGTTGACGTGCGCATGCGGCCGCCGAAGAGGTGGCTCCAGCGTCGTCGTTGCGTGTCTTCGCCCCGCCTCTCGAGGATGCTCACGGTGAACTTCACCGCCGTCGCACCGCATCTTCGACTTTGCCGTCGGTCGACTTCTCGGCGGCCTGGGCGGCCGGGACGGAGGGGTCGTCTTCGACCAGGCCTATCGTCGCGTCGGCCGCGGTCACGATGCCGACGCGGGCCAGCGCCCGAATGACCAGGACGCGCAGCTGCCGCCCGACCTCGAACTGTTTGCCGGGCAGGGTGCGGGCCACCACCCGCAGGGTGACGGTGTCGACCTCGATGCTTT
>NZ_LZKR01000093.1 GCF_001672915.1 Mycobacterium sp. 1245805.9 | reverse complement strand
CCGCGCATTCGTCAAAGCCCTCGAGCGGAGCAAGCGCCGTCCGTTGCCGTCGGACCTGCAGGACGCGGCCGCGGACCCCAACGCGGCGCCGCTGGCCGGCGATCCGGAGTTGACCTGGCTGCAACCGGCCCCGGATTCGCTGCTGACCGCGACGACGACCGACCCCGGCACGGTGGTGGCCGCACGAGAAACCATGCGGCTGGCTTTCGTCGCCGCGTTGCAGGTTCTCCCGCCGCGGCAGCGGGCGGTGCTGATCCTGCGGGACGTATTGTGTTGGTCCGCGGCCGAAGTCGCGACGCTCCTCGATCTCAGCGTGGCCGCGGTCAACAGCGCGTTGCAGCGCGCCCGCGCCCGCCTGCCCGCGGACACCGACGCGATCATGCAGCCATCCGAGCAGCGGCAGCGGGAACTGCTCGACCGGTACGTGGCCGCATTTCAAAACGCCGACGTCGACGAACTGGTCGCGGTGCTGACCGAGGACGCGGTCTTCGAGATGCCGCCGTTCCTCACCTGGTTCCGGGGCGTTGACGCTATTGGCGCCTTCCTCGGCGCCCGCATGCGTGGCTTCGGCAATACTCCGGTCGTCCACACCTCCGCCAATGGGCAACCCGCCGTGGCGCTCTACCCGGCGATCGCCGACGGCGAGCATCGCCTGCACGCCCTGCACGTGCTCAGTTTGACGGCGCAAGGCGTCGGCCACATCGTGGCCTTCCAAGACGTAGATGGCCTGGGGCGCTTTGATATTCCGCGGGCGCTGCCGGCTTGACTCGCCCCGGTTAGGTGATCGACCAGAATTCCAGCAGGGTGCGCAACGTCGCGACGAGCGGGAGCGGTTGGTCGAGCATCGGATGGTGGCCGGCCTCGGCCAATTCGACGAAAGGCCCCCGCAGCTGGAGCATGGAGCGGATTCGTTCGCCCATGGCGGGCGGAACCAATCCGGCTTCGCAACGGACATAGCCTAGCCGGCACCGCATTTCGGCCATCATCGTTTCCAACGACTCCTCGTCCGAGGTTGTCGGCTCGAGAAGCTCGCCACCGAAAATCGCGGGATCGAACTTCCAGTTCCAGCCTTCGGCCGTCTTCCGTACCGACTCGACGGCTACGTGCTGCCGGATATACGGGAGGATCACCTGTTGCTTGGGAACCGCCGTAAAGCGTTGCAGGATCTCGTCTCTCGTCCGGTACGGGGCGTGCTTGCGGTTACGCAACCGCGCTTCCTCCGGCGAACGTTCCCACAGCGGCGAGTCGATCACGATCATGCTGTTGATCTGTTCGCCGCAACTCATCGCCGCGGTGGCCGCGATCCAGCCGCCCATGCTGTGGCCGACGATGGTCGGTCGTCCCGAGCCTCCGGCGGCCGCCGACACTTCCATCACTTCGTTTGCCCAGGTTTGCAGGTCGTAGCTGCCGCGCGTGCCGCTGTCACCATGTCCGGACAGATCCGGTGCGATCACGCGATGGGTGCGCGACAACAACGGTGCGATGTGGTCCCACCAACCGGAGTGCGCCGCGCCACCGTGGACGAGCACCACCGTTGGTTGGTCCGTGGCACCCCAGGCGCGCAGGTGAATCCGACAACCGTCGACGTCGACGTCGCTATGGTCCGGTCGTTGGTTGAGCGCGGCGGTGAACCAAGACGGTTCAGCTTCCACCTGACGCGAACGGGAAAACAGGCTCCGACCTCCGTGTGCACATAAACGCAGCTCAGCGACGTTCTACTGTAACTGCAGTCGATCTCTTCGAAAAACGCTCGCTATGCATCGTGGTCGGATGGTTGGAAATCTGCGTAATCGAGTAGTCCACTACGCATGTCGGGTGGCGCCGGAGTTGACACGCTGGTGCGTGGACATCACCCGAAACGGAGGGCATCGATGGAATGCGCCACCAAGATGCGGATTGTGACCCCGGGGAGCCGATCCCGATGACCGCAGCCACGGCCACCTACCAGACATTTCCCGACTACTACTGTGACCTCGTCGGTGACGGCATCTCCATCGATTACTGCATCAATCCGCCAAACATCCCCGGCAGGCGGCCGTACGTCCTCGGCTACGAACACGGCCAGCGCATGCACAACTTCGAGCGGGAACAGATCCGCAGCACGTTCGTGCCCGATCTGGGCTGGTGTCTGAGCGTAACGACGCACGAGCTCGGCGATGCCGGTTCGATCACGGCAACGATTCTCTTTCCCACGGTAGTAATCCCCACGGAGCTAGCGGACATCCCCGTCCACACCATGATGATCACCACGACGCATGAGATCCCAGCTGTGCCAACGCTTCCCGGCCAGCGCGACCATTACCGGATAACCGCTCTGACCGGTCGCGCCCAAAAGATGCGCCGCTATTGAGCGGAAAGCGGTCACTGCCACCCGCGGGTGAGCTCGGCCAGCGCCTGTGAGCGCGCCGTCACCGCGCTGACGGACGCGACGGCACCGTCTGCGACCCGAGCGATGCCGGCAACTTGCAGCGTGGCCGGCATCCCGACGTGGGCGTCGGCAGCGGCGCCGAGGCCGCCTCGGTACCGGCCCCGGATCGTGACGTGGAAGGGCACATCCGCGCCCCCGGAGAAGAGATCGTTGACCACCACCTCCCGGGGGTCGAGCACCGCTTGGTAGGTGGCGCCGGTACGCGCGTCGTCGATGTCGTGTGACGGCGCGGCCGCAAGGTCCGCCGCCTCGAGCCAGGCGCGCACGGCTTGTTCGGCGTCGGGATCTGCCGGTACCGCCTCGGTCGTCGTCCACGGATCGATGTGCGGCGGCATCAGCGGGTGTGGGCGGCCGCTCGCGATCTGCGCCTGCATGGCGAAATAATCCTGCTCGACGTAGTTCTCCGTCAGTCGATGGCCGTTCCACTTGTACAGGCCGATGCCACGCCAGCACGCGAGCCCCCGCGCCCCACCGGCCGGCATGGCCGCGTGCTCGCTGAAGTGCATGCACAGCCGATCGCCGTTGAGCACGAACTCGTGGACGACGATGCCCAAACCCGGTGCCGCATCGAAGATTTGACGAACCGCCTCCGCGTAGGTGGTCGACCGGACCAGGGACAAGCCGTTGATGTGGACGACGTAGTCGGGCTCCATGATCTCCGGATACAGGGATTGATCGTGCGAGTTCGTGTAGTCGATGCAGTACTTGCGCATCAGCGCGACGAAGGGATGCACGTCAGCCCTGCACGAACGGCGCGAGCAGGGTCGGGACCCGAAGGGATTCCGGAACGTGCTCGGCGCCGATGGTTTGGTCGATCACCTCGTGTAGGTGGTAGATGCGCCGCTCCTGGTAGCCGAGGCGCAGCGATTCCAGGGTGCCGGCATCGAGAGAACGCTGCTGGCCGGGCAGGACGTCGAGGTCCTCGAACAGCACCCGGGACAAGGCCCCGATCACCATCTCGTTGGTTTGCCGGTTTGCGTCGTCGCCCGGACCCAGCGACGAGCACCAGTGCACGTTGTACGCCGACGTCGATGGGCCGGTGGGCCAATTGGTGATCAGGAAGACGAATCCCGTACCGGCGAACACGATGCTCAGGTTCGGGAACACGTGATAGGAGAACGTGCCGCGAAACGGCAGCTCACCGAGGCCGGGGAACACGCACGGGAACGGCGACAGCGCCTCTCCGTCCACGCCGTCGCGGAAGGGGACGAGCATGCGGGAGTGGCCGTTCGGCAGCAACTGGATGCCGGTCCCCGCCTGTTGAAGTGTTCGCGCCGCCGTCGTCCGGTGTACGTAATTGACGTGGTAGCTCTCGAGGTTCGCGTCGACCGGAACCTTCCAGTTGACCGGCACGTGGCGAACCGTGCGATCCACCAGGTGCAGGCGACCGTCGAGGTCCTCGAAGTCGCTGAGGTCGTCACCGACGGGGCCGAGGAAGTCGGACAGTGGCGCCGAGTCGGCGTCGAGATTGACGAACACCAGCGGACCCCAGCAGGCACACCGCAGCTCGGCCAGGGCGTGACAGTCACGGTCGAGGTCGGGGAAGTTCGGCGCCTCCGGGTACCCGGCCAGCTTGCCGTCCAGTGAGTACGTCCAGGCGTGGAACGGACAGGTCAGCCGGCGGCCGACGTTCCCCTGTGATTCCTCGACGAGGGCGGCGCCGCGATGGCGGCAGGTGTTATAGAACGCGCGGACGACGCCGTCCCCGCCGCGAACGAGCATGACGGGCCTGTCGAGCTGGTCGAGCAGGAGGTAGTCGCCCGGGTTGCGCAGTTGGTCCGCATGGGCGACGAACAGCCATGAGCGGGAAAACACCGCCGCGGCCTCGAGCTCGGCGAAACCAGGATCCGAATAGCGTGCGCCCGGCACGGGCGGCAACACCGGGAACCCCGCCGGGTACGCGCGCCGCGCCGCCTCCGACCGGGAACACTCCAATACCGCGTCCACCGCGTGGGAACCGATGCCCATGGTTACCTCGTCTCCGGCCTGCCGCCGATCTTCCTGTGGGATAGTTTTATGAATGGGCACTCATTTTGCAAGGACACGGCCGCCGGCTCCGGCGCGACGATCCCGAGGACGGCCACCCAACTCCAGTGGGCAGGTCACCACCCGGCGACTGCTGGAGGCGGCCGCGGCGGTGTGCGTTGAACGGGGATTCGAAGGCAGCACTCTCCCGCTGATCGCCGAGCGGGCCGGCGTATCACCCACCGCGGTCTACAACCACTTCCACAACCGGGAGGAGCTGCTGTACGCCGCCGCGGTGCGTGCCCTCGAGCAAATTACCGCCGCCGCCCTGCGGAACGGTCGTGGCGAACGCCCACTCCATGCGATCGCAATGGCCTATCTGCAGCCCGGGATGCGCCAAAACCGGCGCCTGATTGCCGAGCTGCACCTCGCTAGCCGCCGCGACGCGCGGTTGGCGTCCCTGATAAGCCGGTGGCATCAGGAGTACGCCGACCGGTTCGTCGGGGCGCTCTCCGGCACCGATCCGAACCCGAAGGCCACCACCAAGGTCGTCTTTCTCCTCCTCCTCGGGCTTTGTCACTTCGACGACGTGTCCGCGATCCGGGTGCCGCGTTCGGCGGTGGCCGAGCGTGTCGAGCGCTTGGTCGACGTGCTTGTCCCGGAAGAGCCGACGATCTCCGGGACCGCTTCCTGACCAACCGCGAATGGGCGCGGCGCCGTTTCTCAGCGGGCGGGCGGAACCGGAATGTCGGCGTGCCGAATCTGGTTTCCCCCAGCGCGTTTCGCCTCATACATCGCGCCGTCGGCGGCATCGACGAGGCGTTCGACGACCTGCCGGTTGACCGTTGCGCCTTCCCGCGGCAGTTGGATACTGCTGACGCCCAAGCTCGCCGTCACGCCCCAGGGGGTGTCGGCGATGGCCGAGCGCATGGCCTCGGCGGTCCGCAGCGCGTCTTGAATTCCGATCGTCTCGGCGACCAGGAATTCCTCGCCACCGACCCGGGCGAGAACCGTTCCGCCACGGCTGATTCGCCGCAGGTTGTCGGCCACGGCCACCAGGATGCGGTCCCCGGTGGCGTGGCCGTAGGTATCGTTGATGCGTTTGAAATTGTCCAGATCGAGCATCAACACGCTGAGACAGGGGGCGGGGGTCTGGCCGGTCAGTAGCCTGGACGCGGAGCGATAAAAGCCCCGCCGGTTGCGCAAGCCGGTGAGCGGATCGGTGGAGGACTTCAGGGCGTCCACCGACAGCCAATGAACCAGGATCTGGCCGCAGAACGGCACCGCCAGGATGCCCGCGCTGAGAACCAGCAGTTTGGCTGCGGCCATCGACACATCACCGGCCACCGCGACCCGCGCGGCGCACACCCCCGCGGTAACCAAGGCCGTGCCGAGGGTGAAGACCAGGAGGCGAGCCGAATGAAAAAACGCGACGTACCCGGCGAGGCCCCCGAATGCGGCGCAACCCAGCAGCCCGCTGAGCGGGTCGCTCTCGATCAGGCACGTCGCGGCAATGCCCAGCGTCCCCGTCGTCGAAAACACCTGGGACTGAATCAGCGTCGGCCAGCCGCGCAGCCACACCAGCGCCATTCCCGCCAGGAGCACGATGAAAGCCACCGCCACGGCGCGCCCCGTGGGGGTCCGTGGACCCGACGGGCTGCCCAGCATCAGTAATGTCGCCGCGGCCAGGGTCGTCAGGATGGCGACCAGCAAAAAGCGGACAAAGGGCTGCAGTCCGCGCGCGGCGAGGTAGTCCGACAACCAGTCATAGTGGTCGGGTTGACGCCACCACACGCCGATCCAGTGCATATTTCGACGCCCCTGGCCCCTCCTTGCCACCACCGTTCGTCTGCGCGGACGACCGAACCTCCGTCGTATGCTACTTATCCACCTGAAAACCAGGGCCCGTTCAGAATTTCAGCGCGAACCGCGCGGTTGCGCGGACAGTCTGGTGATCAACCGCCGCATGCTGCGGCCGAGGGATCGTGGAACGTGATCCGGATCCATCAGCTCGTTCTCGGCCAGCGCGCTGTCCTCGCCGGCCACGGTCCGCTCGGTGAATCGCCGCAAGGTCTTGCCCATACCGCGCAGCGCCTCGACGGCCTGCAGGAAGGACTTTCCCTCCCGCATCGTCCGGTCGAACTCATCGACGGAAATCCCCAGATGCTCACACACCAGTTGTTGGCGCACCGACTCGATGGCTCGCCGGATATGTTGGTGCGCTCCGGTATTCGGGTCCGCCTCGACGGCGAGGTCGCACTCACTGTCGAACCCCAGCGACCGGTTGTTGAAGTTCGACGAGCCGACGCGCAACAGCCAATCGTCGACGACCAATATCTTCGAGTGAATGTAGATCTGCGACCCGCCGTCGGTGACCGCCCAGTAGACGCCCAGGCGGCGGTATTCGTCGGCCGCCCAGAGCTGTTGGATGAGCCGGTGGCGTGCGCTGTCCATCGTCTCGCGTTCTAGCCGGTTCAGTCCGCGGCGGGGAAGGACGATGACGATCTCGGGACCGTCAGGCTCTTGGAGCCGAGCGGCCAGCGCCTCGACCACCTGTCGGGCCGCCAGGTACTGGTTCTCCAGATAAATGGTGTGACGTGCCGCCGCAATCGCCGCGAGGTTGAGCGCTTCCACCTCGCGGATCTCGTCGCGACCACCGAATGTGGGCAACGTGCGCGCGATCCCGACCTCGACATCGCGCAGGATGGGCCGCAGGCCACCGGGCCACACGGCGCGCGCCGATTCGATCGGGGCCAGCGACTCCTCGGTCGCGTCACGCCACCTGTCCCGGGCGACCTCGGCGAGCGCCCGCGCCGCGGCGCCGTCCACCGCGGCCGCGACCTCGTGTCGGGGACAGTACCTGCGGCCGAGCGCGCGACGAAAACGGTTGTTGTGCTTGTGTTCTGGGGTATCCCACCGATCCAGGGTGAGGTCGATGCCGCCGCAGAACGCCAGGACGTCGTCGACGATCACGATCTTTTGGTGATGGACGGCGCCGGTCGGACGGGCTCCATCGACGGCCAGGCGCAATCGCCTGCTGCTGAGCCGATTCACCACCGACACGGGCGTGACGCCGTACCAAATCCCGTCGAACACCGGCAGCAGGCGAAGGTTGGATTTCAGCACGTAAATTTCGAGGTCAGGTCGTCGCCATAGCAGCCAGTACAGAAAGGCACCCAGCTGGTTGGGGCCGGCGAGCTTCTTGCCTCCTCGTTCGAATGCAGTCCTGGCGTCGAAGTCCCAGCCGATCAAGATGATTCGACGTTGGGCCCGCAGCATCGCCGCCTTGACCTGGCGAAAGTACTCGGCGGCGTCGATGATGCAGGCCAGCTGGTCGGCGCGCTCCACGCGCCAGCAGGTCTGGCCGGTGATGGGCAACGGATCATCGGGCATACGCGGTCTGTCTACCACATCGGCGCCCGGTCGCCCCGCCACCCGAAGTACAGTCGTCCACCGTGAACGTTGACGCGGCCGCCTTCGCCGAGCAGTGGGTCGCGGCGTGGAATTCCCACGACGTCGAGTCCGTGTTGAAACACTTCCACGAGGACGTGGTATTCACCTCACCGGTGGCGGCGGAGCTGCTCCCGGAAACGGCCGGGGTCGTTCGGGGCAAACCCGCGCTGCGGGACTACTGGACCCGCGCCTTGGCGCGCGTTCCCGATCTCCGGTTCGCCGTGGAGGGCGTCTACCGGGGAATCGACACGATCGTCATCGCGTACCGAAACCAGAACGACAAACTGGTGAGCGAGGTCTTGCGGTTCAGCGGCGACGCGGTGATCGAGGGGCACGGAACGTATCTCGTTGCTCCGTGACGACGGGCTGGTCTTGTTCGATCGATTGGATCACCTTGTCCATGAGCCAGCCGATCGCCAGCGTCGCGTCGTCGCCGTCGACGTTCCAGACCCCGACGAGGCGCTCGTAGCTGGGCAGGTTCCATAGCACGTCAAGCAAGCCGGCTACCACTCGTCGATCGGTTTCCGACCACTGCGGGGCGGCCGCCGAGACGGCACGCAGCAAGGCCTCACGCCGGCGATGGTCGACGGTGACAAAGGTGGGGTCGTCCGGCGCCTGCATGGACTGGCGCACCGAAAACCGTTGCAGCGAAGCGAAAACGCGAGCGGTGACCTCGGCGAGGTTACCCAGATCCACGTCCTCGTAACGGATGCCCGCTTCGGATTCCAACCGCTGCATGACCGCGTCATGGAGATGCCGCTCGGTCGGGAAGTGCCGATAGACGGTGCGCTCGCCGACGCCCGCGCGTTCGGCGACGGCCCGAAAAGTCAGGTCCCGCCAGTCCCACGTGTCGAAGCCATGCACCAGGTCCGTGCCGGCGGCGACGATCCGCTCCCGGGTTTCGGCCGCCTTCTGGCGTCGCGCACGGTTGTCGTAGCTGCGCCGGGCAGCAATTGACGACGCACTCATAATCATGGCAGTATACTGCCACGAAATTGGAGGAAGCATCGTGGCATCACCCGGCGAGTTGATGACCGCGGCCGTCGAGCGAACGGGGCTCGAGGACTTCGGCGACGATTCCTTCCGCGAGGGCCTCGAGATCTTCCTGCGTGCATTACAAGACGAGGCCCGGTTGAACGCGCGCGGCGAAGCATTCGTCTACGGCCGCATCGGCCTTCATCTTGCGCAGCGGCTGTGCGTCGAGGATTGGTATCGGCGACATCCCGAAATCGACGAGGTCTCGATCGATGCGCCCCTCTTCGGGCTCGGCCTGCCGCGCACCGGGTCGACGGCATTGTCGTTCCTGCTGGCCCGGGATCCGAATGTCCGTTACCTACGCAGCTGGGAGTCGACCCAGCCCTGCCCGCCACCGTCGACCGTCCGAGGCGCGGACCCGCGCATTCCGTCCGGTGAGCTGAAGATCGTCGCCGGCTCGCGGCATCATGTTCCCCAGGACATTCACGGGCCGATGGAGTGCCTCGACCTGATGGCATTGGATTTCAAGTCCCAGATCTTCCAGGCGTACGCCCAGATCCCGTCGTATTCGACTTGGTTGGTCGACCGGGCGGATTTCACGTCGACCTACCGATACGAGCGGCGAGTCCTCAAGCTGCTGGCCTGGGGCGAACCCGCCCGCCCATGGCGGCTGAAGACGCCCGCCCACGTGTTGTCCCTCGACTACCTCGACCGGGCGTTCCCGGACGCCAAATTCGTTATGACGCACCGCGATCCGACGGACGTGATCCTGTCGGTGGCCGACGTGTACGCCGACATCGTCGGCGGCTTCACCGACTACCTCGACCGCCGCTACCTCGGCGAGTTGAACGTGCACCAGTGGTCGATCGGCATGCAGCGGGCAGTGAAGTTTCGCGACGACGGAGCCGAAGACCGATTCTTCGACATCGGGTTCGGTGCCATGCAGGCCGACCCGATCGGTGAGGTGCGCCGCCTCTACCAGTGGCTCGGCGAACCGGTCACCGAGGAGTTCGAGGCCGGAATGCGCGACTGGTGGGCCGAGAACGCGGAACACCGCGAGCCGCACCCGAAGGCCGTACCCGAGGAATTCGGCTTGGAAATCAACGCAATTCGGCCGCTGTTCGCCCAATACGTCGAGCGGTCGCAGCGGTGGCTCGGCCATTAGAGATGGAGAGACAGGCATGACGATCGACCTGACGGGCGGCATCGACCTGGCGCGCGAGTACATGTTCGCCGAGCGGCCGGACAACCCCGAGATGCGCGATTCGGTGAGCTTCTGGGTGTTCGACGAGCGCGGCGAGGTGGGCCTGCCGCGGATCGGGATCGAGGCGGTGAGCGCGAATTGGGGGTCCCACGGCCTTCAGGTCAACGTCGCGTTTTCGGACGGCAGGGTGTATCGGGTGCGCGACGACGGCGACAGCTGGCCCGTCGCCGGCCGCGATGGCAAGCCGACCGTGCTCGGCGCGGGCCCGCTCGGGTTCACGTGCGTCGAGCCGTTCGACGCGTGGACGATGACGTTCGACGGCAAGGCGATCGCCACGTCGTCCGCCAACCTCGCCGACGGCCGCAAGCAAGGTGAGCTGGTCGATCTGCGCTTCGACGTCGAGGCGAAAATGGCCGTGCCCCCATGGGTGCAGGGCGCGCTGCGGAACGACGCCGCATCGGCGCTGAAGACGTCCGTCGAGGGCGACCTGATGGGCGGGCCGCGCTACGAGCAACTGTTCCGGGCCACGGGATCGGTGCGGGTGGCGGGCCGCGAACACCCCTTCACCGGCAGCGGCTTGCGCATCCGGCGCCAGGGTGTGCGCCGGCTGGAAGGGTTCTGGGGGCACTGCTGGCAGTCGGCGCTGTTTCCGAGCGGTCGGGGGTTCGGCTACATCGCCTATCCGCCGCGACCGGACGGGCGGCCCACATTCAACGAGGGATACGTGTTCGACGGCGGCGGCGGCCTGATCCCGGCCCGGGTGGTGGAGGCGCCCTGGCTGAGGCAGCTGCAACCATGCGGCGAGGACGTCTCGCTGGTGCTCGAGACCGCCAACGGCACCGAACGGATCGCGGGCGAAACCGTCGTCTCCACCCACGACATCATCGATCCCGGCGAGGTGCCGGCCGAGCAGCTTGCCAAGCTCGCGAACTGGACGTTCCCGGCTCTGCAGCAGGCCGGCGCCCGCTACCGGTGGGATGGCGAGGAGACGATCGGCATGCTGGAGCGCTCCAGCCCGATGGACAAGATCGAGCGCTAGGCCGGTACGCGGCGATCGGGATTGGATTCGCCAGGCTGGCAGTACTATTCACATGTGGCGATACGGCGCGGACGCCCGACCCGTGCGGAAGCGAAGAAACTCGACCAGGCGGTGCGTGAAGCCGCGGTGGCGACGTTCGTCGAACTCGGTTATGCCGACACGAGTATGGAGGCCATCGCGCGCGCGGCCGGCATCACGAGGCGATCGCTGTACGCTCGGTATCCCGACAAGCGGGCGATCTTTGTCGATGTAATCCCCTGGGCCATGACGAAATTCGACGATGGCGAGGAATCAATCGAGGCGATCATCGGCGACGATCCGGAGGAGACGCTGCTCGCCGTCGCGCGCGCGTGTCTGGCGCGCGCGGTGCGACCGGAAAATGTGCGGCTCAAGCGAATAGCGCTCAGCGAAGCGGCGAACTTCCCCGAGTTCAACGTCTCGTCCGAGTCGATGATGTGGGCCGGCAGGCAACGGGTCGTCACCGAGGTGCTGAAGCACTATGAGGAGCTGGGGTGCCTGGACCTCGGCGATGTCGAGCTGGCCGCCGAGCATTTTCTGGCCATGGTGGAAGCGGTGCCCGCCCGAATGGCCGACTTCGGTGTGTTCCGGTCGAAAAAGCAACAGGAGCGCCACCTGCAGTACGCGGTCCGGTTGTTCTTGCGCGGTACGCTACCGCGCTGACCGTTGTCTAATTGCTCCGTGCGCACGAAATCGATTGGCTCATAAGGTAACTCTCCAGACCCTCGCGGCCGAGCTCACGGCCATAGCCGCTGGCCTTCATCCCGCCGTAGGGCGCGAGCGGATCCATGATGTAGCCCTCGTTGACGCCGAAGGAGCCCGCGCGCACCTGTGCCGCGACGCCGTAACCGCGATCGGGGTCGTCCGTGAACACCGCTCCGGCTAAACCGTAGTCGGATTCGTTGGCGATCCTGATGGCGTCGTCCTCGTCGCGGTAGGGGATCACGGTGAGGACCGGGCCGAAGATCTCCTCACGGGCGATCTTCATCCCGTTGTCGGCGTCGGCGAACAGGGTCGGACGGATGTACCAACCCCGGTCTATCCCGTCGGGCATCTCGGCTCCGCCGGTCACCAGGCGCGCGCCGTCGGACAGGCCGCCGGCGATGTAGTCCCGCACCCGCAGTTGCTGGCGTTGCGCCACCAGCGGGCCGACCTGGGTCGCCGGATCGGACGGATCGCCCACGACGAGACCGTCCAGTTCGGCGGCCAGCGCGTCGACGAAATCGTCCCGGCCGGCCGGAATCAGGACCCGGCTCAAGGCATTACAGACCTGGCCGCTGTTGGCGAGGCTGGACATCTGGATGGCCTTGGCCGCCGAGGCGGGGTCGGCGTCGTCGAGGATGATGGCCGCCGACTTGCCGCCCAGTTCCAGGCTGGCCTGGCGCAGTCCGGCGGCACAGGCGAGCGCTACCTCGCGGCCCGCCGCCGTCGAGCCGGTGAAAGACACCTTGTCGACGCCGTTATGCGCAACCAAGTGCGCCCCCACCGTCCGGTCGCCGGGGACCACATTGACCACACCGGCGGGCAGCTGCGCCTGCTCGATGAACTCGGCCAGCAACAAGGCATCCAGCGATGACTCGGGGGACGGTTTGACCACCACGGTGCAGCCGGCCAACAGGGCGGGCACCACCTTGCCGATCGTGAGGAACTGCGGCATGTTCCAGGGCACGACCGCGGCAACCACGCCCACCGGCTGCTTGGCCACGCAGATGTCGTTGCCGTAGAAGCCGGGCCGGAGCTCTTCGAACTCGTAGGACGCCGCCATCGCGGTGAAGGCGGCGATGGCGCTCAGCGGCAGCCGCGACTGAACGTGCTTGCAGAACGTGATCGGGGCGCCGATCTCGGCGCAGATGAGTTCGGCCATCTGCGATCGTCGTTCCTTGTAGACGGCGGCGAGCCGGTTCACCGCCTCGATCCGCTCGGCCAGGCTCAGCCGCGGCCAGGGCCCCTCGTCGAAGGCGGCCCGGGCCGCTTCGACGGCTCGATCGACGTCGGCGGCGCCGGCCGAAAGAACCTGCCCGATCACCGATTCGGTATGCGGCGAGACGATTTCGATGGGGTTGCTCGTACTCGGGGACTGCCACTCACCGCCGATGAACAGCTGGTCTCTGGTGTACATGACTGCCTATCAGTAGAAGTGAATTCAGGTGCAGCGGCCACCGTTGACACCGAGGATCTGCCCGGTGATGTAGCCGGTCTCCTCGGAGACCAGGAACGAGCACGCGGCGGCGATGTCGTCGGGGCGTCCCACCCTGCCGACCGGTACCTTCGCGATGTTGTCCTCGATCGATCCGCCGAGCAACCCCTGCTCCTCCGCCTTGCGCAGCATCGGCGTGTCGATGAAGCCCGGTGGTATCACGTTGGCCGTGATGCCGTGCGGGGCGTACTCGAGCGCAAGGGTTTTCGTCAGTCCGTTGACGGCGGACTTCGCCGCCACGTAGTGCGCCTGGTACGGCGAGCCCGAATGGGTGCTCGACGAGGAGATGTTGACGATGCGGCCCCAGCCCGCCTCGAGCATGTCGGGCAGCGCCGCCTGGGTGCAGTGCAGCACGCCGTTGAGGTTGACGTCGATCACCTTGGACCACTCCTCGAAGGCGATGTTGAGGAAGCGCCGAAACCCCGTCATGCCGGCGGCATTCACCAGGATCGTGATCGGCCCGAGCGCGCTCCGAATGTCGTCCAGCGCGGCATCGACCGCGCGGCGGTCCGTGACGTCGGCGAGGTAGGCGAACTCGCTGTCCGACTCGGTCAGGTCGATGGTCGCGACGTGGTAGCCGTCGGCCCGGAGCCGTTCGGCGATCGCACGTCCGATGCCGGACGCCCCGCCGGTGACGAGCGCGGTCTTCACGGATAGAAAATATACAGCCTGTGTACTTTCGTTGGCAATGGCGCTACGCTGACAGCGTGGACCGGCCGCAATTCCGCTTCGCGGTGCAGGCGACCAACGCCGCCGACGGGCGTGAGTGGCGCGAATTCGCCTGCCGGGTACAACAACTCGGCTACTCCACGCTCCTGCTCGCCGACCACTACCTCGGCCCCGGGCCGGCCCAGCGCGCCGCGCGCACCCCACGCCAGGACCTCGCCCCGATCGCGGCGATCGCCGCGGCGGCCGCCCACACCACCACGCTGCGCGTCGGCTGCCGGGTGTTTTGCATCGACTACCACGTCCCAGCCGTGCTCGCCAAGGAGGTGGCCACGCTCGACCTGCTTTCGGACGGGCGGCTCGAGCTCGGCATCGGGGCGGGCTGGAGCGAGACCGAGTACGAGGCCATGGGCCTGACGTTCGGGACCCCGGGGCAACGCATCGCCAAGCTCAAAGAGGTTGTCGCCCTGGTGAAGGCGCACTGCGCCGGCGCCGAGCTTGCGCACGCCGGTGCGTACGTGAACGTCAGCGGATACGCCGGCACACCGCGATCCGCGCAGCGGCCGCATCCGCCGATCATGATCGGCGGCGGGGGCCGGCGCGTGCTCAGCTACGCCGGCCGCGAAGCCGACATCGTCAGCATCAACACCGTGCCGTTCGCGCCGCGCACCGACGACGGGCTGACCCCACACGAGGAGGCCGTCCGCCGGTTCGACTACGTCGCCGCGGCCGCCGGCAGCCGCGCCGGCGACCTCGACATCGAAAGCTCGCCCTTCTTCGTCGAGGTCACCGACGACCCGGAGCGCGCCTACACGCGCCTCGGGGCGAGGACCGGGATCGCGCCGGAGATCCTGCGCGACCACCCCAACGTGCTGGTCGGCTCCGCCGACGCGATCACCGAGACATTGCGGGCGCGCCGCGAGGCCTACGGCGTCAACTACGTCACGGTGCGCCAGGCCCAGGCCGAACACTTCGCGCCGATCGTGGCGCAGCTGACCGGAACCTGACAGCGACGGGAGCACCATGGCCAAACGAACCAGATTCAGCGAATACCATGACCGGTACCCGAACTACCGCTTCGAACTGGACGACGACGGCATCCTGCTGATGCAGTGCCATACCGACGGCGACAGCCTGGTATGGAGCTGGCAGGCACACGACGACATGTCCGACGCCTTCGCCGACGTAGCGGGCGACCGGGAGATCAAAGTGCTGATCCATACCGGGACCGGACAGAACTACAACGCCAACTGGGGCCGAATGCCCAATGGCGATCCGGTGGAGAAGCCCGAGTACCTGCTGATGCCCGGCACCCGCGGTTTGGTCAAGCTCGACGAAAAGGCTTGGTACGCACGTCATCTCATCACCAATGTGCTCGACGTCGACGTGCCGATGATCAGCGCGGTCAATGGCCCGTGCAACATGCATTCGGAGGTCCCGCTGATGGGCGACATCGTGCTCGCCTCCGAAGACGCCTACTTCCAGGACGCCTCACACTTTCCGCGGGGCCAGGTGCCCGGCGACGGGCAGCACGTGATCTGGAGCTACCTCGCCGGACACACCAGGGCCCGGTACTTCCTGCTGACCGGCAAGAAGCTCGGCGCGCAGGAGGCCAAGGAGTGGGGCGTCGTCAACGAGGTGTTGCCCAAGGACCAATTGCTGGACCGCGCTTGGGAATTGGCGCGTGAGCTGGTGAAGCGACCGCCGCTGACGTTGCGCTACTCGCGGCAACTGTTCACCAACCCGCTCAAGCGCGCCTTTTTGGACGAGCTGGGCCACGGACTGGCGCGCGAGACATACGCGCAGCGCGCCTTCTTCCCGTTCGGCGGCGAGATGGAACCACTCGATCGACCGTGGGACCAGCAGCCGTGGGCCCAGGCTAACTCCAAGGCCAACGGCCAACCCCTCGACGAAGGAGCGCGACCATGACGGACATTCAACAGCGGCTCGCCACCGGAAAGGGCAAGTTCACCCCGCACTACCCCGACCTCGGCACCGGCCCGGTGAACTACGAGGACTGCATCTCCGAGGAGTTCTTCGCCGCCGAGCGCAAGGCCGTCTTCGAACGGAACTGGCTGTGCGTCGGACGCATCGAGCGCCTGCCCCGCAAGGGCTCCTACTTCACCCGGGAGCTGCCGGGCGGGCTGGCGTCCATCGTGATCACCCGCGACCTCGACGACAACGTCCACGCCTTCCACAACGTGTGCGCCCACCGCGGCAACAAGGTTGTCTGGCAGGAGCACCCGCAACGGGAGTCGTCGGGCAGCTGCCGCGCCTTCGCCTGCAAGTACCACGGGTGGCGCTACGACCTCGACGGCGGCGTGAACCACATCACCAACGAGGAAGAGTTCTTCGACCTCGACAAGAGCAAGCTGCGCATGCCCCCGGTGCACTGCGAGGTATGGGCCGGCTTCATCTTCGTCAACCTCGCCTCCAAACCGGGGCAAGCGCCGGTGCCCTTGCGCACCTTTCTCGGCGACGGCCTGCTGGGCATGGAGTCCTACCCCTTCGGGCGGATGACGCAGCGATACGGCTTTTCCACTCGCATCAACGGCAATTGGAAGCTGGCCGTCGACTCCGTGTGCGAGTGGTATCACCCGCCGTACGTGCACGGCCGGTTCATCGACCCGGACGTGTCCAAGGCCGAGAAGATGGTTCCCCCGGTGGACGCCTACCACTACGAGCTCTTTCGGCCGCACATGCTGACGTCAGTGCCCGGGCCGCCGCCGCTGCCGCCGCGCGAACCGGGGACCGCCGGGCCGGCCCGCCGCGACCAGCGATGGGTCTACAAACTGTTCCGCGCCGGGTTGTTCGGGCCCGACGACGTTCCCGATATCGGACCGCTGCCGGACTTCCTCAACCGCGGCGACATCGCGTCGTGGGGCAACGATCAGTTCTGGATCTTCCCCAACATCTCGGTCCAGATCTGGGCCCGGGGCTACTACATCACCTACACCTACTGGCCCGAGACGGTCGACTCTCACATCTACGAGATCGACATGTACTTCGTCCCGCCCGCCAACGCCAAGGAGCGGCTCGCGCAGGAACTGGTGGTCGACAGCACGATCGAGTTCGCGATGCAGGACGTGAACACCATCGAGGCGACCCATTCGGCGTTGAAGACCCGCGCGCAGAACACCTTTCACCTCAGCGATCAGGAGCTGCTCATCAGGCAATTCCACACGGTCATCCGCCACACCGTCGCCGCCCACCAGTCCGGCAGGCAGGGGAACTGACGATGACGAACACGCTTCCGGACGGCTTCTCCGACCTCGAAACTTACGTCGCGGACTGGGCACTGCCCACCCGCGCGCAGCGATACGCGGCCCGGCTGGACCGGCCCTTCGACGAACTGGTCGCCTTCTACGACGCCGTCGCACCGCGCGCCGAGGAAGCCATCGCCTACCTCGACGGGCTGGACATCACCGCGCTGCCCGAGGACGCCACCAGATTGCTGCACCTGCTCTACTCGATGATCCTGGTGTCGTATGCGGTGAATGTGTTCAAGCAGAACCGCATTCCCGACTCCGGCGCCGCGTTCTTCGAGATGGTCGCCGAGCCCAGCGTGTGATGATGGGTGACGATACGCTGCCGCTGTCCGGGCTGCGGGTGGTCGACGCCGCGACGCTGGCCGCCGGCCCGTTGGTGGCCACCGCGCTGGGTGAGTTCGGCGCCGAGGTCATCAAGGTGGAACAGCCTCGTGTCGGGGATCCGCTGCGCACCTGGGGGACCCGTCGTGACGACGTCGGCTTGGTGTGGAAGAGCCTGAGCCGCAACAAGAAATGCGTAACCCTGGACCTGCGCCGAGATGACGGTCGCGCGGTGTTCCACAGCCTGCTCGACGTCAGCGACGTGCTGGTGATCAACACCCGGCCGAGCACGCTGGCGCGCTGGGGGCTGGACTACGACAAGGTCCATGCCCGCCATCCGAGCCTGGTGATGCTGCACATCACCGGCTACGGGGCGGGCGGTCCGGCCAGCGACCGGCCCGGATTCGGAACCCTCGCGGAGGCGATGAGCGGGTTCGCGCACGTGTGCGGGCAGCCCGACGGTCCCCCGACGTTGCCGCCGTTCATGCTCGCCGACGGCGTCGCCGCGCAATCGGCCACCTACGCCGTCATGATGGCGCTCTATCACCGCGACGCGCATAGCGCGCCAGGCCAACTCGTCGACGTCAGCCTGATCGAACCCCTGGCGCGGCTCGTCGAGCAGGCGACACTGGCCTACGACCAACTCGGACACATCCAGGGCCGCGCCGGCAACCGCGTCGACGCCAGCGCACCCCGCAACGCCTACCGCACCTCCGACGACCGATGGATCGCCATTTCGAGCGCATCGTCGAGCGTTGCCGCCCGGCTCTATCGGGCCATCGACAGGCCCGATCTGGCGGTCCGCCCCGAATACGTCGAGCCCATCCCACGCCAGGCCCGTGCCGACGAGATCGACACGCTCGTCGCGGCGTGGATCCGCGCGCACACGCTCGAGCACGCCATGAAGGTGTTCCTGGCCGAAGACGTTGCGGCGGCACCGGTCTACGACGCACAACAACTGCTCGCCGACGAGCACCTGCGGGCCCGCGGGACCTTCATAGCGGTCGACGATCCCGACCTGGGGACGGTGACCGTGCAGGCGCCCGTCGCCCGCCTGAGTGACACCCCGGGCAGGATCGCCCACCTCGGCCGCGCGCTGGGGGCGGACAACGACGCCGTGTATCGCGGCCTGCTCGGCCTCGACGCCGACCGCCTGGCCGACCTGCGCGCGGCCGGCACGATCTGACCGGGTGCACGTCATGTTTCAGCCAACCCGAACCCGCCCACGCCGCAGCGAGCTTGCGACGCCCGCGAGCAACGAGCACATGTGCGAGGTGGCGGCGCGGGCCGGCGCCGATCTGGTGTTCCTCGACCTCGAGGACGCGTGCGCGCCGACCGTCAAGGAATCGGCGCGCGCCACGGCGGTAGCCGCGCTCACCGACCTCGACTGGGGTCACACGATTCGCGCCGTCCGGATCAACGGCCTCGACACCCAGTGGTGTCACGGTGACATCATCGAAGTGGTCACCGGCGCGCGGAATGCCCTGGACGTCATCATCATTCCGAAAGTTCTCAGCGCACAGGATGTTTGGTGGGTCGACGTGCTGCTGACCCAACTGGAGACCAAGCTGGGGCTGCCGCATCGCATTGGACTGGAGGCGCTCATCGAGGAGGCGGATGGGCTGCTCAACGCGCGTGACATAGCCCGCTCCAGTGACCGACTGCAGGCGCTGATATTCGGTGCGGGTGACCTGTCGGCCTCATTGCGCGCCCGCGTCGACGGAAACTTCCAGCCGTCCGGCGAATACCCGGGTGACTACTGGCACGCCGTCCGAGTGCAGATCCTCGCGGCCGCGCGCGCCGCGGGCATCGCGGCGATCGATGCGCCGTACCCCGGCTACCGGGACGAGGAGGGCTACCGTCGGCAGGCCAGGAGCGCCAGCCTGCTCGGCTTCGACGGCAAGTGGGCGATCCACCCGGACCAGGTGCCCATCGCCAACTCGGTGTTCACGCCGACGGCCGACGAGGTCGACGCGGCCCGCGCCGTCATCGCCGACTACCGACTGGCCGAGGCTGGCGGCGTCGGGGCGGTTGGCCGCGACGGAAAGCTCGTCGACGCCGCACTGATGCGTCACGCCGCCAACGTGCTGCGGCGAGCGGTACCTCCAGAAGTGGTCGATTGACGCCTCGGCCTTTCGAGATCTACCGCGTGCTCTCGTCGGGGAGGTCGTGCCGGGACTGATGCAAACCCGGGCCGTCCGGGTCCTCGTCTTGGTGCTCCAGCTTCTCCTCGAGCTCCCGCTGCTCCGCGGTGGCCTTTCTGGCGTCTTCGGGCGCCGGTGGTGGGTCGATGTTGACTTGCTGATCCACGCGAGATCCCCTCCGAACTTCGACGAATGCTTCTAACAGGATCTCCCCCATCGCGGGATCCGAAACCGAACCCCATCGCCGAAATGACGTTTGCCTCCGAGTAATTTGTCCCGTGGCTAACGGGCAACACGCGCCCGACGCTTCCCCGGAGGTTCGCTCACTGATGTCACGGCTGAGGGCCTGGTGGAACCAGCCGGACCACTACGAGTGGATCACTGCGTTCCTGGCCCAGCGCGGAATGCTGGGTTCGGCGCGGACGATCTTGGTCATCGTTGCCGGATCGTCGATGTTGGTGCCGCTGACCGTGTTGCCGAGCCAAAGCCAGCCGAGCGTCGTCGAAATGATCACCGGTGGAGTCGCCGTCGCGTTCACCGCCGGTGTGACCGTGCTGTGGATGACGCGGTGGCCCACGCGTCGGCAGTCGCAGGCGGGGGTGGCCCTCGGCGCGTTGTTCGTCGGCGGGTGGAGCCTCGTGCAGCCGACCGGGGCACTTGCCGCGCTGGCGTGCACGGCCATGTCCGTGACCGGCGGTTACATCGCGTTCTTCCACGGCCCCAAGCTCCTACTCTTCAACGGCGTCGTGACCGTCGGGGTCACCGTCACGGCGGTGGCGCGATTGGCGCATGAGGCCAATATCGCCACCGCGGCCTCCGCGCTCTGGATCAATGCGTTTCTCAATTTATCTGTGCCCCTGGGCATTTGGGGTATGTCGCGCGCGATGGGCACCTACGTTCAGCGCTCGGAAGAGGATCCCCTCACGGGATTGCTGAACCGGCGGGCGTTCACCGACGCGGTCTGTCATCGGTTGGCGAATCCACCGCAGGCGCATACCCACCTGGCGGTGGTGATGGTCGACCTGGACAACTTCAAACGCATCAACGACACCCACGGTCATCTGGCCGGCGACCGCGCCCTGCGGGCGGTGGCCGATCTGCTGCGCGAGCACACCCCCGCCGACGCGGCTATCTGTCGCGCCGGAGGCGAGGAGTTCTTGGTCGCGCTGACCGCTGTGACCTCGGACGTGCGGCCACTGACCGCGCAGTTCTGCAGCGCGCTCGACGGGCTCCTACCGAAGATCACCGCGAGCGTCGGGATCGCGAGCGCCGAGCTGCGCCTGCTAACCGGTGACGTCGGACGAATCGTCGACGAGCTCATCAGGGTCGCCGACGACGCGATGTACGCCGCGAAACGCCGCGGCGGAAACCAGGTCCACCAAGGCGCGAGGATTTAGCCGCCGGAAGTCCCTCGACCGGCCTCGTTTCGCGTACACGCTATTCACAGATTCGGCATAGCCGTCGCCCAGGTTGCGGCGAAATCATCTAGCCAGGCTCTAGATCGCTTGGGGCGAAAGCACTTAGCGGCGATCCGCGTGCGAGCGAGGGAGGGACGTTGAGCTTCCAGACCGCTGTCGCCGGGGAACCCGGATCGCTCGTGCAGAACGTTGCCGGTGTGCTGAGCAAGCCGCGGCTGCGCGGCTGGATCCACCAGTACTGCGCCGTCGCGGCCGCCATCGCGGGCGTGCCTCTGGTGGTGGTCTCGTGGGCGGAGGCATCCAAGCGGGCGGGGCACTCGACGCTGACGTACACGCTGGCGATCGTGGCGATGTTCGCCGTCAGCGCCGTCTACCACCGCGTCCACTGGCAGTCGGCCGTCACCAGGAATTGGATGAGGCGCCTCGACCACTCGATGATCTTCGTGCTTATCGCCGGCACCTACACACCGTTCGCCAGGCTCGCCATGCCCCGCGGAACCGGCTACCTGGTCCTCGGGATCGTCTGGGGTGGCGCGGCGGTTGGGATTGCGCTGCAACTGTTTTGGCCGACGGCTCCGCGCTGGGTGGGCATTTCCCTCTACCTGCTGCTGGGCTGGGTGGCGGTGTGGTACACCGGGCTGATCCTGCAGAACGCCGGCATCGCGGCGGCCGTCCTGCTGGCGGTGGGCGGCCTGCTGTACAGCGTCGGTGCGGTGTTCTACGGTCTACGCTGGCCCGACCCCTGGCCGACGACGTTCGGTTACCACGAGGTCTTTCACGCGTGCACCGCGGCCGCCGCCATCTGCCAATACATCGCCATCTGGTTCGCGGTCTTCTGAACCAGCGCCCCTAGCGCGACCCGCTACGTCGCGCCGGCGGCTACCCGCTCCAACGCGGCGAGGTGGTCGTCGACGGTCGCCAGGCCGGCCTTCATGGTGTTCACCGAGACGTGCGTGGCGCCGGCGGCCTTCCAGGCCGCGATGTCGGCGGCGGCCTTGTCGGGGTCGCCGGTCCAGGTGACCCGGCCCTCCATCCCCAGGGCGTCGGCGTCGCGGCCGGCGGCCGCCGCCGCGCGCCGCACCTGCTCCTGCGCGTAGTCCAGGCCCGGTCCGGGCTCCATCATCGGGAACCAGCCGTCGCTGAGGCGCCCGGCGCGTTCGTAGGCGCGGTCGGACGCCGCACCGAACCACACCGGGATCGGGCGCTGGGTCGGCATCGGGGCCAGGCCCGCCCCGGTCACCGTGTGGTATTTGCCATTGAACGTCACCGACCGTTCGGTCCACAGCTTGCGCATGACCTCGACCTGTTCCTCGGAGCGCCGCCCGCGGTTGGTGAACGTCTCGCCGAGCGCCTCGTACTCAACGTCGTTCCACCCCAATCCGATACCGAGCCGGAAGCGCCCGCCGGTGAGCAGATCGACCTCGGCGGCCTGCTTGGCCACCAACACGGTCTGGCGCTGCGGCAGGATGATGACGCCGGTGACGAGTTCGAGCGAGGTGACCGCGGCCAGGTAGCCGAACATCACGAACGGCTCGTGAAAGGTCGAGTCGATGTCGTAGTAGCCCTGCCAGCCCTGGTGCACCGCCGGATCGGCGCCGACGACGTGGTCGTAGGCGAGGATGTGGGTGAAGCCCAGTTCCTCGACGCCCTGCCCGTAGGCGCGGACGGCGGCGGGGTCTCCGCCGAGCTCGGTCTGCGGGAACACGACACCAATGCGCATTGCCCGTTCAACCTCACCGCGCCGCGGTTGCTTCCCGAATCGGGGCGCACCGGCCGTAGTTTTGCCAGTAAACAAGCGTTCACAGCGAACTGCCAGGGAGCCCGGTACCGCCGGTACGTATAAGGCGGCGAGGGTGTGGGTATGCGGCCGTTGAACGGTCGCTAGGTGGCGGCCCGTGTTCCGCCCTTGGATCGACCGCTCTCCGCAAATACGAAGGGGACGCCGACGGTGTACATCCGTTGGCCGGGAGGAGCAGCTGATGCCAGAGGTCCAACTTCACCACGAGGGACACCCGAAGTACCGCCGGATGGTCCGTTTCGACTGGTCGGAAACGCCGCTGCACTGGGTGCCCGACGACCCGTTCTCCACGCACATGATCAACGTGCTGCACCTGCTGCTCCCCGAGGGCGAGCGGCACTTCATCAAGGCCGTCCTCGAGGCGTCGTCGCTGGTCGACGACCCGGAGCTGGAGGCCGCGATCAAGCCGTTTATCCAACAGGAGTCCTGGCACGCGTGGGCGCACCAGATCGTGCTGGATCACTTGGCGGAGCAGGGCATCGACACCAAGCCGTACACGGACCGGCTCGGACGATTGTTGTCGATCACGCTGGGCGATCCACCCAAGTGGTTTCCGCCGGCGATGAAGCGGTGGTGGCTGTACCGGCGGTTGGCCGACGTGGCGGCGCTGGAACATTTCACCGCGATGCTGGGCCAGTGGGTTCTGACGAACCGGGGCCTGGACTACGCGGGGGCGGACCCGATGATGCTCGATTTATTGCGCTGGCACGGCGCCGAGGAGGTCGAGCACCGCTCACTGGTGTTCGACGTGTTTCAGCATGTCTGCGGGAGCTACTGGATCAGGGCGTTTGCGATGTTCTTCACTGCGCCGCTGTTCGTCGGCTGGTGGATCGCGGGCGCTCGCTACCTGATGGCACAGGACCCGACCATCGATCAGAAGTGGCGATTCCGGGACTGGTTGTGGGCGGCCCGCGAGTACCGGGTCGTCGGGCCCTGGAAGCTTCTGGTGACGACACCGGTCCGGTACATGCGGCCCAGCCATCATCCAAACGACGAGGCGTCCACACAGATGGCGGTCGACTATCTGAACTACTCGCCGGTGGCGAAAGCCGCCCGCGAGCGGGCGCATTCCCAAGGAAAGTCCCCGGATCAATCCCAAGGGATCGAGACGTCACGCAACGGCGCACGAAAGGTTGACGTGCGATGAAGGTTTCGGTGGATCTCGACACCTGCGATGGCAACGGCGTGTGCATGAGCATCTGCCACGAGGTGTTCGACGTGCAAGAAGACGGACTCCACGTGCTACAGGCGGAGCCACCGGAGGAACTGCGCCAGCAATTGATCGGCGCCGAGGTGTCCTGCCCCACGCAGGCGATCACGGTGAAGGAGTGATCCGATGCCGAGCCGTCAGCTAACGGAGGTTGTCGTCGTCGGTGCCGGCGTGGCGGGGACCCGCGCGGCCGAGACCCTGCGACAGGATGGCTACGACGGCGCCCTGACCATCGTGGGCGCCGAGCGGCACGCCCCGTATCACCGGCCACCGCTCTCGAAGAAACTGCTCACGGGCGAGGTGCACCGCGCCGGTGTCGATTTGGCGCCGCAATTCGAGCTGGAAGCGCGGGTCCTGCGGGGCGCGTCGGCGACCAAGCTGGACCTGGCGTCGCGCACCGTCCACGTGTGTGACGAAAACCGAGACCTGGCACTGCAATTCGACGGACTGGTGATCGCAAGCGGTGCGACACCACGCGAATGGCCGGGCGGCCCGGTCCCGGATGGGGTGCTGATGCTCCGCACGGTCGACGATTGCCTGGCAATCCGGGAAAGGCTGGGCTCGCGTCCACGGGTCGTGGTGGTCGGAGGGGGATTCATCGGAGCCGAAGTGGCCGCGAGTTGCCGCTCGGTGGGGCTGGATGTGGTTCTGATCGAGAAGGCCACCAGCCCTCTGCTGGCCGCGTTGGGTAGGGAGCTGGCGCCGCGCTGGACCGAACTGCACCGCGAGCATGGCGTTGATCTCCGGGTCGGCGTGGGCGTCGACGAGTTCGTCGGCAACGGGCACGTGGAGGCGGTTCGGCTGACCGACGGTGCGCAGGTTCCCGCCGATCTCGTCATCGTCGGCCTGGGCGTCACTCCCGCCACCGACTGGCTGGGCGGCTCGGGATTGCACCTCGATGACGGGGTGTTGTGCGACGCCACCGGCGCGGCCGAGGGCGACACCGGCGACGCCGCGGTGGTGGCCGCCGGCGACGTCGCGCGATGGTGGCACCCGCTCTATGAGACGCATCTGCGCACCGAACATTGGGACGACGCCGGGCGTCAGGGCGCGGCGGCGGCGCGCACGCTGCTGGCGGGCCCCGACGGGGCGCAGGCCCATGACGAGGTGCCCTATTTCTGGTCCGACCAATACGACGTCAAGGTCCAGATGCTGGGTGTCCCTTCGGGTTACGATGCCGTCGAAATCATCGAGGGCTATCCCGACGGCTGGGAGTTCGTGGCCGCGTATGGACGCGACGGCCACACCATCGCGGTGCTGGGAACGGTCCCGAATCGGGTCTATGCCTACCGTGACGCCGTCGCGAAACGCGCGGAGTTTCCACCCGGGCGGCCGGACTAGCGCTAGTCGCGGCGAGTGTGAATCCTGGGCTTTCAGCGTGTACAGGCGGCGGGAATTGCGCGATCTTTCCACCCGGTCTTCACGCGCAAGGCCCACAATTCACACTCATCGCCGAAGGCCAACGCTAGGTAGGCGTGGGATGCCGCTTCTCTGGGAATGGATACGCGGCGTCTGCGTGTTGAGAAGGCCATGACCGACCGGATCGAGCTGAGCCCCACCGATTGGGTGCGTGACCAAACCGAACGAATCCTGCAGCAGGGCACGACCGACGGCGTCGAGATCCTTGACCGGCCCGTCGTCCTGATAACCGTGACGGGCGCGAAGTCCGGCAAGCAGCGCTACGTGCCGTTGATGCGCGTCGAAGAGGACGGCCGCTACGCCATGGTGGCGTCGAAAGGCGGCGCACCCGCCCATCCGTCGTGGTACTTCAACGTCAAGGCCAACCCGGCGGTGACCGTGCAGGATGGGGAAAAGGTCGTCGCCCTCACCGCGCGCGAGCTGGAAGGGGCTGAGCGAGAGCACTGGTGGCGGTTGGCGGTGGAGGCGTTTCCTCCTTACGCCGAATACCAAGAGAAAACTGCCAGGCAGATCCCCGTTTTCGTGCTGGAATAACCGGTCGAATCACCCTGCTTCGGAGGGGTTATCGCTGGGGCCCTAACTGGGTATCCCCACACTGATGTCCCCAGATTCACCTATGGCCGCGCTCCCCGCAGGTTTTACTCGCGCCGGCGCCGCGGACGCCGCCACCGCGGCCGAATTGCGCAGTGCCCTGCGACAGTGGCTGCAGGAGGAGACCGAGGTGTCCGAGGATATTCGCGAGGACATCGTCCTGGGCGCCAACGAAGCGCTTGCGAACTGCGTTGAGCACGCGTACCGGAGCAATCCCACGCCCGGTCCGATGAAACTGCACGCACTCCACGACCCCGGCGCGCAATCCCTCAACGTACGCGTCAGCGACCGCGGAACCTGGCATCGGCAGCGGCCCGTGAAGCCCGACGATCCCCGGGCGTCCCGGGGCATCCTGCTGATGCACGCGCTCGCCGATCACTGCACCATCAACGCCCGGCCCGACGGCACCACGGTGTGCCTCGACTACACCACCAGGCCAGTTGCGCCGGAAGGCGGCGACGCTCGCCCCTAGATCACACGCCGAAGGCGCGCTCCAGATCCTTGAGCGACGTCTCCAAGTGGCCCAGCAGCCGCTGCAGGTGCGGGACGCTGCGGCGGCAGCCGACGAGACCGAAGTCGAGGTTCTCGGCGTTGTTGGTCACGGTGATGTTGACCGCCTGCCCGTCGAGCGGGATCGACAGCGGGTAGTTCCCGTCCAACCGGGCGCCGCGCCAGTACACCGGTTTCGACGGTCCGGCAGAGACGTTCGAGATGACGACGTTGAACGGCGGCGATGCCGTCGAGAGGTATCCCGGAATCAGCCCGAGGAACAGCCCCCCGATGTTGAAGGCCGAGAGGGCGAGCTGTTGGACGGGGGGCAGCTGCCGGAACACCTCCTTCGTGTCGTGGATCGACGAGCTGATGATCTCCAACCGCTTCGCCGGGTCGTCGACATCGGTCGCCAGGTTGCACAGGAAGGTTCCGACCATGTTGCCGCCGCGGTCGTCGCCGTCCTTGCGCAGGTTCACCGGCACCATCGCGGTCAGCGGGTCACCCGGCAGGGCGTTCTGCTCGAGGAGATAGGCGCGAAGCGCCCCGGAGGACATCGCGAGCACCACGTCGTTGACCGTCACTCCGGCGGCGGATTTCACCGCCTTGATGCGGTCCAGCGACCAGGACTGAGCGGCCACCCGCCGCGCACCGCCGATCCTGACGTTGAACATGCTGCGTGGCGCACGGAACGGGAGGGTCAGTTGTTGTTCGAGCAGCGCCGCGCGCGCCAGCCGCACCGTGGACGGCGCCAACGCGAACGCCGACCCCGCGGTGCGGCCGACCCGTTCGAGCAGCGACGGCCGTTTCCCTCGCTCCCGGTGCTGACGGGGGGCCAGATTCCACGGCACCCGCACCTCGTCGTCATCCCGATCGGGGCTGAAGGCGCGCTGCATCAGTCGCAGCGCCGAAACGCCGTCCATGAGGGAGTGGTGGTACTTCGTGTAGACCGCGTAGCGCCCGTCGTCCAGGCCCTCGATCAGGTGCGCTTCCCAGAGCGGACGGTGCCGGTCGAGCAGGCTGCCGTGCAGCCGGGACGCCAACTCCAGCAGGTCACGCACCCGTCCCGGCTCCGGTAACGCCGAGCGGCGAAGGTGGTAATCGAGCTCGACGTCCCGGTCGAACGACCATGCGACGTTGGTGATGCCGCCGAAGAACGCCGGGTGCTTGCGGAACGTCGGTTGAACGTCCGTGCACTCGAGCATCGCCTGATAGGACTCGCGGACGAAGTGCGGCCCGGCGTCCTCGGGCGGCACAAAGAGCTGCAACGCTCCCGCGTGCATCGGATGTTCGCGTGACTCGCCGATGAGGAACAGCGCATCCGTAGGCGATATCGGTTCCATGGTGCCTCCCCATCCGGTCGCAGTCGGTCGGGCCGCCCCGCCCACCCGACGCGGCTCCTCATCTCCAATTAGCCCGAGCGGGCATCGCCCACACCTGGAAAATTCGCCGCCCCGCGATTCCCGCGGGTGGAGCCGCCAATTCGTTGCCCGGCCATCCGGGCGGATAGACTGCTAGGCCTGTAACTCGAGCGGCTGCGATGACACGCCGCTGAGCCCAACAAATTCGTTTCCGGGGGAAGTGTCATGCCTGAAGAACAGACCGAAGCTGTCGGCTTGGAGCCGCACTTCGAGGACGTGCAGGCGCACTACGACCTGTCCGACGAGTTCTTCGAGCTGTTCCTGGATCCGACGCGCACTTACAGCTGTGCATATTTTGAGCGCGACGACATGACCCTCGAAGAGGCGCAGATCGCCAAGGTCGACCTCTCGCTGGGCAAGCTCGGATTGCAGCCGGGCATGACGCTGCTCGACATCGGGTGCGGCTGGGGCACCACGATCGTTCGCGCGCTCGAGCGCTACGACGTCAACGTCGTCGGCCTGACCCTGAGCCGCAACCAGCAGGCGCACGTCCAGCAACGCCTCGATCAGCACCCGTCCGCGCGGAGCAAGCGCGTGCTGCTGCGCGGCTGGGAGCAGTTCGACGAGAAGGTGGACCGCATCGTGTCGATCGGCGCCTTCGAGCACTTCGGACGCGACCGTTACACCGACTTTTTCAAGATGGCCTACGAGGCGCTCCCCGCCGACGGTGTGATGCTCTTGCACACCATCATCAAGCCCAGCGAGGAGGAGTTCGCCGAGCGCGGACTGCCCATCACCATGACCAAGATCCGGTTCATGAAATTCATCATGGACGAGATCTTCCCGGGCGGGGACCTGCCCAATGCCAAGGCCGTCACGGACCACGCCGAAAGTGCCGGCTTCGGAGTCAAGCGTGTCCAGCAGTTGCGCCTGCACTATGCGCGCACGCTCGACACGTGGGCGGCCGCGCTCGAGTCGCGCCGCGACGAGGCCATCGCGGTCCAGTCTGAAGAGGTCTACGACCGGTACATGAAGTACCTGGCCGGCTGCGCCGACCTGTTCCGCGACGGCTACACCGACGTCGCGCAATTCACCCTCGTCAAGGGCTGACACCACACCCTTGCAGGTGGCTGGAACCGGCCGCGCCGCCGCGGCGCGGTTTATCGGCGCATCCCTGGGGGTAACACCACGAGCAACGACCTGATGCGGTAGGCGCCGAGCTGGTTCGGCGCAAAACCGCTGGAAGGACTGACCGTGGACGCCAGCCGCCGCCCGAGCGAAGTATCGGAGCAAAGAACCTCCGGCACGGGCTGGCGTGCGCGTCGCGGGTTGTCCGGCGTGGCGATAGCATGCGAGGTCGTCTCCGCGTCGATGCTGTGCGCCGCGAGCATGATGGGGTTGCTCGCTTACGTCGAGCCTGAAAAGCCGACGGTCGAGTCGACGCTGGGGCCACCGCCGGCCGCCCACCCGGTACGCCAGGAGGGGACCGTCATCGCCGTGTCGGCGGACTCCGTGACCGCCCGCAGCCCCAACGGTTACACACAGACCTACCGCGTCACCCCGAACACCACCGTCATATCCCGTAGCGGCCAACCCCTCACCGGTGCTTCACATTTCACCGTCAACGAGCAAGTGGACATCGTCGGGACGATCGAGGGCGGCACGGCGCTGGCCACCGCCGTCGCGGACCGCGGCACCGCCGGCGGCGATGGACCGCCGATGGATCACATTGCGGCCCAACCGATCAGCGGTCCGGGCGGCGGCGCCTGAGTTTGCGTATCTTTGGCTATCCGTTGCCCAAATGGGCGCTGGCATCGTCCAATTCGTCGCGGCGGAGGGCCATCGGAGTCTTGGCCGGGACGTCCCCGCCGGCGACCACCGCGCGAGTGATCGGAGTGAGCGCCCGAAACAGCGTCTCCACCTCGTCGTCGCTGAGGGCGTCGAGCGCAGACAGGGCGAGCGCGTCGGTGCTCGATTCGATGCGATCCTTCAGCTCCCGCCCGGCCGCGGTCACCGTGCCGTCGCCGTTGAGCAGTCCCCGCTCGGCGAGCTGTTGCTCGTGGCGGCGCCACGCCGCCTCGTCGTAATCACGGGTGCGGGCGATGTAGTCGGGATCGACCCGGCCGGCCGCGGCGTGCAGCACGTTGGACTCCCGACCCGAGATACCGGCCGCGGCCAGCACCGCCACATGCCCGTCGCCGCGCTGCTCGCGCAGCAGGGTCGCGGCATGCCACAGCGCCGCCAGCGGTTCGTCCGGCCAGGGCAGCGCCAGGTTCGCGGCGAACAGCGGTCGCCCGTCGAGCGGTGCCCCTCGTGCCGCCTTGGCCGCCAATTCCCCTGCGACGACGACGTTTTCGTCCGACTCGACGCCGTAACGGCGCAGGACCGCGACCGCCGATTCCAGCCGGGCGCGCAACGCGGCCTCGGGACCGGCGATCTCCCACGCCGCGGGCAGCGCCTTGGCGACGCGCTCGGGGGCGAAGTTGTAGAAGATCGCGGTGACGACCTCGCGCGGCACCCTGCCCAGCGGCGCGGATCGGGCGGCGAAGTAACCCATCCAGAAGCCCCGGTAACCCAGCGCGTCGAGCGCCGCCCGCGCCTCCGGCGCGAAGTAGGTCACCGCGTGCACCGGCTCGAATCGATCGAAGAAGCGCCGCGCCAACCCGGGTTCTCTGCGCACGTTCGCAGTTAACCACCCGCCGCCGACAAAGGACCAGCGGGCGTTCATTGGCCTTTCAGGCTGCCGATCCGCAGCGAAAAGTCCGTTCGTTTGGGCGGCGAATCGCCTTCGACGGTCTCGACGTAGCCTTCGGGGTCGCGGTCGACGATCGGCAACCCCTCGGTGGTCGGATGCTCGGCCATGAACTCGCTGTATTGCCGCCCGAGCGCATCACGCAGACCGATCGGGGCGTTGCGACGAAAATCGGGCAACCCGTCCCGTTCCTCCTCGGCCATGTGGTCGTCGTTCGCCGCGCGGGTACGGCCGACGGCCGCCCACCACTCGTCCGTGCCCACCCGCGCCGCGTTGGCGTCGCGCACCCCGTCGCGAATGTCGTTGTGATCGCCGATGGCGTCGAGCGTCTCACCTTCGGGATCGTTGGTGCCGCGCTTGAGCAGCTGCGGGTAAAAGATCCTCTCTTCGATGTAGGC
Source organism: Mycobacterium sp. 1245805.9 (assembly GCF_001672915.1). Classification (GTDB taxonomy): domain Bacteria; phylum Actinomycetota; class Actinomycetes; order Mycobacteriales; family Mycobacteriaceae; genus Mycobacterium. The sequence continues at coordinate 87,686 of NZ_LZKR01000093.1, read as the reverse complement.
GTGCACGTCGAGCTTGTCGGCGAGCGGGCGCCACACCCGCTCGAGTGCCGAACTGTTGGCAGGCGCCTGCAGCCGCAGCGACTCGAGCCTGGCGAACTGTTCACGGAACCAGTCGTGGTCGGTCTGGATCAGGACAGTGATATCAGGCATGCCGACTCCTAACTTCCCGGACCGCTGCGCCTTCCGGCCATGGTGTTCCATGCCGAGGCAGAGATCAACTGGCCGCTGCTTAGGCTCGAGCCGTGACCATCACCTATGACGACGCCCTGCGCGAGCGTATCCGGGTACATCTGGCGGGCCATGACCGGCGCGCGGTGACCGACGAGGCCAAGCGGCACGCGGCCGTCGCGGTGGTGTTGGTCGACTCGGAGGTCGGGGAGGACAGGGTAGATCCCGCGCCGCTGGACGACTGGATCGCCGCGGGCCCGGCGTTGGAGACCGACCTCGACGGGCGCATGGTCGATGCGTCCGGAGGTGCGGCCTTCCTGCTGTGCCGCAGGGCATCTCGCCTCACTTCTCATGCGGCGCAGTGGGCGCTGCCGGGTGGGCGAGTCGATCCGGGTGAGACGGCTGTCGAGGCGGCGCTGCGCGAATTGCGCGAGGAGGTCGGCATCGAACTGCGCGACTCGGCGGTGTTGGGTCTACTCGACGACTACCCGACCCGGTCGGGCTACGTGATCACCCCGGTGGTGATCTGGGGAGGCGGACGGCTGGACCCCCGCCCCGCGCCCGAGGAGGTGCTGGCGGTCTACCGGGTGGGCCTGCACCAACTGTTGCGTGACGATTCGCCGCGGTTCATCAGCATTCCGGAGAGCCCGCGACCCGTCGTGCAGATCCCGCTGGGCAATGACCTCATCCACGCGCCGACCGGCGCCGTGCTGCTGCAGCTGCGGTGGCTGTGCCTGGAAGGCCGCGACGACCGGGTCGATGAGTTGGAACAGCCGGTGTTCGCCTGGAAGTAGCGCCAGCGCCTCACGGCCTGCCCGTGATTCGGGCGATTCCCGAATGGGTATGCCCCTGCAAGGTTGTGCGGCAAGTGTGGGGGAGAAGGTGCTGATGGCGGTGGAACGTGGACGCGCGCGGTGCCCGCGGTGCGCGACGTGGGCCGAGTATCAATTTCTTGACCTCGGTGACAACAAGCTTGAGTACGAGGTGCGATGCGCCGCTTGCGGTCACGTCCATTCCGAGGTGACGCTGGTGTACCCGGGCCGCCACGGCCGCTGCCTAGGACGACGGCGGAAACCGCTTGTGCGCAGCCGGATCTAAACGGGTTCGGTCAGCCGTCCGAGTGCGGTGTGGGACTCTGGCCCGATTCCCATTTCGCCGCGAGGGATCTCTTCACCCGCGTGCCCGGCGCCAGGTCGAGCTGGAACGTTTCGCCAGCACCTTCGAGCGTGACAAGGTAGCGGCCGTCGGTGAAGTCCTTGAACACCACCTTGTATGGCTGTTCGCCGGCACCGCGGTCGACGCCGATGACGTCGCCGGGTGTGACGTCATCGATTCGGTCGTTACCGGTAACTTCAGTCATACACGCGACGATAGCGACCAATTGAATTGCAACGCAACATTATTGAGGGCGAACTCACTTGGTGAGCTGCACCAGGAAATCATGGCAGCGCTGCGCGCGCTTGGAATCCTCCGCCATGACGTCCTCGAAGAACGAGGCCACGTCGTCGAGCCCCGCGTTCTTGGCATCGCGGACGTACTGTCCGTAGTCGTGTCCGGCCTTCAGCGAGTGGTACTGCACCGAAACAAGGTCGTAGGTCACGTCGTCGAAGCCGGTTTCGCCCGTCGCCATTCCGCACCTCCTCAGGTCGTCGTCGAAGTTGACGTCTGAGGCCTACCCCTGGGCCGCGCGCCTAAACAGGCGGCCGACGCGGTTGGACGCACGCGGTCCAGGACCCCGTAACCATTGTCTCCAGGTGCTGTCGCTCGACGGACGTGCAATATTTGTCTTCTAGTAACCGGCGGGCGGATTGTGTCTGCGAACCTTGACCGACGCTCCGGGACCCAGGAGTCGCCGCGACCAAAGAAAGGGCGACCATGACGGAACACTTGCGCGCTTACAACAGTCTTTGGCAGGTCCGCAGCGACTCGTGGTGCCGGTTGGAGGAGGCCGCCGATCGGCTCACCCGCCCGACCACCGAGGGGGCGCTGAAGACGAAATGCATCAACACCTGTCAGGAATTGCTCACGCGGCTAAGCACTCTCGAGCCGTACTGGGCCTATCCGGGTTCGCCGCAGTTCGCCCGGGTCCAGCGCCTGTTCGCCGCCGGCAGCTACGACAAGTTCGCGCAAGCCCTGGTGCAGATCAACCGCGCGCTGACCACGGAGTCGTACCGCACGGGCGATGTGGAGAACGCCGGAAGCGACGACCTGGACATGTTCCCGTCCGATCCGCGCCAGCTCGTCGAGCATCAGCCGGCGACGCAGCGTGACCGCCCCTATTTCGAGGTGCTCGTCGTCGAGAAGATGACCGAAGACCAGGAGCGGGCGCTGCGCAACGAGGTCCGCAAATGGCGGCGCCCCGACGACGAATTCGTCTACGAGCTGGTGGTGGTGTCCAGCGGGGACGAGGCGCTCATCGCCGCCCGGCTCAACGTCAACCTGCAGGCGGTCGTGGTCCGCCGGCGTTTCGCCGCCAAGTCGACGCGCGACCTGTCCGCCTTGGCCGAATTCGTCGACACCGACGTGTCCCATGAGTTGGTCGATCACCAATCGCCGGAGGAGCGGGCGCAGATCCTCGCGGTGTCCCTGGCCAAACTGCGGCCCGAACTCGACCTGTATCTGATGACCGAGATCGAGGTGGAGGACATCGCCGGGCGGCTGGGCCAGTACTTCCGCCGGGTGTTTCACGCGCGGGAGGGCATGCTCGAGCTGCACCTGTCGATCCTGCAGGGTGTGGCGGCCCGCTACCGCACCCCCTTCTTCAGCGCGCTCAAGCAGTACAGTCACCGGCCCACGGGCGTCTTTCACGCCTTGCCGATTTCGCAGGGCAAGTCGATCGTCAACTCGCACTGGATCCGGGACATGGTCGGCTTTTACGGCCTGGACGTGTTCATGGCCGAGACGTCGGCGACGTGTGGCGGCCTGGACTCCCTGCTCGAGCCGACCGGCCCGCTGCGCGAATCCCAGCAGCTCGCCGCGGAGGCCTACGGGTCGCGCCATACCTACTTCGTCACCAACGGCACCTCGACGGCGAACAAGATCGTCACGCAGGCGTTGGTGGCGCCCGGCGACATCGTGCTGCTGGACCGCAACTGCCATCAGTCCCATCACTACGGGATGATGCTCGCCGGTGCGAATGTCATTTACCTCGAGGCGTATCCGCTCAACGACTACTCCATGTACGGCGCGGTCCCGCTGCGCGAGATCAAATCGAAACTGCTGGCGCTCAAGCGCGCCGGCAAGCTCGACCGCGTCAAGATGATGTCGCTGACGAACTGCACCTTCGACGGCATCGTCTACGACGTCGAGCGGGTCATGGAGGAGTGCCTCGCCATCAAGCCCGATCTGGTGTTCCTGTGGGACGAGGCATGGTTCGCGTTCGCCCGTTTCCACCCCGTGTATCGGACCCGCACCGCGATGGCGGCGGCGCGTGCGCTGCGCGAGCGGCTGGGCGACCCCGAGTACAAGCGCCGCTTCGAGGAGCAACTGGCAACGCAGCAGGCGCCCAGCGATGACGACCTGCTGGACCGCCGCCTGATTCCCGACCCGGCGCGGGCCCGGGTGCGGGTCTATGCGACCCAGTCGACGCACAAGACGCTGACCGCGCTGCGACAGGGATCGATGATCCACGTCTTCGATCAGGACTACGACCAGAAGGTGGCCGAACCGTTCCACGAGGCGTACATGGCGCACACCTCGACCTCGCCCAACTACCAGATCCTCGCGTCGCTGGACCTCGGCCGCCGGCAGGTGGCGCTGGAGGGTGTCGAGCTGGTGCAGCGGCAGATCGAGAACGCGATGCAGCTGCGCGACGCGATCGACAACCATCCGCTGCTCAGCAAGTACATGCGGTGCCTGCGGACCTCCGATTTGATCCCCGAGGAGTTTCGGCCGTCGGCCATCGAACAGCCCCTGCGCTCGGGTCTGCGCAACATGATGGCCGCCTGGGATCAGGACGAGTTCGTGCTCGATCCGTCCCGAATCACCTTGTTCATCGGCCCCACCGGTTACGACGGCGACACGTTCAAGCGCCAACAGTTGATGGACCGCTACGGAATTCAGATCAACAAGACGTCGCGCAACAGCGTGCTGTTCATGACCAACATCGGCACCACTCGCAGCTCGGTGGCCTTCTTGGTGGAGGTGCTCGTCAACATCGCCCGCGAGCTGGACCAGAACATCTCCGAGATGAGCCTAGGCGAGCGCGAACACTTCGCGCGTGCCGTCTACCGACTCACCGAGATGTCGTTGCCGCTGCCCGATTTCAGCGGTTTCCACCCGGCGTTCCTGGATCACAGCGGAAGCGAGGCGACGCCTGAGGGCGACGTACGCCGGGCTTTCTACCTTTCCTACGACGACACCAATTGCGAATACCTCACCGGCGAGCAGATCGACGAACGGCTGGACGCGGGAGTCGACATCGTGTCGGCGACGTATGTGACGCCCTACCCGCCGGGCTTTCCGGTCTTGGTGCCCGGCCAGGTGTTCAGCCGCGAGATTCTGCAGTTCATGCGCGACCTCGACACACCCGAAATCCACGGCTACCTACCGAATTTCGGGTATCGCGTGTACACCGAGAAGGCCATCGAGGTGGTCAGCGAAGCGGTCGGGCTGGCGCCCAACGATCATCGCCCTTCGCGACGCAAGGCCGCGCCGGCGTCGGCGAAATCGCCGAAAAAGAAGTCCGCCAAGCACGGCGGGTCCAACGGCGACGGCAACGTCCCCGAGGTCGGGCACGAGGAGCTGGTCGGTTCGCAGGTCCCCGGCGACGCGCTCGCGACGGACCCGCCGACGGCCGCCGGCGGCGACGTACCCGAGGTTGGTGTGGACGAATTGATCGGCGGGCAGCAGCCCGGCTGACGAGGTGCGGGCCGCGCGCGGCGCCTAGGCGCGCGGGCCGGGTAGGCGACGTTCGATGATCGTCAGGGCGCGCTCGCCCCAGCGAATGTTCTCCTTCTCGAACGAGATTCCACGCAGCAGCGTCAGATACGGGCCGACTCGTTCGGCCTGCGCCAGGTATTCCGTTTCGCTGCGGCCGTCGAGCATCCGGGCACGCGTCCGTTCGTAGCGCTGCAATTTGGCTTTCGCCCGTTGCACTCGTTCCACCATGAAGTCGCGCACTGCCCGCGCGTCGCCGGCGTCGACGGCCATGACTTTGACCGAAAGCTCGTCGCGGATCGCCGGGGGCTTCGGCGCCCGGGCGGTGAACTGCACGATGGCCTCGTAGCCGGCCTCGGTCAGGGAGAACATGCGCTTGTTGGGCCGGCGATCCTGATGCACGACCCGCGCTTGGATGAGACCTTGCTCGGCGAGCCGCTCGAGCTCTCGATACAGCTGCTGCGGGGTGGCCATCCAGAAGTTCGCCACCGACGCGTCGAAACCTTTGGCCAGGTCGTACCCGGAGGCCTCGCCGTCGAGGAGGGCGGCCAGCACCGCATCACGCAGGGACACGCCTGAAGCATAACAATGTGAATAATCAACAAAGTGACTAATCGCACATCGACATATGGTCGGGCGGGCTTTAACGTCGAGCACGCCTATTCAACAAGTTGACTATGCGAGGTGCCGCGTGAGTTCTAAGCATCCCTTTCGCAAGGCGGTCGAGGAGCGCGACGAGGCGGCCATCCACGCGATGCTGGCCGACACGGTGGTGTTCACCAGCCCGGTGGCGTTCAAGCCCTATGTCGGCAAGCCGATAACCGCCGCGATCCTGCGTGGTGTACTGCGGGTCTTCGAGGACTTCCACTACGTCCGCGAAATCGCCGACGGCAATGGACGCGACCACGCGCTGGTGTTCGAGACCGGGATAGCGGGGGCGCCGGGGGTGAAGATCACCGGATGCGACTTCCTCCACTTCGACGACGACGGGCTGATCGACGACTTCATGGTGATGGTGCGCCCGCTCTCGGGTGCGACGGCGCTGTCGGAGGCGATGGCCGCCCAGTTCGATCGGATCCAGCAAGAGGCGGTCGACCTGGCCAACCAGTTCGCCACCGCGCAGGGGTAGGGATCATGCGGATCGGATTGGGAATCAACTACGCCGGCGGATTCAAGGACGTCGCTGCCGAAGTGGCCGACCTGGAACGCGCCGGGTTGGACATCGTCTTTGTCCCCGAGGCATATTCGTTCGACGCGGTGAGCGCGCTGGGCTACCTGGCGGCGAGCACCGAACGGGTCGAGCTGGCGTCGGGCATCCTGCAGCTCTACACACGCACCCCCACGCTGACCGCGATGACCGCCGCGGGTCTCGACTACGTCTCCGACGGCCGGTTCACCCTCGGCTTGGGCGCGTCCGGCCCCCAGGTCATCGAGGGCTTCCACGGAGTGCCCTACGACGCCCCGATCGCGCGCACCCGCGAAGTCATCGAGATCTGCCGCCAGGTGTGGCGACGCGAGACCCTGCGACACAGCGGCAAGCACTACACGATCCCGCTGCCCGAGGGCCAGGGCAGCGGACTCGGGAAGCCGCTGAAGCTCATCAATAAGCCTGTCCGAGAGCGCATCCCGATCTTGATTGCCGCGCTCGGACCCAAGAACGTCGAGCTGGCCGCTGAAATCGCCGAGGGCTGGCAGCCGATCTTCTATCTCCCGGAGAAGGCGCGCGACGTTTGGGGTGAGGCGCTGGCCGCCGGTCAGGCCAAGCGCGACCCGGCGCTCGGGCCGCTCGACGTGTACGCCGGACCGGTCCTGGCTATCGGCGAAAACGTCGAGCCCCTGCGCGAATTCGTCAAACCGCACCTGGCGCTCTACATCGGGGGGATGGGCGCGAAGGGCAAGAACTTCTATCACACCCTGGCCACCAAGTACGGCTACGGTCCCCAGGCGGACCGCGTCCAAGAGCTCTACCTGGCCGGCGACAAGGACGGCGCGGCCAAGGTGGTGCCCGACGAACTGGTGCGAGACGTCAACTTGATCGGTACGCGGGAATTCGTCAAGGAGCGCCTGGCGGCGTACCGAGAGGCGGGCGTAACGACACTGAACGTCGCGCCCATGGCGGGCACGCCGCAGGAGCGGATCAAGCTGATCGAAACGCTACGCGAACTGGTCTAACCGCCTATCGCGGCCTCGCTTGCCATAGCATGGGTTCATTGCGCCCACCGTAGGAAGCAGCTGCAATGGACCTGGACCGAATCACCCATCCGCTGAGGCTGGCTAGGGGATCGCATCGGCCCGGATCAGGCAAAGGGTGTGCGATGAATGCGATTTCATACATCAACGGCGACGAGCAGATCACCGACTTCCCGGCGACCTCGGCCCGCCCGCTGGCCTCGTTCGTCCAGGCGTGCAACGACCTGCTGGCCGGGCCCGACGGGTATCTCTCGCCGGATGACAGCCTGGTGGTACTCGAGTTGGGGTGGCTGACGGTCGGCACCGCCGATGTCGCCGACGCCGTCGTGCACCCCTGGGTCGCCAAGCTGTTGGTCAGCCCACCGTGGGGCGTCGTTCGCTACGCCGGGAACGCGGCGGCCGGGGCGATCACCGACATCGCCGAACTGCATCGCCGGCTCGCCCCCGGCGAGTCGCCGCCGATCGCCGAATGGGACGGCGCCGCCCGCGCCGCGCGCGCGATCAGTACCACGCCGGTGACCGCCGAAAGGTACGCCGTTCGGGCAGCCGCTCAATCGACCGCGCTCGTCGAGACCGACGACTGGGACACGCTGGATGCCGTGACCGGCAACGCCCTCAAGGCGCACCGACTGGCGAACGCGGAGGCTGGAGCCGCCCGCGTCGTGGAGATCACGCGCCACGCCATCCGCTCGTGGCGACGTTTGGCAGGGCTGAGCGTCGTCGGCGAGCGACCGAAAATTGTGGCGGCATAAGGCATCCGACCACCGAATCAACTCTGGCGGTGCGCAGCCCGCCGCACCCGCACCGCGCGACTCACCGCCGTCGTCACCGCCAGCACCGACATGACGGCCAAGATCGTCGCCGAGACCGCGGACCCGGCTGTGGTCAGTATCAGAGGCAGGCCGAAGCCGACGTAGGTCACCACGTAGAAGACTCCGACCAGCGCGCCGCGCAACCGCCGCGGCGCGGCGGCCTCCAGATCGATCAAGCCCTCGCGCAGGCATAGGCCGGACGCGCATCCCAAGATCAGGAACAGCGGCACGGCCAGCGCCACCGACATGGTCGGCGGGGCCACGGCGGTTGTCGCGTAGCCGAGCGCGGCCAGCAGGGCGCCCGCGGTCCCGGCGTGGGGTCCCCAGCGAAGCGCCCGGGCGAGCAGTTGAATGAGTCCGCTGACGCCGTTGACCATCAGCGTGGCGGTTCCCGCGGCCATCGGGGCGGCGAGCCCGGTGTGCACGCGGCTGGGGATGGCGATGAATCCCAAAGTCGCCGAGGCGAATACCCATGGTGCGAGCGGCATGGCCCAGCTCAAGGCCCACGCGGTTCCTCGCCGCGCCGCGGTCGAGGGCTCCCAGCACTCCGCGCCCGCCGACGCGATACCGTCCGCGGTCCGCACCGCCAAGACCGAGAAAATCATCGCCGCCACGACAAGGACGGCGGCCAGCGCGAACGACACCCGAATGCCGAGCTGGCCGGCCCGCGCGATCACGCCCGCGGCGAACGGCCCGACGGCGAACCCGGCGAGCAGCACCGCACCGGCGGTGGCCGCGCCTGCGGGACCCCTCAGATCGGACGCCCATGCCGTGCAGGAGCTCATCACGAGACCCACGCCGAGCCCGACCACCAACCGTCCCACCAGCAAGACGTCGGGTTGCTGAGAGAACAGCATGGCCAGCGTGCCCAACAGAGCGGTCGTCGAGCCCACCAACGCCACGGACTGGCGCCCGAGCGCATCCGAGGCACGCCCGCCGAAAAGCAGTCCGGGCAACAATCCCACCGCGTAGATCCCGAATATGGCGTCGAGCCGGGCCGCGCCGAGGTGTTGGCGGTCGCTGATCGTCGGCATCAACGCGACGAAGTGGTTGGCGACCCATCCGGTCGACAGCAGCAGGGCCAGCACGCTGGCGAACACAGCACGGTTCGTGCCCGGCTGGAGCCCGTCGTCGCGCTCGTCCGTCTTCGCCAACGTCGATGCGTTCGACGGGCTCACTGCATTATCCTTCCCGGGCTTTGTAACTCCCCAATAGACCCAATAGACGTAGCGACCGACGAAGGTATTCCCGCTGCGGCGCAAGCAAACACAAGGCCAGGAGGCGCAAATCGCAGTGAGGTTTGAAATAGGCCGATTTGGTGAACAGACAGCTCAAACCGGACCTAGGAGGGCAAATGATCAAGCAAACCGCGGCGGCCGGGATCGCGCTGGCCGCGCTGCTGTCCGGCGCGTGCTCGGCCTCGCAGATCGTCAACACCGGCGGCGACACGAAGTGCAAGGACTTCACCGGGCAGGACGAAAAGAAGCAGAGCGATGAGGTCAGCAAGATGCTCAAGGACAAGAACGGGTCCGATCCGACCAACGCGGAGATCACGGCGACCCGGCTGTCCGCGTTGACCTACTGCCAAACCCTGGGCAAGCCGGACACGAAGATCTCCGAGGCTCCGCACGGCTGACCGAGCCGGCCGGAGCCGGGTTCGAATCACGACCAATCCAAACCTGGTGACCGCCGGCCTCGATTTCTAGGCTGCGCGGGTGACGTCGAGCAACCCTGCGCCGGCACAGGTGTCGCTGCGCGGTGTCAACCGAACGTTCGGCAAGCACGCCGTGCTGGACGACGTCGACGTCGAGATCGAGCCGGGCGAGGTGGTCGCGTTGCTCGGATCGTCCGGAAGCGGCAAGTCGACACTGTTGCGGCTCATCGCCGGTCTGGACCGCCCGACGGACGGACGGGTCGACATCGACGGCGTTGCCGTTCGCGGGATCGACCCGCGCTGCGCCATGGTCTTTCAGGAACCCCGGCTGCTGCCCTGGCGAAACCTGGCGGACAACGTGGCCTTCGGTCTGCCCCGCGGCACCGCCCGGTCGAAAGGGCAAGCCGTGGTGCAACATTGGCTCGATGTAGTCGGATTGCATGAATTCGGCGACCACTATCCGCGGCAGGTGTCCGGCGGTATGGCCCAGCGCGCAGGCCTCGCGCGCGCCCTCGCCCGGCGGCCCAGCGTGCTGCTCCTCGACGAGCCGCTGGCGGCCCTAGACGCACTGACCCGGCTGCGGATGCAGGACCTGCTCGACACGGTGCAGCAGGAGGCAGGCACCACCACACTCCTGGTGACGCATGACGTCGACGAGGCGGTGATCCTCGCCGACCGGGTGTTGATCCTGCGCGCCGAAACTGGGGGTGTCGCAACGATTGCCGCGACATTCGACGTCACCATTCCCAAGCCGCGCGACCGTGGCGACCCGCGCATCACCGCGCTGCGTGATCGGTTGCTGGGCGAACTCGGCGTGCGCCGGCACGGCGCCGCCCGCGACGAGGAGGCAAACGCAGAATGAAAGCCCGGTATCTAGCGGCCATTTCGATCCTCACGCTGGCGGGCGCCATATCCGCCTGCGGTTCGAAGGCGGGTCCGACGGCGTCAAAGGACATCCGACTGGACTACGCCTACTACAACCCCCTCAGCCTGGTGGTGCGCGACCAGCGCCTGCTCGAGAACCGGGGCTACAACGTCACCTGGGTCCTGTCGGCCGGCAGCAACAAGGCCAACGAGGGGCTGCGCTCGCAGGCGCTGGACTTCGGGTCGACCGCGGGTTCGGCCGCATTGGTCGCGCGGGCCAACGGCACGCCGATCAAGATCATCGACGTGTACAGCAAGCCGGAATGGACGGCCCTCGTTGTCGCGAAGAACTCGCCGATCAACTCGGTGGCCGACTTGAAGGGCAAGAAGGTCGCGGTTACCAAGGGGACGGATCCATACTTTTTCCTTTTGCAATCGCTTGCGACGGCGGGGCTTTCGCCTGCCGACGTGGAAATCATCAACCTGCAGCATGCCGACGGTAAGACCGCCCTGGAGCGCGGCGACGTGGATGCCTGGTCGGGACTGGACCCGTTCATGGCGCAGACAATCCAGCAACAAGGCTCTCGATTGCTGTACCGCAACCCGGATTTCAATTCCTACGGAGTGCTGAACGTTCGCGAGGACTTCGTCACCGCGCATCCGGACCTCGTCCAATCCGTGGTCAATAGCTATGAGGAGGCCCGGAAATGGGCGAAGGCGCATCCCGACGAGTTGGCGGCGTTGCTGGCCTCGCAGGCGAAGGTGGCGCAGAGCGTGGCCCAGGAGGAGTTGCAGCGAACGGCGTTGGACATCCAACCCGCCCCCGGCGATCCTCAGCGCGCGGTCCTGACCAACATCTTGCCGATCGCCGTGGCGGACTCCGACATCAAATCCGACGAAGCGGGGCGCGGCGCCCTGAACACGATCATCGACCCGAAGTACGCCCAGCACGCCTCCTGAGGTTGCGCGCCGCCCCGGCGGTGGGCCTCGTCGTACCGTTGCTGCTGCTGGCGACGTGGCAACTGGTCACCGCCGCGGGGCTGTTCTCCGCCAGCCAGTTGCCGCCGCCCGGCGATGTGGTGGGCGCCCTCGGTGGCCTGCTGCGCCACGGCGAACTGTGGACCCACCTGCAAGCCAGCCTGTTGCGGGTCGTGCTCGGCTACCTGGCCGGCGCGGCGGCGGCGCTCGCGCTCGGTTCCCTGATCGGTCTGTCGGGTGCCGCGCGCAGGCTGCTGGCGCCGACGGTGGCAGCGCTTCGTACGGTGCCGTCGTTGGCATGGGTGCCGTTGCTGCTCTTGTGGTTTGGGATCGACGAGACGCCGAAGGTGTTGCTCGTCGCCATCGGGGCGTTCTTCCCCGTCTACACGACGACGGCGTCGGCACTCTCGCACGTCGACCCGCAGCTCCTGGAGGTCGGGCGCGCCTACGGTCGGCACGGCGCCTCGTTGTTGGTGACCGTGATGCTGCCGGCGGCGGCCCCGGGGCTCGTCAACGGGCTGCGATTGGGCCTGGCGAACGCGTGGCTGTTTCTGGTGGCGGCGGAGCTGATCGCCTCGTCGAAGGGTCTCGGGTTCCTGCTCATCGACAGCCAGAACACCGGGCGCACGGATGTGATGCTGTTGGCGATCGTCCTGCTCGCCGGGTTGGGCAAACTCAGTGATGCCGCGTTGGGCACGCTCGAGCGCCGAATGGCGAGGCGGCGCGCCTAGCCCAGGATGAGCTCGCTCGGCGGCTCGTCGTTCAGCACGGCCTGGGCCAGCAATTCGCCGAGCAGGGGCCCGAACTTCATCAGATTGCTGCCGACGAACGCGACGACGCGACCCCGCCGGGCCACCGTCCAGCCGTCGCCACCCGAGTCCAGCCACGGGGCGCGAACCGTGACGCAGTCCACCCGGTCCACCGGCGACAGGGACGGAAACAGCGCGCGCACGGTCGCGGGGTCGGGCACCTCCTGCCCGAACGCCCAGCGGCCCGTGCTGCCCAGCGGCAAGCCGTATCCCTCGGGCGCGGAAAGGCATGCGGCGCCGGCGGCTTCGGCGCCTTCGTAGGTGAACCGGGTGTGCGGGGCGAATTCGACGCCGAGCGGGCCGAACAGGGCCGGCGTCTCGACACCCGCGCAGACGAGCACGCGGTCTGCGCGCACGACGGTGCCGTCCGATAGCGTCGTCGCGCCGTCGTCGGCCACCGACACGACGGTGGCGCGCTCGATGGCCGCGCGCCGCGCCAGGGCGCCGAGCGCGCGGCGGATCCGAAGGCTGCCGCCGTGCGGATCGAACAATCCGGTTTCCCAGGGTGCGGCCAGGAACGGGATTCGCGCGGTGATGTCGGACCGGTCAAGCCGAAAGTAGGCGGCGCCGGTGTCGTCCATCGCGGCCGCGGTGTCGCGGGCGGCGCCGGCGGCGATAAAGCCCTCCGTACCGAGCAGCCGCCCGGCGCCGAACTCGGTCTCCCAGCGCAGCCAGCCGTCGCGGGCCCGCATGGCGAGCCTGCACAACGCGGGGCGTCGATGCGCGATGCGGAAGATGCGTGCCAGTCCCGCGGATTGCTCCGCGAACGGCTCACCGCGCTCGAACACGACCGCGCGTTCCCCGCGCCGGGACAATTCGTAGGCGGCGGCCAGCCCGCAGATGCCCGCGCCGACGATGACGATCATCGCTAGAAGAAGAACCCTGCGTGTGGGGCTTCCGCCACCGCGAACAGGCGATCGGCAATCGCGAGCGCTCGCGGGTCGTCGGCGCGGGCCAGCCCGGCCGCGGCCAGGCCGCGCCAGGTCGCGCCACCGAGCAGCGCGGCGCCGAGCGCGTCGACTCCGGTGTGCAACGCGGCCGGTCGGTCCGTCTGCTGCGCGCCGGCGGCGGTGACGGTGAAGCTGGCCGAATTGTCCGGCAACAGGGGGTCGTCGACCGCGACGGTGACCTCCCCGCCCCCGACATATCCGCGCGCTGCCAACGCCTTTCGCGCATCGACGACCCGCAGCCACGTCTCATCGTGCACGGCACTCACCCGGGCGGCTCGCCGATCGACGAGCAGCCAGGGCAACGGATCGTCGACGGGCAGCATCCAGAACACCACGCGGTCGATGAGATCGAGCCCGAGCAGGAAGCGCAGCAGCCCGACGTAGGCCTCCATCGTCGGCGCGAAGAAGTCCTCGACCGCGATGGTGCGGTGGTCGCTGACGAACCACGCATCGGTGTCGACGGGGCGGTAGCGAGCGAATCCGGACTCCGACCCCGGATCACCGTGCACCGCGACATACGATGCGCCCGAGGAGGATTCGGCGCGCATCCGCAGGCTGCGCCACCACACCGCCGGGCGGTCGATGGTCCCCGGGCGGGACGGGCGATTCTCGGCGTAGATCCGGGGCAGGAGGTCCCACGATTCGCCCACTTCCACCAGCCGCACCGGACCCCCGGCCGCCACCCCGGGGCGCAGCGCCGCCCGTGCGGTCTGGACCTCGACCGTCTGCGACGAACTCGCCACACCGTAGCCGTAGCGCTCGTAGATGGTCGCCTCCGAGGCGCGCAGCGTCGCGACCGCCTCACCCCGCGCGGCGATATCGCGCAGCTGATGATGTATCAGGTCGGTGGCGATGCCTTTTCGGGTGAACGACGGCAGCACCCCGATGTGGGTCACCGCGGCGTGGCCGACGATCGCGCCGCCCGGAAGCGTCAGTGCGCTCGTCACCGCGTCGGCGGTGCCGACGAGTTGCCCCGACACGAAAGCGCCGATTGTGCGGCCTGGTTCGAGCAGCTCGGTGATCTGACCGGGTGCCAGGTTTGCCAGCGGGGGAAATCCCACCATGGCTGCGCGAAACACGTTCGCCGCGGCGATGAGGTCGTCCTCGCTGTCGAGCACCCGAATGTCGGTGGTCATGCCGCCATCATGTCGCAGCCGACGGCGAAGTCCTAACGAATCTGTAGGCCGGTGACCGCCCGCGAAATGACCAGGCGCTGAATCTCGCTCGTTCCCTCGAAGATGGTGAAGATCTTGGCGTCGCGGTGCATCCGCTCCACGGGGTAGTCGCGGGTGTAGCCGTTGCCGCCCAGGATCTGGATGGCCTCGTCGGTGACGTAGACCGCGGTCTCGCTGGCCACCAGCTTGGCCATCGAGCCCTCCGCCGAGTCGAAGCTCTGGTTGTTGCGCGCCATCCATCCGGCCCGCCACACCAGCATCCGCGCCGCGTCGATGCGGCTCTTCATGTCCGCCAACTTGAACGCGATCGCCTGGAACTCACCGATCTTGCGGCCGAATTGCTCGCGCTGGCAGGCGTATTCGAGCGCATATTCGTAGGCGGCCCGGGCCACCCCGACCGCCATCGCGCCGACCGTGGGCCGGGTGCGCTCGAAGGTCTTCATCGCGGCCTGTCCGCGCGACGAGGCGCCGGACTTGACCCGCGCGATGCGCTCCTCGAACTTCTCCCGTCCGCCGAGAATCGTGTCCTCGGGCAGCCGGACGTTGTCCAGCACCACTTCGGCGGTATGCGACGCACGGATCCCGTGCTTCTTGAATTTCTGCCCCTGCGACAGGCCGGGGGTATCCGGCGGGATGACGAACGTGGCCTGGCCGCGGGTGCCGAGCTCGGGATAGACCGAGGCCACCACGATGTGCACGTTGGCGATGCCGCCGTTGGTCGCCCACGTCTTGGTGCCGTTGAGCACCCATTCGCCGGCCGCCTCGTCGTAGCGTGCGCGGGTGCGGATGGCGCCGACGTCCGAGCCCGCGTCGGGCTCCGAGGAGCAGAACGCGCCGAGTTTGGGTTCGTCGGGCGTACCGAACATCTCGGGCAGCCAGCGGCCCAGCTGTTCCGGAGTTCCGTTGCCCGCCAACGCCGCCGCGGCCAGACCGGTGCCCAGGATGGACAGCGCGATGCCGGCGTCACCCCAGAACATCTCCTCGAACGTGGTGAGAAATCCCAGCCCGCTCGGCTCGGCCGCCTGCTGGGCGAAGAAGTCCGGGGAGTACAGGCCGACCTTCGCGGCCTCCTGGATCACGGGCCACGGGGTTTCCTCCCGCTCGTCCCATTCCGATGCGGCGGGGCGGATTACCTCGGCCGCGAACTTGTGCACCCAATCGCGCACCTCGATCACGTCGTCGCTCAATTGCAATGAAAATGTCACGGGATGACTCCTGAAATAGATTGGTGGACTTCAGCTTTTCGGGTTTTCCGGCTTGCGGTATTGCCTGAGGACGCTGAGCGTCTGGTTCACCCATGCCTCGATGTAGCGGTCTTCGGCGATGTTGCCGGGCAGGCGGCCGGTCAGCGACTGCAACGTCGCGGCGTAAGACAGCGACCCGATCGCCACGGCCGCGATCGCCGCGGGATCGGGTATCTCGGTGCGGCCCGAGCGATTCAACGCGGCCAGTTCGTCGGCGAACCGCTGATAGGCGTTGTCGGTGATGACCTGCCAGGTCTTCTCGCCGAGATCGCCAAGCTCGTCAGGTTCGCGCAGCATGACCTTGAGCAAATCCTCACTGTCCTTGAGGTTGCTCCAGATCAACTGCCCCGCGGTTCGCACCGCCTGCTCGAAGCTGCCGGGCTCCCCGGCGTCGTACTGCTCGCGGGCCGCCACGATGCTGTCGATGCGGTGCGCGACGGCGGCCTCCAGCAGCTCCCGCTTGGAGCCGAAGTGCTTGTAGAGCGCGCCCGACCCCGGCGCCAGACCGGACGCCCGCTGGATGTCGGCCACCGACGTCGCGGCGTAACCCTTGTCGGCGAAAAGCCGCAGCGCTTCGCCCAGCAGTCGGTCACGCCCCGAAGATTGCATAGGTGAGAGAGTACTCACTCACCTATGCCGCGGGCAACATCGGTGTTACACGTTTCACACAAACCACCGCTTCGGGCGGTGCGAATGCGGACAAAAGTTTTGCGTTCGATATGCGACGGGCCCGTCGGGTTGCCCGCGTCCGAACGCCCCAATTACTTTTCACAGCAGGGGCCGGGCATTCTCAGCCGAACGACGATATAGCCGGCAGTCATGGAAATGCTTGATTCCCAGCGTGTTACATCGACGCGAGTGCCGCAGATCGCGGAACGCCCAGGTGCCACCTAATGAGAAAGTGAGCAATGCAGCAAGTTGGAGAACCCCTTCAGCAAGCGGCCGATCGCGGCGCGGAATCACGAAAAGAACGGCTGGGCTGCGTGATTCGCAGCGACCTGCCTGCGTCGCTGGTCGTTTTCCTGGTCGCGCTTCCCCTGTCGCTCGGGATCGCCATCGCATCGAACGCTCCAGTGCTCGCGGGTCTGATAGCCGCGATCGTCGGAGGGATCGTCGCTGGGTGCATCGGAGGATCACCACTGCAGGTGAGCGGTCCCGCGGCCGGGCTCACCGTCATCGTCGCCGACCTGGTGTCGGACTTCGGTTGGGGGGTGACATGTTTGATCACCGTCGCCGCCGGTGTCGTGCAGGTCTTGCTGGGGATGAGCCGCATTGCGCGGTCAGCGCTGGCGATTTCACCGGTCGTCGTGCACGCAATGCTGGCCGGAATCGGAATCACCATCGCACTTCAACAGGTCCACGTGTTGCTGGGCGGAAAATCCAAAAGCACTGCCTGGCAGAACGTTATCGGACTTCCGGATCAAGTTGTCGGCGCGCACAGACCCGGCATGATCCTGGGCGTGCTGGTGGTACTGATTCTCGTCGGATGGCGATGGGCTCCCGCCAAAGTCGCCCGCATACCCGGAGCGCTCGTCGCCATCGTTGCGGTGACCGTCATTTCGCGGGTCTTCCCGTTCGACGTGCCCCGGATCGAACTCGAGGGATCCGTCGTGGATGCGCTGCAGTTGCCGGAATTGCCCGACGGCGGCTGGGGCGCCGTCGCGGTGGGTGTACTGACGGTCGCGCTTGTCACCAGCGTTCAGAGCCTGCTGACCGCGGTGTCGATCGACAGAATGCACAACGGAACGCGGACCGACTTCGATCGCGAGCTGATCGGACAGGGCGCCGCGAACATCGTGTCGGGCGCGATCGGTGGCCTGCCGGTCAGCGGTGTCATCGTGCGTAGCGCGGCTAATGTCAACGCGGGCGCCAAATCCCGGGCCTCGACGGTGATGCACGGCGTGTGGATCCTGCTGTTCACGCTCCCGTTCGCGGAACTGGTCGAGCAGATTCCGAGTGCCGCGCTGGCCGGCCTGCTCATCGTCGTTGGACTCCAGCTGCTCAAGCCGGCGCATATCGAGACCGCCCGGCGCACCGGAGATCTCGCCGTCTACATCGTCACCGCTTTCGCGGTGGTCTTCCTCAATCTCTTGCACGGCGTCATGATCGGCCTCGTGGTCGCCGTGGCGCTGACCGGCTGGCGGGTGATACGGGCCAGGGTCGAGGCCGCGCACGTGGGTGACGAATGGACGATCGAGGTCGGGGGCGCATGTACGTTTCTCGCCCTGCCCCGACTCACCCGGGTGCTGGCGTCCGTGCCGGCGGGCGCGAAGGTGACCGTCAACGTGGCGGCCAACTACCTCGATCACGCCGCGCACCAGGCGATTAGCGACTGGCTGCGTCACCATCGGCACACCGGCGGCACGGTGCGGATCCACGGCGTGAGTGAGCCGGACGGGACCGGCCCGTCCGACGGTGCGGCCGCAACTGTAGAACGCGGCAGTGTCCAGCTGACCTTGGTCCATCCCAAGGCGGCAACCGCCGAAGGGAGCTGACCGCTGCGCCGCCGCTCGTAGCGCCGCGCGTGTGAACCGCTAACCTCAAACATCGCGCCTATATCCTGAGCTCGTTGGTCAAGCCAGGGCCAAGACGGAAGGCAAGATGTCACGAGAAGTTCGGCCGCTGCCGCGGACGGTGTGAGTGATGGCGACCGATACGCCTCCGGTTCGCCACCTGCGGTTGCCGATGAAGGTGCTCTCGCTGCGCACCATCCTCATCGTCGCCGCGCTGTCGGTGATCACGCTGGTCGTCCTTCTGGGCGCCTGGGTGTGGATCGGCGTCACCAACGATCAGTACAGCCAGCTCGACCGACGGCTGGATTCGGTGAGCAGTTTGGGAGACATCAACACGCTGATCACCAGCGGGCAGCTCGCCAATCCCGATCGGCCGATTCCGGACGGCAACCTGGTGCGCACCGCGCGCATCGGGGATGTCACGGTGTCCGTTCCCGGCGATATCGTTTTGCCGAAGCTCCCGAACGGATACGCCAACACCACCATCAACGGCGTGCAGTACCGCGTCCGTACCTTCAGCGCGGGCCCCGCCTCGATCGCGCTCGCCGCCCCGCTGGCCGAGGCCCAACACCGGATCAACGAACTGCACATGCGGGTGTTGCTGATCTGCGGCAGCGTCATCGGCGGCACGATCCTCGTCGGCTGGGTGATCTCGCTGATCATGGTCAACCCGTTCCTGTTGCTGGCGCAGCAGGCCCGCGCCATCAACGCTCAATCCAGCCCCGACGAAGTCCAGGTTCGGGGCGTGCGCGAGGCCGTGGAGATCGCCGAAGCGGTCGAAGGCATGCTGGCCCGCATCGGCAACGAGCAACAGCGCACCAAGGCGGCGCTCGAGTCGGCGCGCGACTTCGCCGCCGTTGCGTCGCACGAACTGCGCACCCCGCTGACCGCCATGCGCACCAACCTGGAAGTGTTGTCCACCTTGGAAATACCGAGGGAACAACGCCAGGAGGTGATCGGTGACGTCATCCGCACCCAGAGCCGGATCGAAGCGACGCTGACGGCGCTGGAACGGCTCGCGCAGGGCGACCTGACCACCGTCGACGACTTTGTCCCCTTCGACGTCACCGAGCTTCTGGACCGGGCCGCGCACGACGCGCTGCGCGTCTACCCGGATGTGCAGGTGTCGCTGGTGCCGTCGCCCACGGTGTTGATGGTGGGGCTGCCCACCGGGCTGCGCCTGGTGATCGACAACGCCATCGCCAACGCCGTCAAGCACGGCAGCGCCACCGAAATCCGGCTCTACGTGACCAGTTCCGGCGAGGGCGTGGAAATCGCCGTCGACGACAACGGCACCGGGGTGCCCGAGGACGAGCGCACCGCGGTCTTCGAACGCTTCTCCCGCGGATCGACCGCCTCGCGTTCCGGGTCGGGGCTGGGGCTGGCCCTCGTCGCGCAGCAGGCCGAATTGCACGGCGGGAGCGCGTCCCTGCATTCCAGTCCGTTGGGCGGCACGCGCCTGCTGCTGCGGCTGGCCGGTGACGGGCGCGGCCCGGCCGGGTGACGCGATGCTGGGCCACCTTGGTGTCAACGTGCCGGACCTCCCGGCCGCGAAGCGCTACTACGACGCGTTGATGCCCCTGGTCGGATTCGAGCCCTTCCTTGATGCGGACGACGAATTCGCCTACAAACCCGCGGACAACAAGCCCGGCACGTACCTGTTCTTCTATCCGTCCAGCCAACCGGGGGACTACTCGGCAGAGCGGACGGGGCTGCAGCACCTGGCGTTCATGGTGCGGCGGCGGTCCTCGGTGCACGCCGTGCACGACCATGTACTTCGGATCGGCGGCACGGTCATCCATTCCCCGCGGCATTTCCCGCAGTACGCCGGCCACTATTACGCCACCTTTTGGTACGACCCGTTCGGGCTGAGGCTAGAGGCCGTGTGCCACCACGACCGCGATTGAGCGCGAGTTGATATCAGGCGCCGGCTCAAGCCCGTGCCGGCGCCCTAAAGCTAGGCGCTTCCCGCCGAAACCAGTTGGCGCCCGGGCGCTTTCATCGCGGGCCGGAGACGCGGGACGGAGCGCGGCCAGAAGAACCATCTGCCCAGCAGCGCGACGATGGACGGCACGACGAGCGCCCGCACGACGAGGGTGTCCATCATCAACCCCACCGCGATCGTCGTGCCGATCTGCGCAATGCTGAGCACGCTGCTGCCCAGCAACGCAAGCATGGTGAGCCCGAAGACGATGCCCGCGGTGGTGACCACCCCGCCGGTACCGCCGAACGCGCGAATGATCCCCGTTCTGATTCCCGCGGTTGCCTCCTGCTTGATCCGCAACGCCAGCAGCAGGTTGTAGTCCGCCCCGACGGCGATCAGCGCGATGAAGGCGATGGGCGCGACGGCCCAATGCAACTCGTGATGAAGCAGGCGCTGCCAGATCAGCGCGCTGATGCCGAGCGCCGATGCGTAGGAGGCGACGACGGTGCCGACGACGACCAGCCCGGCCACCGGACTGCGCAGCATCGCCGCGACGATCAGGAAGATGAGGACCAGTGCCGCGCCCACGAGCAACGCGCTGTCGCGGGCGACGAAGTGCTGCAGATCGGCGGTCACGGGGCCGACGCCGGCCAGGTCCACACCCGTCGGCGCCAGCGTTCCCTCCTTGGTCGCCTCCTTGATCGCGGTGCGCACCTGATCGGCCCGCGCGGCGCCCTCGGCGCCCCATTCGTTGCCGTCGCCGTAGACCAGCAGGTAGGTGGCGTGACCGTCGGCGGACGTCAGTTGGTGCAGCACGTCGACGTACCGCGGGTCGCTCAGCGCTCGCTGTGGCAGGTAGAAACCCGATGCGGCGCTGCCCTGAAATTGCGTGGCGATCTCAGTCAGGTAGTCGGTCAACTGGTGCAGCTGCGGGCCGATCGTCCCGCTCAGGCCCAACAAGTCGCGGGTGGCCAAACGCGCCTGTCCCAGAGCGTCTTTCATCGATGTCACCGCTTGAGGTAGGCCGGCGATCGCCTTGGCGGCCGTATTCGAACCGCTGGTCAGCTTGGCGGCGCCGTCGCCGAGCCGCGACGAGGTCTGCACGAGACTGTCGACGGGTTGGACCACACGGTCCACGGTCG
The DNA here is from genome assembly GCF_001672915.1 of Mycobacterium sp. 1245805.9. Taxonomy (GTDB): domain Bacteria; phylum Actinomycetota; class Actinomycetes; order Mycobacteriales; family Mycobacteriaceae; genus Mycobacterium. Next base: position 66,385 of record NZ_LZKR01000093.1, on the reverse strand, counting down.
AGCAGACCGGATTGGCGGCGCAGTCCGGAGTCCGCGCGACGAAATCCCGCAGTGGGTCGAGATAACCCGACACCGTGCTGACGGTGCGTTGCACGCCGTCCATGCCGCTGCGCATGTCGTCCGCGGCCGCGGACATGTCGGCCAGCCCCGAACTGCCGCCGCGCAATCCGCTGCCAAGAGTGTCCACCGCGGTTTGCGCCTGCGCGAGGGCGTTGTCGAGTTCGGAGACCCGGTTCAGCCGTTGGGTCAGTGAGTCGATCGTGTCCCCGAGCTGACGGCCGAGCACCCCGGTCTGATACGTCAACGTCGCCTGGTCGGGCACCCTGCCGTCGGGCCGGCTCGCGGACTGCACCGTGCGCACACCGGGTATCGCCATGATCTGGCGCGTGATCCGCTCGACGGCTATCAGCCCCGCCGGGTTCCGCAGGTCGTGGTCGGCCTGAATGGTGACGACGTCGGGCAGCAATGAATTGGACGCGAAGTGCCGGTCGCTGGCCGCATAGCCGCGACTCGATTCCGCGGCGGACGGGGTGGCGGCCGGCTCGTTCCAACCGACCCGCGTGCCGGCCAGCGGCAGCGCCGCCAGCAGGGTCAACCCACCCGCGGTGACGAGGACAGGTCCGGGCCAGCGCGCAACCGCCGCCCCCACGCGTCGCCAGCGCCGCGACGTCCTCGAGGGGCGCGGTTCGAGGAACCCGCGGCGCAACGCCAGGCCCATGAGCGCCGGCGTCAGCGTCAACGCGGCGGCCATGGTTACCAGAATCCCGATGGCGCAGGGTATCCCGGCGCTGCGGAACATCCCCACCTGCGCGAAGCCCAGGCATCCCAACGCCACCGACACCGTCAGGGCCGATCCGATCACCACCGGCGCGACGGCGCGGTAGGCCTCGGCCAGCGCCTGGGTCGGCGCGACGCCGCGTCGCCGGCCCTCGTGGTAGCGGCCGATGAGGAATATCGCGTAGTCGGTGCCCGCGCCCAGCGTCATCGCCGCCATGAGCGCCACCGAGAACAGCGACACCTCAACGACATTCGCTTGGCCGAACGCCGCGGCGACGGCCCGGCCCACGGCCAGCGCGATGCCGACCGACATCAGCGGGATCGCCGCGGCGATCGGCGATCGGTACACCAACAGCAGCAACAGCAGGATGACACCGACCGTGGCGGCGGTGATCGTGAGCATCTGCCGGTCGATCGCGGCGAATTCGTCGACGATCGTGGCGCCGGGACCCGTGACGAGGACGCGCAGGCCTTGCGGCGGTGACAGCTTGGCCACCTCGCCGCGCACGGCGTTCACCGAATCGCGGGCTTGGGAGGTGCCGAGCATTCCGGCGAGCCGCACCATCAGGCTGACCGCCCGCCCGTCGGAACTCTGGGCGCCGGCGGCGGTGGCGGGCTGTGACCACAAGTCGGTGACCGCGTTCACGTGGCCGCGATCGGAGGAGAGGGTCGCGGTCAACGCGTCATAGAACTGGCGGTCGCGCGGCGTGAGGCGTTGATCGCGTTCGAGCACCACGTAAACGAAGTTGTTGCTTGGCTTTTGGCCGAACAGCTGGGCGGCGCGGGACGCGGCGACCGAACTCGGCGCGGCGGCGGGCATGAACGTGCGGGCGTGGGTTTCCACGACCCGCTCCAGTTGGGGGACGGCCAGATTGGCGGCACCCGCCGCCAAGACCCACAGGCCGACGATCAGGATCGCGCATCGGCCGGTCAGGCGCGAGATGATTCCCGTTCCGTCAAGCAACGGTCTGCCGATCGCTGGGTCCGCCCAGCAACTCCATGACCCGCCGCTCTCCCCCGGACAGGGACCGCACCCGCAGCGACCGCCGGGACGCGATCTCCAGCAGGGCGTGCAGCCCCGGCTCAGCGGCCGCGAGGTCGGCCCGCACCCGTTCGGCCGCGACGCCGTCGTGCGCCGCCTGATCCAACTTGGCGACGAGCATCGTCATCCAGCGCTGCCGCAGCGACAGCAGGAGCCCCTCCTCGCCGCCGAATAGCCGAGAGACCTCGGACGAACCGTCGGCCAGCGCGAGGGCCGCCTCGGGATCGGTCTCGGCGGCCTTGATCACGTTGGCCATGAAGGCCATCCGGTCGTGCAGCAGTGTCCATGTCATGACTCGACGCTAGGAAAGCGGCCCCCTGCCGCGCGTCGTGCCGAGGTTCGGTCTTTGCCTCCTACCACGGGCGGAGACGGCTGCCGACCTCGGCATGATGTGGGCGCGGGGCACCGGGTCCTACGATTGTTTGATGTTGCGTGCCGCAGGCGATTACCTGGGAGAACGGGTTCGCCGACGGGGTGAGCTTCTCCCGGTTGGGATCACTTGGTCGTTCTTGTTGATCACCGATGCCATCGTGATCCTTGGCGGGATCGTCGCGACGTTGCAACGGCCGGCCGCGGACCTGCCAGTCTGTCTCGGCGCATTTGCGATCGCCCTGTCGCCGGCGTTGACGTTCATCCTCTTCAACGTGAAGGTCCGCTCTGTGGTCTTGTGGCCGACTTGGTCAGCGGCGACCGCGGTGATGCTGTTCGGCACGTCGACGCCCGTTCGTGCCGACTTCGCACCGTCATTGCTGGTGTTGATGGTTGGGGCGGTCGGCGCGTTGACGTCGGCGGTGGGCGGCTTCCTGGCCTCCATGTCGGCGAGCGCCCTGCTCCTCGTCGCGTCAGAGCTGCATCGCCTCGACGCGGTGGCGTTGTATTTGGGTTTTGTCGGCGGCGGCTGGTTGATCGGCTACCTCATGTGCACGCAAAGGCGGCTGCTGGCCGAACAGATGGAGGCGCAGAAGATGCTTGCCGAGCACGCCGCGGCCGACGAGCGTCGGCGCATCGCCCGCGAGGTGCATGACGTCATCGCCCACTCGTTGTCCATCACGCTGTTGAACGTGACCGGTGCGCGGCGGGCACTGCAGCAGGATCGCGACGTCGATGACGCGGTGGAGGCGCTCGAACAGGCCGAGCGGCTGGGCCGGCAGGCGATGGCCGACATCCGCCGCACGGTCGGCCTGCTCGACGATTCACCGATGAGAATTGGGCCCGAGCCCGGCATCGACGACATCGCGGCGCTCGTTGCGGATTTCGAGCGAGCGGGCCTGGACGTCACGTTGCGTAGCGACGGATCGGTCAAACGCGTCTCGGCCGCCGTCGGGCATGCGTTGTACCGCATCACCCAAGAATCGCTGGCCAACATCGCCAAACACGCGCCCGACTCGAAATCCGCCGTGGCGCTGACTATTTCGGCTGCATCGGCAAACCTCGTCGTCAACAATCGACTCCCGGCCGCGGTGACCGCAGGCCCGTGTGCGGAAGGGCGCGGGGTGAACGGCATGCGTCAGCGCGTCGAGCTGCTGGGCGGCGCGATCGACGTCGGCCCGACCGGCGACGGGTGGTCGGTGCGGGCCGAGATCCCGCTGGAAGCGGGCGACACCGGGTGGCGGCCGCCGTGGTGCAAGTTGTGATCGACGAGGCCGAGATCGCGGTGCTGCTGGTCGACGATCAGGACTTGGTGCGCTCCGGGTTGCGCCGGATCCTGCGTCGCAAGGACGGATTCAACGTGGTCGCCGAATGCGCCGACGGGGACGAGGTGCCCGCCGCCGTGGCCGAATACCGGCCCGACGTCGTCGTGATGGACCTGCGGATGCGGCGGGTCGACGGCATCGAGGCGACGCGACGGCTGGCGGGGGGCCCGCCCGTGCTCGCGTTGACCACCTTCAACGAGGACGACCTGCTGTCCGGGGCGCTGCGGGCCGGGGCCGCCGGATTCGTGCTCAAGGACTCGTCGGCCGAGGAGTTGATCCGCGCCGTGCGGACGGTGGCCAGGGGAGACAGCTACCTGGATCCCGCGGTCACCTCCCGCGTGCTCACCACCTACCGCAAGGCCGCGCCCGGCGCCTGCGAAAGCCGGGCCAACGAGATCTCCCAACTCACCACCCGCGAGTTGGACGTGCTGACGCTGATCGGAAAGGGACTGTCCAACAGCGAAATCGCCGACGAACTGTGCATCTCGGGTGTCACGGTCAAAAGCCACATCGGCCGGATCTTCGGAAAACTCGACCTGCGCGACCGCGCCGCGGCGATCGTCTACGCCTACGACAACGGGATCGTCGCCCCGCGCTGAAAGTGTCCGCGAACGTGCGGCCAGCCGCACATTCGGCTTCGAGCGTGCGGCCAGCCGCACGGTCGAGTCTTGATGGCGACTATCAGCCCGAATTCACAGTGGCGTGGCCTGTTGGGCCAGGTTCAGCAAGACGTAGGCGATGCAGAAAAGGAAGTTGAGAACGACCAGGACCAGGCCCATGAACAGCAGCGAGCGGGTGCCCTGGCGCTTGAGGCGCTTGACCCGCGCGCCGCGGGCCTCGCGGTTGAGCTGCAACGCGATCAGAGCGAAATTGACGTCCGTGACTTCATCGTCGGCGACGGGCGCACCGGCCACCATCTGACGCAGGCGTTCGGGGGCGGTGTGGACCCCGACGCGCTCGAAGTGGTGACACAGCCGTCGCGCCCGCCTGCGGCCCAGGGCCTGACATCGCATCTGTACCTGATGCATGAGTTGCCGCCGTTCGTAGCCCCAGGCATCGGACGGACTCGTCACAAGCCGGGAGTCTAATGCGCGCCTACCCGATTTCGGGAGGTCTAAGCGAATTCCGTCGGCACCTTTTAACCGCCGGTCATCCGCTCGCCTTCGGGCAGCCGCAGATACCGCTCCAGGTTGCGATGCATGTTGATTACGCGGCATTCCTCGCTGGACAGCGCCAGGTGGGTAAAGCCGGGCTGGCGCAGGCCGCGCTGCAGGCCCGCGAGCAGCTGGATGTCCTGGGTGAGCACCAGGCCCGGTTCGGCCTCCCCGGCGGTGGTCCGCACATCGGCCGGCTTGGTGCGCGGCGCGCCCGGGGACATCCGGGTCATCAAAAACATGACCATCTCGCCGTGATCGGGATCGGCGCCGGGCCGCGCACACATGACGGTCAGGTGATCGGCGTTGGCCAGCAGCGTCATGTTGGGAAACACGTTGTACTGGTGCAGGCGGGTGATCCGGTCGGTGTCGGCCCAGGCGAGGTCCACCCCGCGGCTGGCCGCGAAGGCCCTGGTGTGCTCGGCGATGAGGTCCTGGACCGTCTGCCCGGGCCGGCGTTCGTCGGCCGGGAAGGGCGTGCCCTCGGCCGCACCCATCAGGGCGCCCTGCGTTTGGACGTAGGCGTCCCACACCTCTTCGTCGCTCAGCGCGCCGTCGAACCGCGGGCTGGGCACGCCGTAAGGCTGGTCGGACTTGCCGGCGTGACCCCAGATCTGTTGGGGCGCATGGACGTCGTCGACGCAGCGCAGCAGCTCGGGATGCAGCGTCTGAATGTGGTAGGTCTCGCTGAAGCCGTCGGCGATCGTCTTCCAGTTGGCGTCGACGTCGATGGTGAGTGTCGCGTAGCACCGGAAGTCGCTCAGGTGGCACCACGCGATGTCGTCGGGCATCGCCTCCAGGTATTCGAGCAGCGACGTCGCGCCGACGTCCAGGTTGACGAAGACGAGCCCTTCCCAGGTGTCGACGCGGGCGGGTATCAGCGGGAAATCGGACATCCGGAGCGAACCGAAGCCCTTGCGGTCGGGCACCCGCTTGAGCGCGCCGGCGAGGTCCCAAGTCCACCCGTGATATCCGCACTTGAGCTCGCGCAGCCCGGACCCCGAGCCGGTGCACAGCGAGTTGCCGCGATGGCGGCAGGCGTTCTGGAACGCGCGCAGGACGCCGTCTTCCCCGCGCACGATCAGCACCCCGTAGGCGCCGCAGCGGTATTCGAAGTAATCGCCCGGCTCGGCGACGTGGTCGACCATGCAGGCGAGCTGCCACACCTTCGGCCACATCCGTTCGACCTCGAGTTGGGCGAACGCCGGCGAGTAGTAGCGCTCGGCCGGCACCAGGGTCGGGCAGCCGGGCGGGGTGCCGATCGCGTCCTCGTCACGCGTGCGAGTCGGGTTACCGGCGGGCGCGTTCATGCGCAGCCCTAACGCGCTCCGCGCACTAGGCGACCGGGGCGCGCCCCGGTGTCGACGTCGTGGCGGCGGGTCACCGTGCCGCTGACGATTGTGGCGGCGTAGCCGCTCGCCCCCTGCAGGATCCGATGGCCGCCGGCCGGCAGGTCGAAGGCCATCGCCGCCGGGTGCAGTCGCAGGGCGTCCATGTCGATCACGTTGATGTCGGCCTTCTTGCCGGCTTCGATGGTGCCGCGGTCGGTGAGGCCGAACAGGTGCGCGGTGTCGCGGGACTGCTTGCGGATCACGTACTCGAGCGGCAACTTCTCGCCCCGGCGGCGGTCCCGCGCCCAGTGCGTCAGCAGGAACGTGGGATAGGAAGCGTCACAGATCATTCCGCAGTGCGCGCCGCCGTCGGAGAGCCCCAGCACGCCTGCGGGGTGCAGCATCATCTCCCGGATCGCGTCGCAGTTGCCGTCGGCGTAGTTGAACAGCGGCAGCATCAGCATGTTGGTCGCGTTCGACTCGAGCATGAGGTCATACAGGGTGGCCAGCGGGTCCTCGCCGCGTTCCTTGGCGATCGCGGCGACGGTGCGGTCGGGCGTCGGCTCGTAGTCGGGCGGGTTGCCCAGCGCGTAGAGGCGGTGCAGCGAGTGCTGCACCAGGGCGAACATCCCGTCGAACAGCAGGGTTGGGTCGACCGGCAGGTCCTCCTCGGACAGGATCGCCGCCTTGACCGCGGGATCGGCGAGGCGCTGCGCGAGCTCGGCGCGGCTGCATTCGGCCGCGAGCCTGCGATACGTCGGCCGATGGCTGAAGCCGTGATGCCCTTGGAAGCCGATCATCATTCCGAACGGTCGCGCCGCGATCTGCGGGTGCAGCCGTGCGCCCGCCGCGTGCGCATCTGCGGACAGGTCGAGCATCTCGCGCCACAGCTTCGGGTCGGCGTCCACCTGAATGAGGGCAAACGACACCGGGCGGTCGATCTCCGCGCTCAGCCGGCGCATCCAGTCCAATTCCTTCTTCGGGCCGATGATGTCCTCGCCCGCGGCCCCCTGTGGAGCCAGCTCGAACACGGCCTGACCGCCGGCGGCCATGGCTCGGCCCAGGCCGAACAGTTCCTCCTCGGCGGCGAAGGTGCCGGGCACCGGCTCGCCGTCCATCGCGCGGTGGCCCATCGTGCGCGACGTCGAAAATCCGAGCGCGCCGGCCTCGATGGCCTCGGTGACCAGCCGCGACATGGCCGCGATGTCGTCGGGGGTGGCCGGCTCGTTGCGGGCGCCCCGCTCGCCCATCGCATACGCGCGGATGGCGCCGTGGGCGACCTGGCTGCCGACGTCGATCGCGAACTTCTGCTTGCCGATCGCGTCGAGGTACTCGGGGTAGGTTTCCCAGCCCCAGGTGATGCCCTCGGTGAGCGCGGTGCCGGGGATGTCCTCGACGCCCTCCATCAACTCGATCAGCCATTGCTCGCTGCCGGGCCGCACCGGCGCGAAGCCGACGCCGCAGTTGCCGGTCACGATCGTGGTGACGCCGTGGCCGCTGGACGGCTCGAGCAGGCCGTCCCAGCTCACCTGGCCGTCGTAGTGGGTGTGGATGTCGACAAACCCGGGGGCCACCAGATGCCCTGTCGCATCGATGGTTTCGGCAGCCTCGCCGCCCATCTCGGGGTCGTCGGCGCCGCGCCGAACGACGTCGACGATGACGCCGTCCTTGATGCCGACGTCGGCCCGATAGCGCTCGGCGCCGGTGCCGTCGACGACAGTGCCACCGGTGATCTTCAGGTCGAACATGAGGTTCACTCCTTGTCGCCATGCGCAGTCGACGCGAGGCAGGCAGTATTTCGCTACGCCAAGTAGCGTAACTCCTCACAGTATTCGTCGCGGAGGAACCAGTCAATGACTCTGTCGCTGATCAGCGCGCACCCGCGAGGGATCACCCCTGCCCTGGAAGATCGGTACGTTGGTAGGTTCTGGAAGTGCTCTTCGCGGCCCTGCGCGACATGCAATGGAAAAAACGGCGCCTGATCATCACCGTCGTCAGCACCGCGCTGATCTTTGGAATGACACTGGTCATGACCGGACTGATGAACGGCTTCCAGGTCGAGGCCCGCGGCACCGTCGATTCCCTGGGCGTCGACGCGTTCGTGGTGAAAAACGGAGCGGCCGGACCGTTCCTGGGTTCGACACCATTCCCCGACGTCGACCTGGCCCACATTAGAGCTTTGCCCGGCGTCGCAGCCGCGGCCCCGCTGGGCTGCGTGGGGACGATCATGAAGGAGGGCGGGACAACGCGAAACGTCACGGCGTTCGGCGCCCCCGAGCATGGCCCCGGCATGCCGCGAGTCTCGGAGGGTCGCGCGCCGTCGATGCCGGACGAGGTCGCGGCGTCGAGTGTGCTGGGCCTGCGCGTCGGCGACACCCTGGAGGTCGGCGCACACGTATTGCGGATCGTCGGCATTGTGCCGAATTCCACTGCGCTGGCGAAGATCCCGAACATCTTCCTCACCACGCCGGGCCTGCAGCAGGTGGCGTATAACGGGCAGCCGATGGTCACGTCGATCGGGGTCGTCGGCACACCCCGACACCTCCCGGACGGCTACCAGACGTACGACCGGGCGGGTGCGGTGAAGGACCTGGTGCGCCCGTTGCACGTGGCGGTGACTTCGATCTCGATCGTCACCGTCTTGCTGTGGATCGTGGCGGCGCTGGTCGTCGGATCGGTGGTCTATCTCTCCGCGCTCGAGCGGGTCCGCGACTTTGCGGTGTTCAAGGCGATCGGCACGCGGACGCGATCCATCATGGCGGGGCTGACGTTGCAGGCGCTGGTTGTTGCGTTGCTCGCGGCGGCGGTGGGCGTCGGGCTTGCGCAGCTGATGGCACCGCTGTTTCCGATGATCGTCGCGATCCCCGTCGGCGCGTACCTGCTGTTACCCGCGGTCGCCATCGTGGTCGGCCTGTTGGCCAGCCTCGCCGGGCTGAGGCGCGTGGTGGCCATCGATCCGGCGCTCGCGTTCGGAGGTCCTTAGCGATGGGCGATCTCAGCATTCAGGACCTCGTCGTCGAGTACTACAGCGGCGGATACGCTCTGCGGCCGATCAACGGCTTGAACCTCGATGTGACGGCGGGGTCGTTGGTGATCCTCCTCGGGCCCAGCGGGTGCGGGAAGACGACGCTGCTGTCCTGCCTCGGCGGCATACTGCGGCCAAAGTCGGGCGCAATCAAGTTCGATGACGTCGACATCATCACCCTCGACCGCACTGCGCTGGCGGACTATCGGCGCGACAAGGTGGGCATTGTCTTCCAGGCGTTCAACCTGGTGCCCAGCCTCACGGCCCTAGAGAACGTAATGGTTCCGATGCGCGAGGCCGGGATGTCGCGCCGGGCCGCGCGTGAGCGCGCCGAGGAGCTCCTGACGCGGGTCAACCTTCAAGAGCGAATGAAACACCGCCCGGGCGACCTGAGCGGCGGGCAGCAGCAACGCGTGGCCGTCGCCCGCGCGATCGCGTTGGATCCACCGCTGATCCTCGCCGACGAACCGACCGCGCACCTCGACTTCATTCAGGTGGAAGAGGTGCTGCGGTTGATCCGCGAACTCGCGGACGGGGATCGTATTGTCGTGGTCGCCACCCACGACTCCCGGATCCTGCCGATGGCCGATCGCGTCGTCGAGCTGACGCCCGATTTCCCCGAGACGAACAAGCCACCGGAAACGATAGAGGTCAAGGCCGGCGAGGTGCTGTTCGAGCAGTCGACGATGGGCGAGCTGATCTACTTCGTGTCCGACGGTGAATTCGAGATCGTGCGCGAATTGGCTGACGGCGGTGAGGAATTGGTGAAGGTCTCCGGACCCGGGGACTACTTCGGCGAAATTGGCGTGCTGTTTCACATGCCGCGCGCGGCGACCGCGCGTGCCCGCACCGACGCGACCGTCGTCGGCTACACGGCGCCGGCGTTCCGTCAGCGGCTCGGCGACGGGGGCATCAGCGACATGATCAAGCACCGCAAGCTTGCCGCCGAGTGAGTTGGCGCTACAAACAACTCTTCAGTGCCGCAATGGTTTCCAGGTCGTCCAGCGCTGCCACACCGCGCCGCAGGCCCTCCATGGCGATGCCTTCGACCTGCATTCCGCCCATCCCCGCGGTGATCAGCGGGGCGACATACGCGTACAGCGCGGCCTGCCGGTAGCGCCGCCACAGGTCGTCGCGGTCGAGTTCCGGTCCGCCGGCGGCCGCGAGCCCGCGCCGGTAGTCGTCGAGCAGCTCGCGCTGGCTCGCCTCGCGGTCTTGCGGGGTCAGGCTGGTGATCAGCGTGTATGCGAGCTCGCGGGAGGGGTGGCCGCGCCGTACCGCCTGCCAGTCCAGCAGCCCCGCCTTGCCGCCGTGGAAATACATGTTGCCGGGGTGCGCGTCGCCGTGCATGACGGTGTGCGGGGTCGCGTCGATCAGCGCGGCGACGGCACGGTAGTTGTCGGCGATGAAGGCGCCGTTCTCGACGGGAATTTCGGTGCGTCCTGCGAGCCGCTTGATCGAGGCGTGCATCAGCGAACCGGTCAGGAGCGAGGTGACGTCGCTCGACGGCGTGTATAGCCAGCCCAGCGGGCCGCGACGATCGCGCGGGAGGCGGTCCCAGAAAGTAGCGTGCAGGTCGGCCAGCAATTCGACGATGAGGCTGGCCTGGTCGGGGGAGAGCGGGTGCAGCGTGTCGGGAAATTCGCACGATTCGGCGGGCAGGTCTTCCAGAACCAGCAGGTATCGGCCCGTCCAGCTGTCGAACGCGGCGCCGTAGGCCTGCGGCACGCCGTTGAGCTGCGGCGCGAGTTCGTTGTAGAAGCGCACCTCGGTGTGTCCGAGGCGGCCGAGTTCGCCCATCAGGCGGGTGGCGGCCGTTTCGGCGGCGACCTTGACGAACACCGATTCGGGGACGTTCTTGCCGGTCAGCACGAGCCGGGCCCGCGACGAGGTCCCGGCGTCATGGTCGAGCACCCGGACCGACCGAACCGTGGTTCCCATCAGCTTGGACAGGACTCCGGCGTCGATGTCGGCGACCGTGCGGGGCAACCCCAGCCGGGGGCCCACGACGGCGTCGGCGGCCACCCGGCTGACTCCCTGGCCCAGGTGAGCGGCCAAGCCGACAAGGGAAAAAGCTTGTTCCGCAAGGTTTTTCATATGTATCCGTCCTGGTTCGGGAGCCCCGTGCCGGCGGGAGGGGTCACTCAACCGGCGCGGGGTCCCGTCAGACAAAAATACCCGAACGTCTGGACATCAGACAATACTGGATTATTGTCTGATTTGTGGCACCAGGGCCCGCACCACGAACTGCTCGACGAACTGGCGTTTGTCGGCGGCCGGGCGATAGCGCCACGACGGCCCCAGTAGAAACAACGTGGTGGTGTGCAACCACTGGACGATCGAGCGAAAGTCGAGGTCGTCGTATAGGCGCCCCGCCCGCTTCCACCGGTTCAGCAGGGGTTCGTAGTGCCGCAGCAGCAGCTCAACGAAGGGCTCCGAGCCCTTATCCAGGGCCGCGGCCACGGCGGTGCTCTCCGCGGCGAACATCGCCTCGTTCAGCGGATTGCCGGCCACCGACTCGACGCGCGCCAGCACCATCTCGGGCACCGACCGAACCGGGTCCTCGGGTGTGGGCAGCGAGCGCACCAGATCACCAAGCGCTTTGTCGACCCGCATCAGCATCAGGCCGAGCAACACGTCGTCGCGGCCGGGGAAGTACCGGTACACCGTCGACCGCGACACGCCGGCCTCGTCGGCCACCTCACCCATCCGGAACTGAGAGTTGCCCCGGCGGACGATGCAGCGTCCCGCGGCGTCGAGGATCCGCCTGCGGGCCTCCTCGTCGTCGAGGATCGCGCGGTCGGCGCCCCACCACCGGCTCGGTTCCATTTCGCCGATGGTACGGGATGCGTTGTGCTGCTTCGAGATCTGATGCCGCGGATGACCGCAGTGGGGCCGCCTGGGCTCGAATCCCGCTGTGGCCCAGGCTATTAGCACACCAGAGAGGGCGATGATGGGCTACTCCGCTGCCGACGAGTCGTTCACCCACCAGCTCCCCACGACCTTCGACCGGGTGCACGATCCCGATCCGACGTGGTCGGACCGGTGCTATTTCTTCGCCGCGTCGCCCGACGGCACCATGTTGTTGGCAAGCGGCTACGGCAACAACCCGAACACCGGAACCGCGCTGGGATATGTCAAGGTCAGCCTCGCCGACGGCCGGCACTGGGACCTGTTGGCGGGCCGGCCCGTGACCGGTGCCGACCGCGCCGACCTGCGCGCCGGGCCGATGAGCTGGACCTGCGTCGAGCCGCTGAAGAAGTGGAGGCTCGACGTCGCCCCCAACAAGTCCGGCATCGAGTGGGAGCTCTACTACGAGCCCACCGCCCCGATGTGGGAGCTGCTGCCGATGAAGGTGCGCGGGGAGGACGGGCAGATGCTGGCCGACATGTACCACATGAAGGAACCCGGACGATGGAGCGGCTGGGTCGTGATCGACGGCGAGCGCATCAGCGTGGACGGGTTCCACGGCGGGCGCGACCGCACGTTCGGTGTGCGCGTCTCGGACAAGCTCGACTTCTGGCTGTGGCTTGACGCCGGATTCGACGACTGCGCCATCGAGGCCTGGGTCATCGAATCCTCGGACGGCACAGTCAATTACGTCGACGGTGGGATCACTCGCGCCGACGGCACGCTGTCGAAACGATTCGTCCAGATCGAGCACGAGGTGGAATTCGACGGCGACACCAAGCGGCCCGCCCGCGCGACGCTGATCTTCACCGACGAGGACGGCAAGGCCTACCGCGTCTTCGCCGACGCCGCCCACCAGGAGGTCAACGCCTACTACGGGCTGCCGATGGCGCATTGCCAATACGAGGACCTGGGCGGCGGGGCGTACTTCATCCATTTCCTTTGGGATAGCACCGATTCCGAGCAGCTGGCCGAGGCCGAGGGCAAATCGATGGCGCTCGACCAGCTGATGCGGTTCGAGACCGACGGCGACATCGGTTGGGGCGTCTTCGAATTGCTGCTCGGCGGGCGGGGCTACCGCCGCTATCCGAACTGGACCGCGATGGACATGTCGGCGTTCACCCAGGACAAGACACCCGTCGACCGGCTTCCCGCAGACGACGATCGGGCCCGCCGATGACGCTGGACGCCAACTCAGAGCAGCGCCTGACGGCCTGGCTGCGCTCGCAGGTGCCCGACGCCGACGACGTCCGCACCGAGGGCCTCGGCCGGGTGAACTTCGGACATTCCGCCGAGATGATGATGCTGAGCGTCGTCACCCGGCGGGGCGACCGGGACACCCGCCAAGACGCGGTGCTGCGTCTGCGGCCCAAACCACCCGCGCTGCTGGAGCCCTACGATCTCGCGCGCCAGTTCGCGATCCTGCGGGCGTTGGCGGACTCCGCGGTCCGTGTCCCGCGGGCGCTGTGGCTGGAAGAGACGGGCGACGTGCTCGGCCGGCCGTTCTTCGTGATGGAGCGGGCCGCCGGCCAGGTGTATGAGATGGAGGCGCCGGACGGCGTCGCGGACTCGACCGTGGTGCGGATGTGCCAGAGCCTGGTCGAACAACTCGCGGCGATCCACACCGTCGACCTCGCGCAGACCGGGCTCGACGCGCTGGACGACGGTGGCGATCATCTCGACCGCGAACTCGACCACTGGGTGGCGGAGATGAACCGGGTCAAGCGCGACCGCCTGCCCGCCCTGGAACGGCTCCACGAGGCGCTGCGCGCCGCCAAGCCCCAGCCGTGCCCGCGGGTCACTTTGGTGCACGGCGATGCCAAACCGGGCAACTTCGCCTTTCGCGACGGCGAGGTCAGCGCGGTGTTCGACTGGGAGATGACGACCGTGGGCGATCCACTGACCGACATCGGCTGGCTCGAGATGCTGTGGATGCAGCCCGTCGGCATCAACACCCACCCGGCGGCGCTCACCATCGACGCACTGCTGGCGCATTACGAGTCGGTCAGCGGAATCACGGTCCGCAACCGCGCGTGGTACCGCGCGTTCAACGCCTACAAGATGGCCGTCATCTGCCTGATCGGCGCGATGCTCATCGAGGACGGCCACAGCGACGACCAGAAACTTGCGCTCGCCGCCTACGGCACGTCGCTCTTGACGAAAGCCGGCCTCACTGACCTAGGCGTCGACGAATCTCTGGACGATGGTCCCGTGCTGCCGCGCGACGAACGCATTCAGCAGGTGTTGGCGCCCGCCACCTAGCGCGTCAGGCGAGCTCGTCAGAGGTGGAGCCGTCGGAAACACGGCACAGCGCGCTATCGAGCGTGCTGTGCAGCGACAACACGTTGTCCAACCCCATCAGCTTGATCGGCCTGCTGGTGGCCGGCCCATTCGCGACTACCGCGAATTGGGTAGGCGGCGCGACGTCGGCCTGCGCGGATACCAGGACGGTCATCCCGGCCGAGGCCAGAAAATCCACTTTCGACAGGTCGACGACCAGCCCCGCGGGTCCGGTGGCCAGCTCGGTGTGGATCGCCTCGGCGAGTTGCGGCGCGCTGAGCATGTCCACTTCACCCGAGACGGTCAATACGACCGTCTGGTCTACCTGGCGTTTTCCTACCTCGAAGGCTATCGGATCGGCCGAATCGCCGGATTGTTCGATCATGGTTCATCACTCACATTCGCCCGGTGCGGGACCGAGAAATCAACAGCTACTGCCAAGCCGGGGCTGTCGACTCAACCCGCGTAACACGCCTTACAGAGGACAAACACTCCATCGATCCTGCGCCGCTAGGCGGAGCGCAACCGCACGTGATCATCCGATCCTAAGCCACGGGACATCGACACCGCTGCTCCAGCCCCGAGCGATGCGCTTGCAACATCCGTTGTCAGTAGGCGACGGCTGAACGAATTTCGGCGCCCCGACGTGGTCGCAATGTGCGCGAGGACCGCCGCATGTGTTGCGCACGGCAGCCCCAGGTGGATGAATTGCGTCCACCGAGTGTCGTTCCCAGGCTGCGCGGCTTGGCCGGAAAAGCGGGAAAGGACGGTAGGCATGGAGGCCGGTGGTCAGGATGGTGCCCCGGACGACGACGTTGACACGACCAAGCCCGAACCTCCCCGTCGCTTCGCGCTGAACCGGCGGGCCGCACTGCTCGGCATGGGCGCCGTCGCCGGTTTCGCGGCGGTGGACGTGGGCGGGTTTGCCTATGCCGGCGGCTGGCTGCGGCCGGACACGCTCACCCCACCCCGGTTCGCCGATCGCTTCGAACACGTCTTCGGCCGCCACGACGGGTTTCGGCGAAACCACGCCAAAGGGCTCAGCGCAACGGGATCTTTTGCGAGCAACGGGGCGGGCGCGGCCATCTGCCGGGCGGCGGTCTTCCGGCCCGGCACCGTTCCGGTCGTCGGACGGTTCTCGCTGGGCGGCGGCCTGCCGGACCAGGCGGACAAACCCGACACCGTCCGCGGCCTCGGGCTGCTGTTCGAGGCCGACGGGCAGCAGTGGCGCACCGCGATGATCAACTTCCCCGTCTTCACGGACAGCACCCCGGAGGGGTTTTACGAGCGGTTGCTCGCGTCCAAGCCGCTGCCCGAAACGGGCAAGCCCGACCCGCAAAAGCTGGCCGCGTTCCTCGATCGCCATCCCGAAACCGTCGCCGCGATGAAGATCATCAAGCAGTCCCCGCCCACCGCGGGATTCGCGGACAGCACGTTTTACGGGCTGAACGCGTTCTGGTTCACCAACACCGCCGGCGCCACCGTCCCGGTGCGCTGGTCGGCGGTCCCGCAGGACGCCGACGGCAGCGGGGCCCCGCAGCCGGCGCACGGCAAGGACTACCTTTTCGACGACCTCATCCGCGCGGCGTCGCAGCGGCCGCTGAGTTGGCGGCTGGTCCTCACCGTCGGCGAGCCGGGCGATCCGACCCACGACGCCACCAAGCCGTGGCCGCAGTCGCGGCGGACCATCGACGCCGGCACCATCACCATCACGGCGGTGCAGACCGAGGAAGCCGGCAACGCGCGCGACATCAACTTCGACCCGCTGGTCCTGCCGGACGGCATCACCGCATCGGACGACCCCCTGCCGCCGGCGAGATCAGCCGTCTACGCGCGCTCCTTCACCCGCCGCGCCGAGGAGCCCAAGTCGCCCAGCGAGGTCAACGTCACCAAGGTGCTGTCATGACTGGCACCGCAAGCGAAACCACAGGAACCCCAACGCGTTTCGCCCTCCCCTCCCGGATCCTGCACTGGCTGATGGCGCCGATGGTCATCGTCCAGCTGCTGATCGGGGTGACAATGATCGCTTCGCTGAGCTACTACCCGCTGCTGCTGTCCATCCACCGCCCGCTGGGGGTGCTGATCCTCGCGTTCGCCGTGGTGCGCCTGGTGAACCGGCTCACCCACCGACTGCCACCCTTCCTCGCCACGATGAGCCGCGCCGAACGCCGCGTCGCGTCATGGTCGGAGTACATGCTGTACGCGCTGTTGCTGCTACAGCCCCTGGTCGGGTGGGCAATGCTGTCGGCGGCGCGGTTCCCTATCACCATGGCGGGTCCGCTGCGCCTGCCCGGCATCGCGCCGCACAACCTCGATCTCTACGCGGTGCTCCGGCAGGCCCACAACGTCTTCGCCTTCCTCCTCTTCCTGACGTTCACCGCCCACGTCTGCGCGGTGCTGTTTCACACGCTGGGGCTGCGGGACGGGCTGCTCGATCGCATGGCGCTGTGGCCCACCAAACGTGGTCGAGGCTCCCGCTGACGGCGCCGATCCTGGTAGTAACGCGGTCACCCTGAGGCGGCCCGACGCGGCTATCGTCGGTTTATGCCTGACCGGCAAGCTTTGGCGACGTTTCTGCGGGCCCGCCGCGACCTGCTGAAACCGGCCGACGTGGGGCTCGCGGAGGGTGAGCGTCGGCGGGTGGCGGGGCTGCGCCGCGAGGAAGTCGCGATGCTGGCCGGCATCAGCTCCGAGTATTACCTGCGGCTCGAGCAAGGCCGGGAACGCCAACCTTCGGATCAGGTGCTCGAGGGCCTCGCCAGCGCGTTGCAGCTCAACGACGACGCCACCGAGTACATGCGCAGCCTGGCTCGCCCCGCCCCTCGCCGCAGGCAGCGCGGCTCGGTTTCCGCGGAGAAAGCCGATCCGGGTCTTCAGACACTGATCGACAGTTGGCCACTCACGCCGGCGTATGTCGTGGGCCGGCAGATGACCGTCCTCGTCGCCAACCCGATGGCGCGGGCTCTGATGCCCCACTTCGCGCCCGGGGTGAATCAGCTGCGGGCCGTCTTCTTGGAACCTGACTTGCGCGCGTGGATACCCAACTGGGACTACGTCACCGAGATCTTGGTGTCCTGGCTGCGGTTCAACATCGGCGAAGAAAACCCCGATGATCCCGAACTGCAGTCGCTCATCGGTGAGCTCTCCATCGGCAGCCACCGGTTCAGCACGTTGTGGGCTCGCCAGGACGTCAAACAAAAGACAAGCGGCCCGGCATTGATCAACCACCCGCAGCTTGGCCCGCTTGAGTTGCGCTACCGGGCATTCCGGCTGCCCGAAACGTGCCAGGCGCTGGTTACCTACTATGCCGAGCCCGGAACGCCCTCGGAGGAGCGGCTGCGGTTGCTCTCGGGCATCGCCCAGCCGACCTCGTAACTTGTCTTAGATTCGCTGCGCTACAAGCGGTTTAGTCGGCCGTGTTGCTGGCTGACTGCGGCCCTACCAGTAAGACCGCGGCCTGGATGCCTTGCGCCGCGGGCGAAATGCTGGATGCAGAAACCATATTCAGGAAGTAGGAAAGTGAACGACGATTTTTCCGAGCGCGTCCGCGCCAATCAAAGACGCCTCACGGCCTCGCTGAAACCCAACTACGACTTCATCGTCTGCGGAGCGGGCTCATCAGGCTCGGTGGTCGCCCGGCGCCTGGCGGAGAACCCGGCCGCCAGCGTGCTGTTGGTGGAGGCAGGTGGTGACGATGAGGTGCCGGCCGTCACCGAAGCGAATCAATGGCCGACAAACCTTGGCAGTGAGCGTGATTGGGCATTTCGCGCTTTGCCCAATCCGCGCCTCAACGGACGCTCCCTGTCGATGTCGATGGGGAAGGTGCTGGGCGGCGGGTCCAGCATCAACGTCATGTGCTGGGCGCGGGGACACCAAAACGACTGGGACTTCTTCGCCGACGAGGCTGGCGACCCGGGCTGGGGGTATCGTGCGGTCCTCGACACATATCGCCGCATCGAGGATTGGCACGGTGCCGCCGACCCTGACTACCGCGGCACCGGGGGTCCGGTGTTCGTGCAGCCGGCCCCCGACCCGAGTCCGTTGGCGCCGGCCACCTTGATGGCCGCGAGTTCGATCGGCATCCCGACCTTCGAGAATCCGAACGGGCGCATGATGGAAGGGCGCGGCGGAGCCGCGATCGAGGACATCCGAGCCCGGAACGGCAAGCGGGAGTCGGTATTCCGGTCCTACACCTATCCGCTGATGGACCGACCAAACCTGACGGTGCTCACCGACGCGCTCGTGACGCGTGTCGTGTTCGACGGCAACCGCGCCACCGGTGTGGAGGTTTCCTACCGCGGCGCACAGCTGTCCATCGGGGCCGGATCGGAGGTCGTGCTTTCTTTGGGAGCTATCCACACGCCGAAGGTGTTGATGTGCTCCGGCATCGGTGACGAGGCCGAGCTGCGAAGGGCCGGAATACCCGTTCGCCACCATCTTCCGGGCGTGGGCCGCAATCTGCAGGATCACGTCGCGTTGTGCTGTGTGTGGCAGGACCGGGTGCCGCTGCCGCCGCGTAACACGATGTCCGAGGCCACGGTCTATGGGTCGATGTCCGACTCCGACACGCCCGACGTGTTCATCTGCCAGGCCGAGGTGCCCATCTCCATGAGTGAGGAGGCCATCGCCCGCTACGGGCTCCCGTCGAGCGGGTGGACGCTGGTCGCCGGCGTTGCGCACCCCAAAAGCCGGGGTCGGCTGCGCCTTTCCGGACCTCATCCGCACGACCCAATACACATCGACGCCAACACTTTCGGCGAGTCGGAGGACCTCAAGGCGGCTATCGCAGCGGTGGAGCTGTGCCGTGAGATCGGCAACTCGGCACCGCTCGGCCCATTCGTCACTCGCGAGGTGATGCCCGGCAACCTGAAGGGCCGCGAGCTCGAGGACTTCGTCCGTACCGCCGCCACCAGCTACTGGCATCAGAGTGGCACCGCACGGATGGGACGCGACTCGGAGTCTGTCGTCGACGGTTCTCTGCGCGTCTACGGGATCGAGAACCTGCGCGTCGCCGACGCGTCGATCATGCCGCGGATCACCACGGGCAACACCATGGCCCCGTGCGTGGTCATCGGTGAGCGCGCCGCGGAAATGATCGTCGCCGACCACGCGAAGGGAGCCTGACGGTGTTCGAATTCATCGGCCGCACCGCGCTTGTCACGGGCGCGGCGCGCGGCCAAGGCCGCTCACACGCGATTCGCCTCGCTCAAGAAGGCGCCAATGTGGTCCTGCTGGACGTCTGCCGCGACCTTGACAGCCCGGCGTATGCGGGCGCGACCGAATCCGATCTCGCGGACACCGTCAAAGCGGTCGAGCACGCGGGACGGGTGGCGTTCGCCCGAGTCGTAGACATCCGGGACTATCGAGATCTGCAATGCCACGTCGATGACTCCGTCGACGCGCTTGGGCCGATCGACATCGTGTCGGTGAACGCGGGAATCTACCCGTCCGGCGGCAAGGCGTGGGAGCTGAGTCCCGAGGAATGGCGCGAGGTGATCGATATAAACCTCACCGGCGCGTTCAACACCGTGCGCGCCGTCGTCCCGCAGATGCTGCAGGCGGGCAGGGGCGGATCGATCGTGTTCACCAGCTCGGCGGTCAGCATCCGAGCGGTGCAGAACTGCGCGAACTACGTCGCGTCCAAGGCCGGCGTGCTCGGATTGATGAAGGCGATGGCGCTCGAGCTCGGAGAGCACAAGATTCGGGTCAACGCCATGTGCCCATCGATAGTGGGCACCGACATGGTCTGGAACGACCGTTTGTACGAGCTGTTCCGGCCCGATCTCGAGCGTCCCGGGCTCGCCGACGTCGAGCCGGTGTTCCGGACCAACACCGTCCTTGGCATTCCCTGGGTAGAACCCATCGATGTGAGCGAAGCCCTCGTCTGGCTCGCCTCGGACGCCGCCCGCTATGTCACCGGTGTCGTGCTGCCGGTGGACGCCGGGACCAGCCTTCTGTAGTCCTCCGTGTACGCCGCGCTCGAGGTCAATATCCCCAGCTACGCGAGCGCCATTCTCACCGCCGAAGAGGTCGTGGACGCGCTGGAAACGCGCCAAAGTAACGGCGGTAGCGTCTGATCATGCTGATCGGGGCACTACGCGGCGTGCACCGGCGACGGACGACCTGCCCGCTCGCGGCCCGATCGGACGAATATGATCGGCACCCGACAGTGCCACGAAGGAGTGGGGAAGTTCCATGCCGAACCAGCAGCAGGCCGACCGGATGACGTCGGGCAAGGGGTTCATTGCAGCGCTCGACCAGAGCGGCGGCTCGACGCCCAAGGCGCTACGCCTATACGGAATTCAAGAGGACGCGTATTCCTCCGACGCGGAGATGTTCGACCTCATCCACCAGATGCGTTCGCGGATCATCACCTCCCCGGCGTTCAACGGCGACCGGGTGCTGGCGGCGATCCTGTTCGAGCAAACCATGGACCGGGACATCGAGGGCGTGCCGTCGACCACGTACCTCTGGGAGACCAAGGGCGTGGTGCCCATCCTGAAGATCGACAAGGGCCTGGCGGAGGCGTCCGACGACGTCCAGCTGATGAAGCCGATGCCCGGACTGGACGAGCTGCTGGAGCGGGCCGTGAGTAAGGGTGTCTTCGGCACCAAGGAACGGTCGGTGATCGGCGGGGCCAACGCGGCGGGCATCGCGGCGATCGTCGCCCAGCAGTTCGAGGTGGGCCATCAGGTGCTGTCGCACGGCCTGGTGCCCATCCTCGAGCCCGAGGTCACGATCTCGATCCCGGACAAGGCCGAGGCCGAGGCCATCCTGCGCGACGAGATCACCAAGCAACTCGAAACCGTGCCGGACGGTCAGCGCGTGATGATCAAGCTGAGCCTGCCCACCGAGGTCAACTTCTACCGTCCCCTGATCGAGCACCCCAAGGTGATGCGGGTGGTCGCGCTGTCCGGCGGTTACTCGCGCGAGGAGGCCAACGAGCTGCTGGCGAAGAACACCGGGTTGATCGCCAGCTTCAGCCGCGCGCTGACCGAGGGGCTGGCGGTCGACCAGTCCGACGAGCAGTTCAACGCCACGCTGGACAAGTCGATCCAGTCGATCTACGACGCGTCCGTCGCGGGCTGACGGCGGACGATCCGATCACTTGAAGTGCGCTTTGGTGATCTCACCGTGGATCCCGACGGTGCGATCGACCACCTGAGACACGGAGAAGTCGGCGGCGGCGGCCAAATACGCGTAGGCGGTCGCGCGATCCATCCCCCGGTCGAACTCGAGAAAGTCCAGCGCATTGACGACGGCGCGACGCATGGCCACGTTGAGGTCACTGATCTGGCCATGGACGCTGCCATCGGGGTCGGACAGCCCGATCGGCACCCACAGGTCGGCGGTCTCAGCGAAGGGATAGCGGTAGGCCACCGACGGAGCATCGCCGGATTTGGGTTTACACACAGTGAGGCGGAACGTTCCGCGCAGGGACCCCTCCATCGCCGTTAGCGCGACTTCACCGTTTCCCATCGCCAAGTGGGGGTCGCCCGCGTAGAAAAGCGCGCCTTCGGCGAATACGGGGAGGTAGAACGTGGAGCCCGGGCCGAGGAGCCGGATGTCGATGTTGCCCCCGCCCAGGGTCGGCGGGATCGAGTTCGCGCTTGCGGCGGTCAGCTCGGAGTCCTGAGAGAAGGCGACGCCCATGATTCCCATGAAGGGATTGAGGGGAAACCGCACCGATCTCGTGCCGTAGTGCATGACGCCAAGGCCATTCTCGACGGCGGTGAAGGTGGAGACGTTGCCGTATTTCGTCGGATCGGGATTGGGCCGACCATCCTGGCCCACCGGCGGCATGACCTCCTGGATGGTGATTCCCGCCGGAGCGCCGCCGTCGGCGGATCGCGCCAACGCTCCCTTACCGTGCCGGTTGGATACGACGCCGTAGGGTACCCGCGGCGTCGCCTCTATCGTTTCGATCTTGAGCACATCGCCGGGCTGCGCGCCCTCGACGAACACCGGTCCAGTGACGACGTGAGGCCCATCTTTGTCGAAATCGCGTGATGTACGGCGGTATTCGGATGCGACGGCAATGGCATCGTCGAGGACGTTGTACCGTGGGACGCCCTTCGACCCAAAGTAGGCGACGGGATCGCGCCCCTGGTCCTCGAGAATGCCCTCGTGCGAAATGGTGTCGATCGTGAGGGTTTCTCCTGACTTCATTCTCAGCACCGGCGTGGCGTGGACGTTGGGGACGTAGCCCCAGAGCACCTGGTCCGGAGTCGAATGCAGATAGTGGTTACCGGTGATCGAGCCCTGGCCAGGCTGTAGAACCTTGACCGCAGTCGAAAGTGGGTTCGCCGACTGGCTTTTGGCGCAACTTGCCGCGACGCCGACGACACCGACGCCGGCGCTGACGGCCGCGACTGCCCGGACGAAGTCACGTCGGCCGACGCCTTCGATGATGGTGCCGTGTGCTCTGCGTGCGAATGCCTCATCCATTGGCGGCCCTCAGGTTTATCGGTTCGGTCGATGCTTTCCACGGATCGTTGCATCTAGCGCAAACCCGAATCCAATACCAATCGGTGATGGGCGCTATCGGCATTAATGATGGCTTGCTGCAAAGGTTTTGGGCTACAGCGACGGCGCCCTCGGTCATTATTTCAGGCGCGTTAAGGATCCGCTACAGGCATCGAAAATCATTCCGTCAGGGCGCTTTGACCGACTCGCGCTAATAGCGATGGTTGGCCATGGGCGGCCTGCCCTGGCCGGTGTCGCCTTCGTCCGATACCAACGCGGGCACCATTTCGCTGGTCACCAGCCCCTCGTCCTGCGTGAGTTCGTCGACGACGTCGAAGCATTCCGCGACGTTGGCCGGGGTGTCGACGACGATCGTGACCGCCGGGACGCGACGCCGCAGCGAAAGCAGCGCGTCCCCGTGCGGTCGGTGGTCTCCGTGGTAACCCCAGATGCCCCGCACCACGGTCGCGCCGTCCGGCGATTCGCGCTGACGAAGCCGCTGCACGATCGCGCGGTGGATCGGCACACCGTCATGCAGCGCCGATTCGGAGGTGTAGATCATCAGCTTCTGCCACAGGGGCAGGCCGCGTTCGTCGACCCCCGGCAGGGCGTGTGGCCGTTCCAGTAATTCGCCGTCGCGCTTGCACACCCGGACCCGCTCGAGCGTGAACATGGGCCGGCGGAGCAGGTCGCCGAGCTCCGGCAGCACCCGAGCGATCCGCTCGCCGGACCCGACCGCGACGACCATCATCGGCACGTCGGCGTTGCGACCGAAAAAGCGCGCGCGGTGCCGTTGTCCGTGGATGAGGCCGTCGACGCCCAGGAAGACCGAGGCGCCGGCAATGCGGCGCCGGTGCATCAGATCGCAGACGGCGACGTAGGCCGGCATCCCGTTGACGCGCTCCTTGCGGCCGAGGTAGATCGTCAGCTTGACGGCCTCGCGCAAGTCGTCGGGTAGTTCCGGCAAGCTGATGTCTTCGCGCAGCAGCCGCGCGCGCTCCAGCGTGACCAGGCCGCGGCGTTTGATCGCGAGCACCGGGTCGAGCAGGGCCTCGATCGATTTTCGGGTGTCCACGGCGACGATCACCACGGGCGGGTCTTCGGACAGCGTGAGCGACTCGTCGGTTCGCAGGTGCCGCCCAGTCCCGAATCCGCCGATGCCGCGTAGCACGACGCTGCTGGCGATGCGGTGCTGTTGGTAGAGGTTGAGCAGCACGTCGGAGACGAAGCCCTCGCCGGTCCGCCGGCGCTCCGCCATGTAGGCAGTGAGCTTCAGACAGTCCTCGTCCACGCCCGCTCCCGTCGCCGTTGCGAAATTTTACCTATTGGATCCACGCCGCCCGGCTTTGGGACCAATTCCTCTGCTGCGGCGCGATTTTGGCCGCTAATTTGGTGTGTGCCTTGATGTTTCGCGTCGAATCCGTTACGCGGACGTTAACACCAGGTGGCCGCAAACCCACGGAGGAGTCATCGTGCCCACTCAGTGCATGGCCCGGGGAGGTGACCTGCGGCGACTGGCGGGTTTGCTCGAACGGGTCGACGGCTTGTTGGCCAGATTGTCCGAGGCCGAGCGCTCGTGGGCGACATGGCTGACCACCGTGGCGCCCGGGCATCGGTCGAGCGCGCGAAACCTGGTCCATTACTGGGCCATTCGCCAATTCGATTTGCGGCAGCTGCAGACGGACTTGGCGGAGTTCGGGCTGTCGTCGCTGGGCCGCAGCGAATCACATGTTCAAGCCACGCTTTCGGCGGTGCGCTCGGCCATCGCCGCCATCGTGGAGGGAAGATGGGAGCCGCCGCTGCCGTCGGTGGTGCCCATCGGCCGCGGACCCGAGATCTTGCGGCAACACACGGTGGACCTGCTGGGTCCACGCCCGCCGCACCGCGCGACCCGCATCATGGTCACGCTGCCGTCGGAGGCCGCCACCGACGCCGACCTGGTTCGCGGGCTGGTGCGACGCGGCATGAACATCGCGCGGATCAACTGCGCGCACGACGACGCACCGGCGTGGCGCGCGATGGCCCACCATGTCCGGGACGCGGCCACCCGCGCCGGCGAAACATGCTTGGTGGCGATGGATCTCGCAGGCCCGAAGTTGCGTACCGGGCCGCTGGAGCCCGGGCCCCGCGCAATAAAACTGCGGCCGCAGAGAAACGCCCTCGGTCAGGTCGTCGCCCCGGCGCGCGCGTGGTTGACGTCGACCGAGGAGCCGACCGACCCGCCCGAACCCGGCATGGCGGTGATCAGCGTCCCGCGACGGTGGCTGGCCAACCGCGACCGCGGCGACGTCCTGGTATTGCGGGACGCACGCGAATCCAGGCGGCGGCTGGGACTCGAGACCGCCGATACTGCAGGCGGATTCGTGCTGACCGCCCAGCAGACCACCTATCTGGTGACCGGTACGGCACTGGACGCCGGGGATGGCGGAAAGCCGGCCGAGGTGGGCCCGCTGCCGGCCAAGGAGCAGAGCTTGTTGTTGTGCGCCGGAGACCTGCTGCGGCTGACCCGAGACTGTTCACCGGCCCCGGTCGACGGTGACCAACCCGTCGCGCGGATCGGGTGCACGCTGCCCGAGGCGTTCGATCATGCCCGACCCGGGGATGCGATCCACTTCGACGACGGCAGGATCGGCGGGCGGGTGGTGTCCGTCGACCCCGACGTCATCACCGTGCGCATCGACCATCCCGAAGAGGGCGAGGCTCGCCTGAAGGCCGCGAAGGGCATCAACATGCCCGACACCGAGCTGCCGATGTCGGCGATCACCGACCGCGACGTCGCCGACCTTGCCGCCGTGGTCGAACTGGCGGACCTGGTCGACATGTCCTTCGTTCGCAACCCGGCGGATGTCGAGCGGCTGCTGGACGAACTCGATCGCCTCGGTGCTGACGATCTTGGCATCGTGCTGAAGGTCGAAACGCGGCGCGCCTTCGAACACCTGCCGCAGCTGCTGCTGACCGCGATGCGCCGGGCGCGGGTCGGGGTGATGATCGCGCGGGGCGACCTGGCGGTCGAGTGCGGCTACGAGCGGATGGCCGAGCTGCAGGAGGAAATCCTGTGGTTGTGCGAAGCCGCGCACCTGCCGGTGATCTGGGCAACGCAGGTGCTCGAGCAGCTCGCCAAGACCGGCCTACCGTCGCGCGCCGAGATCAGCGATGCGGCGATGAGCGAACGGGCCGAATGCGTGATGCTGAACAAGGGTCCCTACCTGCCCGAGGCGGTGACGGTGCTCGACAACATCATGCGCCGAATGGGGGAGCACTACTACAAGAAGAACTCGTTGTTACGTCCGCTGCATTCTTGGTCAGCGGCGGGCCCCGAGCGAGTCGACGATGATTCGGGTGGTGCGCTCGGCTCGGCGTCGTGAATAGGACTGTGCGTCAGAGAGAATCGGGTACACCACGCCGCCGACGATGGCGTCGGCCGCCGACTCGGCCGTTGCCTCGTCGATGCCGTCCGCGAGAAGCCGGCTGCGGACGCTTTCGTGCAGCGGCAAACTGAACCCGGCTCGCAGTTTGGCGGCGGTTTCCGGGTGCTCCATACAGGCGACGGTCAGGATGCGAAGCATCGCCGAGCCCCGCGGTGCGGTCAGGGTTGCGGCTAGTTTGCGTACCCACGCGACGAGGTCGGATGCGAGGTCCTCGGTGTGGTCCACCGACGCGAGGATCTTGTCCGCGTCCTCGAGCATGACGTCGGCGACCAGCGCCGGACGGCTGGGCCACCAGCGATAGATGGTCTGCTTGCCCACGCCGGCCCGCGCGGCGACCGCCTCGATGGTCAGGCCGTCGAATCCGCGCTCGAGAAGCAGTTCTCGGGTCGCGGTGACGATGGCCGTGCGCGATTTCTCGCTGCGGCGCCTCGGATAGCTCGCCTGGGTGAGATCGGTTGGCATCTAAGTGATCCTCATCTCCCCAGGTCTCTTCGGTCGCCCACCGGGTCCGGTCCGCTTTACATATCCTGACCCGCCCCGTAGTCTGCCACAAGACGAGACGGTTCGTCTTGTAAGGAAGGGGCAGCGGTCTTCGATGGCGTGTCGTCTCAGCCGCGCGGGGTCGCGGCCATGACGCTGGGACTGACCCCGGAGCAGCAGGACCTCAGCGACACCGTCGCTCAGTTCGCCGCTCGGCACGCCCCAATCGCCGCGACCCGCGAGAGCTTCGATGACTTGGCCGCCGGACGCCTGCCGGAGTGGTGGGACGCGCTGGTTGCCAACGGCTTTCACGCGGTGCACCTGCCCGAGCGCCTCGGCGGCCAGGGCGGGCGGCTCATCGACGCGGCGTGTGTGCTGGAATCGGCCGGCAAGGCGTTGCTGCCCGGCCCGCTCCTGCCCACCGTGACCGCGGGAGCCGTTGCGCTGCTTGCCGATCCGAACCCGACCGCGGAGTCCCTGGTTCGCGAGCTCGCCTCCGGCGTACCCGCGGCGGTCGTCCTGCCCGGCGGCGGTGACTTCCGGGCGCACGCCGACGGCGACCGCTGGGTGGTCAGCGGCGCGTCGGACGTCACCGGGGGCGTCTGTTCGGCCCGGGTCGTCCTGGTATGCGCTCGCACCGGCGACGGCGCGGACGTCTGGGTGGTGGTGGACACCAAAAAGCCGACGGTGGCGGTCGATTCCGTGTGCGGTACCGACTTGGTGACCGATGTAGGCATCCTGCGGCTGAGCGAGTACGTCGCCGGCGAGACCGAGGTGCTCGGCGGGCTTGACGCCGATCGCGCGGAGTGTGTCGCCGTCGGACTGGTGGCCAGCGTGATGGCCGGCATCGCGCAGTGGTGCGTCGACGCGGTAACCGCGCATCTGCGAATCCGCGAGCAGTTCGGCAAGGTGATCGGGACCTTTCAGGCCCTGCAGCACAGCGCGGCGATGCTGCTCGTCAACACGGAGTTGGCGACCGCCGCGGCCTGGGACGCGGTCCGCGCCGTAGATGAACCACTCGACCAACATCGCCTCGCCGCGGGCGGGGCGGCGACGATCGCCGTCTCGCCGATCCCGGACCTGGTGCTCGACGCGCTGACGATGCTCGGCGCCATCGGCTTCACCTGGGAACACGACATGCACCTGTACTGGCGGCGGGCCATCAGCCTGGCGGGGTCGATCGGTCCGGCGAACCGCTGGGCGCGACGGCTGGGAGGGCTCACCTGCACCCAGACGCGCGACATGTCGGTCAACCTGGGTGACGCGGAGTCGGAGTTTCGTGCCTGGGTCGCCGAAACCCTCGACGCGGCAATGCAGTTGCGCAACGACACGCCCGCACCGCACGGCGACTACCCGGACCAGGCCTCTGGGCCGCAGCGCACGCTGCTCGCGGACGCCGGCCTGATGGCGCCGCACTGGCCCGCGCCATGGGGCGTCGACGCGGGCCCGCTCAAACAGCTCATCATCGACGAGGAATTCGCCAAGCGGCCCGGCTTGGTGCGGCCATCGCTGAACATCGCCGAGTGGATCCTGCCCTCGGTGCTGACCGCAGCGCCAAAAGAGCTGCAGGAGAGGCTGATCCCGGCGACCCAGCGTGGCGAGATCCATTGGTGTCAGCTGTTCAGCGAGCCGGGGGCGGGCTCCGACCTCGCGTCGCTGTCCACCCGGGCGACCAAGGTCGACGGCGGCTGGAAGATCAACGGCCACAAGATCTGGACCTCGTTGGCGCAGTACGCGGACCTGGGCGCGCTGCTGGCGCGCACCGACCCCGAGGCCAGCAAGCATCGCGGCATCGGTTACTTCATCATCGACATGCGGTCGCCCGGAATCGAAATCCAGCCCATCAAGACTGCGACCGGGCAGGCCCACTTCAACGAGGTGTTTTTCGACGACGTCTTCGTTCCCGACGAGATGCTGCTGGGCGGCCCCACCGACGGCTGGCGCCTGGCGATCGCCACGATGGCCGAAGAGCGTTCGGCCATCAGTGGATACGTCAAGTTCGACCGGGCCGTCGCGCTCCGCCGCCTCGCCGCGCAACCCGGACCCGACCGTGACGACGCGCTGCGTGAGCTCGGCGAGCTCGACGCCTACACCAACGCCATCCGGGCGCTCGGCGTGCGCGAAACCATCCGGCTGCTCGACGGGCAGGCGTCCGGTCCGGCGTCGAGCATCGCCAAGGTGGCGATGAACGTGTTGCTGCGCCGCACCTTCGAGGCCACGTTGCAGCTGACCGGGCAGGTGGCGATGGTCGATGACGCCGCCGCCGCGGTCGTGGAGCCCTATCTTCATCTGCCGGCCGAGCTGATCGGTGGCGGGACGAGGGAGATCCAGCTCAACATCATCGCGCAGATGATTCTCGGTTTGCCCCGGAAATAAGGACACCGCATGGGATTACGTGGAGAAGCCGCGATAGTCGGCTACGTCGAGCTGGCACCCGAGCGGATGAACAAGGCGTCGCTCGCGCCGTTCGCCATCGAGCAATGGGCCGAACTCGGCGCCGCCGCGCTGAACGATGCGGGGCTGCCCTTCGAGGTCGTCGACGGCATCGTGGCGTCACACCTGGCCGAGTCCGAGATCTTTGTGCCCTCCACGATCGCCGAATACCTTGGCGTGGGAGCGAGATTCGCCGAACACGTGGACCTCGGCGGCGCCAGCGCCGCGGCCATGGTGTGGCGGGCGGCCGCCGCCGTCGAACTGGGCATCTGCGACGCGGTGCTGTGCGCGCTGCCGGCCCGATACATCACTCCGATGTCCGAGAAGAAGCCCAAAACCTACGGCGACGCCCTGTACTTCGGCTCGTCCAGCAACCAATACGGCTCCCCGCAGGCGGAATTCGAGATCCCGTACGGCAACCTCGGCCAGAACGGCCCGTACGGCCAGGTGGCCCAGCGCTACGCCGCCGTCTACGGCTACGACGAGCGAGCGATGGCCAAGATCGTCGTTGACCAGCGGGTCAACGCCAACCACACCGAGGGCGCGATCTGGAAGGACAAGCCGCTCACCGTGGAGGACGTCCTCGCCAGCCCGGTGATCGCCGACCCGCTGCACATGCTGGAGATCGTGATGCCCTGTGTCGGCGGCGGCGCCGTCGTCGTGGCCAACGCCGACCTGGCGCGGCGGTCGCGCAATCGTGCGGTGTGGATCAAGGGATTCGGCGAACACGTGCCGTTCAAGACCCCGACCTACGCCAAGGATCTGTTGCGCACCCCGATCGCGGAGGCCGCGGACACCGCCTTTGCCATGACCGATCTGACGCGCGACCAGATGGACATGGTGTCGATCTACGACTGCTACACGATCACCGTGCTGCTGTCCCTGGAGGACGCGGGCTTCTGCGAGAAGGGCAAGGGCATGGAGTTCGTCGCCAACCACGACCTGACCTTCCGCGGCGACTTCCCGCTCAACACCGCCGGCGGGCAACTGGGTTTCGGCCAGGCGGGCTTGGCGGGCGGGATGCACCACGTGTGTGACGCCACCCGCCAGATCATGGGGCGCGCCGGCGCGGCTCAGGTCGCCGACTGCAACCGCGCCTTCGTCTCCGGCAACGGGGGAATCCTGTCCGAGCAGACGACGCTCATCCTGCAGGGAGACTGACGATGACCTTCGAGCGGCCGATGCCCGTCAAAACGCCCACCACCGCACCGTTTTGGGACGCGCTGGCCCAACACCGCATCGTCATCCAGTACTCGCCGTCGTCGCAGAGCTACGTGTTCTATCCCCGGGTGCGCGCCCCGCACACCCTGGCCGACGACCTGGAATGGCGCGAGATATCCGGGATGGGAACGCTGTACTCGTTCACCGTCGCGCGCCGGCCCGTCGGCCCGCACTTCGCCGATGCCGTTCCGCAGCTGCTGGCCATCGTCGAATGGGACGAAGGGCCAAGGTTTTCCACCGAGATGGTCAACGTCGACCCGGCGGACCTGCGGGTCGGCATGCGGGTACGCCCGGTGTTCTGCGATTATCCCGAGCACGACGTCACCATGCTGCGGTACGAACCCGCGGAGTAGTCTTGTCGGGCTAGCACGCCGAACGTGCGGCTGGCCGCACACTCGGCCGCGAACGTGCGGCTGGCCGCACAGTCGGCAACGTGTTAGCGCAACTGCTCGGTCGGCACGCCGTAGCGGTCCTGGTAGGCGCCCACCCGGTCGCGGACCTCGGCGGCGTCCAGGCCGGTGTCCGACCAGGTATAGCGGCTGCCCCCGCCGTCGCCGGGATGGGCGGCCAGGAAGTCGCGCATCAGCTGGGCGGTTTCCGGCCGCAGTTCGCGGCCGAGCTTGCCGTAGATGTCCTTGATCGTGGTCCACGGGTCATTCATGAAATCGGCGAACAGCACGTCGATCACGCGTCCGGCAGGGACGGCGCCGCTGTCGCGCATCGCCATCTCCCGCTCCAGGCCGACGACGATCTCTTCGTAGGACTGGGCCGCGCACTCGGCGATGTTGGATTCTTCGCTGCCCATCCGCCGCAGGTGATGGGTCAGCGCGGCGATCGACGAGATGACGTTGAGCGGATCGCGGTGCGTCTGCACGATCAACGCATCGGGGTATTCGGCGAGCAGGTCGTCGAGGTGCCACATGTGCGCCGGCGATTTCAGCAACCACTGGCCGGGGACGCCAGACTGCAGGTGCTGCAGGAAGATTCGATGAAATCGGTAGGCGCCGGCATGGTCGGCCTCGTACAGTAGCCAGCGGTAGTAGCTCGGCAGGCGGTACTGCACCGTGAAGATCATGCTGGTGAACTCGCTGGCCGTGATGCGGACGCACTCCTGCCCGACGAGCGCCCCCATCGGGTGAAATGCCAAGAATCCCGGGATGATCTGTTCGGAGAGTTCGATGCTGGCCTGCGTTTGTGCGATCCGCGGGTCGTCGTGGTAGGTCTCGGGCTGCGGAACCGGACAGGGCGAATCCACCTCCCAGGTCAGCGGCGCCCGCAGGTCGGGGTCCTGGGCGAGCAGGTCGTAGAGGATCGTGGTGCCAGTGCGCGGCTGGCCCACGATGAAGATCGGCGCCGTGATCGGCTTGCGGGCGATCTCGGGATGTTGCTTGCGCCAATCGATTACACCGAGCCGGTTCTTCAGGGCCCGCATGACGTCGAGGTAGGCGATCTCCACGCCGATCGGCGAGAGGCGCGCCTCGTCGACCAGCCCGTCGGTCAGCCGCTGCAACCCGGCCTGCCAACCGTCGTCGCCGAAGTCGTCGCTCCCCGCCTCCTCACAGGCGGTGGCGATCAGCCGCTCCGGGGCGAAGCGCTCCCGCAGCGTCATGCAACGACCTTGCCCGCGTGCACCGACACTGAGACGGCGGGCGGGCTGGGGTTGTCCAGCCAGCGCAGGACCACGAACCCGCGGTGCCGGCCGCCGGTGTCGAGCCAGTGGCCGAATCCGAAGTCCTCCGCCGAGATCGCGATCCGGACCCGCCCGTCTGCGTCGGGCCGCACCGCGCGACTGGTCACCGAGCTGTGCCGGCGGCGCGGCTCCAGGCACTCGTGCCAGACGCTTTCCAGCGTCACGTTCCAGTAGCGGGTGTCGGGCGGCTCGATGTCGAGCACCAGCGCCTGCCCCGGATCGAGCCGGAACGTCCCCAGCATGTACAGGTTGTCCGGGGTGGTGTCGGCGGCACCCAGGTCGGCCGCCTCGGCGGTCACCAACGTGTTGGGCGCCTGCAACAGCTCGGGCTTGATGGTTCGGTGCAGCGTAACGAGTTTCATCAGCGACCACGCCATCGCCGTGAACTGGTCGGCGAGTTCGTCGTCGGTCAACGGCGCCACGGGGTCGGGGTCCAGGGCGTCGATGCGCATCGTGGCCAGCGTTTCGGAGGCGGGATCGCCGATGTACTCGCGGACGACGACCGAGGACGCGTCGTCGGGGATCTTCACCCACTGCGCGCCGGCGAGGTCGGCGGGTTCTTCCGACGACAGCACCAGCGCGAACTCGTCGCCGCTTAGCGTCAGGTCGGTGTCGCTGACGTAGTTGGCCATCCGGCGCGGGGTCAGGCCGGTGCCGGCCAGGATCTGGAACCCAAGATAGGCGCTGGTGCCCCGGGTGCCGGTGATCCGGTAGCGGCGGTCACCGCGGATCATCGCCAGGTAGTAGTTGCCGTCCGGGTTGGGCCCGCCGATCATCCTTGTCGGAGAACACATATCGAAGAACGTGGGCCGCTCGGGGTCGGCCTCGACGGACAGTTGCGAACACAGCGACGAGACGCGGGCGATGACGCGCAGGCCCTCGAGGAGTTCCCGTTCGGATTCGGCGTCCTCGGTCACGATCTTGGTGACGTCGGCCAGCATCTGCTGGAAGAACTGCCACGCGGCGCGCGCCTTGGGGGCGACCTCGGCGGCCGGCCGCGACATCAATTGAGACATAGTCCTATGCTTAGACTATGTCTCATCCGTTGGCAAGCAGTTCGCGTGGAAATCCCGAGCGAATGCCGCTCGCCGAACGCAGGCGCACGGCGACGCGTCAGCGCATCGCCTCGGCGGCGGCGGAGCTGGTGGGCAGCGTCGGTCTGGCCGGGGCGACCGTCGACCGCATCGCGGACACGGCGGCCATCGGGCGGGCGACCTTCTTCCGCTACTTCAGCTCGAAGGAAGACGCCGTCGCCGAGGGCATGAACGCCCATTGGCTGAACCGGATCACCAACGCGCTGGCCGCCCAGCCGGCGGGCCTGACGGCCAGTGAGGCCGTCGTCGGCGCCTTCCATGAACTCGCGCTCGGCTTCGCCGAAATCGAGGACCATGTCCGTGAATTAGCCACCCTGACAAGATCATCCGACACGTTGGATGCCTGGACACTACGCATTTATGTTCGGTACGAAGCCGCAATCGCGGAACTCGTCGCGCCGCGGATACCCCGATTGGCTCCCCAGGATCCCAGGCCTCGGCTGATCGGTGCGCTGGCCATGGCCGCCGTGCGTATCGCCCTGGACGATTGGCTGAGCCATGGTGGATCGCTACCCGACCGGGTGCGTCACGGGCTGGCCGCAATTGCGATCCAGTGATCATGGCGTTCCAGCCTGCACCACCTTGGTCTGCGCTATGCGGACTAATAGTCCCTAATTCTTGGACGGGATTCGCGGCGGCTTCGCGGTTGCCGCCGATTCATCTACTGCGACCCCAGCACACATTTGCCGCAAGTCCGCCGCGGGCAGAGCCGTTGACTCTGTGACAGAAATCATTGTCTACTAGTCACTATATCGGCGGAGGAGTGCGGCATGAACAAGGACGACCTGATCCTGATCAGCGTGGACGACCACATCGCCGAGCCTGCCGACATGTTCGACGCACACGTCCCCGCCAGCTACAAGGAGCTGGCGCCGCGGGTGGTCATGGAACCCGACGGTGTCCAGCAGTGGTACTACGGCGAGGTTCGCGGGCGGAACATGGGTCTGAACGCCGTCGCCGGTAAACCCCGCGAGATGTACAACATCGACGCCTCCCGCTACGACGAGATGCGGCCGGGCTGCTTCAACGTCGACGAGCGGGTCCGCGACATGAACGCCGGCGGCCAGCTGGCGGGCTTGAACTTCCCGAATTTCACCGGGTTCTCGGGGCAGGTGCTCAACCAGGGCCCCGACCGCGACGTCAACCTGGTGATGATCAAGGCGTACAACGACTGGCACGTCGACGAGTGGTGCGCGGCCTACCCGGGCCGGTTCATCCCGTGCGGCATCCTGCCGCTGTTCGACGTCGCCGAGGCCGCCAAGGAGGTCAAGCGGCTGGCCGGCAAGGGCTGCCACGCGGTGACCTTCTCGGAGAACCCGGAAGCCTTGCAAATGCCCAGCATTCACACCAAATACTGGTATCCGCTGTTCGAGGCCGTCTGCGAGAACAAGACGGTGCTGTGCACCCATGTCGGCTCGGCGTCACGCTCCCCGCAGGTGTCGACGGATGCGCCGCCCAGCGTGCAGATGACGGCGTCGTCGATGATGAGCATGTTCACCTTCACCGAGCTGATCTGGGCCGAATTCTGGGCGGACTTCCCGCAACTGAAGTTCTCGCTCACCGAGGGGGACGTGGGCTGGATCCCGTATTTCCTCTGGCGCGCCGAACACGTTTACAACCGGCACTCCGGCTGGACGCTGGCCAAGTTCCCGCCCGGGTACGCCGGACCCACCGATGTGTTCAAGCGCCACTTCTACACCTGCTTCATCAGCGACAAGGTCGGCGTGCGCAACATGGACTGGTTCAACGAGGACATGCTGTGCTGGGAGTCCGACTTCCCGCATTCCGACAGCAACTGGCCGTTCGCACCGGAGGACGTCATCGACACCATGGGCCACCTGGACGACTCGATCGTCAACAAGATCACGCACGAAAACGCCATGGCCGCATACTCCTTCGACCCGTTCCGGTACATCCCGAAGGAGCACGCCCGCGCCGGCTACCTACGCTCCCAGGCCGCCGACGTCGACGTGGTGACCCACGTCGGGCGCCGAGCCAGCCAGCGCGACCGCGACGCATGGGCCCGGATGACGCAGTTCGCCCTGCAGGCGCAGGTCACAGCCGAGGTAACCGGCATCGCCGGGCGCGCCACCACTCTGGGCAACTGAGCGTGGCAGCCCGGGCGCCGTTCGCCGACTGGCGCGTGCTGGAGTTGTCCAACGGAATCGCGGTGTCCTACTGCGGCAAGATGTTCGCCGACGCCGGCGCGGACGTCGTGAAAATCGAGTCACCGCGGGGCGATTCGATGCGGAACTGGTCGGCCGGCGGGCCTACCGGCGCGCTGTTCGGCTACCTGGCCGCCGGCAAGAAGTCGGTCAACGACCCCGGGCAGGCCGCGGCGCTACTGGCCGGCGCCGACATCGTGCTCACCGACCTGACCGACGGCTGGACCCTCGACGACATCACCGCTCACACCGGAGCGTCGGCGGTGGTCGTGGCGGTGACACCGTTCGGCACCACTGGACCGTACGTCGAGAACCAGCTGGTGGCCAACGAGTTCATCCTGCAGGCGCTGTGCGGCTCGATCGCAGGCCGCGGTTGGCCGGGCGACGAACCGGTGCAGGCCGGCGGGCGGCTCGGCGAGTGGCTAGCCGGCTCGTTCGCCGCGCCCGTCGCCGCCGCGACGGCCCGGCACGCCGCCCGCGGGGGCAGCGGAGAGGTCATCGACGTCTCGACCTACGAGGCGATGGCCATCGCGATGGGCGGCCTGTCCGCCATGTCGGCCAGCGTGCTGGGCGCCGATTCGCTTCAGCAGGAACGCAGCCTGGAACTGCCGTCGATCGTTCCCACGGCCGACGGCATGGTCGGCTTCTGCACCATCACCGCGCAGCAATTCCAAGACTTTCTCGTCATGATCGATCGCGCCGACCTGCTCGACGACGCCGAGCTGGCCTCGTTCGTCGGACGGGTCCAGCGCCGCGACGAATTCCTCGGCATGGTCACGCAGTGGACGGAAACCCGCGCCACGCAAGAGATCATCGACATCGCGGTGGCCTTCCGCATCCCGGTGGCCCCCATCGGCACGCCCGCCACGCTGCCCAAGGTCGACCACTTCGTCGAACGCGGCGTCTTCGTCGAATCGGAACCCGGTGGGCTGCAGCCGCGGGTGCCGTATCGGAGCGAGGCGATGGGGACCCGGCCGCCCGGAAGGCCCCCGCTGCTGGGCGCGGACAACGGCCGCGTCCACTGGCCGCCGCGGCCCCACCCGCCACGGGCCGCCGACGCGGACGCGCTCCCGTTGTCCGACATACGGATAACCGACTTCACCGCGTTCTGGGCGGGACCGGTCGCGACCCAATTCCTGGGCTCCCTCGGCGCCGACGTGATCAAGCTCGAGGGCGTCCGCCGGCCCGACGGCATGCGGCTGTCCGCCGGCCGCCCACCCGACTGGGACCAGTGGTGGGAGTGGGGCCCGGTGTTCTTGTGCAGCAACAACAACAAGCGCGGCGTCAGCGTCGAACTCAGCGTCGACGCCGGGCGCGCCATCGCGTTGGAACTCATCGCCGCGAGCGATCTGGTGATCGAGAATTTCTCACCGCGGGTGATGGAGAATTTCGGCCTGGACTGGGATGCGGTGACCGCGGCCAATCCCCGCGCCATCATGGTGCGGATGCCGGCGTTTGGCCTCGACGGCCCGTGGCGCGACCGCGTGGGCTTCGCCCAGACGATGGAGCAGGCGACGGGAATGGCGTGGGTGACCGGACACCCCGACGGCCCGCCGGTGATTCCGCGCGGGGTATGCGACCCGATGGCGGGGCTGCACGCCGCGTTCGCCGCGATTGCGGCACTGGTGATCCGGGACCGGGACGGGACCGGAATGCATGTCGAGTCGACGATGGTCGAGGCCGCGCTGAACGTGGCCGCCGAGATGGTGGTCGAGTACTCGCGCAACGGGATCGAGTTGCGCCGCAACGGGAACAGGGGCCCGGGCGCGACCCCCCAGGGCGTGTATCCGTGCCGCGGCGACGACGAATGGGTTGCGCTCGCCGCGCTGGACGACGCTGCGCGCGCGTCCCTGGCGGCCCTCATCGAGCGACCCGACCTCGGCCCGGAAGCCGCAGCCTGGCGGGATGGTGCCGACGAAATCGACAAGCAGATCTCCGGCTGGACCGCGAGACGCTCGGCGACCCAGGCGGTGGCTGCGCTTCGCGGCGGCGGGGTGGCGGCGGCACGCGTCGCGCCGGCCGCGGAGCTGCTGAGCGACCCGCAGTTGCTCGCCCGCGGCTTCTGGGAAACCGTCGACCATCCGGTGGCCGGGTCGTTCTTGTGCACCGGCATGCCCTTCGCCTTCGCCGGGAAGCCACGACGCTGGCTTCGGCGGGTGCCGCCCCTGTACGGCCAGCACACCGACGAAGTGCTGACGGGAATTCTGGGGCGCAGCCAACGGGATCGGTCGGAGCTGCGCACCTTGGGGGCCACCAGCGCACGGCCGGCGGGACTGTGAGGTGGCGGTCACGCTGTGCGTCCCGCCGCGCGCCGGCGAGCTGTGCGCCCCGGTCCGATTCCTGGTGCGCCAGGACTCCGTGGTGATGGAGCTGACCGCCCGCCACCGAATCACCGGTGTCGAATGGGACGAGAGCGAACGCGCGGTGGCGATGGTCGTCGAGATCACCGACCCGCAATCGGCAAGGCCGATCGACGTGCGCATCGACGTGGTGGAAACCGGTGCCGCACAAGGCGACCCGCGGGCCAGACCGATCGGGACCATCGAGCGGGACGGGCGAGAATACGACGTCGTGGGCACCTACCTGGGAGTTGTCGCGGATGAAAACTAGCCCGGCCAAGCGGACCGCGGCGATCGTCGGGGTGCACAACACCCGGCAGGGCCGCCGGCTCGACGGCGAAACCTCACGAGGCCTGGCGCTCAAGGCCATTCGCGGAGCCCTCGCCGACGCCGGCCTGAGCCTCGAGGACGTCGACGGGATCAGCGCCGGCCCGCTGTCCACCGCGCTGATCTACGACCTGCGCCTCGGACCGGCCTGGCAAGGACTGGCGTTCGGGGTCGGCATGATCACCGAGGCGGCCGCCGCGATCGAGCACGGCATGGCCGACGTGGTCGTCCTGGTCGCCGCGCAAGCCGGCGAATACCGCGACCACGAGGCCACCGCCCCCTGGACGAGGCCCGAGAACGAATTCGTCGCGCCGTGGGGGATGTTCACCACCGCCGAGTTCGCGCTCATCGCCCGGCGCCACATGCACGTCTACGGCACCACCCGCGAACAACTGTCGATGGTCGCCGCGACCATTCGCAACAACGGGTCGCGAAACCCCGAAGCCGTTTACTACCAACGGGGACCATTCGCGCCGGAGGACATCACCGCCTCGCGGCCCATCGCCGACCCGTTTCATCTCCTCGACTGCGCCACCACCTCCGAGGGCGGCTGCGCCCTGGTCGTGGCCAACATCGACAAAGTGGACGTCGCCGGCCAACCGATCTATGTAGTGGGCAGCGGCGCGGACTTTCACGGCCCGTCGTATCAGCACCCACCCGCGTGGGACCTCACCGGCCGGCGCGGCGATCACGGCCACTACGTCAATGGCGTCGTGGGCAGGCGCGCGGCCGAGCGTGCGTTCGCCCACGCCGGCCTGCGGCCCGACGACGTCGACGTGCTGGAGCTCTACGACCCGTTCTCCTTCGAAATCATCCGCCAGCTAGAAGCTTTCGGGTTCTGCGGCGACGGCGAGGGCGGACCGTTCGTCGCCGACGGCCACATCGCGATCGACGGCAGCCATCCCGTCACCACCGACGGGGGGACCATGTCCTTCAGCCACGCCGGCTCCAACCCGCAGATGATGCAGCGGGCCGTCCGGGCCGTCCAACAGCTGCGCGGCCAGGCCGGTGACCTCCAGGTGCCGGACGCGCACGTGGCGTTCTGCAGCAACGGGGGAGCGGGAGCCCTATTCACCACGGTGCTGATCCTGGGAGACGAGCAGCTATGACTTTTGAACCGTTGCGGCCCCAGACCGGGCCGGTGCCCCACGCCAGCAGTGAACTCAGCGTCCCGTTCTGGCAGGGCTGCGGGGCCGGGGAATTGCGCTACCAACGTTGCGAAGCGTGTGGCCTGTCGAACTTTCCGCCGACCGAGAACTGCCGCCAATGCCTTTCGCCCGAATTGCGGTGGGAGTGCAGCGACGGGGTCGGCGAGATCTACAGCTGGACCGTGGTGCATCGCCCGGTCACCGCCGAGTTCGAACCGCCCTACGCGCCCGCGATCGTCACGCTGGACGAGGGCTACCAGATGCTGACCAACATCGTCGGTGTGGACCCGGGCGACCTGGCGATCGGGATGCGCGTGCGGGTGCAATTCCATACCGTCGGCGCCGACGTCACCCTGCCGTATTTCACCGGGTTGCAATGACTCCCGCGCGCACCAGCAACGGATTGCCGGTGACGGCATACCTGGTGCTGGGCGTGCTGGCCGCCAACGACGAACAACTCACCGCCGGCGAGATCAAGATGCGCGCCGAGCTGTCGGTCGGCCACTTCTATTGGTCGCCGTCGGTGAGCCACGTGCGCCGTGAACTGAACCGGCTGCTGGAGCGGGGGATGGTCAGCGAGATCGGCGCCCAATCCGGCAAGCGGGCGATCACCCTGTACGAGACCACCGACTCCGGGCTGGACGCGCTGCGCCGGTGGGTCCAGCACTTTCCGGCCCAGGATCGGGTGGTCATCAAACACCCCGTCATCCTCAAGACCTGGCTCGCGCGCGGCGACGATGCGGAACACGTGGTCGACACGCTGGACAGCCACCTCGAGGCGACCCGCGCCCGGCTGGACGAGGCGCTGTGGTCGCGGCAGCGCTCCCGCGACCTCGGTCTGGACGATGACCCGGACCAGCGTTGCTCGTTTGCGGTGCTGGACTACGCGATTCGCGGTTTATATGCGGAGATCTCCAACATCGCTCAGCTGCGCGACGAGATCGCCGGCGGCACCAGCCGAGATCCCGTCAAACGGGTGCGGCGGGCGAAGGGGCAGATCCGCCGCCGCGCACGAACGGACCAGAGTTAGACACGGCGGGCCGGTAGGCGGTGCCACGCCCGTCGCGCTCCCAAAGGATTTCGCCCTCACCGGCGGACGCGCCTTCGGCGATCAGCTGGCGCTTGAGCACCTTGTGGGTGGCGGTGCTGGGCAGGTCCGCGGCGATTCGGACGTATCGCGGCCAGGCCTTCGGAGAGAGGTCGGGTTGTGCGCGCAGGAAGGCTTCGAACGAATCGGGGTCGAGCTCGGCGCCGTCGTTGAGGACGATCGCGGCCATCACCTGGTCCCCCACCCGCTCGTCCGGGACGGCGTACACCGCGGCGCGGTTGATGGCGCTGTGGCGCAACAGGATCCGCTCGATGGGCGCCGCGGCCAGGTTCTCGCCGTCGACGCGCATCCAGTCGGCGGTGCGCCCGGCCAGGTAGATCCAGCCGTCGGCGTCGCGATAGGCCAGGTCCCCCGACCAGTACATGCCGTGGCGCATGCGCTCGGCATTGGCCTCGGGATCGTTGTAATACCCGGTGAAGAAACCCGAGCCGGCGGTGTTGACCAACTCGCCCACCGCCTCGTCGGCGTTGGCCAGCGCCCCGTTGGAGTCAAAGCGTGCGACGGCGCATTCGGTGACGGTCTCGCTGTTGTAGATCGCGACGCCGTCGACCCCGCGGCCGATCGACCCTTTTGGCGTCCCGGGTTCGCGGATCACGATGACCGCGTTCTCCGTCGAGCCGAAGCCGTCCTCGACCTGGACGTCGAATCGGCGCGCGAATTCCTCGATGTCCTTGTCGTTGGCCTCGTTGCCGAACGCCACCCGCAGCGGGTTGTCCGCGTCGTCGTCGCGTTCGGGGGTGGCGAGGATGTAGGCCAGCGGCTTGCCGACGTAGTTCATGTAGGTGGCCCCGTAGCGGCGGATGTCGTCGAGGAAGTGGCTCGCCGAGAACTTCGCCGGCACGATCGCGGCGCCGGAGGCCACCGCGGGCGCCCATCCGGCGACGACCGCGTTGGAGTGAAACAGCGGCATGGACACGTAGCAGGTGTCCGCCTCGGTCAGCTCGAATCGTCCCATCAGGCTGAGCCCGGCGACCACCGCCATCAGGTGAGATACCTGGACCGCCTTGGGATTACCGCTGGTTCCCGACGTGAAGATCATCATGAACGCGTCCGTCGCGGCGACCTCGCGGTGGGGCACCAATTCGCCGGCGCCCCCGAGAAATTCGGCCCACTGCGGCGTCGAGGTGTCCAGGATTTGCGTTGCCCCGAGGTCGAGGTCGTCGAGCAGGGGCCGATGCTCGGGATCGGTGACCACGAACTGACAGTCGGCCCGCCGGATGTCGGCGGCCAGGGCCTCGCCACGCCGCGTCGTGTTCACTCCGCACAGCACGTAGCCACCGAGCCCGGCGGCGGCCATCTGGGCCAGCATCTCGGGCGTGTTTCCCAGCAGGGCGCCGACGTGCATCGGCCGTTGCGGATCGGCTGCGGCGATCAGGGCCGCGGCCCGCGCCGTCGCCTCGGTGAGGTATTGGTCCCAAGTCCACTGCAGGTGGCCGTGTTTCACCGCGACGGCAGGGTCGGTCAGGCGCTTACGCAGCAGCGCCTGAATCGTGTCGTCAGCCATTGGACCGGTCCGCCTCCACCTAGCCACCCACCATCATCAGGCCGCCGTCGACGGCCAGCAGTTGCCCCGTGATGAAGCCCGAGCCGGGGCCGGCCAGGAACACCAGCATCGGCCCGACGTCCCGCGTGGGCTCGCCGAGCTTCCCGCCGATCGGGATCATCAGCTGCATCTGCTGATCGATGAGGGCGCTCGCGTCGGGACCGAGGAAATCCCGGAAACGGTCGGAGCCCGGTGTCTGCACCGCCGGGGCCAAGGCGTTGACGGTGACATTGTCGGCGCCCCAGGCTTTCGCGGCCGATCGTGTCCAGGCCTGCACCGCACCCTTCGTTGCGGCGTAGACGGCCGAGATCGCACTGCCCTGCACGGCTTCGGAGGACCCGAAATTGATGATCCTGCCGCCCTTGGGGTTCTGCTCCTTCATCACCGCGTAGGCGGCCTGATTGGTCAGGATGGTGGCCTTCACGTTGGTGTCCAGCAGGAACGAGATGTCGTCGGCGCCGATGTAGCCCGGGATTCCG
Source organism: Mycobacterium sp. 1245805.9 (assembly GCF_001672915.1). Taxonomy (GTDB): domain Bacteria; phylum Actinomycetota; class Actinomycetes; order Mycobacteriales; family Mycobacteriaceae; genus Mycobacterium. The sequence goes on along the minus strand of NZ_LZKR01000093.1, from coordinate 24,251 downwards.
GCCTGCCACAGCCCCGCCGCATTCACCAGGACGTCCAGCCCGCCGAGGTGATCCGCGGCCTGTTGCGTCATCGTCGTAACGGCGTCGGCGTCCCGCGCATCGCACTGCAGCCAGGTGTTCGCCAGGCCATCCGGCGGCGGGGTTTTGTGGTAGGTGCCGACGACCTCGGCCCCCGCGTCGGTGAGGACTCCGACGGCGGCCGCGCCGATACCGGTGGCTCCGCCGGTAACCAGGATTCGCCTGCCTTGCAGCACGTTTTGCATGCCGCGAGCGTAGCGCCCGCCAAGCGCCGTCCCGAGCTAGGTGTGCACCGCGATCGAGGACAGCAGGTCGCCGAGCCGCTCTGGCTGGTCCAGCATCGAGAACGTGCGCGCCCCCTGGATCACCTCGAGGCGGGCGTTCGGGATGGTCGCGGCCAGCCGTTCGCCGTCACCGAGTTCGAAGAACACGTCGTCGGCCGACCAGGCGATGAGCGTCGGCTTGTCGAACTCGTGCAGCCGCGCGGCGACGCCGGTGGTGACCTCCGTGCGCATCGAAAGGGTGAACTGGCGCAGGTCTTCGGCGATCGCCGGGTCCGACAGGCCCGGGCGCACCCATGCCTCGGTGAGGTCGTCGATGTTGGTGTAGGCCAGGCCGTCGAAGGCGCGCTTGCGCGCGGCCGGCGCGCGCATGGCCTGGGCGACGGTCTTGAACATCGTCTTGGACTTGGCCGCCAGGATCACCGGCTTGAGGATCGGGGGCGGAAAGTGTTCGAACGCATCGCAACTGGTGAGCACCAGCGCCCCGAGCCGTTCGGGATGGTGCACCGCGACGAGTTGGGTTACCACTCCGCCGGTGTCGTTGCCGACCAGCACCACGTCCTCGAGATCGAGGGCGGCGAGCACCTCTGCGACGATGCCGGCCACGCCGTAGATGGTCCGGTCGGCGCCCGGACGCAGCGGCTCGGGATGCGCGCCCAGGGGCCAGGTGGGGGCGATGCAGCGCAGGCCGCGATCGGCGAGGCGGACGGCGACCTGGCGCCAGAGTTGGCTGCCCATCATGTAGCCGTGCACGAACACGACGGGCCTGCCGTCCTCTGGTCCGGTTGCTTCGTAGTGAATGGTCCCGGCACTAATGTCGATCGTCGACATGGCTAACTCCTACATCGGAAGGTAGATTTACAAACAGGCTGTCTGTTCGTAAGTTACCAACAGGCTGTATGGAAATCAAGAGGCGTACCCAGGAGGAGCGCTCCGCGGCGACCCGCGACGCGCTGATCTCGGCTGCCCGCAGGCTGTGGGGCCTGCGCGGCTACGCCGACGTTGGGACGCCCGAGATCGCCGCCGCGGCGGGCGTGACCCGCGGCGCGATGTACCACCAATTTGCTGACAAGGCAACACTTTTCGCCGAGGTCGTCGAGGCCGTGGAGCAGGATGTGATGGCCCGGATGGGCACCATCGTGGCCGAATCCGGAGCGACGACGCCCGCCGATGCGATCCGGGCCGCCGTCGACGCCTGGCTCGACGTCTCCGGCGACCCCGAGGTGCGTCAGCTGATCCTGCTGGACGCGCCCAGCGTGCTCGGGTGGCCGGCCTTCCGCGACGTCGCCCAGCGCTACAGCCTGGGCATGACCGAACAACTGCTCGCCGAGGCCGTCAAGGCCGGGCAGCTGGCCGAGCAACCGATGCGCCCGTTGGCCCACATCCTGATCGGCGCGCTCGATGAGGCGGCCATGGTGATCGCCACCGCCGACGATCCGAAACGCGCCCGCCGGGAGACCGGGGAGGTGCTGCATCGGCTGATCGACGCGATGCTGAGCGAATAGCGTTCGGCCTTAATGTCGCTGGTGCGCGGAGGGCACGGCGGCGTGAGCCGCCTCGTTACAGGCGGGCGAGGTTCAACAGCCCGGCGATCCCGGTGCCGACGTTGAACAGGCCCGAGTTCGCGCCGCTGAAGGTGCCGCTCGGGAAGGCGGCGATGGGAGCGGTGACGCCGACGTTGAAAAAGCCCGAAGTCGCGCCGTTGATGTCCGAACCGCCAGTGGCCCTGTTAAAGAAGCCCGACATCGCTCCGTCTTCAATGCCGCCGGTGGCCGTGTTGCCAAACCCCGACATCGCGGGGCCGGTGTTTAAAAAGCCCGAGTCTCCAGTGCCGGTGTTGTTGAAGCCCGAGTTGGCCAGGCCCGTGTCGGTGGTGGAACCGAAGCCCGTGTTCACGTTCCCCGAATTCCACAAACCCGTGTTGGTGTCGCCCGAATTCCCATTGCCGGTGTTGAAACCGCCAGAGTTGCCGAAGCCGGTATCGGCGGAGCCCGTGTTTCCGGCCCCCGTGTCGTACTGGCCCGAATTCCAGAAACCGGTGTTGAACTCGCCGGCGTTCCCGATGCCGGTGTTTACCGCTCCAGAATTTCCGAAGCCGAAGTTTCCGATGCCGGAGTTTCCGATGCCGAAGTTGTTCGGGGCCCCTGACACCAGAGCATTGCTGCCCGTGTTGAAGATGCCGACGTTGCCGCTGCCAGAGTTGAAGAAGCCGATGTTGTTGGTGCCGGAGTTGCCGAAGCCGATGTTGCCGCTGCCCGAGTTCAGCGTGCCGAAGTGGAACTGGTTGGTTGCCCTGTCGAAATACGTGTCCCCGATTCCGATCTCGTTGTTACCGGTGAGTCCGAATCCGATGTTGGCGTTGCCGGTGTTGCCGGCGCCGATGTTCCCGTTGCCGTTGTTTCCGCCGCCGTAGTTGCCCGCGCCGTTGTTGCCAAGGCCGAAGTTGTTGTTGCCGCTGTTGCCCATGCCCACGTTCTGGCCGGTGGTCGGCGTGGCGCCGGCGTTTCCGAAGCCGATGTTGCCGAAACCGGTGTTCCCAGAGCCAAAGTTGCGGCTGCCGTTGTTTCCGTCGCCGACGTTCTGGTTGCCGATGTTCCCGCCGCCCAGGTTGGAGCTGCCGGTGTTTCCGTTGCCGGCGTTGCCACTGCCTGTGTTGCCGCTGCCGAGGTTGGTGTTGCCCTTGTTGCCGATGCCGAGGTTGGGCAGGCCGGCCAGCAGCTCCTGCAGCGTCTGCGCGGGGGTTAGCGCGGCGGCCGCCGCCGACGCCCCCGAGTAATAGCCGGACATCGCCGTCACGTCCTGCGCCCACATCTCCTCGTACTCGCCCTCGAGCTGAGCGATCGCCGGGGCATTGAGGCCGAACCAGTTGGACATCGCCATCCGCACCAACGAATTCCGGTTGAGGTCCACCAGGACCGGCTGCACGGTGGCCGCCTGCGCCGCCTCGAATGCGCTCACCACCGCGCGGGCCTGCCCGGCCGCTGTGGCCGCCTGCGTCGCCGCGTGGCTTAGCCACCCCGTGTACGGGGCGGCCGCGGCCGCCATCGCCTGCGACGCCCGCCCCTGCCAACCCTGACCCGCCAGCCCTGACGTCACCGTCCCGAATGACGAAGCGGCGCTGTCCAATTCGGCGGCCAAGCTTTCCCAGGCCGCGGCCGCCTCGAGCATGGGTGCCGAACCGGCCCCGGCGAACATCAGTACGGAATTGATTTCCGGCGGAAACACCAAAAAGCTCATCACCGTGCCTTCCTAGCCGTAGCGTCCGCTGCCACCGATTGCCGCGTGCCCGGGCGCCGCGATGGATCGCATCGCTATCGAATGTGCGTTGGGGAGCGACCCTCGCGGATCGGGAATTTTCCCTATATTTGCGGGGCCTGAGATGCGGCGTCTCGGGCGCGTGCCGCCGCCTGGGTGCGGTTCTCGACTCCGAGCTTGGCCAGAATCGCGGCGACGTGGTGGCCGACGGTCTTGGGGCTGAGGGACAGTTTGGTGGCCACCTCGGCGTCGCTGTGCCCGGCGGCGATCAGGGTGAGGACCTCGCGTTGCCGCTGGGTCAGCCCATCCGGGTCGGAAACGGTGCCCGCGCCCTTGCCGCGACGAGCCGCACCGCGCAGTGCTGCCAGGCGCTGCTGAGCGCGGCGGGCCGCCGCTCGGGCGCCCAGGCCACGGAAGGTGGCCAGCGCCGATTCCGCCGCGGGGACGTCGCCGCCGAGCCGGGCGATCGCCGCATCGTAGGGGCAGCCGCGGCGTTCCCACGCCGCCGCCGCGCCGCGCCAGTCGCCGCTGATCTCCAGCTGGAACGGGGTGAACGGGTCGCCGCCGGCGACGGGCTCCGGTGGGCCACCGGGAAGTCGGGCCCACCGGCGCAACTGCCAGATCAGCCAGGGATTCCGGTCCGCGCCCATCTTGGCCAGTGAACTTTGGGCCACGCCGCGGGCCAGGTCGTCGTCGCCGTCCAGCCAGGCGGCTTCGGCGCGTGCGGCCCAGATCGGGAAGAACCGTTGTTGCTCCAGCTCGTAGTCCGATTCCAAGGCGTCGAGCAGCGAGGCGACCGGCTGTTCGCCGCGGCGGGCGTGGATCAGGGCCAGGGCCATCCGCGGCGAGATCCAATTCACCAGCGTCAGTCCGGGGCGGGTGAGGAGATCCTCGGCGCGTGCGATGGTGCGATCCCACTGGCCGCGATGCAAGCCCGCCAGCATGTCGGCACCGTCGGCGATTCCCTCGAAGAGGTAGATACCGCGGTCGCGGCAGTACGCGACGGTGTCGGCGATGTAGCGATCCGCCCGCTCGGGGTCGTAGTGCATCGCCGCGATGTAGCCGTTCACCGCGCCGAAGAAGGCGGCGGTCTCGCCGCGGGGATCGGCGTCCTTCGCTTGGTGCCAGACCGCTTCGAGTTCGTCCCACCCCGTGTCTGTGCGCACCACATTGGCCAACGCGGTGTAGCCGCGCGCGCGGACAACCACCGCGTCGTCGCCGAGCTGGGCGCCCACCGTGATCGCCCGCGCCGCATACTCGGCGCAGTCCGGGTCGAAATTCCACAGGCCCTGCTCGGCCATGTTCACCAACGACCAGGCCAGCTGCGGACACGCTTGAGCGCCCTCCAACAGGCGCAGCGAGGCGCGCGCCGTGTCGGCGGATTCGGTGACCCGGCCCAGGCCCCACAATCCGTGCGACAGCCAGCGCAGGTCGTCGCCCTCGCCGAGGCGGTCGCCCATCGTGTGGCGCAGCGCGATCGCTTCGCGCCACGACGACACCGCGGCCTCGCCGCGCCCGCAGAGGTAGCACGCCACCGCGTGCTGCTCGAGCCACTGGACCCTTTTGTCGGCCGGCTCGGTGTCGGCGCGCCGCAGCGCGAGCGCGAACAGGTCGGCGGCCTGCCGAGGTGCCCCGAGGGCCGCGGCGCGTTCGGCCCCGGCCACGCCGTAGCGGATGACGGCGTCGGCGTCGTCGACCTGGTCGGCATGAAACGCCAACGCCGCGAACGTGTTCGGGTCAATGGGCGGTTCGGCGAGAGCGGCCAGCGCGCGGGTGTGCATGGCCTTGCGTTCAAGGTTGGGGATTTGGTCGAGGGTCGCGCGCCGGGCCAGCTCGTGGCGAAACCCGATCGCGTCCCACTCGGTGTGCAGCACCCCGGCGTCGAGGCATTCGGCCAGCCCTGCGCCGGCGGCCGGGCACGCCTTGGCCAATAGCGCCGGGTGCACCCGCGGGCCGCAGACGGCCACCGCGTGCGCGGTCTCGCGCGCGGCCGGCGACAGCCGCCCCAGGCGGCCCCAGACGGCCTCGGTCACGGTGCGCGGCAACGCATTCCGTCGCAGGGCTTGCGCACCGTCCGCCAGGATCTCGGTGGCATAGAACGGGTTTCCGCCGGTCAGTTCGTGCAGTTGGTCCGCGTTGACGCCGCTGCCGGCGGCGAGCTCCGCGACCGCCTCGCGGCTCAGCGGCTCCAATCCGATGCGGCTGACCGCGACACACGTTGCGATGTCCCCGAGCGCGACGGAAAGCGGGTGCTGCCGGTCGAGCTGGTCGTCCCGGTAGGACACCACCAACAGCAGCGGCAGCGAGTCGATTCTCCGGGCCAGGAATCGCATGAGATCGAGGGTCGCTCCGTCGGCCCAATGGGCGTCCTCGATCAGCCAGACCCAGCGGTGTCCGTCGCGCAACACGGTCAGCAGCCGCCGGTACAGCGCGCCGGTATCGCCCGATTCGATCGCGTCGTCCAAGGCCCGAGCCGCCGTGGGACCCACCCCGCCCAGCGCGTCCAGTAGCGGGCCCAGCGGCCGCGGCGCGGCCAGCGGGTCACACCAGCCGCGCAGCACGCGCATCTCGGCGTCGAGGCCCGCGGAGAAGCGGGTGATCACCGCGGTCTTGCCCACCCCGGCTTCGCCGCGCAGTAACACCGCCTGGCCCTTGCCCTTTCGCGCGGCGCGCGTCAGCGCGGCCAGCTTCGCGAGGACGGCCTCGCGCTCCAGCAAGCGCTCCACGTGACAAGTAAACCGGCGAGTGTCGAGTTATCGCACCGAAAACGCGACGATCGCCCAAACAAAGTCGACGCTCGACAGATGGTCAGCGGTGGCTCTGGGTGAAGAACTGCCAGATGGTGTCGGTGGCGTTCAGCGCGGTCGACGGTTCCGGAATTCCGGCGAGTTCCGCGAGCGGGCTGGGCTGTCCGCCGGGCCACTGATGGCCGGCGCCGGCCACCGAGATCAACTCGACGGTGCGCCCGTCGGGGCATCCGGCCGTCTGGGTGGTCACGCTGCCGGCGGTGGTCGAGGTCGGGGGACCGCACCCGTCGATGGCCCGCCAGGTGGCGTTGACCGACTCGACCGAGGGGCCGTCGACGCGTGGATTCCCGTTGATGGCGAAAGCCTTTCCGGGCCCGCCGTTGTAGGGGACCCGTTCGTCGGCGGTGCCGTGAATCTGCAGCACCGATGTCGGTCGCGCTTGCGAGCAATCGGTCAGCATCGTGCCGGCGACGGGGGCGATCGCGGCGAAGGTGTCGCTCTGGCAGCCCAGCCGCAGCGCCATCATCGCCCCGTTCGACATGCCGGTGGCGTAGACGCGCGCGCGATCGATGGGGATCTCCTGCTCGATGGCTCCCACCATCGCGGTCAGGAAGCCGACGTCGTCGGTATTGGCGCGCTGCGGTTCGCCGCAGCACGTCCCGGCGTTCCAGGCACGGTTGAGGCCGTCGGGGTAGGCCACCAGGAAATGCCCGTTGTCCGCCTCGGCGTCCCAGTTGTAGGACCGCTCGGCCTGTGCGCCGTTGCCGAAGCCGCCGTGCAGCATCACCACCAGCGGTGCGGCGTCGGGCAATCCCTGCGGTCGGTACAGATGAAAGGTCCTGCTGACGCCGCCGGAGTCGATGGATTGGGTCGATTGCCCGACCGGAATCGGTTGGGAGCCAGGTGTTCCCAACGCGTGCCCGCCGCCGACGCAGCCGCCGAGCACGACGACCAAAATCGACGCGAGACCGATACCGAACCCCCGAGCGCGCAGCGACCGCATGAACTCATCGTGGCAGCCGGCGGCAGATTTGACAAGTAACTTGTCAAAATGGCCCGGGATGGCACACTCATCCACATGCGACGTGTTGCCGACGCCGACTGGAAGCCCACCGTCCCGGCGCTGGTGAACCTGGTGGCCGCCTCGGGCGCGCCCCGCTTGCGGGCGGCGTTCGCCGCGGCCGGCCTCGACGGCATCCGGCCCGCGCAGGCGGTCGCGCTGGTGCCGCTGGCGGCCGGCGGCCTGCACGCGTCGGATCTGGCCGACCGGCTCAACGTGAGCCGCCAGGCGGTGGCCCAGGGGATCGCCGGCCTGGAGCGGCACGGCTATGTCACCCGAGTCGCCGATCCCGTCGACGCCCGCGCCCGGCTCATCGAGCTGACGCCGCGTGGTCGCCAAGCGCTGCGGGTGATGCGTTCCAACGCAGTCGCTTTGGAGAAGCGGTGGGAGCAGCTGCTGGGTCCCGAGCGGCTGGGCGAATTGCGGGAGACCCTGCAGATGTTGCTCTCCAGCGAGGCCGACGCGGCGCGCGATTGACACGGCGTAGGTTCGACCCAAGACGATGACAGGAGTCCGCCGTGCCCATCTTCATGGTCGAGCGCAACTTTGCCGAGGAAATGGAACCGAGCTTCGAGGTTGCCGACGGCATCAACCGGATCAACGACGACGAGGGCGTTCGCTGGATGTACTCGTTCCTGTCGGCGGACAAGCGCAAGACCTACTGCCTGTACGAGGCGCCCTCGCCCGAGGCCATCAGGACCGCGGCCGCGCGGGCCGGGCTGCCCGCCGACGTCATCGTCGAGGTGCGTGATCGCGTCATGCCCGACGGCGGGCTCTCCGATATCTGAGATCGTCACCCGAGCAGTTCGTGATCGGCGGCGTACATCGCCGCCTGGGTGCGGTTCGCGGCGCCCGTTTTGATCAGGATGTTGCGCACGTGGTTGGCGGCCGTGTTGGTGCTGATGTAGAGGCGTTCGCCGATCGCCCGATTGCTCAGCCCCTCGGCGAGCAGCCGCAGCACCTCGACCTCCCGGTCCGTCAAGCCGTCCGGGCCCGTCATCAATACCGCATCCACCATGGCGACGACGCGGTTCTGGCCGATCGACGTGGCGATCGCGCGCGCCTCGTCGGCCAGGCGCCGTGCTTCCTCGGTGCGCCCGCGCGACGCCTCGAACAACGCGTCCCGGGCCAGCGTCTCACCGACGTGAACCACCGAGCCCATCCGGCGGTCCATCTCGAGCGCCGCGGCGAAATGCCGCTCGGCCGCGGCGGTGTCTCCGTCGAGTGCCGCGATCCGGGCGAGGTATCGGTCGGCGCTGCCGAACAGGGCGACGAACTGGCCGGCGACCAGGTTCTTGCCGGCATAGCGCGATATGTACGGGCGCAGCGAATGCAGCGCCTCGCGGTTGCCCAGCTCCAGCGCCGCCTCGACCATGAACACCAGCTCCATCGGCCACTGCGCCTCGTCGGTGCGATCGCCGAATTTGCGGTTAAGCAGGTGGTTGAGGGCGCGGGTCATGCCCGCCTCGCAGTTGAGCTCGGTGTACAGCGCCAGCAGGCCGGGCACCCAGCGCCCGGCGAAAGTCTCGCTGCCGTCGATGAACCCGGCGAATCGCTTCAGGTCGGATGTCTCGCGGCGGATCATGAACATCTGGACGCCGTTGGAGCCCGCGGTGTCGTCCGCGTCGAACAAATCGCCTGCGCGCAAAGCGATGTCGGCCCACCGTTCGGCGCCGGTGAAGTCGCCGCGGAGATAGGCCAGCGCCTGCTCGACGCAGGCACCGACGAAGCCGAAGACCGGTTGTCCGCACGCCTGGCCCGCCCGCCGCATGTCCGCGGTCGACGCGGCCAGGTCGTCGGGCCGGCCGGCCAGATAGCTGACCATGGCGCGAAAGTGCGCGGCCGCCCCGAGCACCTCGTAGTCGCGACGCTCCAGCGCCATGACGGACACCTCGGCCGATCGCTCCGCCTGGATTTCGCACATTTCCGGGGTGAGCCCCTGCCACAGGCTCGTCTTGAGCGTGTGCATCAGCACCGCCTGATCGCCGGTGGCCCGTGCGCGGTCGATGGCGTTGTTGCCCACCTCGCGCGCCCGCGCCGCCTCTCCGGCAAAGGCCAGCGCGCGCCCAAAGCTGCCGAGTGCCTGCAGGTAGCGCAGGTCGTCGGAATCCAACCCGCACGACTCCAGCGCCGACGCCAGCAGGTCGGCCGCCTTCGAATCCGACTGTCCGCGACGCCAATTCGCTTCCTCGTAGCCGACGGCCGCCCCCAGCCGGATCAGCGGATCGTCCATCGCGCTGAGACGTTCGTAAATGGCCCGCGACCGCGCGAAATCGCCAGCGCGCACGTGGTTAGCGGCCGCATCGAGGTCCAGCCGCGCCCGATCGGTGCGGCTCAGCTCGGGCAGCGACGCCGCCCGCTCGAACCACCTCGCCGCGTCCTCGTAGGCCAGGCTCTGTTCGGCCATCCGGGCCGCCTGGTGCGCGTACCGCAGCGCCTGCTCATGGTAGCCGAGCACGTGGGCCCGCAGGTAGTGGTTCGCCAACCGGGGGATGAGCGACGAGTCCGACCGGCCCTCCAGCGCTTCGGCCGCCCGCGCGTGCATGATCCGCAGCCGGGACGCCGCCATTCCGCCGACCACGGCCTCGCGGGTGAGCGCGTGCACGAACGAGAACTCGCCGTCGGAGTCGCGGACCGGCCGGATCAGGCCGACGCCCTCGGCCGAATCGACCGCCGCCAGCGTCGCGGCGAGGTCGGTCTCGCTCGCGGCGATGAGCGCGGGCAGGTCGAACGTCTCGCCGAGCACCGCCGCCTGTTCGATGACGACCCGGACGCCGGCGCCCAGTCCGCTGAGCCGGCGGGCGATGGCGTCGCCGATCGACGCCGGGACGGTCTGCTGCACACCCAGCGTGGCCAGCCCACCCCGGGCTTCGAGGTCGCCGACCAGCTCGGTCAGGAAGAACGGATTGCCGCCGGTCTTGTCGCGCAGCAGGGCGGCGGCGGTGCGCGCCGACGCCGGAGCCAGCTGCTGGGTCCGCCTGACGAACTCGGCGATCGCCTCGGTGTCCAGCCCCGCGAGGTCCAGGCGCCGGACCCCGTCGAAGCGGTGCAGCTCGGCCAGCCGGGTGGTGAGCTCGTCGGAACGGTCCGGTTCGGTCGACCGGAACGTGGCGACCACCAGCATCCGGACATCGGCGCAGCCGATCACGACGCGTTCGAGCATCACCAGCGTGGGCAGCTGCGCCCAATGCAGGTCGTCGAGGATCAATGCGATCGGACGGTCGGCGGCCAGGCGCCGCAGAAAACCGGTCAGGGCGTCGAACAGCGCCTGCCTGGGCGCCGCGACTTCGTCTGCCGGGCCGATGTCCGGCAAATGCCGATCCACCTGGGTGGACAGCCGGCGCAGTTGTGCGCCCGCGTCGGCCAGGGTGTCCGCCAGCGAACCCGGCGCGGCGGCGACCAGCAGCCGATCCAGCGCCTCGGTGAACGGCGCGTACGGCACGTCCGCGTCGGCCGTCGAGCTCCCGACGAGCACCGGGACGCCGTGGTCGGCCAGCGTTCCGGCGACCTCGGCCGCCAGGCGGGTCTTGCCCGCCCCGGGCTCCCCGCCGATGAAGACCGCCTGGCGGTTGCCGCCCTCGACGCGCTCCCACGCCTGCTCGAACGCGGCAAGCTCCGCGGCGCGGCCGACGAGCGGGCCGCGGCGACGGGCCAGCAGTTCCGCCGGAAGCGGCGGCGGCACCCACTGGGCCGTGGGATCAGCCATGGAATCAAGGTAACCGCGCCGATATGGCCGGTCGATAGTCAGATCTGACTATCGTGGGATGCCTGGCAAATGCCTCGTTGTGGTCATGACGCGCGGTCTTGCCGGCCGTAGCGTCGCGGCATCAGACCTGCGAAGCAACCAGAGGAGGTGCGGGCGATGAGCGTGACGACCGCAACCGACGAACTGCGCGGCCGGTTCGGGGCACAGGTGATCCTGCCCGACGACGCCGGATACGACGAGGCCCGTGCGCTGCACAACGCCATGATCGACAAGCGACCCGCGGTGATCGTGCGGTGCGGAACCACCGGCGACATCGTCGGCGCCCTCGAATACGCCCGGGCGTCGAACCTCGAGGTCGCCGTGCGCGGGGGCGGCCACAACGGCCCCGGCTTCGGTTGCGTCGAGGGCGGTCTCGTCATCGACCTGTCGCCGATGAACCGCGTCCACGTGGACCCCGACCGGCGGACCGCCCGCGTCCAGGGCGGGGCGACGTGGGCGCAGGTGGACGCCGCGACCTACGCGCACGGCCTGGCGACGCCGTCGGGCATCATCTCGAGCACCGGCGTCGGTGGGCTGACCCTGGGCGGCGGCCACGGCTACCTGACCCGCAAGTACGGCCTGACCATCGACAACCTGCTGGAGGCCGAGGTCGTGCTGGCCGACGGACGGGTGGTCACGGCGTCCGAATCCGAACACCCCGACCTGTTCTGGGCGCTGCGCGGTGGCGGCGGAAACTTCGGCGTGGTCAGCTCGTTCACGTTCCGCCTGCACCCCGAGCACACCGTGCTGTGCGGTCCCACGGCGTGGCCCGCATCGGCCACCGCCGACATCCTCAGCTGGTACCGGGACTTCCTGCCCGCCCAGGACGAGGACCTCTACGGCTTCTTCGCGACCATGACCGTCCCGCCGGCGCCGCCGTTCCCCGAGGTGTTCCACCTGCAGAAGGCGTGCGCGGTGGTCTGGTGCTACACCGGCGATCCCGGTGGGGCCGATGAGGCGTTCGCGCCGGTCCGGCAGATGCGGCCGGCCTTCGAGGGCCTGATGGCGGCGCCGTATCCCGCGCTGAACTCCACCTTCGATGCGCTGTATCCCAAAGGGCTGCAGTGGTATTGGCGCGGCGATTTCATCCGCACGATCCCCGACGCCGCCGTCGCGGCCCATGCCGGCTTCGCCGAGGAGCTGCCGACGATGCACTCCACGATGCACCTCTACCCGATCGACGGCGCGGTGCACCGGGTCGGTCAGACCGACACCCCCTGGGCCTACCGGGATGTGAACTTCTCACAGGTCATCGCGGGCGTCGACCCGGATCCGGCGAACGCCGAGGTGTTGAAGCGCTGGACGAAGGAGTACTGGGAGGCCATCCACCCGCACTCGGCCGGCGGCGCCTACGTCAACTTCATGATGGACGAGGGCCGGGACCGGGTCCGCGCCACCTACGGCCCGAACTACCAGCGGCTCAGCGAGATCAAGGCGGAGTACGACCCGGCCAACGTGTTCCACATCAACCAGAACATCCTGCCCGCCGGATCGCCTGGCGCCGCATAATCATCGGGTGATGGAAGATCCCCATATCTACCGCCGCCTCGCGCTGCTCGAACAGCAGGTCCGCCTGCTCTCGGACCGGCTCGGGGTCCCGTGCCCGACGTTCGGCAGCGACGTGGGCGCCACATCGGGTGTGCTCGAGAACGGTGTGCCCTCCGAAGTCGTCGCCCTCGCGCGCTCCGGGAACGCCATTGCCGCGATCAAGCTGTACCAAAAGCTGACCGGCGCGGGCTTGCGCGAGGCGAAAGACATCGTCGACAACCTGTAGCGGACTATGGCCGACGGAAACCACCGTAGGCGCCGTTCATCCGCCGCTTGAAGGCGCGATCGAAACGTCGGTAGCCGCGGCGCAACGCTTGGCCCGGCCAATCGTCGCCCGCGAGCTCGACCGGCAGCAGCGGGTCGAGCTGAAGATGGCGCACCACGGCGATCGACAGCGCGAACTCGTAGGTGAAGCTTTCGGTCGAATCGTCCCGCTTGTCCGCATTGAGCGCGGCATCCATGGCGTCGATGAGCGCTCGGGCGTTGTCGGCCCATTCGTCGAGGGAAAACAGCGCCCGCACATGCGCGGCCGTGATGTCGGTCGTGGCGCCGTGAAAGCGCGTGCACTGCTGGTCGAGAACCGCCGTCAGTGCCGGAAACCGTTGCGGATCAAGGTTGTCCGGGCGGATCCAGACGCCCTCCCGAAGCTCGGCCAGGTGCAGGGCCGTCGCGGCCTTTCTCAGCTCCAGGCGATCGGTCGCCGATCTGCGCTCCAGCGCGACGATCGCCAGTTCCCACGTCCCGTCCCATCGGCGCGCGGCCGCGTCGTCGATCCGGGCCGCCTCGTCGACGCGCTGGCGGCGCTCCGACAGCCGGCCCGCGAGCGCGTAACTGCCGTCGTCGGCGGTCAGCTCACCTGCGGACACCATCCGCCACAGGCAGGTGCGGGCCGCCCCGGGGCTGATGCCGAACAGCGAGGCCACCGCCACCAGTTCCGCGACCGTGAGGCGGCCCCCGTCGGACCCCAGCAACGCGGACGCCAGCACGGAGCGCGCGCTCAGTGGCCGGCTGTCGATCAGGTCGCTCGCTCGGGATCGGGGCAGGGCGGGCACGGCTGACAACGGTATCACCAAATCATTGACGCGTGGCATGCATAGTGTGATACTGGCACGCATGAGCTTGCCGACCAAGTCGGTGCTCGCCGACGATGTGGAGATCGTCCGGCGCGTCCTCGCCCATATCGACGCCGGTACCACCGACGAGGGTGACTCCTGGCGCGAGTCGGTCGAAAACTATTTGAGCCCAAGTCGATTCGCCGAGGAACTCCGGTTGCTGCGCGCGATGCCGAGTGTCCTCGTTCCCTCGGCGGCGATCCCCAACCCGGGCGACCACGCCGAACGGGTCGCCTTCGGCGTGCCCCTGTTCGCGGTGCGGGGACGCGACCGCCGGGCGCGGGTGTTTCGCAACGCGTGCCGGCACCGCGGTTTCGCCCTCGTCGAGGGGACGGGCTGTGCGCAAGCGTTCGTGTGCCGCTACCACGGTTGGACATATCGGCTGGATGGCTCGCTCTCGCATGTGCCGCACGCCGAGGCTTTCCCCGGTCTCGACATGGCGACCCGTGGTTTGGTCGAGGTGCCCAGCCACGAGGTGGACGGTCTCATCGTCATCGGTGCGCTCGACTCGTCGGGTGCGGGCCCGGGGCACGACGTCGACGACGCGATGGCCTGGCTCACGGACGGGAATCCGTGGCGTGACAAAGTTTTGCCGTTTGAACGGCTCGTCTACGTGGAATCGACTCCGCGAGAGATGAACTGGAAGGTGCTTGCCGAGCAGTTTCTGGAGGGTTATCACATCCGATCGACGCACAAGAACACCTTCTATCCTTTGCAATACGATGATCTCAACGTGGTCGAGACATTCGGCCCAAATAGCCGTATCACGTTCCCGTACCGCAATATTGAGCGGCTGCGCGATCGCCCCCAGAGCGCTTGGACGATCGACGCGCGGGTGACGTTTTTGTATCAGCTGTTTCCCAACGTCATGGTGGCGACGTTCCCGGACCTGATATCCGTGGTTGTGCTCGACCCGGTGGACGTCGACCACACCACGGTAACGGTGTATTCGATGGTGAGGCCCGAGGTCGCCGAGCGGGAGTCGCTCGACCGACCGAGCACTCTCGTGGGCGCGGGAAGCCTCATTGGAACCGGTCTCGTGGAGGACAACGAGATGTCCGAGGGCGTGCAGCGCGGGTTGCGTTCGGGCGCCAACGAATTCGTGGAGTTCGGCCGACACGAGAGCGCGATCGGGCACTTTCACGCCACCCTCGACGAGCGCCTTGCCGCGATGGCCCGCTAGGAGTCGAACGGCGGGAGCCGGCGCCTGCACCGTTACGGCGTCTTGAGGAAGATGTCGTTGAGGGTGACCGTGCGCAGGTCTCGGTCACGGATGATGTCGACGAGTTGCGGATAGACGTGCGTGACCGGCGGGTGGTTGAGGTGGCCGATCACGATGGACTGCGGGGTGAAGTACTGGTCGGCCATCTTCACGATGTAGTCCTCGTGGATCAGCGTGGAATCCGACAACGACCCCGACCACAAGGTCGGCACGGTGTAGCCGAGGTCGGCGGCCACCGCGTCAACGTCGGCGTTGCGCTTCGCATACGGCGGCCGCCAGTAGGGTTTCGCGCCGATGCCGTAGGTCTTCTTCAAGAATTGGTCGTTGCGGGTGAGCTGATGGGCGATCTGCTCCTTGGGCAGCGTGGTCAGGTCGGGGTGCGACCACGTGTGGTTGCCCAGTTGGATCTGTCCGGAGTCGACCAGCGGCCGGAGTAGGTCCAGGTTCTCGGTCCAGGAGTCGTACACCCCGTTGACGAAGAACGTCAGCCGGATACCGGTGTCCTTGGCGAACTGGGTGTAGGCGCGCACCACTTCGCTGTTGACGCCGTCATCGACGGTCAGCGCGAGCAGGTCGCCCGCGCCGGGGATTTTGGTCAGCGCGCCGCCGCCCGGCAGCGGGATGCGAGCGCTCGGCGGTGGGGGTGGCAACAGGGCCGACGGGGCCGTCGGGCCGGAGGTCGCGACGTTCGCCGGAGGCGCTTGGGCGAACGTCCGGGGCTGCGGGTCGACCACCAGGCGGGCGGCGCCCACGCCGGCCACCGTCGCCGCGGCCAGCGCGCCCAGGAAACGGCGCCGGCTCAGCTCCGGCGCGGTGCCGCCGCCGATACTCGGGACGGCGAACCTCACGCGCCTCTCGGGTCTTTTGCGGTGGGATGTCGGCACACGCGACCCGGTACCCCGGATTCCTGTGTTGCCAAACTCCGCCGCCACAGCAGCGAACGGTACCAGTGCCGGTTTCAATACGCCGGGTTCGTTACAGGAGGTTCAGCTGTGAATTGGGGCTCGAAAAGGTAACGGTCTTGCATAGCTGGCGTCAATGCGGCGCGCCGCCGCCGCGCTGCGGCAACGCGACGGGATCGGTGCCGGGAGTCCCCAGTGTCCCGGCCAACCAGGGCAGCGACGCGGCGAACGCCTGGGCGGCGAAGGGCCAGTCGTGCTTGCCCGGCTGGGTGACCACCGCGCAGGTGATCCCGTTGGCGGTGGCGACGTCGCACAGCGCGTTGGCGGCGGCATCCTGGCCTTCGGGGTTGGCGGCGGGATCGACGCTGGGGCCGGCGATGGCGGAGTTGGCTTCCTCGGCGACGGCGTGCGGACCGGGCGACGAGGGAACGTCGAACCACCCCGATAGGCCGGTGTAGTGACCGTGCCGGGTCATGACGGTAGTGGGATCGAAGGCGGCCCAGGCGGCGCTGTCGCCGCCGAACAACCGGGCGACGGTTTGGTCCTTCGTCCCGATGCTGGGGCTGCGGTCGCCGGCGATGTCGACGAACGCGCTGAACAGCTCGGGATGCATGACGGCCAGGTCGACCGCGCAGGTGCCGCCCATCGACCATCCGGCGACGCCCCAGTTGGCCCGGTCGGCGCTCACCCCGAAGTTCGAGACCACGAAGGGCACCACGTCCTTCGTCAGGTGATCGGCGGCGTTGCCGCGGGTGCCGTTGACGCATTCGGTGTCGTTGTCGAACGTGCCGGTGGGATCGACGAAGACCAGCACCGGGGAGAAGCCGTGATGCTGGGCCGCGAAGTCGTCGATGGCGGTGAATGCGCCGCCGGGGCGCAGCCAGTCGGCGGGGGTGTTGAACGCCGAGCTGATCATCATCACCGCCGGCAGCCGGGGCGGCGGGTTGCTGTTGAACCACGCCGGGGGCAGATACACCAGTTCCTGGCGGTGCGGGAAGTGCGACGCGTCGGCGCTGATGGTCACGGGCACCACGACGCCCTTGGCCGGCTTCGTCCCCTCGAGCTGCATCGCGGTGACCCTCAGCCGGTCGATTTGATCGGGCAAGGGCTGCGAGGTCAGCTGGTCCCAGGCCGCCGCCACGGTGGGGAAGTAGCCGACCCAGCCGTTCAACGCCAGGGCCGCGCACAGCGCGCAGAGCGGCACCGAAACCACCGCCAGGCTGCGACGCCACCAGCGGGCGCCCGGCCAGCCGAGCGTCAGCACCGCAACCGCGAGCCCGCTCATCGCGATCCACAGCCACAGCGACACCGGGGCTGGGTCCCCGGCCACACCGATCGACGTGATGTACCAGTACGACAGCGCCGTGGCCAGGCCCGCGACACCCAGCGCTACCGGAAGCGCCCAGCCACGCCAGCGGCGCCTCGTCACACCGATCGCGCCGACGGCGACGAGCAGCGCGAGCGCCTGCGTGGCCACCGGCAGCCAGCCATGCAGCAAGGACAGCTGTTCGACGAATCGGGGCAACGGCGGTGACCTTCGCTAAATCAAATCTCTTTGCGAATAACCCACCGGCCAAGGCTTGAAGAACACGGCAGGCCAGATCAACTATCCCACAGGATCCGCACGCCTCGTGCCGGCGAAGCTCCGCAGTCTCAGGCTGTTGCCGACGACGAACGCGCTGGAGAACGCCATCGCGGCGCCTGCCACCATCGGATCGAGCAGGCCGAGCGCCGCCAACGGGATCGCGGCGACGTTGTAGCCGAAGGCCCAGAACAGGTTCGCCTTGATGGTGCGCAGGGTCCGGCGGGACAGCCGGATCGCGTCCACCGCGGCGCACAGGTCGCCGCGCACCAGGGTCAGATCCGCCGCCTCGATCGCCACGTCGGTTCCGGACCCCAGCGCCAGCCCCAGATCGGCGCGGGCCAGGGCGGCCGCGTCGTTGACGCCGTCCCCGACCATGGCGACCACCCTGCCCTCTGACTGCAGGCGTTCCACGGCGGCCACCTTGCCGGCGGGCGTCACGCCGGCGACGACGTGCGCGATGCCGACCTGCTCGGCGACGCGCCTGGCGACGGCCTCGCCGTCACCGGTCAGGAGCACGGGCGTCAGCCCCAGTGCCGTGAACAGCCGGATCGCCTCGGCGCTGGTCGGTCTGACGGCATCGGCGACGACCAGGAGCCCGCGCGCTCGGCCGTCCCACCCGGCGGCGACGACGATATTGCCGGCGCGCTCGGCGCGGGCTTTGGCTTCTGAGAGTTCCGCATCGAGCTGCTGGGCCCGGTCGGCCAGCAGGTTCTCGCTCCCGACGACTACGGCATGCCCGTCGACCACTCCCTGCACGCCTTGCCCGGTCACCGCCACGAAATCCCGGGCCGCGGGCAGGGCGCCGAACTCCGCCTTGGCGGCGGTCGCGATCGCCTGCGCGACGGGATGTTCCGACGCGTCCTCGACGGCACCGGCATAGCGCAGCAGCGTTCCGCGGTCCGCCTGCGGCCCGGCAAGCACGTCGACCAGGGTCATCTTGCCGGTGGTGACGGTGCCGGTCTTGTCGAGCACGATGGTGTCGACCTTGCGCGTCGACTCCAAGACCTCGGGTCCCCTGATGAGCACGCCGAGCTGGGCCGCCCGGCCGGCGCCGACCAGCAAGGCGGTCGGCGTGGCCAACCCGAGCGCGCACGGGCAGGCGATGATGAGCACCGCGAGCGCGGCCGTCACCGCCGCGGTGACGGAAGAGCCCGCAGCAAGCCATGTCGCGAGGGTCGCCACCGCGACGACCATGACGGCCGGGACGAACACGCCCGAGACCCGGTCGGCGAGCCGTTGCACGCTCGCCTTGCCCGATTGCGCCGCCTCGACGAGGCGCGCCATCTGCGCCAGCTGGGTGTCGTCGCCCACGCGGGTGGCCCGCACGGCCAGGCGTCCCCCGGCGTTGACGGTGGCGCCGGTCACGGCCTCGCCCTCGCCGACCTCGACGGGGACGGACTCACCGGTGAGCATCGAGGAATCGATGGCGGATGATCCCGAGACGACGACGCCGTCGGTGGCGATCTTTTCGCCTGGGCGCACCACGAACACGTCGCCCACCGCCAGCTGGTTGACGGGAAGCCGCGTCTCCGACCCGTCCCGCAGCACGGCGACGTCCTTGGCCCCGAGTTCGAGCAGGGCCCGCAGCGCCGCGCCCGCGCGCCGCTTGGCGCGCTTCTCGAAGTAGCGGCCGGCCAGGATGAACATCGTGACGCCCGCGGCCACTTCGAGGTAGACGTGTCCCGCCCCGAGGAGCACCGCGTACAGGGAGCCCACGAACGCCGAGAGCGTCCCGACCGAAACGAGTGTGTCCATCGTGGCCGCGCCGTGCTTGAGGCTGGCCCACGCCCCCGCGTGAAACTGCCGGCCCGCCCATCCGACGACCGGCGCGGCGAGGGCCAGCGACACCCATTGCCAGCCACGGAACTGGAACGCGGGCAGCATCGCCATCGCGACCACCGGGACGGCGAGCACGATCGCGGTGACCAGGCGAATGCGCAGCGCCGCCAGCTCGCCGTCGGCAGGCCCCGGCGTTTCGGGGGCGGGTTCTGTTTGCGGGAGCGCCGCGGTGAAGCCGGCCTTCTCGACCTCCGCGATCAGCTCCCGAGCGTCGTATCCGAGGGGCAGACTGACGGCGGCCTTTTCGGTGGCGTAGTTGACTTGGGCGCTGACGCCGTCCAGCCCGTTCAGCTTCTTCTCGATGCGCGCCGCGCACGAGGCGCAGCTCATCCCCCCGATTTGCAGCTCGATTCTGTTGACCGTGTTAGCGTCCGCCGTCACGCGACCAGGACCGCCCTATAACCGGCCTCATCGACCGCGTCCAGCACCGCGCTCGCGTCGACGGGTAGAGAGCTCCGCACGACGAGCCGGCCCGTGCTGGCGTCGACGTCCACACCGTCCACACCCGGGATCCGGCCCACCTCGTCCTGCACGGCGGCCTCGCAGTGCCCGCAAGTCATCCCGGTGACGCGGTACTCGTTGGTCGCCATGAAACTCCCGTCTAGATGCCCGTATGGAAGGCGGTATCCCTGTTATACGGGCGCCGCTCACCGCCGGCCACCCGGGATTGGCGACCGGCTAGGGCTCCGACAGCAGCAGCATGACCCGGCCGGTGGCAGGCGGCGCGGGAAACGCCCCCACATCGAAGCCGTAGTACTCGCGCTGATCGGCCGAGACCGCGTCGATCACCTTGCCCGTCGCGGTGAGCTCGCCGTTCCGAACCTTGGCCATCATGCCCTTGAAGTCGGGCACGGCCATCGATTCGGCGAGAAGCAACGCCTCACCGCCGGTGCGCAGGGCCACCAATACGCCCGCCCCCGCGTAGTTGTTGCCGCCGCGCCCAAGGCCCTGGGGCGCCCAATAGACGGACGTCGAGGCCACGGTGCCGGTCACCCGCCGATACTCGCCGGGATGTTGCGTGTCGGCGACGGTGACGACGGGCAGGCGGGCGATCGTGCGTTTTTCCTTCAACCACAATCCGCCCAGCGGCAGGCAGGCGATGGCGTACATCAACAACATCAGCGCGAGCACCGGCTTCCAGGCGATCTCCCAGCCGAGCCGCCGCCGTGAGATCGGCAACCCGCGGAGCTGCGCATCGAGCTCACGGCGCCCGAATTTGAAGACGTACCAAGCCAGAACCCGCGCCAGCGCCATGCAGGCGATGATTATCAAGCCGACGATGCCGCACACCCGCCAGTAAAAGGTGCTGTCGCCCTGGTTGATGGTCGCCGCGAACATCACGGCGGGGATCGGGGCGGTGATCAGCAACAGCAGCGCGTACGACGGGTGACTGGTCAGGTACGGGTAGGTCACCCGCCACGCGCGGTTGCCGCCGTAGACGGTCACCGGGCCGATATCGGCGTGCACCGTCGGCGTCCACGTTCCCTGCACCACCCGCGGCCTGACCAGCGAGCGGGCGAAGAAGAACCCGAAGAACAGCGATACCGCGAGCGCTCCCCAGAAGGTGCCGTCGAGCCGTTCGCCGGTGCCCGGCACCCCGAACGCTCCGCGAATATCGATGACCTTGCCGATGAAGAACATCAACGGCATCACGACGAAGAACTCCATCAGCCAGATCTGGATCAGCTGGGGAATACGTGAGCCCAGGCGGTCGAAGGCCAACACACGTTGCCAGAGAAACCGTAGGACCCGCACGACCAGGCACTCTAGCGGGCTTTAGACGTAGCCCACGCCGATGGCGCTCACCAGTCGTGCCGTTTCGACCAGATCGTCGGGTGTGGGTGAATCGTAGGGAACGCTGGGCGGCAACGGCCCGGCGATATCGACGGCGACGATGTCGGCGCCGTCGGCGCTGAGCCGCACTGCGTGCGCGCGCCCTTGTCCCCGCGCGGCGCCGGTAATCAACGCCACCCTCCCGGAATCGACTGGCTCACCGAACGCCTCCCCGTGAAACGTCGTTGTTCGAACAGTTGCGAAAGTTCAATCCGGCGAAGCGTAGCGTCGAGTTCGCGCTGCCGGATATCCGGAAGGAGACCGCCATGACCGTCAAACTTGTCGACGCGGGTCCTCGACAGGTGAGCCGCTCGGTCGAAGTGGACGCGCCGGCCGCCGAGCTGTACGCGATGGCTCTCGACCCGCGGCGCCACCACGAATTGGACGGATCGGGCACGGTGGTCGACAACATCAGTGTCCCCGCGGAAATGTCTGTGGGATCGAAGTTTTCGACGAAGATGAAAATGTATGGCGTCCCGTACCGCATCACCAGCAGGGTGACGGCGCTCAAACCGAATGAGCTGATCGAATGGCGCCACCCCCTGGGACACCGCTGGCGCTGGGAATTCGAGTCGCTGTCACCGACGAGGACGCGGGTCACCGAGACGTTCGACTACAGCGAAGCCGGCGCGATCAAGAACGCGCTGAAGTACTACGAGCTGATGGGTTTCCGCAAAGCCAACGCGGAAGGCATCGAGGCGACGTTGGCCAAGCTGCGCGACCGCTACGCGGCGTCATGACGGGTCGGGCGCGTCCCACGCGACCACGCCCGAAACCCAATGTGAAAGCTTTTCGACCTGGTCGTTGCGGTGCAGGTGGCGCGGCGGCGTCGCATAGCTGGCGTACGGCCGGCAGCGGATGACCACGCGGTTTTCCCGCTCGCACATCGCCGCGACGTCGGGGCGTGCCTCCTCGCCGAGCGGCTGACCCGACATTCGCCCGCCGACCGCCATCATCACGTCGACGGCCAGGTCACGGTCGCGATCGAGGGTCGCGTCCGCGTACACCTGCAGGTAGGCAAACGGCCACCGCTCGTCGAGGACGCACAGGCTGACCTTGCCGTCGCGTTCGACGATGCGGGCCTTGCCGCGGCCGGCCATGGTGGACACCAGCAGTTCGTCGGTGTCGGTGGGGATGTAGTAGACGATCGACATCGCCGGGCCGTCGTTGCGGCGGCGGTACCCGAACACGCAGGTCCGATGCGTCCGGACGAATTCACGACGTTCGGATGGAAGCATGTCGCGGTCGGTGGGGACCGCGTAGGGCTCCGGTGCCAGGGGTAGCAGCATGGCGGACTTCCTTGCCTATCAGGGGGATTGACCCGTGAGCGAATAATGGATACAGTGTGCCCATAAACAGGGAAGAGTGTCAACCAGAGGGACCGCCGCAGCAGCCATCGGGGCGCTCTCGCGGGCGCCCGGCCTTGCCGCTGGACCGGATCCTCGCCGTGGCGATCGAACTCGTCGACGAGCACGGGGCGGACGCGCTGTCGATGCGATCGCTGGCGCAGCGCCTGGGTTCGGGCACCGCGACGCTGTACCGCCACTTCGCCAACCGATCGGAGTTGGTGGCGATGATGGTCGACCGGCTGCTCGGCGAAATCGAACTCGACTCCGCAACCGTCAGCGCATTGCCGTGGCCGCAGGCGTGCACATTGTTCGCGCAGCACATGTTCGACGCGCTGGGCCGCCGCGGCAGTGTCGCGTCGCTGTTGATCGGCCACGTCCCGATGGGACCCAACGCGCTGGCCCAACGCGAGTTGATGCTGGCGCTTCTGCTCGACAACGGATTTCCACCCGTGGTCGCCGCCCACGCCTACGCGACTCTGTCGCGTTACGTACTCGGCTTCGCGATCCAGCAGTCCGGATCGGCTGCGGGCGAACAGGATGCCGAATTGACGGCCGCATTCCACGAGCTTGATCCGTCGCGCTACCCCGCGACGGTGGCGGTAGCCGACGATCTGCCCGTTCCGCTGCAGGAGGAGTTCGCCTACGGGTTACGCCTCATCGTCGCCGGACTCGAGCAACTGGGTCACTGAACCCAGTCGGCGAGTAGCTCGTTACCCCTTCCGAACGACCGCCCGTCCGCGAAGGAAGGATCCGCCCGAAATGATCGACAGCGCCCCGTCCCCCGCCAGCACGCCGTTACGCGTGGCCGAGTCACTGACCCGCGCCGGCCAGCTGATCAGCCGCTACGGACTGGTGGTCGTCCTGGCCTGGATCGGGTTCGGCAAGTACGTGAAGATGGAATCCCGGGTGCTCATCGAGCACAGCCCGCTGATGGGCTGGATCTATCACGTCGCCCCCGTCACTACCGTGGCGCGGGGGCTGGGAACGATGGAAATCGTTGCGGCGCTTCTCATTGCGCTGCGACCGGTGTGGCCGCGCGCATCGGCGGCGGGCAGCGCGCTGGCCGTCGTGCTCTTCATGGGAACGCTGAGCTTCTTGTTCACCACGCCCGGGGTGGTCTCGACCCACGCCGCCGGCCTCCCGGTGCTGTCCGCGCTGCCGGGCCAATTCCTGCTCAAGGATCTCGTGTTGATCGGCGTTGCGCTGTGGACGCTCGGCGACTCGCTCGCGGCGCGAAAAGCGTTCCCCTGAGCAATTCTTTGGCCGATGCCAGCGTGGCGGCGTAGGCATCCGGGGTCAGGTGGGCCGACCGGTCCGTCAGCCCGCGAGCCAGCGCGTAGATCGCGTTGACCGCGGCGCCCGCATCGGTGCCGGGCGGCAGCGCTCCGCGCGCCTGGGCGGCCCGGACGATGTCATCGATGGTGTCGCGCAACCCTTTTAGCCCGGCATGCCCGCGCATGGCGCGTTCGAACGCGGCCAGGTGCGGATACTCGCGCAGCAAGCTGTCCAGCTCGTCCAGCATCGCCTCGAGGCGCTCGACGACGTCATCGGAGTGCGCCGCGGCGGACCGCACCCGTGGCAATGCGATCTCGTCGATTTCCCGGACGGTCGCCGTGAACAGCTCGGACTTGTTCGGAAAGTAGTGGTACAGGCTGGCGCTGGTGACGTCGGCCGTGCGGGCGATCTCGCGGATGGTCGCGCGTGCGTACCCGACCCTGGCCACGCACCGCATGGTGGCAACGATGATCCGCTGGC
>NZ_LZKR01000092.1 GCF_001672915.1 Mycobacterium sp. 1245805.9 | reverse complement strand
GTTCACCCGGTCGAAGCCGGCCAGCCGCCCCGCGAGCTCCGTGTCGTAGAGCGCGGGCGGCCGCATGCCCACCTCGGCCAGGCACGGCAGGTCCTGATCGGCGGAGTGCAGGATCCATTCGTCGCTGCCCAGCACCTCCGCGACCGGGCGCAGCGCGGTGAGCGGGTCGCCGCCGTGGCTGACCGGGTCGATGAGCACGGTGCCCGCCCCGGCCCGCCGGATCTGGATCAGGTAGGCCCGGTTGGAGTAGCGGAAGCCCGACGCGCGCTCGGCGTCCACCGCGAACGGCCCGCGCCCGCGGTCCAGGAGTCGCGCGGCTTCCTCGATCTGGCGGACGCTTACCGCGAGATCGGGAACGCCCTCGGCCGGGTGCAGTAGCGGGGTGGCTTCAGGGGTGGTTTCGGGCGCGGGGCTGTCGGGCCCGGGGGCCCCGGGTTCGCCCATGTCAGGCGCGTGAGCGGGAGGTCAGGTTGGTGACTCCGGACGGCGGCAGACCCGCGGCGTGCTCGAGGACCTCGCAGAACGCCTCGACGTGCGCGCCGACCTCGGGGGTCGTCGCGGTCCACGACGCCCGCAGCTCCAGCTGGTGGGCGCGGGGCGGTCCGGAGATGTCGCCGTAGCGCACCGAGGTGGTGGCGGTGACGGTGCCGCCCAGGGCGGTGGTGTGCTCGAGGCGCGACTCCAGCGCGTCGACCAGCCAGCTCCACGCCACCTCGGGCAGCAGCGGATCGACGGCCTCGCTCGGATCCAGGTCGGCCTGGATGTAGGCGACCAGCCGGATCGTCCCGTCCCACGCGTCGGCGCCGTCCGGGTCGTACAGCAGGATCAGCCGGCCGAACGCGTCGCCCTCGGATCGTTCCGGGACGATCTCGAGCTCGGGGTGCTTGACCTCGGCGCCAAGGGCGTAGCTGTAGGGCGCCAGGCGCTGCGGCGGGCGGATCGGGCCCAGCTCGATCTCCGGCCGCACGCTGACGGCGTTCATTGCCGCGACCGCCTCGCGGAACGGGGCCGGTTCAGTCGAGCTCACAGCGTTCGACGCTAGACCCATCACCCGACACGCCGAAACAGGCGCGCCGAGTTTCGCGGCCGTCGCGACCAAGCCGTTACCGGGCGTTTCCGGGGCCTCACAGGGGGCATCGTGACTGATCAGGGCGCTGTTCCTCCGTTGAATCGGGCCGGGCGCTTCTCGCGGTGCGCCGCGAGGCCCTCCCGGACGTCGGGGCCGCTGAAACTGAGGAATTCCAGGCCGAGCGACGTTTCGAAGGCGGGCGCGAACATGCGGTACCAGTGGTTGAGGCTGTGCTTGGTCCAGCGGATCGCGTCCTGCGCGCCGCGCGCCAGGTCTTCGGCCAGGCGGGTCGCGGTGGCCAGCACGTCGTCGTCGTCGACGCAGGTGGAGACCAGTCCGATGCGCTCGGCCTCCTCGCCGGAGAGCGTCTCGCAGGTCAGCAGGTAGTACTTGGCCTTGGCCATCCCGACCAGCAGCGGCCAGCAGATCGCGGCGTGGTCGCCGGCGGCCACCCCGAGCTTGGTGTGCCCGTCGATGAGTTTGGCGGTGCGGCCGGCCACCGAGATGTCGGCGAGCAGCGCCACCACCAGGCCCGCGCCGACGGCGGGTCCGCGGATCGCCGAGACCACCGGCTTGTCGAAGTTGATCATGTTGAGCACCATGTCGCGGGCCTCGCGCATGATGCGGATCCGGCCCTGGTAGTCGCCCATCGTCTCGTCGATCAGGTCGAAGCTGCCGCCGGAGGAGAACGCCCTGCCCTCGCCGCGGACCAGCACGACGCGCACCGCGGGGTCCCGGCCGATCACCGGCCAGATGTCGGCCAGGTCGCGGTGCATCTGCGGGCCGACCGAGTTCAGCCCCGGGGCGTCGAGCACCAGGGTCAGCACGCCGCTCTCGCTGGGTTCGCAGCGCAGGCTGGGGAACTCGTCGTAACTGATCGGCATTGGCGTGATGTTACGCAGCGGCGATGCCGGCGGGCCGTCGTGGCAGCATTGGAGCCAATGAGCACGCGCCGCGACCTCCCCGAGTCGCCGTACCTGGCCGCCGTCACCGGGCGCAAGCCCGGCCGGGTGCCGGTGTGGTTCATGCGGCAGGCCGGTCGCTCGCTGCCCGAGTACCGCGCGCTGCGCGAACGGCACAGCATGCTGGCGGCCTGCTTCGAGCCCGAGGTGGCCGCCGAGATCACGCTGCAGCCGATCCGCCGGCACGGGGTCGACGCGGCGATCCTGTTCTCCGACATCGTGGTGCCGCTGCGGGCCGCGGGGGTCGACCTGGACATCGTCGCCGACGTCGGGCCGGTGATCGCGCACCCGGTGCGCACCGACGCCGACATCGACGCGTTCAAACCCCTTGAGCCCGAGGCGATCCGGCCCATCCGCGAGGCGGTTTCGCTGCTCGTCGGCGAGCTGGGCGACGTGCCGCTGATCGGTTTCGCCGGTGCGCCGTTCACGCTGGCGTCCTATCTGGTCGAGGGCGGCCCCAGCCGTAACCACCCGCGCACCAAGGCGATGATGCTGGCCGAGCCTTCCAGCTGGCACGCGCTGATGTCGAAGCTGACCGACCTCACCGTCGCGTTCCTGCAGGGGCAACTCGAGGCCGGGGTGGACGCCATCCAGGTGTTCGACTCGTGGGCCGGGACGCTGTCGCTGGCCGACTACCGCCGCTACGTGTTGCCGCACAGCTCAAGGGTTTTCGCGGCCTTGTCCGAATACGGCGTGCCGATGACCCATTTTGGGGTGGGGACCGCCGAACTGCTGGGCTCGATGTCCGCGGCGCTGAAGTGCGGCATGAAGCCCGGCCAGTCCACCGTCGTCGGGGTGGACTGGCGGACCTCGCTGGTCGACGCCGCGGCCCGGGTCGAGCCCGGCACCGCGCTGCAGGGCAACCTCGACCCGGTGGTGCTGCTCGCCGGTTGGCCGGTGGCCGAGCGCGCCGCGCGGGCGGTCATCGACGACGGGCGCCGCGCGGTGGACGCCGGCGCGGCCGGCCACGTGTTCAACCTCGGGCACGGGGTGCTGCCCGAGACGGATCCCGGCGTGCTGACCGACCTGGTTGCGCTGGTCCACTCGTTATGACGGCCCCGTCGTATTGTGTTGTGGGCGGCGGCATTTCGGGGCTGACGGCGGCGTACCGGCTGCGCGCGGCCGCAGGCGCCGACGCGAACATCACCCTGTTCGAGCCCGGCGACCGGCTCGGCGGCATCCTGCGCACCGAACACGTCGGCGGCCGGCCGATGGACCTGGGCGCCGAGGCGTTCGTGGCGCGCCGCCCCGAGATGCCGGCGCTGCTGGCCGAGCTGGGTCTGTCCGCGCGCCAGGTCGGCACCACCGGCGCCCGCCCGCTGATCTACAGCGGCCACCGGCTGCACGCGCTGCCCGAAGGCACGGTCGTGGGGATCCCGTCGTCGCCGGCCTCGGTGGCCGATCTGGTTGACGAGGCGACGCTCGCGCGCATCGACGCCGAACCGACCCGACCGCTGGCCTGGCAGCCCGGCGGCGACCCCGCGGTGGCCGCATTGGTCGGCGACCGGTTCGGCGCGCAGGTCGTGGCCCGGTCGGTGGACCCGCTGCTCAGCGGCGTGTACGCCGGCTCGGCGGCGACGATCGGCCTGCGCGCGGCCGCACCCGGCGTGGCGGCGGCCCTCGACCGCGGGGCCGCCAGCCTGACCGACGCCGTCCGGCAGGCGCTGCCGCCGGCCACCGGCGCGCCGGTGTTCGGCGCGATCGACGGCGGCTACCAGGTGCTGGTCGACGAGCTCGTCGGGCGGGCCCGGCCGCGCTGGGTCCGGGCGGCGGTCACCAAGCTCGAACCCGGCTGGGAGCTGCTCGACGACACCGGCGCCCGCTGGCCCGCCGACGCGGTGATCCTGGCCGTTCCGGCCCAACGGGCGGCGGCCCTTCTCGACGAGGTCGCCCCGCGCGCCGCCGCCGCGGCGCGCCGGATCGAGAGCGCGTCGTCGGCGGTGGTGGCGCTGGCCGTGCCCGCCGACACTCCCTTCCCGCAGTGCTCCGGGGTCCTGGTCGCGAGCGGAGAACCGTTGCGCGCCAAGGCGATCACGCTGTCTTCTCGAAAATGGGGGCGCAAGTGGGGCGCGCGCGGGGACACCCAGCAGCTGCGGCTGTCGTTCGGGCGGTTCGGCGACGACGTGGCGGCCGGCACCCGCGACGACGAACTGCTGGGCTGGGCGCTGAGCGACCTGGTCGACGTGTTCGGGCTGGCCGTCGACCCCGTCGACGCCCGCGTCCAGCGCTGGCTCGACGCCATGCCGCAGTACGGTCCCGGCCACGCCGAGTTGGTCGCCGAGGTCCGCGCCGGCCTGCCGCCGACCCTCGCCGTGGCCGGCAGCTACCTCGACGGGATCGGCGTGCCGGCGTGCGTCGGGGCGGCCGGGCGCGCGGTCGAGACCCTTCAGGCGGAAGTGGCACGATAGGTGCCATGGCCAAACTCGACTATGACGCCCTGAACTCGCAGCTGCGCTACCTGATGTTCTCGGTGTTCTCGGTCCGGCCGGGCGAGCTCGGCGATCAGCGGGACGCCGTGATCGACGACGCGACGACGTTCTTCAAGCAGCAGGAGGAGCGCGGCGTCGTGGTGCGCGGCCTCTACGACGTGGCGGGCCTGCGCGCCGACGCCGACTTCATGATCTGGACCCACGCCGAACGCGTCGAGGCGCTGCAGGCCATCTACGCCGACTTCCGACGCACCACCACCCTGGGCCGGGCCAGCTCGCCGGTGTGGAGCAGCGTCGCGCTGCACCGGCCCGCCGAGTTCAACAAGAGCCACATCCCCGCGTTCCTGGCCGGCGAGGAGCCCGGCGCCTACATCTGTGTGTATCCGTTCGTGCGGTCCTACGAGTGGTACCTGCTGCCCGACGAGGAGCGCCGCCGCATGCTCGCCGAACACGGCATGGCCGCGCGCGAGTACAAGGACGTCCGCGCCAACACCGTGCCGGCGTTCGCGCTGGGCGACTACGAATGGATCCTGGCGTTCGAGGCCCCGGAGCTGGACCGGATCGTGGACCTGATGCGCGAGCTGCGCGCCACCGACGCCCGCCGGCACACCCGGGAGGAGACGCCGTTCTTCACCGGGCCGCGGGTGCCCGTCGAGCAATTGGTCAACGCTTTGCCCTAATCCGAATTCGAGGGGGAGACATGACTACTCAGTTTGACCCAACCGATCCCACCCGCTTCGAGGAGATGTACCGCGACGACCGGCTGTCGCACGGGCTGCCCGCCGCCACACCGTGGGACATCGGCGGCCCGCAGCCGGTGGTGCAGCGGCTGGTCGCCCTTGGCGCGGTCAGGGGCGAGGTGCTCGACCCGGGCACCGGCCCCGGTCACCACGCGATCTACTACGCAGCCAAGGGTTACTCCGCGACGGGCATCGACGGGTCGGCGGGGGCGCTGGAGCGGGCCCGCCAGAACGCCCAAAAGGCCGGGGTGTCAGTGAATTTCGAGCTGGCCGACGCCACCAAGCTGGAGGGATTCGACGGCCGGTTCGACACCGTCGTCGACTGTGCGTTCTACCACGTCTTCAGCACCGAACCCGAGATGCAGAAGTCTTATGCGCGGGCGCTGCACCGGGCGACCAAGCCCGGGGCGCGGCTGTACCTGTTCGAGTTCGGCGAGCACGACGTCAACGGCTTCAAGATGATGCGGTCGTTGTCCGAGAACGACTTTCGTGAGGTGTTTCCCGACGCCGGGTGGGAGATCACCTACCTGGGTCCCACGACCTATCTGGTCAACATGAGCGCCGAGACGATCGAGATGATGATCGCGCGCAACCCCGACATGGCCGACCAGGTCCAGCCGATGCTGGAGCGGTTCCGGGCGATGGAGCCGTGGCTCGAGAACGGCCGCGTGCACGCCCCGTTCTGGGAGGTTCACGCCACCCGGGTGGACTGAACCACCGCCGGCGTTCTCGCCGAACCCCGCGTGTCGCGACGCCCGACCGCGTAGGCTGACGCTCTTGCCGCTCGTTCGATGGTGACCGGTGGCGCCGGGGGAGATGACCACTTGGTCATGGCGCATCCGTGAGAGAGGTTGTCCATGTCGTTCGTTTTCGCGGCGCCCGATCTGGTGATGGCGGCGGCCAACGATTTGGCCGGCATCGGTTCGACGATCAACGCGGCCAACGCGGCCGCGGCGGCCGCGCCCCCCGGCGGGGGGGCGCCGGCGGGCGCGCCGGGGTGGGGGGGCGGGGGGGCGCGGGGGGCCGCGCCGGGGGCCGCGGACCCCGCGGGGGGGGGTTACCCACGGGCGCGGCCG
>NZ_LZKR01000091.1 GCF_001672915.1 Mycobacterium sp. 1245805.9 | reverse complement strand
GGTGCTGTCCGCCGACCAGCTCAAGCGGGTGGGTCCGCGGGCGCCGCGACGGTCCCCGGATCGCCAGGGGCCGGGTCGGGGTCGGCGAGCGCGGGAACCGCGCCCAGCACCAGCGCCCCGCTCAAGATGGAGGCCAATCCGGCTGCCTTCAGAGCCGCGAACATATGCATCCCTTCGGTCGCTTACTCGGAAATAGTGTGGCATAGCGCGCACCCCAGCTACCTACCGCGCGGCGGGCGCCGCACCGGCGCGCGGCCCGGTTGGCGCCGCTGAGCTGGGCAGCTATGAATTGCGTGAGCTTGCCGGGGCAACGTCTTGGACGGGGTCCAGCATCTGCCGATTGGCCGCCATGCCGGCCAGCGCGGCACCCATCAGGCCGGCGGAGGCCGTCAGCATCAGCGCGACGCTGCGCTCGTACAACAGTCCGCCCGCCAGCGAGCCCGCCATGATGCCCACCTGAAACGCCGTCACGTACAGGCCCGAGGCCCCGTCGGGGTCGTCGGCGCCGTTGCGCATCGCGGCGGACTGCAGCATCGGCGACACGGCGGTGGCCATGGCACCCCACAACACGATGGCGCCGATCCCGATCAGCGCGGTCACGACGCCGCGGCCGCCGCCGAACGCGAGCGCGGTCAACACCACGAACGCGGCGGTCAACCCCGCCATGCAGAGCAGCACGGCGCCCCTGGGCCGGCGGTCCAGGGGCCGCGCCACCAGACCCACGGAGATCACCCCGGCGGCGCCGTAGGCGGCCAGCACCCACGCGAGGTTCGGTCCGCGTACGCCGACGACCTCGCGGATGATCACCACGATGTAGGTGTACGACACGAAATGCCCGGTGACGCCGACCATGGTGATCAGGCTGACGATGATCAGGGCGCGATTGCGGTGATGCCGCGCCCGCGGGCCCACGCACTTGAGCTGGTCGGCGGACAGCACCAGCTCGGGCAGCAACAGCCAGGCCGCCACGGTCACGACGGCCGCGGCGACGGTGACGCAGACCGCGGCCAGCCGCCAGCCCCACATCAGGCTCAGGGCGGCGGTGAGCGGGCTGCCGATCACCAGCGCCAGGCTGGTGCCGATGTAGATGGACATCGTGGCGCGTCCCGCGTGGCTCGGCGGCACCAGCCGGGTGGCGATCGGGGCGATGATCGACCACAGCAGCCCGTGGGTGAGCGCGCACAGCACCCGCCCGACGGCCAGCACGGCGAAGTTCGGCGCCAGCGCCGAGATGAGTTGCGAGACGGTCAGGCAGACCAGGCTGACCACCAGCGCCCGCCGGCGCGGCCAGTGCGCCGTCCAGCGCACCAGCGGAAACGTCGACAGGGCCGCCACCAGCGCGTACCACGTCAGCAGGGTGCCGACCAGGACGACGCTGACCTGCAGGTTCCGCGCAATCGCGGAGAGCGCGCCCACCGGCAGGATTTCCGCCGTGACGTATGTGAAGGCCGCGGCCGCCAGCACCGACAGCTGCGCCGCGACCCGTGGCGTCCACGTTCGCGCGGCAATGGTGGCGGTTTCGGCTGTCATGGGCAGTGGTCGATAAGGGTGTCGCAATCGGCCAGGGGTGCTGTTGCTGGATTACGCTGCCCCTACCGTACGCACTGCGGCAAAGGGTTCACCAAACTTAGCGATTCAACACGCCCGCCCGATCAGGAACGTACCAGGCGCGCGATGGCGGCCGAGGCCTCGGCCAGCTTGTCGTCCGCCTCGTCCCCGCCGTCGGCGACGGCCCGGGTCACGCAGTGGTTCAGGTGCTCGTCGAGCAGATTCAGCGCCACCGAGCGCAGGGCGCTGTTGACCGCGCTGATCTGGGTGAGCACGTCGATGCAGTACTTGTCTTCCTCGATCATGCGAGCGATGCCGCGTACCTGACCCTCGATGCGCCGCAGCCGCTTGGCGTAGTTGTCCTTCTGCTGCGTGTATCCGTGCTCGGTCGTCATACACCCATGGTACTCGGTACCCCGACGGGGTATGCCCCCGCAAATATTGGCTTGGCCGCGCCGCGCATACTTGCACGATGTCCGCTAACAAGGCCCCTGACATCAAGCCCCGCAGTCGTGACGTCACCGACGGCCTGGAGAAGGCCGCCGCCCGCGGCATGCTCCGCGCCGTAGGCATGGGGGACGAGGACTTCGCCAAGCCGCAGATCGGGGTCGCGTCGTCGTGGAACGAGATCACACCGTGCAACCTGTCGCTGGACCGGCTGGCCAAGGCGGTCAAGGAGGGGGTTTTCTCGGCCGGCGGCTACCCGCTCGAGTTCGGCACCATCTCGGTTTCCGACGGCATCTCGATGGGGCACGAGGGGATGCATTTCTCGCTGGTGTCCCGCGAGGTGATCGCCGACAGCGTCGAGACCGTGATGCAGGCGGAGCGCCTGGACGGCTCGGTGCTGCTGGCGGGGTGCGACAAGTCGCTGCCCGGGATGCTGATGGCCGCGGCGCGGCTGGACCTGGCGTCGGTGTTCCTCTACGCCGGCTCGATCCTGCCGGGGGTGGCCAAGCTGTCGGACGGCAGCGAGCGCGAGGTCACGATCATCGACGCGTTCGAGGCGGTGGGCGCCTGCGCCCGCGGGCTGATGCCCCGCGAGGACGTCGACGCCATCGAGCGCGCGATCTGCCCGGGCGAGGGCGCGTGCGGCGGCATGTACACCGCCAACACCATGGCCAGCGCCGCCGAGGCGCTGGGCATGTCGCTGCCGGGCAGCGCGGCCCCGCCGGCGACCGACCGCCGCCGGGACGGGTTCGCGCGGCGCAGCGGCCAGGCCGTCGTCGAGCTGCTGCGGCGCGGCATCACCGCCCGCGACATCCTCACCAAGGAGGCCTTCGACAACGCGATCGCCGTGGTGATGGCGTTCGGCGGGTCGACCAACGCGGTGCTGCACCTGCTGGCCATCGCGCGGGAGGCCGACGTCGAGCTGTCCCTCGACGACTTCAGCCGGATCGGCTCGAAGGTGCCGCACCTGGCCGACGTCAAGCCGTTCGGCCGCCACGTCATGTCCGACGTCGACCACATCGGCGGCGTCCCGGTGGTGATGAAGGCCCTGCTGGACGCGGGGCTGCTGCGCGGCGACTGCCTGACGGTGACCGGCAAGACGGTGGCCGAGAACCTGGCCGCGATCGCGCCGCCCGACCCGGACGGCAAGGTGCTGCGCGCGCTGGCCGACCCGATCCACCCGACGGGTGGGATCACGATCCTGCGCGGATCGCTGGCGCCCGAGGGCGCGGTGGTCAAGACGGCCGGCTTCGACTCCGACGTGTTCGAAGGCACCGCAAGGGTTTTCGACGGCGAGCGGGCCGCGCTGGACGCCCTGGAGGACGGGACGATCACCGGGGGCGACGCCGTGGTGATCCGCTACGAGGGACCCAAGGGCGGACCCGGGATGCGCGAGATGCTCGCCATCACCGGCGCCATCAAGGGCGCCGGGCTCGGCAAGGACGTGCTGCTACTGACCGACGGGCGGTTCTCCGGCGGCACCACCGGGCTGTGCGTGGGCCACATCGCGCCCGAGGCGGTCGACGGCGGGCCGATCGCGCTGCTGCGCGACGGCGACCGGATCCGGCTCGACGTGGCCGGCCGCACCCTCGACGTGCTGACCGACCCGGCCGAATTCGACGCGCGGCGAAGGGATTTCACGCCCCCGGAGCCGCGCTACAAGACCGGCGTGCTGGCGAAGTACGTCAAGTTGGTGAGCTCGGCGGCGATCGGCGCGGTCTGCGGCTAGCCGCCTATGTTGTTGCGCCCCAACGGCTATGCGTGGGTGGCCGCCTCACGCGTGCGGACGCCGAAGTAGGTGGCGTTCAGGCCCAGGACCGTCAGCAACCCGCCCGCCACGACGTTCGACCAGATCATGCCGGAAGTCGCGGTGAAGTTGGGCAGCACCCACGGCGCGACGACGAGCCACGCGCCGAGCACCGGCAGCGTCCACGTCATGCCGTGCGCGCGATCCAGCGTGGTCGCGAAACCGTACGCCAAGAACGCCACCGCGATGCCGACGATCAGGTCGGACGTGGCAAGCGATCCCGTCCCGCTGAACCCCACCATCCACGGTGACGCCGCCACGTACAGGCCTGTCAGCAGGGCCAGACCGAAGGTGACGTGCGCGCTCGTCGACTCGGCGACGCGCTCGTAATTCGCGCGCAGAGCCAACAAATCGGGGTGGTGATCTATTGATGAATGGACCGTACTCATTTTGTGACCTTTCTGTTATGCAGCAAGCTCGTTGTGCGACAAGCACTGTGAGCCTGGCTGCACCCATCCATCCGCTGTCAAGATTACGCTCGGACGTCGTGCAATTCGAGAGACCGCGTAGCGTCGAGGGCATGGACATCGCGGACCGGCTGCGGCTCGATGCGCCGGTGGGGCAGGCCGGAATGGGCGGCGGCATTGCGCAGGCGCCGCTGGCCGCCGCGGTCGCCAACGCAGGCGGCCTCGGAACCCTCGGCATCGCCACCGCCCGCCAGCTGCGGGCGTCGATCGATCAGGTGCGCGAGCGGGCGCCCGGGCGTGCGGTCGCGGTAAACCTGTTGCTGCCCTTCGTCCATCGCCAACACGTCGCGGTCTGCGTCGACGCCCGCGTTGACGCCGTCGTGCTGGCGTTCGGCGAAAAGCGGGGGCTCGTCGAGCACCTGCGCGACGCGGGAATCTTCGTGTTCGTGATGGTCGGCACCGAGGAGCGGGCGCGTGCCGCGATCGCCTGGGGCGCCGACGGTTTGATCGCCCAGGGACGCGAGGCCGGCGGCCACCTGGTCGGAACCATGCCCGCGCTGGACTTCCTGCCCCGGGCCCTGAGGGCGGCCGGCCAGCGACCGGTTTTCCTGGCCGGCGGCATCGCCACCGCCGCCGACACGCGCGCCGCGCTGGACGCCGGGGCCAGCGGGGTCATCGCCGGCACGCGGTTCCTGTTGACGCACGAGGCCAACGCGAGCCGCGAGTACCAGCGGCGAGTCATCAACGCGGACAAGACCATTGAGACGAACCTGTTCGGCCTGAGCTGGCCGCTGCGCCACCGCGTCGTGCCCAACGCGGCGACCCGGCGCTGGTGCGGCGACGACGGGAAGGCCAAGGCGCTGCCCGCCGCCCTCAACGCGGTCAGCCGCCCGCTGGCGGTGCTGGGCTATTTCGACGCGGGCGCGCTGATGCGGCTGCAGTCGCCGGCCCGCCCGTTCTTCACCCCGCTGGCACCGGTGGCCGGGGTGCCCGATTCCTGGCTGGATGGCGCCGCCCTGTATGCCGGCGAAACCGCGCTACGCATCGGCGAACTCAGCTCCGCCGCACAGGCGGTCGCCGACCTCACCCCGCGCTGACATCCTCCCGCACCAACGCGAAGGCGAAGCCGTCCCAGTGCTTGGCGCCGACGGTCTGGATCACCGCGGTGTCCAGCCGCGGGTGCTCGCCCATCAGCTGCAGCGTCCGCCGCGTCGCGCGCACCCGCTCGTCGTCGCAGTCGGGATCGAGGATCCCGCCTTCGCGAACGACGTTGTCCAGCACGAGCACCGAGCCGGGACGCGCCAGCCGGACCGCCCAATCCAAATACGCGGCGTAGTTCTCCTTGTCGGCGTCGATGAACACCAGGTCGAAGGGGCCGCCGGTCAGCGTCGGCAAGGTGTCGAGCGCGGCGCCGACGATCACCTCTACCCGGTCGGCCACGCCGGCGCGCTGCAGGTTGGCCCGCGCGACCTCGGCGTGCTTGGGCTCGTATTCCAGCGTCACCACCCGTCCCTGCGGGCCCACGCCGCGCGCGAGCCAGATGGTGCTGAAGCCGCCCAGCGTGCCGATCTCGAGGACGCGGCGCGCCTGGATGGCGCCCGCCAGCAGGGACAGGAATTTGCCCTGCTGCGCCGACACGGCGATTTGGGGTAATCCGGCCGCGTCGCTGGCCTGTAGCGCCGCGGCCAGGGCCGGCTCCTCGGCGACCAGCGTGTTGTCCAGGAATGCGTCGACGTCTTGCGGGGTCGGGTTTTCCGTCACACTGCCAACGCTAGGCCGGGGTGTTTACCGGATACCCACGGGGGGTATATAGTGGCGGGGTCAACGACGATAGGGAAGGGTGATCCGAATGGCCGAGTACGACGCGGGAACGTTGCTGAGCTGTGGTCACGAGGGCTGTGGGTGTCGCGTTCGCATTGAGGTTCCCTGCCACTGCTCCGGCGCGGGGGAGCCGTACCGCTGCACCTGCGGCGACGAGCTGAGGCCCGTGGAGTAGCCGCCCGGCCGGTCGCGCGTGCGGGCGCAGCGGATCAGTGCCCGAACGTTCGGCCGGCCAGCTCGACCCGGGCCTTTAGCCGCAGGGCCGCGGCCGACGCGCCGACGGCCACCCCGTGATCGCCGGGATCGATGCGCCAGGTTTGCGCGCCACCGTCGTAACGGGCG
Organism: Mycobacterium sp. 1245805.9; assembly: GCF_001672915.1. Lineage (GTDB taxonomy): Bacteria > Actinomycetota > Actinomycetes > Mycobacteriales > Mycobacteriaceae > Mycobacterium. The sequence goes on along the minus strand of NZ_LZKR01000091.1, from coordinate 20,436 downwards.
AGCAGCCGCGGGTCGGCCTCGATCGTCACCCGGCGGGTCGCGCCCGCATCGAGCTCCAGGCGCTCAAATCCCAGCAGCCGCAGGCATCGCCCGGTGAGGGCAGCGGTCAGATACAGCTGCGGGACGTCGGCCCCGCCGCGGTCGCCGACGTTCGCGACGGTGAAGCTCGCCGCCACGGTTTCGCCGCCGGTCACCACCAGGTCCCGGTATTCAAAGCTGGTGTAGGACAGGCCATGGCCGAACGGGAACATCGGCGCCAGGCCATTCCTGTCGAACCAGCGATAGCCGATGTCGGCCCCCTCGAAGTAGTCGATCGTCGTCGGCGTCCCCCACGGGGCCTCCGGCTCGGGCAGCTCCGGGCGTGGCGTCTGGGCCAGGTCCGCCGGGAAGGTGATCGGCAGCCGGCCCGACGGATTCACCCGTCCGGCAAGGATTTCCGCGATCGCCCGGCCGCCGGCCTGGCCCGGATACCAGGCCTGCACGACGGCGTTCGCCGAGTCGCGCCACGGCATGGCCACCGGGTTGCCGGTCTGCAGCACCACGACGGTGTTCGGGTTGGCGTCCGACACCGCGGCGATCAGCGCGTCCTGGCCCCACGGCAGCGCGAGGTCGGCGCCGTCGAAGCCCTCCCCCTCGGCGCGGACGGCGAAGACGATGGCGATGTCGGCCCGCCGCGCCGCCCGCACCGCCTCGCCCGGGCTGGCGCCGGGATCGAAATCGATCTGCGCGCGGGGAAGTTGGCTGCGGAGCTCGGCGAGCGGGCTCGACGGCAGCAGGTAGAGGTTGCGCAGCCCCGCCTCGATGCCTACGCCGCCGATCGGGATCACGCCGGCGTAGCCGCCCGGTGGGACGACGGCGCTCGAACCGTAGCCCGCGGCGACGCCCAGCTGCGCGTATCCGCCGATGACTGCGATGCGCGCCGCGGACTCGGGTGCGATGGGCAGGACCCCGCGATTGGTCAGCAGCACGATCCCCTGTCGCGCGATCCGCAACGCAATGTCGTTGTGCGCGTTCATATCCGGTTCGGGCCCGGGCTCGAGCCGGTCGATGCCGACCGCGAACATCGACCGCAGGATCCGCCGGACCATGTCCGACAGGCGTTCGGAGGGCAGCGTCCCATCGGCGTGGGCGGCCCGCAGCGGCTCGCCGAACGGTTCGGATTGCCAGAGCAGCGCGTCGATTTGCGCGCCGCACTCCTGGTCGAGGCCGGCCAGCGCGCACTGCCAGCCGGGCGTCCCACCCCAGTCGGACATGACCCAACCGCGGTATCCCCAGGCGCCTTTCAGCACCCCGTTGATCAGGGCGTCGTTGGCCGCGGCGTAGTCGCCGTTGACCTTGTTGTAGGCCGCCATCACCGCGCCGGGCGATGAGCGCTCGATGGCGATCTCGAAGGCCAGCAGGTCGGATTCGCGGTGCGCGCCGGGATCGATGACCGCGTTCAGCCAGTGCCGGTTGGTCTCGTTGCAGTTCAGCGAGAAGTGCTTGACCGTCGAGATGACGCCCTGCCCCTGGATGCCGTTGACCGACTCGGCGGCGATCAGCCCCGTCAAAAGCGGGTCCTCGGAAAGGTATTCGAAGTTGCGCCCGTTGCGCGGGTCGCGTGCCAGGTTCATCGCGCCGGCGAGCTGGACATTGAACCCGCGGCTGCGCGCCTCCCGGCCGACCACCTCGCCGGCGGCGCGGGCCAGCGCCGGGTCGAATCCCGCCGCCAGGGCCAACCCGGCCGGCAGCGCGGTGGCGGTGTCGCCCGGGCGGTAACCGGGGTTGGTGACGCCGAGGCCGGCGTCGCTCATCAGCAGCGCGGGGACGCCGAGCCGTGGAACCCCGGGCACGTACCCGGCGCTCATCGGGACGCCCGGCGGGATGCGTTCGTCGCGCAGCGGCCACAGCTCGCCCGCGCCCATCACCCCGACGATCAGCGAGAACCGCTCGTCGTCGGTCATTTGGGCCTCGATTTCGCGGGCCCGCGCGTCCGGATCGCTCACCGCACGCCCTCTTTCGCGTACACGACCCGCAGCACGTGCCCGAGTTCGGGGCCCATCACCAGCTCCGCCAGCTCGCAGATGGTCGCGACGAACTCCGGGCCGTGCGCCGGCTCGGCGCGGCACAGGTGATGCGCGACCTCGTGCAGCACCACCAGCTCGCGCAGCGCCCAGTCGGCGGTGTCACGGTCGGGTACCGCGATTGTGCCCGCGCCGTCATGGTATTCGTAGTGCGCCGCGGTGGCGGCCCGCCGCGGCCGCACCCGCAGCGGCGTCACGCCGGGCCAGCGCCGGCGCACCGACGGCAGCGCCAGCACGTCGTCGACGTAGCGCTGGACGGAGGCGACCGACCCGAACTTCCCCTCCGGCGGCAGCGTCAGCTGCGTGCCGAAGAATTCGACGGAGGGCGATCCGTGCTCGGCGGCGCGATCGAACAACGTGCGAACGAAATCCTCGGCCGCATAAACCTTGGCGCGCTGCGAATCGCGGGCCCCGCCGGCCCGAGTCACCGCCGCAGTGCGCTCCGCGCGCCGGGCAGTTCCGGGCTGCTCCCGAGCCGCGCTCGCCGGCCGGCCCGGTCCCCCGCGCGGCGGGCCGCCGACGAATACCCCGCCGTCGCGCGGCTGACTTGATAGGTGCCGCGCGCCTTCGACGCGCCGCGGTAGAAGTCGCGCAGCTCAAGTTCCTTGTCGCGCAAGGCGATCGCGGTGCCCGGCGGGCGGTGGCGGTCCTTGGTGGCCTCGCGCGTGGCCTCCTCGCGCGCCTCGGCCAGGCGCTGACCGACGCGCGCCCCGAACGCGAGCTGAAAATTGAGCCGGGCCGTGATCGTCGGCGTGGGGCGGTGCGCGCCGGAGGCCAGGTAGGCGTCCGATGCGCGCACCATCTGCACGACCAGGCTGGCGTAGAGGGCGTGGGTCGCGTCGATGTCCTCGGCGAACCCGTACGCGTAGACGAACGTCGAGTTCGACGCCACGTCGCAGCGCACGTCGTTGGCCAAGGCGATCACCACGAAAAGCTGCACGTACGTCCGCAGCCCCCGGGTGCCGGCCGCACCGATGGTGATGGTGCGCTGCGTGGGGGCCTGCACCGGCGACCGCTTGGCCGCATGCGAGCGCGCCACCGCCAGGTCGATGGAGGCGGCCGTCGCGAGCCGTTGCGCCGCGCTCATGAAGGCGTCCGCCTCGTGCGAGTTGTCGGTGCCCTCGGCCTGGCGCAGCAGCGCGGCGATGCGAGCGAGCATCTTGTCGTCCGTCATAGGCGCCAAACTAGCGCAGTCCGACGACACGTCGGCTACAGCCGGGCGGTGATCCAGGAGACGACGTCGCCGAGCACCTGGTCGCGCTCGGGCTCGTTGAAGACCTCGTGGTACAGCCCGGGGTAGACCTTCAGCTCGACGTCGGCGGAGCCCACGCATTCGACCAGGCGGCGGCTGCCGTCGACGGGGATGAGCCGGTCGTCGGAGCCGTGCACCACCAGCAGCGGCGCCGTCAGCGCCGGCGCCCGCTGTGGCATGGTCTGCCCGACCTCCAGCAGCGCCCGCCCGACTCCGGCCGGGACTTTCCCGTGGTAGACCAGCGGGTCGGCGTTGTAGGCCGCCACCACGGCGGGATCCCGCGAGATGGCGTCCACGTCCAGTTCCTGCACCGGAAGGCCGGGCACGACGACGCCGAGCACCTTGGCGGCCAGGATCATGAACGGCGACACCAGCTCCTGGGCCGCCACCGCCGGGGCCGACAGCACCATCATGTCGTAGTTGTCCGGGCGTTCGACGCCGTAGGCGAACACGATCCCACCGCCCATGCTGTGCCCGAGGACGATGCACCTGAGGCCGGGGTGCTCCCGGGTGGCGATGCGGACCAGGGTGTCGAAATCGGCGGTGTACTCGGTGATGTCCCGCACCAGCATCCGCTTGCCGCCGGAGCGGCCGTGGCCGCGGTGGTCCAGGGCATAGGTGACCAGCCCGGCGGCGCCGAAGCTCTGCGCGACGTGGTCGTAGCGACGGGCGTACTCGCCGAGGCCGTGCGAGAGCACGACCACCGCCCGGGGCGGGGTGTCCGGCGTCCATACGTCGTAGACGATGCGCACGCCGCCGAGGCCGTCGAAGGTCCGTTCAGTGCGCGTAGTCATCATGGGGAAGCGTAATGGCTCAGGCGTTGGGACTCTGTCGGAGACTCTGCGTAGGCTCGTATCGCATGGGGCTGCTCACCGAAAACGCGGAGAAATCTGGCGGTGCCCCGGCGGTCGGCGGGGACTTCTCGACCGACGCCGAACCGTACCGTCGCGAACTGCTCGCGCACTGCTACCGGATGACCGGGTCGCTGCACGACGCCGAGGATCTGGTGCAGGAGACCCTGCTGCGCGCCTGGAAGGCCTACGACCGTTTCGAGGGCAAGTCCTCGATGCGGACCTGGCTGCATCGCATCGCCACCAACACCTGCCTGACCGCTTTGGAGGGCCGGCAACGCCGGCCGCTGCCCACCGGGCTGGGGGCGCCAAGCTCGGATCCCACCGACGAGCTGGTGGAACGGGGCGAGGTGCCCTGGCTGGAGCCACTACCGGAGCTGACGGACGACCCGGCGGACCCGTCGGTCATCGTCGGATCCCGCGAGTCGGTGCGGTTGGCGTTCGTCGCTGCGCTGCAACACCTTTCACCCCGGCAACGCGCCGTGCTGCTGCTGCGCGACGTGCTGCAGTGGAAGGCCGCCGAGGTGGCCGAGGCGATCGGCACCACGACGACGGCCGTCAACAGCCTGCTGCAGCGCGCCCGCACCCAGCTCGAGGCCGTCCAGCCCAGCGCCGGCGACCGCCTGACGCCGCCCGATTCGGAGGAGGCCCAGGACCTGCTGGACCGCTACATCGCGGCGTTCGAGGCCTACGACATCGACCGGCTGGTCGAGCTGTTCACCGCCGAGGCGATCTGGGAGATGCCACCGTTCACCGGCTGGTACCGCGGCCCGCGGGACATCGTCACGCTCATCCACCAGCAGTGCCCGGCCGAACATCCCGGGGACATGCGGCTGCTTCCCGTGGTCGCCAATGGCCAGCCCGGTGCGGCCATGTACATGCGCGCCGGTGACGTGCACGTGCCGTTCCAACTGCATGTCCTCGACATCACCGATGGCCGGGTGTCGCACGTGGTGGCGTTCCTCGACGACACCCTGTTCGAGAAATTCGGGCTGCCCGCTACCGTGTGACGATGGCGAATCCCCCGCTCGTCACCCCCGCGCCCGGGAAACCGCTGCTGCTGTTGAGCGGCTTCGACATCGCCGACGTGGGCTACGTCGCCGAGGAGTTCTTCCTCTCCGGAACGGCCACGTCCTTCGCACCCACCGCCGCGCTGGGTCCCGACGGCCGGTGGAGCGTAACACCAAGCGGCAGTGCCGAATACACCACACGGATGGTGGCGCTCACCCCCACCGACCCGTCCCGGTTCAACGGCACGGTACTGGTGGAGTGGCTCAACGTCAGCGGCGGCATCGACGCCCCGGCGGTGTGGATGATGGCACATCGCGAAATCCTTCGCGCGGGCTACGCCTATGTCGCGGTGTCGGCCCAAAAGGTGGGGGTGGACGGCGGCGGCGAGAACCTGATGGGCATCGACATGTCGCTGAAGAGCCAGGACCCGGCGCGCTACGCCGCCCTGAGCCACCCGGGCGACGAGTACTCCTACGACATCTTTTCCCAGGCGGGCGACCTCGTCCGGGACGGCGTCCTGGGCGAGCTGCCCGTGCGCCACGTCGTCGCCGTCGGCGAGTCGCAATCGGCGATGTTCCTGACGACCTACGTCAACGCCGTCGATCCGCTCGCCCGAAGCTACGACGGCTTTTTGGTGCATTCGCGGTTCGCGTCGGCCGCCCCGCTGGACGGCGTTTCCATCTTCGACGAATCGCGGCTGCACGTGCCCGAAGCGGTCGCGTTCCGAGATGACCTGCGCGTCCCGCTTCTCACGATCATCACCGAGACCGACCTGTTCGGCGGCCCGCGGGAGGGCTACTACTTCGCCAGGCAGCCCGAGCACGAGCGGCTGCGGGTCTGGGAGATCGCCGGCGCCGCCCACGCCGACAACTACACGATCCAGGTGGCGCCCATCGACAACGGCTCCACGCCGCTGGACGCCATCGTGGCCGCCTACGCCCCGACCAACGTGCTGATGGGTCAGCAGCTCGCGCACTACATCAACTTCGCGCCGCAACACCATTACGTGGTGCAGGCCGCCCTCGACGCGCTGCACACGTGGGTCCGCACCGGCGAACCGGCCCCCGCGGGCCCACCGATCGAGGTCCAGCACGGCGAGCTGCCCCGGCCCGTCCTCGATCCGCACGGCCTCGCCCGGGGCGGCATCCGGACCCCGTGGGTGGACGTGCCGATCGCCCGCACGTCGGGCATCGCGGAAGTCGAGAGCATCATGGCGGCGATCTTCGGCTCCGGCGAACCGTTCGACGCGGCGACGCTGGACCGGCTCTACCCGGGCGGCGCCGCGCAGTACCTCGACGGCTTCACGGCGGCGCTCGACCGCACGATCGACGCGGGATTCATCCTGCCGGCCGACCGTGCCGAGATTCTCCAGCTCGCGGCCGCGACGTATCCCCGGAACTGAAGGGCGAGTTCAGCTTTCGTTCGCCAGCACGTCACGCACCGCGGTGTCGGCCGCGCTCAGCAGGTCCGGGTCTATGCCGGCGCGGCCGCGCACCAGAACCGTGGCGCAGTTGGCCACCGGCAGCCCCTCGGCCGGGCACAAGCCATCGGGAAGCTTGCCGATCATCGGCAGCAACGCCAGCCCCAGGCCGGAGCGCACCGCGGCGTAAAGGCCCGACAGGTCGGCGCATTCGGCGGCGATTTCGTAACCGATGCCGTGCCTCTCGAGGACCGAAAAGGCCGGCTCGCGCAGCGTGCACGGCTCGGCATAGATCACCAACGGCAGCGGGTCGCCTCGGCGAGCGGCGAAAGTCCGCGCCGAAATCCACTTCAGCTGCACGACTCCCGACGCATTGGCGCGGTCGAGCCCCGACCCGTCGAGCATGATCGCCAGGTCCAGCAGTCCGCGGTCGAGGGCGTCCGCCAGGGAGGCATTGCGGTCGAGCCGGAACCGCGACCGCCGCTCGGGGAGCCGCTCGCGCAGCACGCTGGTCAGGGCGGGCAGCATGACGTCCGCGCCGTGCTCGGTGGCCCCGATCGTCAACAGGGTGCGTTCGGTGGCGCCGAGGTCATCGAGCGCCAAGTCGTGCGCCGCCAGGATCGCGCGGGCATGCCGCAGCACCTTCTGACCGACCTCGGTGAACAAGACGCCCCGGCCGGAGCGCTCGACCACCGGTTCGCCGACCACGCTCTCCACCTTGCGCAGGTGCTGGCTGACGGCGGACTGACTGAGGTGCAGCGCGGCGGCGGCGCGGTGAAATCCCCCACAGTCGGCCACCGCGACCAGGCTGCGCAGCGGCGCGATATCGAGCACCTGAGCCATACCCACGAACCCTAGTCCGATCAGCGAATACGATCAATCACTCGGCCCGATCACCTCGAAGTTGTTCTGACTGCCAGAACTGCGATCAGCATTCGTGATCGATTTCGATCGCTAATAATCGTTGGACGGCATGGGTCGGCGTCGACGACCATGGGGGCATGGACCTGCCGCGCATGCCGTTGACCACCGCCTCGGCGGTCACCCTGACCTACGCGATCGGTTATCCCATCGGGGCGCTCGCGGTGTCGGCGATGACCCCGATGGCCGTCTTGGTGCTGCGGTTCGGTTTGGCCGCGATCATTCTGGCGGGCTGGGCCGCCCTGGCCCGGGCGGCGTGGCCGCGGGGGGCGCAGTTCGGGCACGTCGTCGTCGCGGGCCTGCTGATCCAGGCCGTCCAGTTCTGCTGCCTCTACGAGGCGCTGCTGCTCGGCGCGCCGGCGGTGCTCTGCGCGGTGGTCGTCGCGATGAACCCGGTCACCACGACGATCCTCGCAACGATGTTCCTGCGCGAGCGGCTCGGCTCGCGGCGGGTGCTCGCCCTGGCCCTCGGTGTGATCGCGGTGCTCGCCGCGTGCGCCAAGCGGTTGATGAGCACGCACGGTGTCGACCCCGTGATCGCGTTGCTTGTGGTTGCACTGCTTGGCCTTTCGGCCGGGGGCGTCTACCAGCAGCGGTATTGCGCCGGCATCGATTTCCGCGCGATGAGCGCGGTGCAGAATGCGGTGGCGCTCATTCCCGCGACCGCGCTGGCGATCCTGACGCCGTTCGCCGTGCACGACGCGACCAAGGCCGCCGTCGCGGTCACCGCCATGGTGCTGCTCAACGCCACGCTGGCCGTCAGCATCTACCTGCGGGCGATCAGCCTGCACGGGGCCGCCGCGGTGGCGATGCTGTTCGCCGTCATTCCCGCGGCCGCCGCGGTGCTGTCCTGGCTGATGCTCGGGCAGCGCCCGGACATCGGCGTCGCGATCGGCCTGCTCGCCGGGGGCCTCGCGTGCTGGCTCAACAGCGGGGCAGGCCGCCGGCGCCGCGAGACCAACCCGGCGGCCCCGGAGGCGCCGCGGCCAGTCTTAGAAGAGGCGGCTGTCCGGTGACGGGCCCGGCACCGGGCGGACCAAGCCCGCGCCGGTGATCAGCGGCAGGTCGAGCGCGGACAGCAGCCCGGGTCGGGCCGCGCACACCGCCGGGATCGCGTTGACCATCCGCGACGCGCCGGCAACCCGCGCGCCGAGGTCGTGGTCGTGGTCCTCGGCCATCTCGAATTCGCAACGCATGGTGGGGGATCCCTCGATCTCGACGCGGTAGAGGCCGCGACCGGAGGCCAGGCCGTAGCCGAGGTCCTTCGGCGGGATGCGGATGTGCGGCTGTGGCCAGTCCGGCGCGAGGTCGTCGCGCATCCGCGTCACGTGGTCGAGGACGAACGTCGCCTTGTCACCGACATAGCCGGTCAGCGTGGAGCGCATCGCCGCGATGGTTCCCGCCGCGATGTGCCCGGTGGGCGTGTCGAACGACTCGGGGGCGGCGACGCGTTCGTTGGCCTCCTCGATGCGGTCGACCTTGACGCCGAGTCCCGCCGCCAGCTGGTGCAGCACCGGCCCCCAGCCGAACGTGAAGATCCCCGGCTGCGCCGCGAAGGCCTGGTATTCCGCCGGCTTGCCAAACCCGAGGATCTCGTAGACTGCGGCCCGGTCCGGGTAGGTGGCGTAGTTGAACATCTCCGTGACCCGCACCGATTCGATCACCCGCGATACCCCCGAAAGCACCAGAGGCAGAACATCGTTCGCGAAGCCGGAGTCGATCCCGGTGGTGAAGAACGACACACAGCCGTCGAGCGCCGCGCGCCGCAACGGGTCGGTGAACGCGGCGTCTAGGCCGTCGGGATACACCAGCGGCACCACCGAACACGACACCACGTTCTTGCCGGCCCGCAGGATCGACGCCATGTCCTCGACGGCCTCCAGCGGCCGCAGGTTGGCGCCGGCGGCGTACACCACCGCGTCGGCCTCGCCGGCGAGCATCGCCGCCGGGTCCTGGGTCGCGATCACCCCCACCGACGCGATGCCACACAGCTCCCCGGCGTCGCGACCCGCCTTCGCGTCGCTGTGCACGACGAGGTCGACCAGCTCCAGCTCCGGGTGGTCGATCACTCCGCGCAGGGCGATCACGCCCATGGAGCCCGGCCCCCACACCCCCACTTTGAACACCACAAATCTCCTATTATTAGGATTCAGATTCTTAGATTTCGGACGGATCGTAAGGAGGTCCGCGTGGGCGAGTCAACCGCCAAATCACCGCCCACCGCCCGCGTAATGGATGTGCTTGCGACCCTGGCGGATTCACCGAACGGGCGCACGTCGGCCCAGCTGGCGAAGGCCTGCTCGATCAGCACGTCGACCTGCGCCCTGGTGCTCGCCGAGCTGGAACGGCGCGCCTGGGTCGCGCGGCACGAGGACCGCCGCTACGTGCTGGGCAGCGGCCTGTTCGGCCTGGTGCACGGACTGCGGACGCAGTTCCCGCTGCTGGACCGCGGGCGTGACGCGCTGCGCTTCCTGCACGACGCGCTCGGCGCCGGCTGCTCGTTGTCGAGGATCGGCGAGCGCCAACTGACCACCGTCGACGCGGTCGGCCACGGCACCGACGGCGAGCATGCGGTCGGGCAGCGTTTCCCGATCGACCCGCCGTTCGGCCTGGTCGCCATGGCCTGGCGCGACGACGATTTCGTCGACGCCTGGCTGCACCGGGTCACGCCGCGGCTGACCCGCGCCGAGGTGGCCCAGCACCGGCGGGTGCTGGCCGACATCCGCCGCCGCGGTTACGGCGCGTGGCGCTTCGACGACACCCACCGCTCGCTGCACCACCGGCTGGCGGACGTCCTGGCCTCCCTGGAACCGACCGCGCGGGTAACCCGCCAGCTGACCACCCTGATGACCATGGTGACGCTGCGATCGGTCACCGACGCGCTCGAAACCGAGCTGGCGACAACCGAATTCGTCGTGCTGCCGATCTTCGGTCGCGACGGCCAGCCGGAATACCAGATCGAGATCCACCTGGGCCGCCCGGCCGGGCTGACGCTCGATGCGCTGGATTCCGCGCTGCGGCGCGCGCAGGAAATATTGGCCTAGCTGAATTGCCAGCCTCCTCAACGGTCCGCAAGCGGACCGCATCGTCGCCTGGCTAGGCTAGACCCATGCCCGCCACCGTCGACGTCCGCCGCGCGGCCGACCGCGCGCTCACCGCGACGCCCTGGCTGAAATCCCGGCATTCGTTCTCGTTCGGCGACCACTACGATCCCGACAACACGCACCACGGGCTGCTGCTGGTCAACAACGACGACATCGTTGAGCCGGGAACGGGATTCGACACCCACCCGCATCGGGACATGGAGATCGTGACCTGGGTGCTGAACGGCGAGCTGACCCACCGCGATTCCGCCGGCAACCACGGGACAATCTATCCCGGCCTGGCCCAACGCATGTCGGCGGGCAGCGGCATCCTGCACTCGGAAAAGAACGATTCCCGCACCGAGCCAGTCCATTTCGTGCAGATGTGGGTGGTGCCCGACGAGGCCGGCATCGACCCGAGTTACCAGCAGCACGAGATCGACTCAGCGCTGCTGGGCGCCGGACTTGTGACCATCGCCTCAGGCATACCGGGCAATGAGGCGGCCATCACTCTGCACAACCGCAACGCCGCGCTGCACGGCGCGCGGCTGCAACCAGGCGACTCGGTGGACCTGCCGCAGGCCCCCTACCTGCACCTATTCGTCGCGCGGGGTCGGATCCAAGCGCCGGAAATTGGCGATCTCGCCCAGGGTGACGCGGTCCGATTCGCCGGCGCCGAGGCCCCGCGCGTGACGGCAAGCGAGCCCTCGGAGCTGTTGATCTGGGAGATGCACGCGGCGTTGGGAGTTTGAGGGCACCCCACGAGCACTTAGAGTGGGCACGACAGACAGGAGCCCGCATGTCTCAATCGCCACCGCGGCACGCGGCGCCGAACCCCAAGCGAAATATCAAGGCAGTTCGGACCGTGCGGTTCTGGTCACTCCCCATCGTCGTCACTCTCGCGCTGATGTCGGCGCTGTGCGCGCTGTACCTCGGGGGCATCCTGAACCCGATGACCAACCTGCGGCATTTCCCGATCGCCGTGGTGAACCAGGACGCCGGACCGACGGGCGCCCAGATCACCGACGGCCTGGTCGCGGGGCTGGACAAGAACAAGTTCGACGTCCGGGTCGTCTCCCGCGACGAGGCGCAGCGCCTGCTGGACACCGCACACGTCTACGGGGAGTTGGTCATTCCGCCGACCTTCTCGTCCAATCTTCACGATTTCGGGGCCAGCGCGGTCACGCCCGGCCGGGCGACACGGCCCTCGGTCACCATCGCCACCAATCCGCGCGCGGGCACCCTCGGCGCCAGCATCGCCGGGCAGACGCTGACCCAGGCGATGGCCGTGGCCAACGGCAAAGTGGGCCAACGGCTTACGGCCGATGTCGCGGCCGAGACCGGGGGCGCGCCGCTGACCGGGGCGTCGGCGCTGGGCCTGGCCAGCCCGATCGACGTCAAGGCCACCGTCTACAACGCCCTGCCGAACGGCACCGGCAACGGGTTGTCGGCGTTCTATTTCGCGCTCTTGCTGCTGCTGGCGGGCTTTACCGGCAGCGTCGTGGTCAGCACGCTGGTGGACGCGCTGCTCGGCTACGTGCCGGCGGAGTGGGGCCCGGTGTACCGCTTTGCCGAGCAGGTCAAGATCTCGCGATTCCAGACGCTGCAACTCAAATGGGCCATCATGACGGTGCTGGCGCTGCTGACGTCGGCGGTCTACCTGGCCATCGCGCATGGGCTGGGGATGCCGATCCCGCTCGGCTGGCAGCTGTGGGCATTCGGGGTGTTCGCGATCATCGCGGTGGGCATCACGTCGAGTTCGATACTGTCGGTGCTGGGTTCGATGGGCCTGCTGGTCAGCATGCTGATCTTCGTGATCCTCGGGCTGCCGTCCGCGGGCGCCACGGTCCCGCTGGAGGCCACGCCGCCGTTCTTCCGCTGGCTGGCCGAATTCGAGCCGATGCACCAGGTTTTCCTCGGCGTGCGGTCGCTGGTCTATCTCAACGGCCGCGCGGATGCCGGTCTGTCCCAGGCGTTGTGGTTGACCGCGATCGGGCTCGCCATCGGGCTGCTGCTCGGCGGCATCGTCACGCATCTCTACGACCGAAAGGGCTTCCACCGGATCCCGGGCGCGGTCGAGCTGGCGATCGCCGCGGAACACCAGGCGCAGCACCAGGCGCGGGTGAGCAAACGCGGGAACGCGGACGCCAGCCCCGCCGAGACCCCGGCCGACAGCCCCGCCGAGGCCGAGAGCGAAAGCCCAAGCGAGCAAGCGTAATTCGAGTGCGGCCTAAGCGTCACGCGTTCGTTATCGAAGTTGACACTGTGACTGGTGTGACTGATGCTATTTATGTTGCATAGCTATCAGTGCCGAAAGGTCCATCGTGCTGACGCCCCTCGCCAGCTTGCGCCGGCTGGCGGCCGGCTGCGCCGCCTCCTGGACTGCTCTGGTCGCGTGCGCGGTGCTGGCGAGCACCACCGGACAGCCCGTCGCCCACGCCGCTGACGGCCGCGACCTGCTTGCCAGCGCCATCGACACCACCAAGGGCTCGTACCTGGTCTACAACTTCGGCCCCGGTCACCCCACGCCGATGCTCAACGCCGGCGGCAGCTGGTACGAGATGAACAACGGCGGGCACCTGATGGTCATCAAGAACGCGGCGGGGCGCCTCGCGCCGCACCTACTGGTGGACACCCACCAGGGCGACCAGGCGCGCTGCGAGAACAATACCGGCGCCCGCACCGGCGAGGGGCTGTGGCAGGCGTCGGAGGTCTACGCACCGCTACAGGCGTGGCAGCGCATGGGGCAGCCGACGATCGCGATCAACGCCAACTTCTTTGACATCCGCCCGCAGAAGGGCGGCTCCTGGCGCCAGACGGGCTGCAGTTCGCCGCTGGGCGCGTTCGTCGACAACACCCACGGCCAGGGCCGGGCGAACCAGGCGGTCACCGGCACCGTCGCCTACCCGGGCAAGCAGGGCCTGTCCGGCGGCGGCGAGAGCTGGAGCGCGCTGTCGACGATGATCCTGCCCGCGGGTGGTGCGCCGTATGTGGTGCGCGCCAGGAACCCCCAGGACTATGACGTCGCCACCCCGGTGGTCGCCGACCTGCTGAACCGCAACGAGCGGTTCGTCGCGGTGTCGGGCATCGGTCTGTTGTCCCCCGGCAAGACCGGGCAGCTCAACGACGGCGGCCCCAGCGCGGCGCGCACGGCCCTCGCGTATGTGAAGCAACGCGACGAGATGTACATCTTCGAGGGCGGCAGCTACACGCCGGACAACATCCAGGACCTGTTCCGTGGCCTGGGCAGCGACACCGCGGTGCTGCTGGACGGCGGCGGGTCGTCGGCGATCGTGCTGCGGCGTGACACCGGCGGCATGTGGGCCGGCGCCGGCTCGCCGCGGGGCTCGTGCGACACCCGGCAGGTGCTGTGCGACTCCCACGAGCGCGCGCTGCCCAGCTGGCTGGCCTTCAACTAACTGCTGCCGGCCTTCGGACCATAGCGGAAGATCAGCAGGCTGGTCGCCACCACCGCGGCCGTGACCGCGAAGACCGGGGCGACGACGAATCGCGACATCGTGGCCCCGACCAACGCGCCGGCACACATCGTCAAAACGACGCTGAAGCGCAGCTTTTCGCGCTCACCCGTGCCGCCGGCGAGATGGCTGTCGAGGCCCAGGCTGACGATGGTCGACGTCAGCACCGTGGTGGACAATTCCTGAATCCCGAACTGGCGCGCGCTGGAATGCTGCAGGCCGAAGGTTACCGCGAGCATGCCGATCATGATCAGCTTGCTGTTGTCGTGGTAGTGCAGCACGCCCGCCCCGGAGAGGACCGACAGGGCGACCAGCAACACGATTTCGGCGGCCAGCACCGTGCTGATCCACGCTCGCGTCCGCCGGTCGAAATGCCTTGCCAGCCGGCCACTGACGATCGTGGTGCAGACGAAGGTGGGCAGGGCCACCACGACCGCCGTCAGGTCGATGCTGGTTCTGGGGGCCAGCCAGAAGCCGAGGAAGATCACGTTGCCGGTCATGTTCGCCACGAAGACGTGGCCGAGCACCAGGATGCTGATCGCGTCGGCGAGGCCGGTGGCGAAGGTCAGCAACAGCAGCGCCGCAACGGTCGAGCGCTCGGAGACCGGCGACGCAACGGCCATGGGCTGCTTGGGAATCCGGGGCGCTAGACGTGCGGGGTCAGGTCCAGCGAGGTGATGGTCGTCATCCTCGTCACCAGCCAGTGGCCGTTGGTGCGCTTCATGAACAGCCGGTAGGAAAGGTACTTCAGCGACGGGATGTTCTTGGTCAGCGGGCTGGTGGCCGTGGTGTTGGTGTAGACGATGACGACGGCGTTCGGGTCGTCCAGCGATTCGACCGCCGCGCCGGTCACTTCGGTGTGGTTGGTGACCTTGGCCTGCTTGTTGGGGCCCACGATCGCGTCGACGAACTTGCGGTACTGGGCCTCGAAGTCGCCGCTGAGGTAGGCGGCGGCGCGATCGGCGAGGCCGTCCATGTTCTCCGGCGTGTAGGTCCACAGCGTGGTGATCGCGTTGGCCGCCGTGCGGGCAACCTTCAATTTCGTTGCGGCCGTAGCGCGATCGGTCAGGTATGGCTGCACCGCCGCCCCCGCGAACGCCGCGGAGCCGACGAACAGCACGGCGGCCACCGCGATGGCGATGGCGAGCCGCTTGCCGGCCAGGATCTTGCGCCGGGAGCGTCGAGCGGGTTCGGTCTCCGCCGGCTCGTCCCCGGTCTCCGCCGCCTCGTCGCCGCTCTCCGCGGGCTCGTCCGTGGCTTCGACGTCCTCGTTCGGGGCTTCGTCCGTCGTTGCCGCTTCGGCGGTCAGATCACCTGTATCAGGTTGCTGATCTTCCACTGATTCCCTTCCTGCGTGACGGTTGCCATCCAACGATTGGTGTTGTCGTATACCTGTTTCTCGTCCGGCGACTTGGAGGTCACGTCGGTGGCCACCATCACGGTGGCGGTGCCGTCGTCGTTCCAACGTTCCAGGCCCGCGCCGAGCACGGTGCCGGTCGCGGGCTCGGCCCGGGCCACCTGCAGCAGGATTTCGTTGGCCTTCTCGTGGTACTGCTTGGCGAATTCGCCGGTGGCCTGGGCCATTACCCGCGTCACGTAGTCGTTGGCGTGATACGGGTCGATGGACGTGAACTGCGCCATGA
This sequence comes from Mycobacterium sp. 1245805.9, assembly GCF_001672915.1. Lineage (GTDB taxonomy): Bacteria > Actinomycetota > Actinomycetes > Mycobacteriales > Mycobacteriaceae > Mycobacterium. The sequence goes on along the minus strand of NZ_LZKR01000091.1, from coordinate 4,716 downwards.
ATCCCGACACATAGGACAGCACCTGGCGCTCCCTGGCGGCGGTGCGCATGCGCGACTGATGCGAGATCAGCATCAAGGTGCATGCCGCGATCGCCGCGACCATCAGCACCGCGGCGGCCACGCCGGCCGCCGGCTGCCACCACGGCCGCCCCGGCGGCACCGGGCGCACGACGAGCAGCGGCCCCTCGCCGGGCCGAAACTTGCGGCGGGGGCTCATTTCCCGTTCCCGGGCGGTTTCGGCCTGGTCAGCACGGTCAGGTCGTCGACGCGCCAATGTTGGTCCGCGCCTTTGGCGAATTCCACCCGGACGGTGGCGCTGATGGCGCGTTCGTCGGGCCCCACGCCGCGCCGGCCCTGCAGGAACAACAGCATCGTCGCCCGGTCGGGGGTGGCGGACTGGACCGACCCGTCGGTGGGCCAGTACTCGTTGACGACGGGATTGCCCTTCTGGACGACGTCCTGCTGCGCCGCCAGCTGGCCGCGGTACTTGTCGGTCGCCAGCGACCGGGCGCGGGCGAAGTCGTCGCTCAACGACTTCGGGTCGTACGTCAACATCTGCGCCACCATCTTGGGCCCCTGCGCCTGGATCTCCGCCCTGGTCTGATCGCTCGCCCGGTCGCGCGAGTACACCACCAGGTAGCTCACGGCGGCGCCGCCGACACACAACGCCGCCGCGGTCAGGACCGCCACCGCGGTCCAGCGCCGCAAGCTGGGCAGCGCCGCGTCGGATTCGGCGCGGCGCACTTCGGTGCCCAGCAGCATGTCGGCGAACGTGCGGCGCTGCGAATCCCACAGCGGCCAAAGCCATCCCACCACCGACACGGTGTCGAGCAGGTGGGCCAGGTCCCGCAGCAGCAATCCCCACGGCCCGATGGCCGCGCCGTCGCCGCGCACCACCTCGATCCCGAACAAGCCGCGTCCCAGGCTCCAGCCCGTGACCGTCGGCAATAGCAACCGGTTGACCAGCATCAGCAGGATGGCGAGGCCGGCGATCGAGACGCAGGCCCACCACCACACCGGGTGCTGGTCCGCCGTCCAGGCGACCAACGCCATCGTCACCGCGACGGCCATGCACGGGGCGGCGTCGACGGCGATCGCGGCCGCGCGAATGTGCCAGGGGGCCAAGGCATCCCGCGGTGACTCCGGTGTGGCCGCCGTGGTGTGTGCCCGAGCCTGAATCTCCTCGACCACCACCGTCACTTCGTCACCTGGTCGAGCTTGGAAATCCGGTACTGCCCCTCGGCGAACGCCATCTTCACCCGCAGCCGGTAGCCGGTTTCCTTTTGCTGCTGATCGCTCGCCACCTTGACGCGCATCGCGACGAGCACGTCGACCGAACCGTCGTCGTTGTTGCGCTCCACCGCCGCCCGCACATCGGCCACCTGAACGTGGACGTTCGCGGCCTGATAGGCCTGGACGACCATGCTGGTGTACAGCAGCGCCTGGGAACGGTACGCGTCGGTCCCGCACTCGATGATCTTCTGTTCGGCCTGGACCATGGCGTTGGTGTCGGGCGCCTGGGTCGCCGACACACAATCCACCGCCGCCTTGAGCGCGGCCGCGTCGTTGCGGACTATGACTTGGCTCTGCTGGTGATAGCGCAGTGCAAGGTAGCCGCCGGCCCCGAGTCCGGCGGCCGACAGCACGAGCGCGGCGGCGACACCGGAGAGCCAGCCGCGCCCCACGCGCGACGGGCGGCGTTCGACGCCCGCGGGTGCCTCGACGGATTCGGCTTCGGCTGCCGGTGACTCCTCGGATTCGCCCTCGGCTTCCGGTGACTCCACGTCCGCGGGCGACTCCTCGTCCGTCACGTGCGTGGCCGTCTCGTCGTCAGCGGCCGCCGGCTCCTGATCAATCTTCGGACTTGATTTCTGGGAGGGCTTGCGCAGTCGACGAAACCTCGGCATGGGTGGGGGGTTCAGCCGGCCGGCGCCAGCATCTCCTTCCATCCGTCGTCTCCTGTTTTCGTCGAGTTCTCGACGGAGTATTTCACCCCATCGGGCCCCACCAGCTCACCGCTCTGCGGGCTGTAGATGGCGGCGGGGGGTCCGCTCGGAGTGTAGACACATGGGTTGGGCTGTTGGCCGTTGCACTGCACGGTGCCGCTGCCCGGACGCGACAATGGGTCGCTGGTCGGCGGCGGCGTGCCCGGGACCCGGTCCGACGGAGCCGGGTTGAGGCCGTTGTTGATGGACGGCGCCGGAATCACCATGCCGGGCCGCACCGACTGATCGCAGCGCGCCGCCGGGGCGGGGCAGGTCAGGATCTGGTTCGGGTCGCCGTACCAGGGGTTCGTGCCCGCCGGAACGTAGGGCCTGGGGTCGCGGCATTCCCGCGGGGTGGCCGCCCGCTTGCCGGGGATGTCGGTACACGGAATGTTGCGCGAACCGCGCACGCTGTTGGCCGGCGTTTCCATCGGGATCTTGCAGTAGGTACCCGACGGCAACGGCGCCAGGTTGGTGTCCGCCGGGGACCGCCACTCGTCAGCCGGAATGAAGCCGGTCAGGCAGGGCGGGGGCTGGTTGATCGACAACGCCAGGTCGAGCGCGGCCTGGTTCGGGTACGGCGCGGCCACCGTCTGCGCGATCGAGGCGCCCTGGGGCAGGAACACGAAGACCTGCTCCACGCCCGTGTGGTAGCGCTTGAGCAGGTCGAACACGACCTCGAGGTTCGCCAGCGTCTGCGGCAGCGAGTCGCGGACGTCGTTGAACACGTCGTTGACCTGATCGGCGGTCGGGGCGGCCTGGCGCAGCACGCTCCTGACGTGGCCGTCCTCCTGCGCGGCCTGCGCGGCCAGGTTGTTCAGGTTGCGCGCCCACCGCTCGATCGCGGCGTTGGACTCGACCTGGCTGTCCAGGACCGGTCCGGAGTTCTGGATGATGTCGTTGACGTTGGTGATGTTGGTCTTGAAATCACCGACGATCGCCTGCGTGGAGTCGACCAACCGCTGCAGGGCCGGCCCCAACCCCCCGACTGCCTGCGCGGTCTCGTCGAGCAGCTGGCCGATCTTCTCCTTGGGCAACACCGCAAGACCCCGGTTGGCCGTGTCCAGCGCCGGCCCGATCTCGCTGGGCACGGTGCCGTGGGTGATGGTCTGGCCGTCGGCAAGGTCCTTGCCCGGGTTGCCGGTCGACACCAAGTCCAGGTACTGCTCACCGACCGCCGACACCGAGTGCACGTTCGCGACCGCATCGACCGGGATCTTGTAGCGGCTGTCGATGCTCATCGTCGCCTTGGCGCCGTTCTCGGTGGGCTCGACGTCGGTGACCTTGCCGATGGTGATGCCGCGATACGTCACGTTGGCCGTCGGGTACAGGCCACCCGAGGCGGGCAGGTCGGCCTTCAGCGTGTACCGGCCGAAGCCGACCAGGCTCGGAACCTGCAGATAGTAGACGCCGAGCACGAGTATCGAGATCACCGTCAGGATCCCGAAGGCGATCAGTTGGCGTCGGACGAAGGGAGTCAGCAATTCCTGTCCGCCCTTTCCACCAGGGGCCCGCCCGGCGCGTCATTCGGGTTGGGCGTGTAGCGGACGTCGGGAACCATCGACTCCGGGTCCCGCCCGTAGGACTGCTCGAGCGCCCGCAGCGACCCCGACAATCCGGTTCCCGTCAGGAACGCGTTGTCGATCGCGCTCCAGGTGACGTCCAGCGTGATCGAAATGTTCTGGTAGTCACCGCGCATCAGCTTCGGAATGGTGTCGATGTCGTAGGGCTGCGTCAGGATCAGCTTCAGCGCGCCGATCAGATACGGCGACGCCCGGCCGAGCTCCCTGAGCGGGCACTGCAGCGACTGCAGGTCCTGGTGCAGGGGGCCGCGCGCCTCGGACAGGTACTGATCGGCGGCCTGGCTGAGCCGTCCCACCGAGTCGACCGCGTTGATCAACAGTTGCTTGGTGTCGGCGAAATGCTTGATCAGCGGCGGGATGTCGGTCAGCACCCGGTCCAGCACGTCGGCTCGGCCACCCACATACGCCAGCAGCCGGTTGGTGGAGTCGATGGCGTGGGTGATGTCATCGCGCTGCTGGTTGAGCTGGGTGGTGAAGGTGTCCAGCTTGCCCAGGAAGGCCCGGATCTGGTTGCCCCGCCCGTTGAAGATGTTGAAGACCTCGTTCTGCAGCACCTCCAGGTTGGGGATGCCGCCGCCGCGCAAGATCAGCGACAGGCTTGCCAGGGTCTGCTCGGTGGTGGGGAACGCCGCGGAGTTCTTCAGCGGAATGGTGTCGCCGTTCTTGAGCAGCTCCGGCGACGGGTTGGGCGGCGCGGCCAGCTCCACGTGCTGCGAGCCCAGCAGCGAGGTCTGGCCGATCTTGGCGGTGGCGTTCTTCGGCAGCTTGACGTTCTTGTCGATGCCCAGCGTCAGCGTCGCCACCCAGTTCTTCAGGTTGATGGCCTTGATGGAGCCGACGAACACGTCGGCGACCATCACCTTGCTGTTGCCGTTGATCGCGAGCGTGTCCGGCATCTGCACGTAGAGGGTGTACGACCCGCTGCCGCTGCCCGGGCCGCCCGGGATCGCCACGTTGGAGATCCCTTTCCAGCCGCACGAGCTCAGCACCAGCGCGGCCACCAGGAGCACCATGCCCTGCCAGGCCCGGTGCCGAAGGAGCCTCATCGCGCGCCTCACTGGCCACCGCCTAGACCGGCGGCGCCGGCGGCCCGCCGGCGTTGGCGGCGCCGGCGGCACCGGCGGTAACGGCTCGGCTTTCGGTCAGGC
>NZ_LZKR01000090.1 GCF_001672915.1 Mycobacterium sp. 1245805.9 | reverse complement strand
ATGACTTCGTTGGAGCCGTATTACGAAGAATCGCAATCTATCTACGATGTCTCGGACGAGTTTTTTGCGCTGTTCCTAGACCCGACAATGGGCTACACCTGCGCTTACTTCGAGCGGGACGATATGACCCTCGAGGAAGCGCAGAATGCAAAGTTCGACCTGGCGCTGGGAAAGCTGAACCTCGAGCCCGGGATGACGTTGCTCGACGTCGGCTGCGGCTGGGGCGGCGCGCTGCAACGGGCGGTCGAGAAGTTCGATGTCAACGTCGTGGGCCTGACGCTGTCGGAGAACCAGGCCGAGCACGTCCAGCAGATGTTCGACCAGCTGGAAACGAACCGCTCGGCCCAGGTGTTGCTGGAGGGCTGGGAGAAGTTCGACGAGCCCGTCGACCGAATCGTCTCGATCGGCGCCTTCGAGCACTTCGGCCGCCAACGCTGGGGCCACTTCTTCAAGATGGCCTACCGGGTGCTGCCGGCCGACGGGGTCATGCTGCTGCACACCATCTCGCGGCCGACCTTCAAAGAGGCCAGGGCGCAGGGCACCCCGTTGACCCACGAGGTCGTCCACTTCACCCAGTTCATCCTGGCCGAGATCTTCCCGGGTGGCTGGCTGCCGACGATCCCGTCGGTCGAAGAGCATGCCGCCGACGCCGGGTTCAAGGTGACCCGGATCCAGTCGTTGCAGCTGCACTACGCCAGGACGCTGGAAATCTGGGCCGCGGCGCTCGAGTCCAACAAGGACAAGGCCATCGCGATCCAGTCGGAAAAGGTTTACGACCGGTACATGAAGTACCTGACCGGCTGCGCCAAGCTGTTCCGCCAGGGCTACACGGACGTCAACCAGTTCACGTGTGAGAAGTAGCCGGGCCGGCTACTTGGCCAGCGTGAACTGGCCGACGTTGCTGATGCCCTTGCGGAAGAAGTCCTCGCACCCCGTCAAGTAGTGCATATAGCGCTCGTAGACTTCCTCGGACTGGATGGCGATCGCTTTTTCTTTGTTCGCCTCCAGGTTGGCCGCCCAAATATTCAGCGTCCGTTCATAATGCTCGCGCAGCAATTGCACTTTTTCGACGCTGAATCTGGCCGCCTGCGCCAGTGAGAAAATATCTTCCTGCGCCGGCAGCTGCCCACCCGGGAAGATTTCCGTGTAGATAAATCGCGTGAACCGCACGTCGCTCATCGTCAAAGCGATGCCGCGCTCGTGCATCTGCTTCTGTGAATGCGCCAAAATTGTGTGCAAGAGCATCCTGCCGTCGTCGGGAAGGATGTCGTAGGCGCGGTCGAAAAACGCGGGCCAACGGTCGGCTTTGAAGGCCTCGAACGCGCCTATGCTGACGATCCGGTCGACCTTGTCGTCGAACTCTTCCCAGCCCTGCAACCGCACTTCGACGTCGCGCTCGGTCGGGATCCCCGCCAGCCTGGTTTTGCTGTACTCGAACTGGTTGCGGCTGAGGGTAATTCCGATCACGTTGAC
>NZ_LZKR01000089.1 GCF_001672915.1 Mycobacterium sp. 1245805.9 | reverse complement strand
TCTCTGGTGTGGCAGTACGGCGGGCCGTCCACGCCCTGATCCGCCTCGCTTCAGTGTGAACCCACGGCTTTGAGTGTGTGCCGGGGGCGGTAAATCCGCCAAATCCCCGCACAGGACTAACACTCAAAGCCGTGGATTCACACGGCAATTCAGTCGAAAATGCCCGGCGGAATGACCGGCGCGGCGTCCAGCAGCCGGGGATCGACCACCACGTTCAGCGCGTCGACAGCCTGCAGGTCGGCCAGCGATTCGACGGCCGACAGGAACCTGCGCTGCTCGGCCGGATCGACGATCCCGTCGGCGAGCTCGGTGAACTTGCCCACGTACTGCGGGCGCCGAAACGGCCGGGCGCCGAACGGGTGGGCGTCGGCGACGGCCAGCTCGTCGCAGATCACCTCGCCACTCTTGAGCGTCACCTCCGCGCGGGCCCCGAACGCCTGCTCGGCCGGGTCGGTCGAGTGGTAGCGGCGGGTCCATTCCGGGTCCTCGACGGTGGAGATCTTTCGCCACAGCTCGACGGTGCCGCGCCGGTGGGACCGTTCCGGGGCGTAGGAGCGCTCGTGGTGCCACGCGCCGTCCTGCAGCGCGACGGCAAAGATGTAGGGCAGCGAGTGATCCAGCGTCTCCCGTGACGCGTCGGGGTCGAACTTCTGGGGATCGCCGGATCCCGTCCCGATCACCACGTGGGTGTGGTGGCTGGTGTGCAGGACGATCGCCGCGACCTGGTCGAGGTCGCCGATGCGCGGGCCCAGCCGCCGGGCCAGGTCGATCGGCGCCTGGCTGTGGTACTCCGCCGAGTGCTCCTTGGTGTAGCTGTCCAGGATGGCGCGCTTGGGCTCCCCGGGGGCGGGCAACGGCACCCGATATTCGCGCTCGAACCCGCCCAGCAGCCGGGCGATCACCCCGTCCTCGCCCTCCCAGATCGGGGCCGGCGACCGCTCGCCACGCATTGCGCGGTCGACCGCCTCGATGGCGACCTTCCCGGCGTGCGCCGGCGCGAACGCCTTCCAGCTGGAGATGAAGCCCTTGCGCGATTGGCGGGTGCTGGTGGTCAGGTGCAGCGCCTGCCCGATCGCGTGGTAGATGGTTTCGGTGTCGAGCCGCAGCAGGGTGCCGAGGCCGGCGGCCACCGCGGGCCCGAGATGCGCGACGTGGTCAATCTTGTGCTCGTGCAGGCAGATTCCGCGGGCCAGGTCGATCTGGACCTCGTAGGCGGTGGCCACGCCGCGGATCAGGTCGGCCCCGCCCACGCCGAGCTGTTGCGCCACCGCGACAAGCGGGGGGATGGTGTCGCCGGGGTGCGAGTACTCCGCGGCCAGAAACGTGTCGTGGAAGTCGAGCTCGCGCACCGCGACGCCGTTGGCCCAGGCCGCCCATTCCGCCGAATACGCACCCTCGACGCCGAAGACCCGCGCGCCCCGTTCGGCGCGATGCGCCAGCGCCTGTCGACGGGCCACGGTGACGGGCCGGCGCAGCACGGCCGCGGCGCTGACGGCAGCGTTGTCGATGATCCGGTTGGCCACCATCTCCGCCGTTTCCGGCTCGACGGGCACCGGGTCGGCCGCGACCTGTGCGATCTTGGCGGCCAGGTGCTCCCCGCGCGGGAAGTCGTCGGCGCTGCGCCGCGCCCGGACCGTGTGCACCAGCATGACCAATGAGTACGTGACGCCGCAGCCCACGACAAATGGAGTATGCCGCTACTCAATCCCGATCGGTCGCACCGCCGGATGCTGATCGGGTGACCGATGATCTCAGCGAGCGCGAAGCCGCGCTGCGTCGATTGCCGATGCCGTACTCGCTGGCACTGCGACTGCGCGAGGCCGGCGTGGCGCACAAGGTGATCGCCGAATACGTCGGTGTCGAGGACTCGTCCCTGGACGGCTTCTACCGGATCGCCGAACAGAAACTCACCGCGCTGCAGCAGCAACGCGAGCCTGAAGTCGACGAAGGGATTCGCAATGCCGGTATTGGGTGAGCGCGCGGTCGTTTTGGGGGCGAGCATGGGCGGGCTGCTCGCCGCGAGGGTGCTGGCCGATTTCTTCGACACCGTGACGGTGTTCGAGCGCGACGAGCTGTCCGACGATCCCGTCAACAGGCGGGGGGTGCCGCAGGGTCGGCACGTTCACGCGCTGTTGCCGCGCGGCGCTCGCATCCTCGACGAGCTCTTCCCCGGGCTCCTCGGCGAGCTGCTTGCCGCCGGCGCGCCCGTCTGGGACGACGGGGACCTGTCCAAGGGGTACTTCTGCTACAACGGCTACCGGGTGTTGCCGTCGGGCGTGGTAGCCGGGGACTACACCGAAATGGCGCTGTACATGCCTAGCCGGCCGCTCCTCGAGTGCCACGTTCGGCGGCGCCTACAGCGGCTTGGCAACGTGAGGATCCATGACGGCCACGACGTCACGGCGTTGACGTCGACTTCCGACCGGAGTCGCATCACCGGAGTGCGGGTGGCGAACCGCGTGGCCGGCACCCCACCACGGGAGTTGGCGGCGGATCTCGTCGTCGACGCGATGGGCCGCGGTGCCCACACGCCTGCCCTGCTCGAGAAACTTGGCTACGGGCGCCCGGCCGAGGACCACATCACCATGCACACGACGTACGCCAGCCAGCCGCTGCGGATCCCGCCCGGCACCCTGACGGAAAAGTTGGCCCTGATCAGCCCCGCGCCCGGCCGGCCGAAGGGCATGTTCTTGGTCGGCTACGAGCGCGACACCTGGATATTCACGGTCTACGCGCTGGCCGGACATGAGCCGCCGCGTGACCTGCCCGGGATGTTGGCGTACGCCGAAGGTTACGGCCCGGCTCACTTGCTGGCGGCGGTGCGCGCCGGCGAACCGCTCGGGCCGGTGGTGCAGCATCGGATGCCGTCCAGCCAGTGGCGGCGCTACGACAAAATGCGGCGGCTGCCCGACGGCCTGCTGGCCTGCGGTGACGCGATCTGCAGCTTCAATCCGATCTATGGGCAGGGCATGTCGGTGGCGGCGCTGGACGCCGTGGCGCTGCGGGACTGCCTGCGCCGCGGCGTTACGGACTTGCCCCGCCGGTACTTTCGTGCCACGGCCAAGACAATCGGTGTGGCGTGGCGGACCGGAGCCGCTTCCGACCTTGCCTTCCCCGAAGTCCAAGGGCGACGGACGCCGTCGATGCGCGTTGCGAATCGGCTCGTGGATCGCGTGCTGGCCGCATCCGAGTCCGACACGGTGATCGGCACCCAGTTCTTCAGGGTCACCGGGCTCCTCGATCCCCCGACCCGCCTGCTTCGCCCGTCGTTCCTGTACCGGGTGGGCGCCGTCAATCGGCGTGACAGGCAACGACATTCGCGGTCCGAACATGCTGTTGTCGACAGCACCGGTACCCCGTACGCAAGTATCCAGGAATAAGGAGCGCCACCATGACCGCGATAGACGACGTCACGAGCGTTCGTCAGCGCCGCGAGGAAATCATCATGCGGCACGCCGAGGCCGAGAACCGGCACGACGTCGAGGCAACTATCGCCACATTCCATCGTCCGCGCTACGAGGTGAACGGCCAACTCAGCGATGGCGAGTCCGCCGTTCGAGAATTGCTGCAGGGCTTGATGAGCGCGTTTCCGGATCTGCACGCCGAGGTCGGCAAGCTGCGCCATGCCGACGATGCCGTATTCGGCGAGACGGTTATCACCGGTACCCATCTCGGAGAATGGGCGGGCATCCCGGCTACAGGACGCCGGGTGGAGGTTCCGATCGCCGGAATTTTCGAGTTCGACGGCGACAAGCTCCTGTGCGAGAAGGTCTACATGGACTTCGCTGCGGTGCTGACGCAGATCGGTGTGCTCGGAGGATAGAGATGTCGAGCGTTATCGCAGTACCCGGAATAATGACCTCGGCCGCAACGGATTTGGCAACGATCACTTCGAATCTCAACGCCGCGCACCTGATGGCGGCGCCCCCGACGCTGGCGGTGCTGCCGGCCGCCGCGGACGAAATCTCGACGGGTGTCGCGCACCTGTTCTCCCGGTACGCCGAGGACTACCAACGGCTGGCCGGGAAGGCGGCGGACTTTCAGGAGCAATTTGCGCAGCACCTGACCGCGGGCGCGGGCGCGTATGGCGGCGCCGAGGCCGCCAACACCGCGTTGCTGCAGCCACTCGGCGATATTGCGGGTTCGATCGGCACCGTCGGGAGCCAGCTACTCAATACGGTCGCCACCTTTCGAGGTGCGTTCGTCACCGCATTGACGCCCGTTTTGGCGGTTGTCGCGTTCATAGCGATTATCGCGATAATCGTGGCGGCCGTCCTGATACTGCAGCTACTCAATGGGGCGGGGTTTACCTATCTTCTCGGTTTGATCGGTTTGTGACACTGCGGGGCGCCTCCTCACCAGTTTTAAAGCGAATGGTTGAAATTTGCCGCAGCCTTGCCCGGGTGTTCCTATGCTGTCCCGATGCGTTTGTCGTGGCCCCTAACTGGGCGCACGGAGGAGTTACGGAGCATCGGGACCGCGATTGCGGATTCCGACTCCGCTGGCATCCTCGTGTGCGGCGCGGCGGGCGTCGGCAAGAGCCGAGTCGCCCGGGAGGCGCTCGCACTGGCCGCTTCGCAAGGCTGCGTCGTCCGTTGGGTCGTGGGCACCACCGCGGGCCGGCTATTGCCCTTCGGCGCACTCTCCTCGTGGACCACACCGGCCGGGGTTGACAGCCTCCAACTGGTACGCGCGGTGATCGAGGAGCTCACCGCCTCCCCGGACGGCGCCCCGGTGGTCATCGGTGTCGACGACGCGCATCTGCTCGATGACCTGTCGACCTTCGCGCTGCAGCAGATCGTCCAGCGGGCCGGCGCGAAACTCGTCCTCACGGCCCGCAGTGGAGAACCAATCCCCCCGGCGACGCGGGAACTGTGGACGGGAAGCGCGTTCGACCGACTCGACGTCCAGCCGTTGTCTGCGGATGAGACGACGACACTGGTGTCGACCGTCCTCGACGGTCCGCTGGATCCGCATGCGGCCGAATGGTTGTGGCGGCTGACCCGCGGTAACCCGTTGTATCTGCGCAACATCGTCGAGCGAGAATTCGCCGACGGCCGGCTCGTGGCCGATCGTGGCTGCTGGCAGTGGACCGGCGAACCGGTGCTGCCGCCGAGCCTGCTCGAGTTGGTCGATTCTCGGATCGGCGCGGTCCCGCCCGCGGTCGGCGACGTCGTCGACCTGCTCGCCGTCGGTGAACCAATCGAGTTGGGGTCACTGGCGCGAATCACCAATGCGGCGGCGGTCGAGGAGGCCGACCTGCGCAGCCTCGTCACCCTGGAAACCGTGGAAGACCGGACGGAGGTGCGCCTCGCCCATCCCCTCTACGCCGAGGTGCGCAGGCAACGCACCGCTCCGACGAGGCTTCGCCGCTTGCGCGGGCTCGTCGCCGCCGAACTCGGTTCATCGGAGCGGTGCGATGACATGCGAACCGTGGTGCGGCGCGCGGCGTTGAGCCTGGACTCCGATCTGACACCCGACGCCGATCTGCTGCTCCGCGCGGCGCAGGGCGCCGTATGGCTCGCCGACCTGCCGCTGGCGGACCGACTGGCGGAGGCCGCCATCCGCTCCGGCGCGGGTGCTGAAGCGAACTTCGTTCGGGCGCATGCACTTTCATGGCTGAGCCGCGGCCAAGAAGCCGACGATGTGCTCGCCGAAATTCCGCCGACACAGCTCGATGATGTGAACCAGCCTCGCCGCGCGTGCCTGCGCGCGGTGAACATGTTGTGGTCACTGGCGGACGGCGACGCCGCCAAGCGGCACATCGACGACGCCATGGCCGATACCTCGCCGCGCGCCCAGGGAAGTCTCAACGCGTTCGCGACCATGTACTGGGCGGCGATGGGGCGACCGGACACCGCCATGGCATCGGCGCGGGAACTCGAGATCGACCTTCTGCCCGCGGTCGTCGGGGCAGTGGCGAGCTGGGGGATCGTCGCAGCCGCCGGCGACCTCGGCCGCGGCTCCGAGGCGGTGGCCGCCGCGGAGCGCGCCTACACCATCGCGGTCCGCGCGTTCGACGCCGCCCACATGCGGTTCGTGATCGCCGATGCCCACCTGGGCGCACTTCTGCTGGCCGGTCGGATAAACGAGGCAGTGTGCCTGGCCGAGCACCTGCGTCAGGAGGCCGCCAGCCTGCCGGGCGCCGCGTCGCTGATCAGCACCGCGTTGGTGGGCCGCGCCGCCCTCGGCGCCGGTCGCCTCGACGAGGCGACCGCGCTGTTGCCGCCGGTCGTCGACACCTTGGTCGCCGTCGGCGAGCAGAACGGCTTCACCTACCGGTATCGGTTGCCGATCGTCACCGCGCTGGCCATTCGAGGGCTTGACGACGAGGCCGCCGCCGCGCTCGCCACGCTGGAGCAACACCGCCATCCCAGCTGGCTGTACTTGGACTACGAGCACGGCATCGCCAAGGCCTGGGTGGCGGCGTGTCAAGGTGCGGTCAGTGCGGCGATCGGCATCGCCGGGTCGGCGGCCGAAACAGCCCGTGCCAACGGACAATTCGCCGCGGAAGTGCTGTGCCTGCAGGCGGCCACCCAGTTCGGTGACACCCGGTGCGCGCCCCGACTGCGAGAGTTGGAAACCCTCGTGGAAGGTCCGCGCGCCGGCATCGCGGCGCGGTTCGCGGCCGCCCTGCACGCCGGCGACGGGGCCGAATTGGAAGCGGTGTCATCGCACTTCGAGGAGATCGGGGACTTGGTCGCCGCGGTTGATGCGGCCGCGCACGCGGCCATCGCCTATCGCCGCGCCGAGTTGCGGGGCTCGGCGTTGAAGTGCTCGGCTCGAGCGGACGCGCTGGCCGAAAAGTGCGGCGGCGCCAGCACTCCGGCGCAGCGCCAGGCCACCGAACGGTTGCCCTTCACCGATCGGGAGCGCGAGATCGTGACGTTGCTCGGCTCCGGACTGTCCAGCCGAGCGGTGGCCGAGCGGCTGACGCTATCCGTGCGTACGGTCGAGGGCCATATCTATCGGGCCATGGCCAAAACGGGCGCCACCAGCCGCGACGAACTCGCGGCATTGTTGCGCCACGATCGATCGGGTTGACGGGTTGGGGCCGCCGTTTCGTCAGATTTGCAACGCCGGCCGCGGTTTGGTGCTGAGCTATCCCATGAAGGGAGGTGCGCAGCGTGTCCCGGTTCAAGTCGTGGCTCGGCGAGCCCGATCACTTCGACTGGATCACGGCTACCTTGCGCGAGCGCGGACTGCTTCGCGCGGCACAGGTGACGCTGGCTGTCATCTCCTCGATATCGGCGCTGGTACCGGTGGCCACCATGCTCAGCACGCGTCGCCCGACGGCCGAGGTCGTGCTCGTCGACGCCGGCGCCGCGGTCTTCGTCGTGGCGGTGAGCGTCTACTGGTTGACGCGCTGGCCGACCCGGGTGCAATCGGAGGTTTTCGGAGTTATCGCCGCGACGTGCATCGCGGGGTGGAGCCTGACCCAGCCGACCGCGGCCCTGGCGGCCGTCGGCTGCTGCGCCATGGCAACGAACAGCGGGTATGTCGCCCTTTTCCACAACAATAAATTTCTGGCGTTCAGCGCCACCCTGGCGGGCATCGTCACCGTCGCGACCGCGGCGCACCTGGCCCACGAGGTCGACGTCGGAACCGGGCTCGCCGCGTTTTGGGTGATCGCAATGCTCAACGTGTCGTTCCCGGTGGCGATGCGCGGGATGTCGCGGGCCATCGGGACCTACGCCGAGCTCGCCGACGAAGACGCGCTGACCGGGCTGTTCAACCGCCGAGCGTTCATCGCGGCTCTCACCCGCAGACTGCGCGAGCCGCGCGCCGACGATACCCATCTGACCATCACCATGGTCGACCTGGATGCGTTCAAACGCATCAACGACACCCTCGGCCACGCCGCGGGTGACCGCGCACTGGTCGCCGTCGCCGAGGTGCTGCAGCAGCAAGCGGCGCCGACGGCGGTGCTGTGCCGCGCGGGCGGCGAAGAGTTCCTGATCGCCGCCATCGGCCCATCGCCGGACGCCGAGGCGATCTCGGCGGGATTGGGCGCTGCCATCGCCGCCCTTCCGCAGGGGCTGACCGCCAGCATCGGTACGGCCACCGCCGAATTGTCCCCGATGGGCACCTCCGACATTCCCGGGCTCATCGAAAAACTCATCGATGTCGCGGACAGCGCGATGTACACCGCCAAACGCCGCGGCGGCAATCAGGCCCATCACCTCTGACCCGTCGCGTCAAGGGATTTGAAGCGCCCGAGAAATCGGGGTGAACACGCTCCTGCCGGCACCGTGTTCGGTGTAGTTTGCTGCTGGGGCGGGCCAGGTGAAGGAGCCAGTCGTGTCAGACGTTGATTACTGCGTGGTCGGGGCCGGGTTCGCGGGCTTGACGGCCGCCCTGCGGCTGAAGCAGGCCGGTCGCTCGGTGGCCTTGCTGGAGGCGCGTGACCGGGTCGGCGGTCGCACGTTCACGGTCACTCGCGACGACGGCACCTGGATCGACCGCGGCGGCGCCTGGGTCGGGCCGGGCCAGGATCGCATCCACGCGATGATGGACGAATTCGGCGTGCCCGAATACAAGCAGCACAACGACGGCGACGCGATGATGATCGTCGAGGGCAAGAAGCACCGCTACGGCGGCACCATCCCCTGGTCGATGAGCCCATGGGCGGTGGCCAACCTCGGCGTCGGTTTGCTCTCGATCGAGAACATGTGCAAATCGGTGCCGCACGAAGCGCCGTGGGAGGCGAAGAACGCCGCCGAGTGGGACCGCATCAGCCTGGGGGAATGGATCGACAAGAACACCATGTCCAGGCAGGCCCGCGAGATGCTGGACATGGCGTTGTCCGGTGTGTACACCTCGGCCGGGTCGGAGACGTCGCTGCTGTGGGCGCTGCACCAGATGGGGTCGGGCGGCGGGCCCACCTTCGTCATCTCGGGCAAGGGCGGCGCCCAGGACGCCCGGCCCATCGGGGGGATGGGCGCCATCTACCGGCAGATCGTCGCCGAACTTGGTGAGGCACTGCACCTTTCGCGTCCCGTCCGACAGATCACCCAGGACGCCGACGGTGTGACGGTCGCCGCGGACGGCTTGACGGTGCGGGCGCGGCGGGTCATTGTCGCGATCCCGCTCGCCATCGCCAGTTCGATTGTGTACGAGCCGATGTTGCCGGTGGATCGGGCATTTCTGCACCAGCGCATGCCAAGTGGCGCCGTCATCAAGATCTCGATGATCTACGACGAGCCGTTCTGGCGGGCGGACGGGTTGTGCGGGCAGTCGGCCGCGCCGGGGTCACCGGCCACGCTCACCATCGACGCCTGCACCGACACCGCGGACCTCGGGATCATGTGCGTGATCACGGAGGGGCCGGCCGCGCGTCGGCTGACAACAATGGACGAGGCCGATCGGAGGGCGGCGGTCATCGCCGAAGTGGTCGATCGGTTCGGCGGCAAGGCCAAATCGCCGCTGGAATTCCACGAGCAGAACTGGACCACCGAGCGCTACTCCGGTGGCGGCATGATCGGCCACGCCCCGACCGGCGTGCTGACCGAATTCGGGTACACCCTGCGGGAGCCCTGCGGTCGCGTGCACTGGGCCGGCACGGAGAGCTCGGCGATCATGTGCGGGTGGATAGACGGCGCGGTCCGCTCGGGCGAGCGCGCCGCGGCCGAGGTGATGGCGACCGAAACGGCCGCGGCCGCAGTCACTTAGCCGGTTGACATGCCCAGGGCGCGGGCAGCACGCCGCTGTGCTACCCGCGCCTGGGGGGCATCGGTCAGGCCCAGCCGGAGCCCACGGCCGAATCGGTGCTGGCCATGTTGCTGCCCGCGGACTGAACCTTGGCGCCGTGGGAATTGGCCTGCTCGTAGATCACCTGGAAGTTGCGGCCCAACTGCGTGATGAATTCCTGGCAGGCCACCGACCCGGCGCCGCCCCAGAAATCCCCCGCCGCCAACACGTCTCGCACGATCGCCTGGTGTTCGGCCTCCAGCGACGCCGCCTGGGCCCGGATCAGGGCTCCGTGCGAGTCGACGTCACCAAATTGGTAGTTGATCGTCATTGCCAAATCTCCTAGCTGCTCAACGCTTGCTGCGAAGCCTGCTCTTGCTGCTCGTAGTTGTTGGCGTCCCGGACCAGCCCGTCGCGCACGCCCTGCAGCATGTTCACGATGTTGCGGAACGCCTGATTCATTTGTCCCATCGTGTCGTAGGACGCCGCCTGGGCCGCGCCACTCCAGCCGGCGCCCGAAATGTTTTGCGACGACGCCCACATGCGTCGCGCCTCGTCCTCGACCGTCTGGGCATGCACCGAGAAACGGCTCGCCATTTCCCGCATCGCGTACGGATCGGTCATAAACCGAGTAGTCATCACTTTGCTCCTTTCATGAAAGTTCTTGTTGCCGAACATGGTTGGTAGAAGTGGATCACCCCCGCCCTATCCGACCCCGACCCGCGGCACCACGCTGGGGCGCGACTGCACCACATGCGGACTGGCCCCGCCGCGGCCCAACATCCCGCCCGCCGCTCCGCCGCCCATGCCGCCCATCGGCATCGGCATCATCGGCATGCCGCCCGCCGCCGCACCGACTCCCCCGGCGCCGCCGGGCATTTCGCCGCCCAACCCGGACATCGCCGCGCTGACCATCCGCGCCGGCAGCGACCCCTGCCACGTCGGGGGCACCGACACCGACCCCACCAGTCGGGCCTTGCCCAAACCCGCCGCGATGGGAGAACCCGGTCCCCCGCCGCCGAGCGGCGTCGTCGCCGGTGCGGTGCTGCCGACGAACTTCGGGGCGTCGGCCCCCACCGCCGCGGCGTTGGCCAATCCCGCCGTGCCGGCGTTCGCCCCTTGGGCGAGCGACATGATCGGCGACATCAGCATGCTGACGGGCAACGTCGCGACCTGGGCCAGCGACGACAGCGACTGGGGCGCCCCGGAAACCAGCGATTGCAGCGCGGCCACCAAGGCCGAGAGGGGATCGGCCGCCCCGCCGCCCTGCGCCGCCATTCCAGCCACGTCGGCCGGCAGCGCCGCGAACGGCGTCAGCGACGACGCCACCGACATCGCTCCGGCGTGGTAACCGGCCATCGCGGCGACGTCCTGGGCCCACATCTCCATGTAGTGGAACTCCGTGGCCGCGATCGCCGGGAAGTTCTGGCCCAGAAAGTTGGTCGCCACCAACATCATCAGCTGCGCGCGGTTGGCGGCGACGGCGACGGGATGCACGGTCGCCGCCTGCGCCGCCTCGAACGCCGTCGCCGCCGCCCGGGCCTGCGCCGCCGCGCCTTCGGCCTGCGCCGCCGATCCGGCCAACCACGACACGTAGGGCGCCGCCGCGCTCGCCATCGCCTCCGACGCCGGGCCCGTCCACGGGCCACCGGCCAATGCCGAGACGATGGAGTCGAACGACGACGCCGACGACCGCAGGTCGGCGGCCAACCCGTCCCAGGCCGTCGCCGCCACGAACAGTGGGCCCGCGCCGGCGCCGGCATACATTCGCGCCGAGTTGATCTCCGGTGGCAACAACGAAAAGTCCGACATCACAACCCCAACCATGCGAAGCGGTGGACCGAAATACGTCGGTCAGAGCTCGTAGATTCGCGGGGCCAGGGGTCGTAGATCGTCATTCGTACAAGGTCCTAGTGGAAAAACCCGGCCTGGGAGCTGCCGTGGTTGAAGGCGCCGGAGCTAAAGTTGCCCAGGTTGGCGATGCCCGACGAGAGCAGGCCCGTGAGCCCGATGCCGGTGACGTCGGCGCCCGCGTTGCCGATGCCCACGGCGAAGATGCCCGAGTTGTTGATGCCCGCGTCGACCCCGCCGCCGGTGTTGTGGAAGCCGGAGTTGAAGCCCGCGCCGGTGTTCATGAAGCCGGAGTTGTCGAAACCTCCGTTGAAGAACCCTGAACTCCCCGCGCTGGCGTTACCGAAACCGGAGCTGGTGATACCGGCCGGGGTGATCGCGCTGAAGAAGCCGGTGTTGAGGTCGCCGGTGTTGAAGGCGCCCGTGTTGGTGTTGCCCGCGTTCGCCCATCCGGTGTTCAGCATGCCGGTGTTTAAATCGCCGGTGTTGTCGCCACCCGTGTTGAGGCTGCCGGTGTTGTGGCCGCCGGAATTTCCGAAGCCAAAATTGGAGGAGCCCGCGTTGCCGGCGCCGAAGTCGAACGACGCCCCGTTGCCGAAGCCGAAGTTGACCTCGCCGGCATTCCCGAATCCGGTGTTCGTGGCGCCCGAGTTCCAGAACCCGGTGTTGGTGTCGCCCGCGTTGCCGAACCCGAAATTGCCGGTGCCCGAGTTGAAGAAGCCGACGTTGTTGTTGCCCGAGTTGAAGAAGCCGATGTTGCCGGTGCCCGAGTTGCCGAAGCCGAGGTTGGCGCTGCCCGAGTTCAGCGCGCCGAAGCCGACCTGGTTGTCGCCGGTCAGCCCGAAGCCGATGTCGTTGTTGCCGGTGTTGCCGAAGCCGAAGTCGTGGCTGCCCGTGTTGCCGAAGCCGACGTCGTTGCTGCCGCGGTTCCCCGAGCCCATGTTTCCGCTGCCGAGGTTTCCGCTGCCGACGTTGGTGTTGCCGAGGTTTCCGCTGCCGACGTTTCCGGCGCCGCCATTGCCGTTGCCGAAGTTGTTGTTGCCGGAGTTGCCGCTGCCCACGTTTCCGTTGCCGAGGTTGCCCATGCCCACGTTGGTGTTGCCGACGTTGCCGGCGCCCAGGTTTTGGTTGCCGAGGTTCCCACCGCCGAGGTTGAGGTTGCCGAGGTTGCCCAGGCCGAGGTTGATGTTCGGCAAAGTAGCCTGGGCCAGTTGGGCGGCCACCGCCATGGCGCCGCCGTGATAGCCGACCATCGCCGACACGTCGGCGGCCCACATCTGTTCGTACTGCGCCTCGGCCGCCGCGATCGCCGGAGCGTTGAGCCCCAACAGGTTTGAGCGCACCAACGAAACGAATTGGTTGCGGTTGGCCGCCACCGCGGCTGGGTGCACCGTCGCCGAGACCGCCGCCTCAAACGCCGACGCGGCCGCCCGCGCCTGACCCGCCGCCCCCTGTGCCCGGGCCGCCGCTGCCGACAACCACCCAACATACGGCGCGGCCGCGCTCGTCATCGCCGCCGCCGCCGGACCCTGCCACGCCGCCCCCGCCAAACCCGACGTCACCGAACCGAAAGACGAAGCCGCCGCACCCAACTCGCCCGCCAGCCCTTCCCACGCCGACGACGCCTCCAACATCGAACCCGGCCCCGCGCCCAAATAGACTCGCGCCGAATTGATCTCCGGTGGCAACACAAAAAAGCTCATCACAACAGTCCCGTCAGTGGAAGAAGCCGGCCTGCTCGCTTGCCTTGTTGAACACGCCCGAACTTTCGGTACCGGAGTTGCCGATGCCCCCGTCGAAGTCGCTCGTGTTGGCGATGCCGGCGCTTTCGAAGCCGGAATTCGCGATGCCGGCGTTGAAGTCTCCGGAGTTTTGGATGCCGGCGCCAAAGACGCCCGTGTTCCCGAAGCCGGAGTTGAACGCGACTCCGGTGTTCTCGAAGCCCGACGAGTTCGAGCTCGAGTTGAAGAAGCCCGAGGAGCCAAAGCTGTTGCCGAAGCCCGAACTTGTGACACCCAGCTGGGTGACCGCGCTGCCGAAGCCCGTGTTCAGGCTTCCCGAGTTGAAGCCACCCGTGTTGGTCGCACCCGAGTTCGCCCACCCCGTGTTGTTGGATCCCGAGTTGAAGTCGCCGGTGTCAAACGCTCCCGAGTTTCCGCTGCCCGTGTTGAGGGCGCCGGAGTTCCCGAAGCCCATGTTCAACGTGCCGGCGTTCCCGTAACCCACGTTGTTGAGGCCGGCGTTGCCCCATCCCAGGCTCTCGGCGCCACCGTTGCCGAAGCCGGTGTCGACCGAGCCACCATTCCAGAAGCCGGTGTTTGTGTCGCCGCCGTTGCCGAAGCCGAAGTTGCCGATCCCGGAGTTGAAGAAGCCGACGTTGTTGTTGCCCGAGTTGAAGAAGCCGATGTTGCCGGTGCCCGAGTTGCCGAAGCCGAGGTTGCCGCTGCCGGAATTCAGTGCGCCGAAGCCGATCTGGTTGTCGCCGGTGAGCCCGAAGCCGATGTCGTTGTTGCCGCTGTTGCCGAAGCCCGTGTCATGGCTGCCGGTGTTGGCGGCGCCCACGTTGTTGTTGCCTTGGTTCCCGAAGCCAATGTTGCCCTGGCCGCGGTTCCCACTGCCCACGTTGCCGCTGCCCAGGTTTCCGTTGCCGATGTTTGCGTTGCCCTGGTTTCCGGTTCCGGTGTTCTGGCTGCCGCTGTTTCCGCTGCCGACGTTGCCGCTGCCGAAGTTTCCGCTCCCGAGGTTGGTGCTGCCGACGTTGCCGCTGCCCAGGTTCTGGTTTCCGAAGTTTCCGTTACCCACGTTCGAATTGCCGGTGTTTCCACTGCCGAAGTTGGTATCGCCCCGGTTTCCGCTACCCAGGTTCTGGTTGCCGGTGTTTCCGCCGCCGAGGTTGAGGTTGCCGATGTTGCCCAGGCCAAGGTTGATGTTCGGCAGGGCGGCCTGAGTCAGTTGGGCGGCCACCGCCGAGGCGCCGCCGTGATAGCCGACCATCGCCGACACGTCCGCGGCCCACATCGCCTCGTACTGCGCCTCGGCCGCCGCGATCGCCGGCGCGTTGAACCCCAACACATTCGACCGCACCAACGACACCAACTCGCCACGGTTGGCCGCCACCGCCGCCGGATGCACCGTCGCCGACACCGCCGCCTCAAACGCCGACGCCGCCGCCCGCGCCTGACCCGCCGCCCCCTGCGCCGGCGCGGCCGCCGCCGACAGCCACCCCACATACGGCGCCGCCGCCTCCGTCATCGCCACCGCCGCCGGACCCTGCCACGCCGCGCCCGCCAACCCCGACGTCACCGAACCGAAAGACGAAGCCGCCGAGCCTAACTCACCCGCCAAACCCTCCCACGCCGCCGCCGCGTCCAACATCGGCCCCGGCCCCGCACCCAGATACACCCGCGCCGAATTGATCTCCGGCGGCAACACCAAAAAATTCATGGAAAGTCCTTACTGGAAGAAGCCCGACTGCGCGTCGCGCCTGTTGAAGAAGCCGGAGTCGTCGTTGCCCGAGTTGCCGATGCCCGAGTTGAAGACATTCGAGTTGCCGATGCCGATGTTGTCGAAGCCGGTGTTGCCGATCCCGGCCAGGAAGCTGCCCGAGTTGCCGATGCCGACGTTGTTGCCGTTGCCCGAGTTTCGGAAGCCCGACTCGAAGGCCAGGCCGCTGTTTTGGAAGCCGGAGGTGTCGCCGCCCGCGTTGAAGAAGCCGGAGCTGTCCAGGCCGGTGTTGCCGAAGCCGGAGTTCTTGACCCCGGCCGGAGTGATGCCGCTGCCGAAGCCGGTGTTCAGGTTGCCCGAGTCGAAGCCGCCGGTGTTGCTGGCGCCCGAATTCCCCCACCCGGTGTTGAAGTTGCCGGCGTTGAAGTCACCGGTGTTGAGCGAGCCGGCGTTGCCGCTGCCCGTGTTCTGGAAGCCGGAGTCCCCCATCCCGAAGTTCTGCGAGCCGCCGTTGAACATCCCCATGTTGTTCGAGCCGCCGTTGCCCGCACCGAAATTGCTGAATCCGCTGTTGAGGAAGCCGGTATTGGCCAGACCCGAGTTGGCGAACCCGGTGTTTATGCTGCCCGAGTTCTCGAAGCCGAAGCTGTGGTTGCCGGAGTTGAAGATGCCGACGTTTCCGGTGCCCGAGTTGAAGAAGCCGATGTTGCCGGTGCCCGAGTTGCCGAAGCCGATGTTGCCGCTGCCGGAATTCAGTGCGCCGAAACCGATCTGGTTGTCGCCGGTCAGCCCGAAGCCGATGTCGTTGTTGCCCGTGTTGCCGAAACCGAAGTTGTGGTTGCCGGTGTTGGCGACGCCGACGTTGTTGCTGCCGCGGTTCCCGAAGCCCATGTTCGCGTCGCCGCGGTTCCCGCTGCCCATGTTGCCGCTGCCCAGGTTCCCGTTGCCGACGTTGGTGTTGCCGAGGTTTCCGGCGCCGACGTTGCCGATGCCGTTGTTCCCGAAGCCGGTGTTGTTGTTGCCGGCGTTGCCGCTGCCGAGGTTTTGGCTGCCGCGGTTGCCGTCGCCGATGTTGCCGATGCCGTTGTTCCCGTTGCCGACGTTGGTGTTACCGATGTTGCCGCTGCCCAGGTTCTGGTTGCCGGTGTTGCCGCTGCCCACGTTCCCGTCGCCGTGGTTGCCCCCGCCCACATTTCCGGCGCCGACGTTGCCGATGCCCAAGTTGGCCAGCACGTTTTGCGCCGCGGCCTGCATGGGCGCACCGATCATCGAAGCGTTGGCCGCCTCGGCCTCGGCATACATCGCCCCGCCGGCGCTCATGGCCCGGACGAATTGCTGGTGGAAGCCCGCGGCCTGGGCGCTCAGCGCCTGATACAGCTCGGCGTGCCCGGAAAACAGGGCGGCGATCGCCGCCGACACCTCGTCGGCACCGGCTGCGGCCAACGCGGAGGTCGGAGCCGCCGCCGCCGCGTTTGCCGCGCTCAACGCCGAGCGGATGCCCTCCAGATCCGCCGATGCGGCCGCCAGCATCTCCGGGGCCGCTACCACGTACGACATTGCCGTCCCTCCCGATCGCTCGCCGTCGGACGAAGCGTGAAAACGCAGCGAATTGCGATCCCGGCCCCCGACGTCTGTTGGAAACGAGTCAAATATGCGGGGGATTGCGTCGAACTAACGTCGGTCGAATCGCGTAGATACAGAACATGAGGGGTCGTAAATGCGGCGAGGCCCGGGGTCGTAGGACCACCTACGGCAAAGCGGCAGCCCGCGTCCGCGGGGCCGCCGTGACCCGCTCCGCGGCCTCGATGACCTCAACAGTTTTCCGTTGGTATTCGACCCTGGGTGGGTGGCATGAGCGAAACTGATGTGGGCGGGGGCATACGGTCATGGAACAGGAGTGACCCTGGCGTCAGAGAGTTTATGCCCACGGGAACGGTGACCCTGCTGGTCGCCGATTTCGAGGGCTCCGAGCGACTGTGGGAGTCCCGGCCGGAGCAAATGACGGCCGCGCTCGTGCGGCTGGATCGCGCCGCCTCCGAGGCCGTCCCCGCCCACGACGGCGTCCTGGTGATCGAGCCGGGTGCCGGCGACTGCTTCATGGCCGCTTTCGCGCACGCGACCGACGCGGTGGCGTGTGCTGTGGAGTTGCAGCGCGCGCCGCTGGCGCCGATCCGGCTGCGCGTCGGCGTGCACACCGGCGAGGTTCAGCTGGACGACGCGGGCGACTACGTCGGCTCGACCCCCGAGCGGGCGGCCCGCCTGCGCGAGCTGTCCCACGGCGGCCAGATCCTGCTCTCGGGCATCACCCGCGACCTGGTCGTCGACCAATTACCGGCCGACGCCTGGCTGACGGACCTCGGCACCCATCAGCTCGGCGACCTTCCGCGCCCCGAGCGGGTGGCGCAGCTGTGCCACTCCGACCTGGACGTCGAGTTCCCGCCGCTGCGCACCACCGGCAGCGTCGTGCCGCACGGCCTCCCAGTGCAGCTGACCCGGTTCGTGGGTCGCGTCACCCTGACCAACGACGTCGTCAAGGCGCTGTACGAGAACCGGCTGGTGACCCTGGCCGGCGCCGGCGGCGTCGGTAAGACCCGCCTGGCGGTTCAGGTGGCCGCGCAGGCGGCGGCCGAGTTCGACGGCAACGTGTGGTTTGTCGACCTGACCCCGGTCACCGACCCCGAGATTGTGCCGGTCGCGGCGCTTCGGGCGCTGGGCCTGCCCGACCAGCCGGGCCGCTCGGCGACGGACACGCTGGTGCGGTTCCTCGGCGACCGCCAGGTGTTGCTCGTCCTGGACAACTGCGAGCACCTGATCGACCAGTGCGCCGACCTGACGGTTGCGCTGCTGGGGGCCTGTCCGCAGTTGACGATCCTGACCACCAGCCGCGAGCCGATCGGGGTGGGCGGCGAGGTGACCTGGCGGGTGCCGTCGCTGTCGCTCGCCGACGAGGCGATCGAACTCTTCGTCGACCGGGCGCGCCTGGCGCGGCCCGACTTCGACATCGCCGTCGACGACACCGCCGCGGTGCGCGAGATCTGCGAGCGCCTGGACGGCCTGCCGCTGGGGATCGAGCTGGCGGCAGCCCGGGTGCGGATGATGTCCCTGACCGAGATCCTCGACGGGCTGCGCAACCGGTTCCGGCTGGTCACCGGCGTCCGTCCCGGGACGCGGCGCAAACGGACGCTGGGTGAATCGGTCGACTGGTCCCACGAGCTGCTGAGCGAGCCGGAGCGCGTCCTGTTCCGCCGGCTGGCGGTTTTCCCGGCCGGATTCGACCTGGACGCCGCGCGGGTCATCGGCGACGGCGACCCCGCGCAGCAGGTCCAGATCCTCGATCGGCTCGCCCAGCTGGTGGACAAGTCCCTCGTCGTGGCGGAAAACGCCGGTGACAGGACGCGCTTCCGGCTGCTCGACACGGTGCGCCACTACGCGAGGGCCAAGCTGCTCGAATCCGGTGAGGCCGACGAGGTGCACGCGCGGCACCGCGACTACTACGCGGCGCTGGCGGCCCTGCTGGACAGCCCCGCCGACCCCGACCATCAGCGCCGCATCGAACAGGTCGAGATGGAGATCGACAACCTGCGGGCCGCGTTCGCGTGGAGCCGCGAAACCGGTGACATCGAACGGGCGCTGGAGCTGACGTCGTCGCTGCAACCGCTGTGGCAGACCCGCGGCCGCATCCAGGAAGGGCTGGCGTGGCTCGAGGCCACCCTCCCCGAGGACGACGGCGGGATCTCGGCCGTGGTGCGCGGCCGCGCCCTCGCCGACAAGGCGGCCCTCGACGCGTCGCGCAGCATCGGCGACAACCTCGAGCAGGCGCAACAGGCCGTCGCGATCGCCCGCCAGATCGACGACCCCGCGCTGCTGGCGCGCGCGCTCACCGCCTGCGGCGCGATCGCCTCCTACAGCGCCGATGCGGCCCGCCCCTACCTGGCCGAGGCCATCGGCATCGCCCGCACGCTGGACGACCAATGGCGGCTGACCCAGATCCTGACCTGGCAGGCCAACGGCGCGTTCTACGCGGGCGATCCGGTCGCCGCGGAGGCGACCTCCCGGGAAGGCTGCGAGCTCGCCGCCTCGATCGGCGACCGGTTCCATGCGCGCTCGTGCCACTGGACCCTGGGCCTGGCGCACATGATGAAGGGCGAGTTGGTCAAGGCCGTCGAGCAGTTCGACGAGGTGACCGCCGATGCCGACGCGGCGCACGACGTCCTTTTCCGGTGGGGCGCGCGGCTGAGCCTCAGCCTGGTGCTCTCCTTCCAGGGCGAGGTCCAGGCGGCCGCCGCCGCGGCCACGGCGTCGCTGGAGGCCGCGGGCGATTTGTGGCCGTACAACGAGGGATTCAGCTACGCGGTGTTGGCCACCGCGGCGCTGGCCGCCGGCGATGTCGACGCGGCGGCCGCGGCCACCGAGGCGGCACAGCAGCGGGTGATCGCGGAGGGCGAGCTGGGTGCGGCGATCGCCAACCCGATCGCCGAGGTCGCCCTGGCGCGCGGCGATCTGATCGAGGCCGGCCGCTGGGCGGACCACCAGGTCGCCTCGTCGGCGGGCTGGCACCTGGCCCGGGCGCTGACCCGGCGCGCGCGCGTCGCGATCGCCAAGGGCGAGCCGGATCAGGCGGAGCGCGACGCCCACAAGGCGCTGGGCTGCGCCACCGAATACGGCGCGCACCTGGCCGTCCCCGACATCCTCGAGTGCCTCGGCCAGCTGGCCGCCGACGGCCTGAGTCATCGCGACGCGGCGCGGCTCCTGGGTGCCGCGGACACGATCCGGCGGCAGACCGGCGCGGTCCGGTTCCGGGTCTACGACGCGGGCCACGCGCGCACGGTCGCGGCGGTGCGCGACGCGATGGGCGGGCACGCCTTCGACGGCGCGTGGGCGGAGGGCGCCGGGCTTTCGCTCGACGAGATCGTCGCCTACGCGCGCCGCGGCCGCGGGGAACGTAAGCGCCCGACGAGCGGCTGGGCCTCCCTCACCCCGACCGAACGCGACGTCGCGCGCCTGGTCGCCGACGGGCTGGCCAACAACGAGATCGCCGCCCGGCTGTTCATCTCCCGGCGGACGGTGCAAACCCACCTCACGCACGTGTACGCGAAACTGGGCATCACCTCCCGCGTGCAGCTCGCCCAGGAAGTGACCGGCCGCGGCTGAGCGCCCCATGGCATAGCCAAATATGCCTAAGCACCGCGAACGCGCAGATCTACGACCCCCTGCCGCGCGCTATTTACGAGCTTTGACCGACGTTCGCCGCCCCGATGGTTCGCATCCTTGAGTCGATTGCTTGATGACTTTCGGGAGGAAAGCGATGTCGTTCGTGATAGTGGACCCCGGGCTGGTCGCGGCCGCGGCGGCGGATGTGGAGAACATCGGGTCGGCGCTCCGCGCCGCGCACGCGGCGGCGGCGGGCCCGACGACCGCGGTGCTGGCCGCCGGCGCCGACGAGGTGTCGACGGCGTTGGCGACCCTGTTTTCCGGGCACGCCGAGGCGTTTCAGGCGCTCAGCGCCGAGGCGGCGCTGTTCCATCAGCAATTCACCCAGACGATGAGCACCAGCGGCGCGATGTTCGCGGCCGCGGAGGCGGCCAACGTGTCGCCGCTGCAGAGCCTGCTCGACGCGGTCAACGCGCCGGTCCAGGCGGCGACCGGGCGTCCGCTGATCGGCAACGGCGCCAACGGCGCGCCCGGCACCGGCCAAAACGGGACCGACGGCGGGTGGTTGATCGGCAACGGCGGCGCCGGCGGGTCCGGCATCGGCGGCGGCACCAACGGGGGCGCCGGCGGGAACGGCGGAAACGGCGGGCTGATCGGCAACGGCGGCGCCGGCGGCGCCGGCGGAACCCCCTTGGCCCTGGCCGGCGCCGGTGGAGCCGGCGGCCACGGCGGGTCCGCGGGGCTGTTCGGCTCGGGGGGCGCCGGCGGGGCCGGCGGCAACTCGGACGTCGGGACCGGCGGGAACGGCGGGGCCGGCGGCAACGCCGGCATGCTCTTGGGCGCGGCCGGGACAGGCGG
>NZ_LZKR01000088.1 GCF_001672915.1 Mycobacterium sp. 1245805.9 | reverse complement strand
ACACCCGCAGCCCGCCCAGGTCGTCGGCCTACACCGGCCTGCCCGGCGATCCGGTCGGACCGCCGGGGGCGGTGCCACCGGCGCCGATCCCGGGCGCGGCGATGCCGCTGCCACCGCCACCGTCGACGCCGATGCCCGCACCACCGCCCCCGGCGGCGAGCGTGTCAGACATGCTGCTGCCGGCCGAAGGGGCAGGGCAATGATGGCCCGGGTCGCGGCGCGGCGGGTGTTCGCCATCGGCTGCTGCGTGGCCGTGACGGCAACGGGATGCGCATTCCACGGCCTCAATTCGCTACCGCTGCCAGGCGCGGTCGGACGCGGGCCGGGGTCCGACATCTACCACGTCGAACTCCCGAACGTCGGGACGATGGAGTCGAATTCGCCGGTGATGGTCAACGATGTCGTCGTCGGCAGCGTGGGCACGATGAGGGTGCAAGGCTGGCACGCCGATGTCGAGATCTCGGTAAAGCGTGATGTCGTCGTCCCGGCCAACGTGGTAGCCACCGTCGGTCAGACCAGCCTGCTGGGGTCGATGCATGTGGAGCTCAATACGCCGCTCGGCCAGCAGGGAAGCGGACGGCTGCGGCCGGGCGCCACCATTCCGCTCAGCCGGTCGTCGGCCTACCCGTCGACAGAGCAGACGCTGTCGTCGCTCGGGGCGGTCGTCAACGGCGGGGGGCTGGGACAGATCGGGGAGATCATCCACAACTTCTCCGCCGCCCTGTCCGGGCGCGAGGGAGCGGTACGTGACCTGATCACTCGCCTCGACACGTTCGTCGGAACACTGGACGATCAGCGTGACAACCTCGTCGACTCCATCCGGGCGCTGAACCGGCTTGCCGGCACATTCGCCGAGCAACGTGACGTTCTCACCCAGGCGCTACGGAAGATACCGCCCGCGCTCGATGTACTGATCAAGGAGCGTCCGCGGCTGACCGCCGCGCTGGACCACCTTCGCGTCTTCAGCAACACGGCGACCCGGTTGATCAACGACTCCCAGGCCGACCTGGTCAAGAACCTGCAAAACCTGGAGCCGACCATCAAAGCGCTCGCCGACGTCGGACCCGAGCTCGGCATCGCGCTCGCGGCGGGTTTCGTGTTCCCGTTCACCCAGAACTTCGTCGACCGAGCGGTGCGAGGCGACTACTTCAACCTGCATGTCGATTTGGACCTGTCGATTCCACGGCTCAAGCGAGGCCTGATGTTGGGAACCCACTGGGGGCAGCTAGATCAGCCGTTGGTACCGGCTCCGGGGGACCCGTATTACCTGCAATACACGCATGATCCGATGCATGACCCCGTGCGGCCACCGTGGGTCGACCCCAACGCGTTGCCGCTGCCCCCGCTGCCCGGGCCTCGGCCGGGTGCGGCCCCGCTGCCGGGGCCTCCGCCGGGTACCGCCCCGCAGCCTGCCGCGGATCTTGGTTCAGCGCCGCCACCGGCAACGGCCCCGACGGAAGGCGGCGGATAAATGCTGACGCGGTTCGTTCGGATTCAGCTGGCGGTTTTCACGATCGTCGGGATCATCGGCGTGATCGCGATGGCCCTCTACTACATCCAAGCGCCGACCCTGCTGGGAATCGGTCGGATGACGGTGACGCTGGAGCTGCCGGCGACCGGTGGCCTGTACCGGTTTTCCAACGTGACCTACCGTGGCGTTCAGCTCGGAAAGGTCACGTCGGTGGGCCTGACGCCGACCGGCGCGAAAGCGACGCTGTCGCTTAGCACTTCACCGAAGGTCCCCGCGGACCTGACAGCGCATGTGCTCAGTGTCTCCGCGGTGGGTGAGCAGTACGTGGACCTGCGGCCTAAAACCGATTCGCCGCCCTATCTGCAGGACGGTTCGGTAATCACGGCGCGCGACACGACGATTCCGCAGCCGGTTGGGCCGATGCTCGACCAGGTCAACGCATTGGTCCAAAGCATCCCGAAGACCAAACTCGGCCAACTGCTCGACGAGTCCTTCCAGGGCTTCAACGGTACCGGCTACGACCTGGGGTCGCTGTTCGATTCCTCGCAGACACTGTCGCGCGACGCCAACGGCGTCGTCGATCGCACCCGAGCCCTCACCGAAGACACTGGGCCACTGCTGGATACCCAAGCGCGCACCACCGATTCGATCAGGACGTGGGCACGTAGCCTCGCGGGGATTACGCAGGTGTTCGCGAACGACGATTCCAACGTTCGCACCATCCTGCGAAACGGTCCCGATGCGGCCAACGAGGCGTCGCGGCTTCTCGAACAAATCAAACCGACGCTGCCGGTGCTGCTCGCCAACCTCACCACCATCGGGCAGATCGGCGTCACCTACCATGCCTCGCTGGAGCAGCTGCTGGTGTTGCTGCCGTCTGCGGTTGCCATCGAGCAGGCCGCCGCGCCGGCAAACCACACCGATGGCATGGCCCAGGGTGACTTCGCGCTCACGATCGACGATCCGCCGATTTGCACGGTCGGTTTCATGCCACAGAACACCTGGCGATCCCCGGACGACCTCAGCGACGTCGACACACCGGACGGGTTGTATTGCAAACTCCCGCAAGATTCGCCTCTTTCGGTTCGCGGTGCCCGCAACTATCCCTGCATGGGTCACCCGGGCAAGCGTGCCCCCACCGTCGAAATATGCAACAGCGATAAGCCGTTCATGCCGCTGGCGATGCGCCAGCACGTCCTCGGTCCCTCGCCCCTGGACCCGAACCTGCTCGCCCAGGGCGTCCCGCCCGATGACCGGGTTACCGTCAACGACAGAATCTTCGGCCCGTTGGAGGGAACGCCGCTGCCGCCGGGGGCGGTACCCCGTGGCACACCGGCCGGGCCGCGGGGAGAAAATCCACCGCCCGGCACGGTGGGGGCAGCCGTTCCCCCGGTGCCGTCGTCGGGGCCTCCCGCACTGGCGCCCTTGTCGAGAATGTCGGCCGACCTTCCGCCTATAGCGCCACTCGACGTCCCTGCGGCTGGGGAACTCCCGCCGCCGCCCGCGGCGCCCGCACCACCTGTTCCTCCCGACGCCGCACCACCCGACGCGCCCGGCGGCGGGCCGCAGGCTGCGCCAAGCGCATTCGATCGTGGGGCCGGTACAGGGGTACCCTCCGTCACGATCGCCCGCTACGACCCGCACACGGGACGTTATGTCGGTCCGGACGGAAAGTTGTACCAGCAGTCGGATCTCGTTGCCCCCAAAGCACCCAAGACGTGGAAGGACATGCTTCCCACCTGACGCAGAGCCGCGATGCGGGTCTGAGAAGCAGCGGGGAAATAAAGCTACGAACGCCCCGTCAGCTCAGCTTGTCCAGGCGCAGGGGCATCGTGATATCAAGCCACTGGTTTTGCCCGCAGGCGCCGGTCGGGCCGACCGTCTTGTCTTTGCCGGCCAAGGTCGACGAGCCGAGCTGATATCCGCCGTATTGGTTCACCGGAAAGAAATAGAAGGTCTGCTGTCCGGGGAACGCGGTACCGTCCTCGCACCGCTCCCAGTTCGGCACTTCGCGCCTAGCCTTCCACATTTGACCGTCATTCATGTAGAGCGGTGCGCTCCATCCCTGGTCGCTGGTCACCAGGCCGTGGCATTCCTGAAACGTGTCGCACGTCGAGCTGATCGTCCAGGTCTGGATGACCGTCGGCTCGCCGAAGTACGTATCATTCCGCTGGGCCCAATCGCCGATGGACGTCGCGCGGAACGTCCCGTTGACGGCCACTTCTTCCTTGGTTGTTGCCCGTGCTATGGATGGCGTGCCCAGACCGCCAAATACGGTGGCGGCCACCAGCGTTGCGGTAGTGAGTGTTCGAACTGAACGCATCAGGCGCTCCTTCACCCGCTTCAATTAACCGGCATTGTTAAGCGGTTTTCGGCATTGCTTGCGGCTTTTCGTGCAATGAGATTAACACCGCTGCGCCCCGGGCAAAATGCCGATTGAACCAAAAATGGCAGCGGTCACGACAGCGGATCCAACTGCGAGATCAGCCAGGAACCCTTGACTTTCGTCACCGTCACGCGGGCGCTGCTCGCGGTTGTCTGCGGTTCCGGATTCGCCTTGCTCGTGGCGGTCTGGTTGATGAACACCAGCACGACGGCCGAATCCGGGTGCAACTCCGAGACGGCGGCCCGAACCACTTTTGCTGTCTCCGTGACCTGCTTCTGCTGTGCCATCGCCGCGATCTGTTCCGTGAATTTGGTGTAGTAGGCGAGAAAATTTCCGGTGAGGTACGACTTCGCCTTGGCGACATCACGGTCCAGGTTTTCGGGAGAGTACGACAGGACCGCCACGGCACCGTCCGACGCCGTCTGGATTGCGCGGCGCGCCGCGGCGTCGCCGACTTGCTGATCGGGGCGGTACAGATGGAAATACAGCCCAACAGCCACGCCCACCGCGGCAGCGACCAATACCGTCGCGACGATGGAACGCCACCGTGCCAAACACCGGCGGGCCCAACGCGTGGCCAGTCCGCCGATGCGCGCGGGTGGCGACGCCATCTCGTCGGACTGTGTGGTTTCCATGCCGTCAACCGACGAGTCATGCTCGACAGTCATTGCAGGAAATCGACTTTCGACATTTTGAGCTGACCGCCGTCCCGCGTGAGGCCGACGCTGAGCCGCCACACGACGGGAGGCCGCTTTGTGTTGTCTGCATTGGTGATATCGGATTTCGCCGCGACAAGCACGACCGCCGAATCGTCGCTCAACGACTCGACGGCGACGGCTTCCACGCTGGCCTTGCTGCTCACCTTCGATTCCTCCGCCTGCTTGGCCATGAGGCCCGACATCACGGACAGTTGGTTCTTGAAGTCGCCCGTAGAGTCGTCGAGGATGCGTTGGATGTCGTCCCTGGCATGGTTGGCGTCGATCGACATGAGAGTGGTGACGCCTTGCCTGGCTGCCGCCGCGAACTCACCGGCGAGCTGCTGCCTATGCACGGCGGTGCGGTGCTGCCACACCATGTAACCGCTAGCGCCGAGCGACGCGGAGGCGAGCAGGATGCCGACGCCGGCGGCAATTGTTTTCCGCCCTGGGCGCCGGAGCCACCGTGGGCGCCCGGGACGCCGCGGCAACCGCAGCCGGAAGCGGCTCGACCTCGCGGGGCGCTGCCCGGCATCTTTGTCGGCCGCGTCCCCGGATTCGGCTGCTTCGCGCAGCTTTAAGACGCGTGCCCGTGCCGCCTCGGCGCGCGCTTCAGCCTTGGCGACTTCGTCTGCTGGGTCCAGTTCGGAGTCGGGGACCATGTCGCCGGGGTCAACCCTTGAGCGCGACTGCGATACGTCGGCATCGGCCACGTCCGCCGGGGCATCAGAATGGTCGACGTCATGCCGCTCCGGATCGTGCACGGAGAAGCAGCTTATCACTTCGCCCGAGCCGAACGGCCTCATCGGCCGGCCTCCTTTGTGGTGCCTACATGCGGAAATGGTCGCTCGCCAGGAGGCGGGCGGATTGCTGAATTGGCGTGAATTTTCGTTTTGCTAATCGGTCTTCTCGGTAGTGGGCCAGTTCGAACGCGAGTAGCGTTAAGCGAACGATGCGCGCCGTGGCTACATGACGTTTTGGGAGAAGACCACCATGCAGACCCGCGATCTCTGCAGCGCCCTGCGGATAATTCGCGCGGGCCGTCAACGCCGTTCCAGCGATGTCGCCGCGGTGGTCGCTACGGCCATCGCCGTGCTGCCGATCGCCTCGGCCGTGCTGATGGGAACGCCAGCGGCTCACGCTGACACCGGCGTCGATGGATACGCTCGTTGCGTCGGGGGCGGCGCCAAGCCGCCGCCGCCGGGGGTAAATGCAGATGTTTGGTTTCCGAGCGTTCATGTGATAGCGACGGATCTTGATAGTGGCGTGCCTTCCGCGCAAATAATTCAGAGATTGGTGGAAATGGGAGTCAGTCCCAATGATGCCGCTACCCGAGTGCAGTGTTTTCTGGCTACCCAGCCGCGCGGAGCGGGGCATTGACGCGATCGGGCACGCCGCGGGCTGCGCGTGGATGGGAAGTTAAAATCGACCCTCTCTAACCAGGAGAATTTTCTTCTCAAGTGTGGCAAAGTAATCGAGTGCGATTCATCGTGGCACTGGCTGCTGCGTTGCTCGGCGTGAGCGTGCTGGCGGCGCCGCCTTCCTTCGCTGGCCCGACGGTCTGCGACTACCCCGCCTGCACACCGGGCATCATGCCGCACCAGGTCCTCGGAGCCCCGTGCGAAAACACCACCTACTACGCCTTCGGTGTCGACGACAGTTACGTTCCGCCCGCCGGGCAGCCCGGCCGGCTGATGTTCTGCGGCTCGCCGAGGCGATACCAGCCGCGGTGGTTCCGGTCGCCGCCAATGGCGGGAGTCAAGGACGAAGGCGCGGCGTGCGAGAACTACCAGAACTATGTCGCGCAGGCCCCCGATGGTCTGTTCCTGATCTGTTATGCCCACGACGGCGTTTTGACCTGGATCCGCGCCGACACGTAGCGGTCAGTCGTGGCCTTGCCGGGGGAGGCCGAGCAGGCGCCGGCTCAAATCGGTAACCCGGTCGAGCAGCGTGTCGTCGTCGATGTCGGCCACCAGTGGGTGCATGACGGCGGTGCTGATCGCGCCGGAGAACATGGCCGCCTCGATCCGTCCGTCCAAGCCGGCGTCGCTCAGCAGCACCTTATAGAGGCGCTCCATAAACCGTTGCAGCGGCTCGTGTTCGGCGAGCAGGCGAACCACGACCGGATCGAATTGCAGCGTCCGCACCAACCTCCGGTCGCGAACCGCCATCTCGACCATGCGCACCAGAAGCGCGTCGCGGGCTTCCAGCCCGTCGTCGTGTGCCTCGGCTTCCTCGAGTGCGGGGCCCAGCCGGAAGAGTTCGCGCTCGGTGACAGCGAGGACGATCTGTTCCTTGGTGCGGAACTGGTGGTAGACAGCGGCTTTCGTCACCCCGACGGCGTCGGCGATCATCTGCAAGGACGTACCGCTGACGCCGTGCTGGGCGAACAGGTCCAGCGCGGCGTCGAGCACGCGGGTCCGGGCCGCGCTGTACTGGACGATCCGCCCTTCGGTGCTCTGCCGTGCCGTTGTCACACAACGAGACTAGACGACGCTATTGACCGAGGCTAGCCGATCGGCTAGTTTCGCTGACGGGCCGGATAGGCGGGCGACCGCGTGCGGGAAGGGGTACCGATGTCCGACGTGGGCGGGGGCGAAGGGGTGGCGCGCCGCGGCGCCCTGAGGCGGACCGATGGTGAGCTGATCCTGCTGTGGACATTGCCCGCGACGGTGATCATCTGGGTCGGCTGCTTCCTCCTGTTTCCGGGATTCAATCCGCCGATGTCACCCAGCATGTCGGCGGGACAGGTGGCCGCGTTCTATCGCGATCCGGCGCACCTGCCCCAGATCCGCTACAGCATGATCGTCTTCAATTGGTTCGGCGTCTGCCTCGTCCCCGTCCTGGTTCTGATCGCGCTGCAGATCCGCCGGATGGCACATCGCACGCCGATCTTCTCCTATGCGATGTTGGGTTGCGTCTCCGGTGGCCCGACTCTGTTTCTCGTCGCCAACGTCTGCTGGCTGCTGGCCGCTTTCCGTCCCGAAAGAAGCCCGGAGTTGACTCAGCTGCTCAACGACTTCGGCTGGATCACGTTCACCATCGTGGTCCCGTTTCTGATCGGGCAAAGCGTAATCCTCGCCGTGGCAATCTATTTCGACGATCAGCCGCAGCCGATATTTCCCCGCTGGGTGGCCCACTTCAACCTGCTGGTGGCGGCCGCGCTGGTGCCCGCCTCCTTCGTCGGTGTGTCGCTGACCGGACCACTGGCGTGGGACGGCTTCTTGACGTTCTGGGTGAAAAACGTTGCGATCGCCGTCTGGATCATCGTGATGGGCTTGGTTCTGGGACAAGCCATCTACCGGGAGCGCGCCGACAACCGCCGGCACGGCGACGAATTGGTGGACGCGTGAGTGCCCTAGCGGCGCCGACGGTTTCCCCGGCCACGCCCCCGTCGGGGCCACTGCCGCAGCGGATTGCCTGGCACCTGTGGCGCGGGCCCAAGCGCGAGCTGTGGCTGGCCTGGGCGGCAATGATGGTCTTCTATAACGCGTTCTTCCCGGTGTTCTTCATCGTGGCGCAGGTTCAGCCGCCACCACAGCCGACCTGGGATCTCGCGACGCAGGTGCACTGGTTCTCCGAGCGCCACCTCGGGATACCCGTTGGATTCGGCGTCATCTTCGCCATCAGCGGGTTGATCGCGACCAACAACGCTCTCATCGCGTACTCGATGCGGCGGATGTCGGTCAGCCGCGTGTTCGGGTATTCGTATCTGCTTATCTACTCGTTCAGCGCGGTTCCCGGGATGCTGCTGCTCAACATCGCGCTGGTTGTCGGGACGCTGCGTCCGGACCGCGACCCCGAGGCGATCGGTTGGCTCTACGACTTCGCCTTCCTGTCTTTCGACGGAACGATGGGAGTGTTCCTGATCGGCTCGCTGATCTGGATGCTCGCGATACTGCTGGACAAGAATCGGGTGTTCCCAAAGTGGTTCGGCTATCTCAACCTGTGCAACGCGCTGACCGAGGTCGTCGTGGCGCCGTGCTGGATCTTTCGGCGTGGCGTGTTGGCGTGGAATGGCCAGATCGCCTGGTGGCTCGACATGGTCGTGTTCGGCGTCTACCAAGTCACCTTCATCGTCATGCTCTTTCAGATGATCCGGCGTGAGGACTTCGGTACCGGGCCGATGCCCGATCCCGCGCGCATGAGGGCGGCCGCGTCATGACCGACCTCGCCGCGAAGGGCAAGAGCGCCCGGTTCGTGCCCGGACAGCCCGACATGTGGGCCTTCGTGTTGTTCGAGACCCTCGTCTTCACAGGGTATTTCGGCTTCTATCTGTTCTATCGCGCCCGAAGCCCCGAGCTCTTCCTGCATTCCCAGGCGCAGCTGGACCTGCGTATCGGAGTCTTCAACACGCTCGTTCTGCTGCTGAGCTCGTGGTCGGTGGCGCGGTGCGTCCAGTCGTCCCGCGCCGGCGCCTACCGGCAGGCGCTCAGAGACGCATTCATCACCGCTGGGTTCGCCGCAGTGTTCCTTTTTTTCAAGGTGTTTGAGTGGGTGCGGTTGGTCCGCGCGGGAAATGGATTGGACAGCAATGACTTCTTCACCTATTACTTCTTCCTGACCGGAATCCACTTCGTGCACCTGCTGATCGGCTTCGTCGTGCTGGGCGTCATCGTCTACCGACTTCGGAGTCCAGCTGGGAGATCCCAGGAGTTGGTCGAAACGTGCGCCACCTACTGGCACACCGTCGACTTCCTCTGGGTGCTCATCTTTGCGTTGCTGTACGTGGTGAGGTGATCGGCATCAAATTCAACAAGAGGCTGTTGGTCGTCTGGCTCGTGCTGGCGTCGTTGACGCTGGCCTACCTCTGGATCGATCATTCGCTCGACGGAACGCTGCGGGCCAGTGCGGTGGTCACGTCGAGCGTGATCGTGATCGCACTCGTCAAGGTGCGCATCATCTTTCGGGAGTTCATGGAGGTGCGTCAGGCTCCCGCCCTGCTGTGCCGACTCACGGACGCCTGGGTCGTGCTGATGGCCGTCGCGCTGCTCGGCTGCTATTTCATCGGCAGGACGCTCGCCTAATAATTAGGGCGCGGTTGTCAACACGCTTGACGTGAACGCGCGTAGTGTCATGCAGATATACGTCTTGCATAACGGTTGAATAACGGTTATCTGGTGGCGCCTTTGGCGTTTCGTGAACGCTCAATAGCATCTGCCAGATCTCGTAATACGCCGACAATCGGGTGGCGCCATGACGTTTCTCATTGCCGCACCGGCGACGGTGGCCGCGGCGGCCACGGAGCTGGCGGGTATCGGTTCGACACTGACGGCGGCCCACGAGCTCGCGGCAGCCGGAACCACCGCGGTGCTGCCCGCCGCCGGCGATGAGGTGTCGGCCGCGATCGCGTCGCTGTTCTCCGGCTACGCCCGGGCCTATCAGTCGCTGAACGCGCGGGCGGCGACCTTCAACCAACAGTTCGTGCAGGCGTTGAACGGTGCGGCGAACGCGTATGCGGTCGCGGAGGCGGCCAACGCCTCACCGTTGCAGGCCCTGGAGGGGGATGTGCTGGGTCTGATCAACGCGCCCACGAACGCGATTCTGGGTCGTCCACTGATCGGAAACGGCGCCGACGGGGCGCCGGGAACCGGGCAGCCCGGCGGGCCGGGCGGGCTGCTGGCCGGCAACGGCGGCAACGGTGGGTCTGGCGACACTGGCCGGCCCGGCGGCCGGGGCGGTGACGCCGGCCTGTTCGGCAACGGCGGCCGGGGCGGCGCCGGCGGACCCGGCACGGTCGGTGCCGCGGGCTCGCCGGGTGTCAACGGCGGCAACGGAGGGGCCGGCGGCGCGGGCGGCCACGGCGGTCTGTTTTTCGGTGACGGGGGCATCGGCGGTAACGGCGGCGACGGCGGTGACGGTGCCGTGGGCGGCAGCGGCGGTGCGGGCGGTGCGGGCGGCCAAGGTTCGGCGATGTCCGGCCATCAGGGCGCCAACGGTGGCAAGGGCCATGACGGGACCAGCCTCGGCGGCGGCGCCGGCGATCCCGGCACCGGCGGTCCTGGCACCGGCGGCACTGGTTCGGGCGTCTACTCGCCCTACGTCGACATCACGCTCTGGCCCGGTCCCAACGGATATGACTTCGCGACGGCCGCCCA
Organism: Mycobacterium sp. 1245805.9; assembly: GCF_001672915.1. GTDB lineage: Bacteria > Actinomycetota > Actinomycetes > Mycobacteriales > Mycobacteriaceae > Mycobacterium. The sequence continues at coordinate 8,798 of NZ_LZKR01000088.1, read as the reverse complement.
GCACGGAGTCAAAAACGCCACGCTTGCCTTCATCAACGCCGACCCGAACGGCAATGCCTCCTGGGGTGGCTACTCGGCCTACGACGTAACGGGCGGCTCCCAGAGCGCTTTCATCGATAACCAGATCGCCAACATGAAAGCCGCCGGCATCAACGGGACCATCTCGTTCGGCGGCGCGTTCGGCACCGATCTGTCTGCCGTCAACGGTCAGACCCCCACCGCGCTGGCGCAGCAGTACGCGTCGATCGTGAACACCTACAAGATCTACAACCTCGACTTCGACGTCGAAGGTGCGTTGCAGGGCAACACCCAAGCGATGAACACCCAATCGAAGGCCATCGCCATCCTGCAGCAACAGGAGGCGGCCAACGGCACGCCCGTGACCGTCTCGTACACGCTCCCGGTGCTGCCCACGGGCCTGGTCGAGGGGCAGGGCGGCGGGCTGAGCGTAATCCAGACCGCTACGGCCAACGGCGTCAACGTATCCCGGGTGAACATCATGGCCATGGACTACGGCAACGGTTTCGACCAGACCGGCAACCCCGGCATGGGCGCGTACGCGATCGATGCCGCGACGGCCACCCATACCCAGTTGATGACGCTCTACCCGTCGCTGACCAGCCAGCAGGCCTGGCACATGCTCGGGGTGACGCCGTTGATCGGAATCAACGACGACCCCAGCGAAATCTTCGGCATCGCCGATGCCCGGCAGCTGACCACCTTTGCCGAGCAGCACGACATCGGCGAGCTCTCCATGTGGGAACTGCCCCGCGACCAGACCGGCACGTTGGGAGCGGTGGACGCCGTCGACGGCAGCGGGATCGCGCAAACCCCGTTCGAGTTCTCCGGGATCTTCGAGCAGATCGAAACCGCATCCCAACCCTGACGCCCGCACCGGTTGGGCTCGGCGGTTGGGCCGGGACCGCCCTTAGCCGTTCGGCGTGAAGGTGAGGTGGAGTTCGCTGAGCCCGCGCAGGATGTACGTCGGCTCATAGGTGTAGCGACGATCGTCGGCCGGGCCGTGCTTGGCCTCGCTGATCTTGATGTCGCTCATCCGGTCCAGGATGCGCTCGATGGAGACCCGGCCCTCCACCCGCGCGAGCGGGCCGCCCGGACACGAGTGCACGCCGCGCGCGAACGCCATGTGCTCGCGCACATTCTTTCTGCGCAGGTCGAACTCGTGCGGATTGTCGAACCGGCGCGGGTCGCGGTTGGCCGCGCCCGGCAACACCATGACGACGGTGCCGGCGGGAATGTCGACGCCACCCACCGCGGTGGCCCTGCGCGCCAACCGCGAGTCGCTCTTGACCGGGCTGTCCATTCGCAGCGATTCCTCGATGAACCCGGGAATGAGGCTGCGGTCGTCGCGCAGCTGCTGCTGGATGTCGGGCCGCTCGCCGATCACCTGCAGCGCGGCGCTGAGCAGCTTGGCGGTGGTCTCCTGTCCGGCGGCGAAAAGGAATGTGGCGGAACGAACTACCTCGATGACCTCGGGTGTGGACCCGTCGGGGTACTTCGCCGTCGCCAGGGACGTCAGGACGTCGTTGCGCGGTTCGCGTCGCCGGTCCTCGATGTAGGTGCAGAACTTGTCGTCGAGCCACTCCAGCGGGTTGATGCCGATCGACTCATGGTCCAGGGCGCCCACCCGCGCGTCGGGGCGGTCGGCGCCCAGGACGACGCGGAACTCCTTGTGGTCCTCCTCGGGAACGCCGAGCAGGTCGGCAATCACCAACGTGGCGAACGGCTTTGAGTATTCGCTGATGAACTCGCATTCGCCGTTGGTCAGGAACTCATCGAGCTGACGGTCGGCGAGGCGCCACATGAACTCCTCGTTCTGCTTCAGCCTGCTAGGCGTCAGCAGCTTGCTGAGCACCGAGCGGGCGCGGGTGTGATCCGGGGGATCCATCGTCACCATGTGCTCGAACATGGGGAAGTAACTGCGGTGCTCGTCGATCTGAGGACTGATGTCGTCGCCCTCGGGTTGGAACGGCAGCGGCGGGAACGGCCCGCCGAGCGCGACGATGTTCGAGAACGTGTCCGGGTCCTTGTAGACCTCGCAGGCCTCGTCGTAGCCGGTGACGGCGACGACCCCGTGGTGCGGCAGCCGCAGCACCGGGTTCTGGCTGCGCAGGTAGTCGAAGTAGGGGTGCGGGTCGGGCACCAGCGATTGATCGGTGAAGAAGTCGATCGTGTCGAAGCTGCTCATAGGACTCGTCTCCCTGGGCTGTCTACCGGTGAGGTTCGGCGGCAAGCGGCACCGCCCCCGATTCCGAAAGGCAAAATGTGCTGAGCACCTGCTTAGCATGGCGGTATTGTCAGGGTCAAGGCCGCAACGCGGGGCCGCGCTACGATCCGTGGGGTTGGCATCAACGCAGAAATACGGAGCAGGGATATGACTTCGGCCCGCAGGATCGGGGCGCCGGACGCGAAGAATCGTGCCCTGCTGCTCGACGCTGCCGAGCGGTTGATGATCGAAGAAGGCTACGCCGCGGTGACGTCGCGCCGTCTGGCGAGCAAGGCGGGTTTGAAACCACAGCTGGTGCACTACTACTTCCGGACCATGGACGAGTTGTTTCTCGAGGTCTTCCGCCGCCGCGCCGAAGAAGCCCTCGAGGTGCACGCGCAGCTGATGAAGTCGCCGCAGCCGCTGTGGGCGCTGTGGAGATTCGGCACCGATCCCGCATTCACCCGTATTTCGATGGAGTTCATGGCGCTGGCCAACCATCGCAAGGAGATGCGAGCCGAAATCGCTTATTACGCAGAGCGTTTGCGCGAAGAGGAACGGCAAATGGTGACGACTGCGCTGCAGCAGTATGGAGTCACCAGAGAAGAGATGCCGCCGGTAGTCGTTGCCGTGCTCATGTCCAGCTTGTCGAGATTCCTGGTGCTCGAGCATGCGATCGGCATGTCCAACGGTCACGCCGAGACCGTGCAATTAGTCGAAGATCATCTGCGTCGCCTGGAAGGCGAGCCACAACCGATCGAGGGCGTACCGCAGACCTGGGTGGTTCACCAATTCCGCAGCGAGCAAAGCGCGCCTTTGGGGCCGCCGTTGGATACGACGACGGCCCCGTCCACCGCTAGAACACAGTGAATTCCCGGCGTGCCGGGCTCCGTGCCGGTGCTCGCCACGACCATCGCGTAGTGGTCGGGGTCCGTCATGTCCAGATCGAAGGTCCACGGTTTGCCTGGAGCGATATCGACATCGACGTGGGGTGTGAACGAGTAGGGATTGTGGCTGTAATCGGAGAATCTGGCCGGCTGGTGGTCCAGGTAGTAGATGTCCGTGTAGATCGGATTCTCGGCCGTGACGGCGTACTTGACGTGATGCATGACCGGGTCGGCATGGGCCCGTCCGGTACTCACCAGCAATCCGGCCACTACGACCAACATCGCCGAGCCGGCACACAACAATCTGTGCATCATGTCGCTCCTCTGGTTTCCGGGCGCGAGTCGGCGGTGCGGTTCATCACCCGCTCTGCGGCCTGCCAGTGTGCGTCGGCAACCCACAGCCGTGCAAAGGATGCTATCGCCTCGTCGCGCGAAACTCCGCTGATTACGCGCTTTATTTCCATCGCTGGGCGACGAGCCAGCGACCTCGCGATCGATCGCCAGCCCTCGTCGAACGATGATCGCGGCAGCACCAGGTCCACCAGGCCTATGCGCTCGGCGTCGACGGCGCTGTAGGCGGTTCCCGACCCGGCAAGCAGCAGCGCCCTTCCCTTGCCGACGAGCGCGGCCAGCCGCTCGGCGCCACCCCAGGCCGGCATGATTTCCAGATCCACTTGGTTGAAGGCGATCTTGATGTCGTCGGCGGCCACCCGGATGTCCGCGGCGACGGCGACCTCGGCGCCGCCGCCGAAAGCGTGGCCATTCAGCGCGGCGATCACCGGAGCGGGAAACTGGGCGAGCTGATCGCAGATCGACCGCATCCGTTCGGCCATCGCCGAGGCGTCCTCCTTGGTCCGCAGCGCGCTCAACTCCTTGAGATCACCGCCGGACACGAAAGCGCGATCACCGGCGCCCCTGATCACGAGGGTTCGCGCGCCGGCCGCCGCATCGAGCGCCTTCTCCAACTGCCCCATGGTGTCCAACGAGATGGCATTGCGGGCGTGGGGGCGATCGATGGTGAGCACCGCCAACCCGTCGTCGAATTCGAGGTCCACCATGCGTTATCGCTCCAAGATAAGGACAATCGCAGACCGTCCGATATTGGCATTCTCTTTGCCGGAGAATAACATCATCGCAATAGGCCCAGTACTTTCGTGACCCAGGATCGAGGCGGCCCGGTGCGCAACCGATTCCCGACGGTGGCCACTGCCGCGCTCGCCGTCGTTCTTCTCGCGTCATGCACGCCGCGGCCGCAAACGCAGCTGTCCGGCACGGCATCGGTGAACATCAACGGAAACGGTGCGGATTTTCATATCGTGAAGTGCAGCCAGGTGGAATGGATCCGCATGATCGACATCGGCAGCGATTACGCCGGGGCCAAGATCGTCATCGACCAGCGAGCGGAGCCGGTAACCGCCGAGTCCGTGCGGATCCACAATCTGGCCGGCTTCACCGGCATGTACTCGCGTGGTGGCGCGGGCGACGCCGTGCTGACTCTGAGAGACGACAAGGTCACGATCACGGGTACGGCCAACGGCTACCAGACCGACAAGCCGAATGAACCGGCGTCCGCCCCGTTCAAGATCACCGCAACCTGCTGACCACGCCCCACTCGGCGTGCGGGCAGGGGGCATGTTGCGGACGGATGCCGCTAGAGAATAGTATTCTCGTAAATTGCGAAGGAGGATCTCATGGGGCAGTTGTCACACCGGGAAGACGTCCCGTTTCCAATCTTTGACGCGGATAACCATCTGTACGAGCCGCCGGAGGCACTGACCAAGTTCCTGCCCAAGCAGTACAAGGACTTCGTCCAGTACGTCCAGGTCAACGGGCGGACGAAGATCGCGATCCGCGGCCACATCAGCAACTACATTCCCAACCCGACCTTCGAGGTCGTCGCCCGGCCTGGCGCCTGGGAGGAGTACTTCAAGTACGGCAACCCGGAGGGCAAGAGCAAGCGCGAGCTGTTCGGTGAGCCGATGCGCGCGATCCCAGCGTTCTTCGAGCCCGGCCCGCGGCTGGAGAAGATGAACGAGCTGGGCCTGGACCGCACCCTGATGTTCCCGACGCTGGCCAGCCTGCTCGAGGAGCGGCTGCGCGACGACCCGGTTGCCATCCACGTCCTGATCCATGCGCTGAACGAATGGCTCGACGAGGTCTGGGGCTTCAACTACGAGAACCGGATCTTCACCACCCCGGTGATTACCCTGCCGATCGTCGAGAAGGCGATCGAGGAGCTGGAGTGGGTGGTCAAGCGCGGCGCCCGCTGCATCCTGATCCGCCCGGCTCCGGTCCCCGGCTTCCGCGGGCCCCGGTCGTTCGCGCTGCCCGAGTTCGACCCGTTCTGGGAGCGCGTCGTCGAGCACGACCTGCTGGTCGGCATGCACTCCAGCGACAGCGGCTACTCCCGCTACACCTCCGAGTGGGACGGCGCCGAACAGGAGATGCTGCCGTTCCAGACCAACGCGATGGGCATCCTCAACGAGTGGCGGCCGATCCAGGACGCGGTGGGCTCGTGGGTGATCCACGGCGCGCTGTACCGCCACCCGAAGCTGAAGGTCGCGATCGTCGAGGCCGGTTCGAAGTGGATGACCCCGCTGTTGGACGGCCTCGCCGAGGTCTTCCGGAAGGCCCCGGAGGCCTTCCCCAGCGATCCGGTCGAGATGGTCAAGAACCGCATCCACGTCAGCCCGTTCTTCGAGGACGGCATCGACGACTTGGTCAACCTCGTCGGTGTGGACCGGGTGCTCTACGGCTCGGACTGGCCACACCCGGAAGGCCTGGCGGAGCCGACGTTCTACGTCAACGCGCTGTCGCACCTGTCCGTTGAAGACCAGGCGAAGATCATGGGCGGCAACCTCGGTCGGCTCGTCACGGTGTGACGCACCGGCCCACCCCGGCCGGCGACGATTCAGAGCGCGCAGCGCGATGAGGAGGAGTCGGCCAATCGAACGCCGGCCGGTGACGATTCAGAGCGCGCAGCGCGATGAGGAGGAGTCGGCCAATCGAACCTGAGTGGGACACCATCCCCGAGATGGTCTTGAGCGCGGCGGACCGTTTCGGTGACGCGGAAGCGGTTGTCGACGGTCCGCTGCGCTTGACGTTCAACGAGGTTGTCGAGCGGATCCGTTGCGCCGCAGGCGCGTTCGCGAACCTCGGAGTCGACAAGGGTGACCGCGTCGCGATCTGGGCGCCCAACTCGGCGGAGTGGATCATCGCGGCGTTCGGGCTGCTCACCGCGGGCGGCGTGCTGGTGCCGGTCAACACGCGGTTCAAGACCGAAGAAGCCGGCGACATCATCGCCCGCAGCCGCGTCAAGGCCGTCCTGGTGCAGAAGGGCTTTCTCGGCCAGGACTACACGGCACCGGCGGGGACACCCGTCATCGACCTGAAGTCCGACTTTCTTTCCAGCGGTTCCCCGTTCGAGCGGGCGGTCGGCGGCAACGACATTTCGGACATCATCTTCACCTCGGGCACGACCGGCCGCCCGAAGGGCGCGATGATGAATCATCGCCAAACCCTGCGGATGTATGAGGAGTGGGCGACCCTCGCGGATCTGCGCCGAGACGACCGCTACTTGCAGATCAACCCGTACTTCCACACCTTCGGCCTGAAGGCCGGACTGGTCACGTCCTTCCTGCGCGGGGCGACGATGCTGCCGGTCGCGGTGTTCGACGTCGACACGGTGGTGGATCTGATTGCGCGCGAAGGCATCACGATGCTGCCCGGGCCGCCGACGCTGTACCACTCGCTGCTGACGATTCAAGACAAGTCCAACCTGTCCACCCTTCGGGCCGGTGTGACCGGTGCCGCGGACATCCCCGTCGAGCTGGTCCGTCGCATCCACGACGAATTGCCGTTCCAGACGCTGATGACCGGTTACGGGCTGACTGAGGCCGGCAACGTCACCCTGTCGCTGCCCGGCGATTCCTTCGAGGACGTGGCGACCACCGCGGGTGTGCCCTGCGAGGGAGTCGAAGTGAGCATCGCCGACGACGGGGAGGTGCTGGTTCGCGGCTACGGCGTCATGCAGGGCTACCTCGACGATCCGGTCGCCACGGCGGAGGCGATCGACGGCGACGGCTGGCTGCACACCGGAGATCTGGGCAACTTCACCGAGGCGGGCCGCCTGCGGATCGTCGGTCGCAAGAAGGACATGTTCATCGTCGGCGGATTCAACGCCTACCCGGCCGAGATCGAAGGATTCCTCCTCGAGCACTCCGCGGTCGCGCAGGCCGCCGTGATCGGAGTTCCCGATGAGCGCCTGGGCCAAGTGGGTAAGGCCTTTGTGGTGGCGAGAACCGAGGTGTCCGCCGACGACCTGCTAGCGTGGTGCCGAGGTCGGATGGCGGGATTCAAAGTGCCTCGATTTATCGAGTTTCGCGACGAGCTGCCGCTCAACGCCACCGGGAAAGTGATGAAAGACGAACTCCGTTGAGCACCGGTGACATTCACTCGATGGTGATCGCATCGGACTATCGCATCCCGGACCCGACCAGGGTGTGGCCGCTACTCGAGCGCAACAAGGCGGCGCTCGCCGACATCGGCGCCCACCACGTGCTGGTGTACACGTCCACCCACGAGCACGGGCGTGTGCTGGTGATGATCGGGGTGCACAGCCGCGAGCCCATCGTGGAGCTGCTGCGCTCGCGCGTCTTCTTCGACTGGTTCGATGCCGCCGGCGTCGAGGACATACCCGCGGTCTTTGCCGGCGAGATCATCGACAGATTCGTTCCGCGACCATTGCCCAAACCGGCCGCGCCCGGCGTAGTGGTGTGCGCGATCGCATCCGTCGAGGACGTGGCGACCCTGACCGCGGGATTTCGCTCGGCCATGGACGGGCTCGCCGGGGCCGGCGTCCGAAAGACCTCGGTATTCCAGGCTTTCGACGACGACCACGAGGTGCTGATCCTGTCGGAGTTTCCCGACGAGGTCGCCGCTCAGCGTTGGATCGACCATCCCGACGCCGCGGCGCAATGGATGTCGGGCGTGGGCGTCGGCGCCCACCCGCCGGTGTTCGTCGGCCGTCTTTTCGACACGATGCGCATCGAGGACGACTGAGCGCGGCTGATGTTCGTCTGTCTGTGCAACGGCATCACCAGCCATACGGTTGCCGAATGTGTCGCCGCAGGTGCCGCCACGACCAAGGAGGTCGCCCAGGCGTGCGGGGCCGGCGCCGATTGCGGGCGCTGCCGGCGCACCGTGCAGGCGATGCTGCGCGCGTCGACCCCGGACCGGACGGGGCGCTCGCGCTAGGCTTTTGCGCGGCGCGCGTTACCCTCCGGGGGCGACATGGATCCGACGAGTTGGCCGAGCAGACGGGGGATCTCCAGCCGCGGCAAGACCACCTCGACGAACACCATGCGGTCCTGATGCTGCGCCGCCGCGGTGAACGCGTCGTCGAGTTCGCCGTAGGTCTGCGCGCGGAACGCCAGGTGGTTGGAAACCCCCAGCGCCTGCGGGACGTCGGTCCACCTCCAGCTCACAATGTCGTTGTAGGGGGCCGTCTTTCCATGAATAGCCCGTTCGACGGTGTAGCCGTCGTTGTTTACGACCACGATGACCGGGGACAGCCCCTCGCGCGAGAAGATGCCGAGCTCCTGTACGGTCAGCTGCGCGGCGCCATCACCGATCAGCAGCACCGTCCTGCGGTCCGGATGCGCCACGGCAGCCCCGACCGCCGCGGG
>NZ_LZKR01000087.1 GCF_001672915.1 Mycobacterium sp. 1245805.9 | reverse complement strand
GAGGTGTACGAGCACCTGGTCTTCGACGGCAACCGCCACCTCCCGCTGGCCGGCTTAGACGGCATGGCCGAGCGCACCATCACGATCTCCAGCGCGGCCAAGATGTTCAACTGCACCGGATGGAAGATCGGGTGGGCCTGCGGCCCAGCGCAACTCATCGCCGGCGTGCGCGCGGCCAAACAGTATCTGAGCTACGTCGGCGGCGCACCGTTCCAGCCCGCCGTGGCTCTCGCGCTGGACACCGAGGACGCCTGGGTCGCCGAGCTTCGCCGCTCCTTGCAGGCCAGGCGGGACCGGCTGGCCGCCGGGCTGAGCCAGATCGGCTTTGCGATGCACGACAGCGACGGCACCTACTTCCTGTGCGCCGACCCGCGCCCGCTCGGCTACGACGACAGCACCGCCTTTTGCGCGGCGCTCCCGGAGAAGGTCGGCGTGGCGGCCATCCCGATGTCGGCGTTCTGCGATCCGGCGGCACCCCACGCCGACGTGTGGAATCACCTGGTGCGCTTCACGTTCTGCAAACGCGACGAAACCCTCGACGAAGCGATCAGGCGCCTGGCGGCGCTGCGGGACCCATAACCCGCTTCCTAAGTCCCTCCAGCGCGGCATGCAGGATCTTCTTGCGAACCCGGTTGATGAAAAACTCGGGCAGCGGCGCCGACGGTTCGAGGGTGATGCCGAATCGCACCCGCGTCTTGTCGTCGCCCTCGCGGGTCAGGTTGTACTCGCCGTGCTGGCCATGTTGGTGGATGGTCTTTTTCGCGTCCCACACCATCCAGTCCGGACCCCAGTGGTACTCGAGGAGCTGCGTGTCGAAGATGCCCATCACCCTGATCGTCATCTTCACGTGGCACGGGCGCCCGTCGGGATAGGTGTCGATGACGTCGGCCTTCTTGTGCACCGCGGACCACGACGGAACGTTGTCCATGTCGGCGAGCGCGTCCATGATGGCTTCCGGGGGCGCGTCGATGACAATTTCCGACGATGCTTGTACGGCCACTGGCTAAGTCGCACCGCCCGATCCGCGACTGCCCGCGACCAGCTCGCTCAGCCCCTTCACCGAGGCGTCGAGAACCCTTTCGGTGGCCCGCTTGACGACGAACGCCGGAATGGGCCCCGCCGGCTCGACGGTGATGTCGAAACGCACCCGCGTCTTGTCGAGGCCCTCGGGCTTGAGGTTGTACTCGATGTGCTGGCCGTGCTGCTGCGCGGTGCCCTTTGCGTCATAGACGACCCAGTCGGGGCCCCAGTGATACTCGAGGATCTCCTTGTCGACCAAACCCAAGATCTTGATCTTGGTCTTGACGTGGTGCGGCAGGCCGTCGGGATAACGGTCGATCACTTCGATGTCTTTGTGCAGCGGCGACCACGAGGAAAGGACGCCGACATCTGTCAGCGCCTCCATGACCACTTCCGGCGGCGCGTCGACGACAAATTCCCGTGATGCTTTTACGGCCACTACAGAACAAAGTAACCCCAGCGCCCCACGCGTGGGTGGGGTTCGCCGTAAATCTCTGCTTACCAGCCGATTTCGTCGAGCGGAGTGGTTGCCGCGGGCGGCGGCCCGACCGGGCCGGCCGGGGTTCGGGAGAAGCGCGGCGCGGGAGCGGCCTGTTCGACACCATGGGCGGTGATCAACGTCGACCGCGCGTTCAGGTGGTCGTTGGTGGCCGCCTCATTCCAGGTCAACACCGGGGTGACGCACGCATCGGTGCCCGCGAAGACGTCAGTCCATTCATCGCGGGTCCGGCTGGCGAAGCGCTTGGCGAAGATGTCGTACATCCGTTGATACGAACCGATGTCGAGCTGGCCGGGCACCTCGTCGGGCGACAGGCCGAGCCCTGTCAGCAGCGCCGCGAAGAATTGCGGCTCGATGGCGCCGACGGCGACGTACTTGCCGTCGGCGGTCTCGTAGCACCGGTAGAACGGGGCGCCACCGTCCAGCAGGAACGATTCGCGCTCGTCCCGCAGCGACCCGGTCGACTTCATCGTCCACATCATCTGGGCGAGCAGGCTGACCCCGTCGACCATCGCGGCGTCGACGACCTGGCCCCGGCCCGACCGTTCCCGCTCGTACAGCGCGACCGCGATGCCCAGCAGCACCAGCATCGAGCCGCCGCCGAAGTCGGCGACCAGGTTCAGCGGCGGCGTCGGCGGCCGGTCCCGGTATCCGAGCGCCGAGAGCGCGCCGGTCTGCGACAGGTAGTTGATGTCGTGGCCCGCCGTGTGGGCCACCGGGCCGTGCTGTCCCCAGCCGGTGATGCGCGCGAAGATCAGCCGCGGATTGACCGCCGCGCAGTCCTCGGGTCCGATGCCGAGCCGCTCGCAGGTGCCCGGCCGGAAGCAGTCGAGCAGCACGTCGGCCTTGGCGGCCAGCTCCAGCAGCGCCTGAGGCTGCGACTTGACGTCCAGGTCGACGATCCGCTTTCCGCGGTGCAGCAGGTCGCGGTCCTCCGGCGGCATCGTGAGCCCACCAGGCCGCCGGACCCGCACCACGTCGGCGCCCAGGTCGGCGAGCATCATCCCGGCGTGCGGCCCCGGCCCGATGCCGCCGAGTTCGATCACGCGCACCCCGGCCAGGGGACCCGCGCTCAGCACCGCGTTTAGCTGCCCTTCTTGACCGCGAGCACCCGCTCGCGCAGGGCCTTGGTCGCGGAATCGATCGTGCCCTTGACGGCCCGCTTGAGCACGAAGCCGGGCAGCGGCACGTTGGGGTCGACGCTGATCTCCATCTTGACCAGGGTCGCCTCTCCTTGCGGAACCAAGGTGTACTTGCCGTCCTGCGACTTCTGCTGGCCCGAGCTGACCAGCGTCCAGCTGACCTCGTTGCCGCTCCAGCTGTAGGCCACCACCTGTTCATCAGTGATGCCGGCGGTCCTGACCTTCATCTTGACTTTGCTGGGCCGCCCGTCGTCGCCGGTCTCGAGGATCTCGGCGCTTTGATGCGGGTCCGACCACTCGGGCATCGCTTCGAAGTCGGCGATGACGTCCAGAATCTCCTCGGGCCCGGCTTCGATGACGATGTCGCGGGATTCTTTGATAGCCATCCCCGCACATTAGGCGAACCCGCGTGTCGGGCGGAATGGTTTGGACCGGGCGTACCGTCGTGCTTGTGACTGATCCCCTTGTCTACACCGTCGGTGACTACCTGTTGGACCGCCTCGCCGAACTCGGTGTCTCCGAGATCTTCGGCGTCCCCGGCGACTACAACCTGGAATTCCTGGACCACATCGTCGCCCACCCGACCATCCGGTGGGTGGGCAGCGCCAACGAGCTCAACGCCGGCTACGCCGCCGACGGGTACGGGCGGCTGCGCGGAATGGCGGCCGTGGTAACGACATTCGGGGTGGGCGAGCTCTCGGCCACCAACGCGATCGCTGGCAGCTACGCCGAACACGTGCCCGTCGTGCACATCGTCGGCGGCCCGTCGAAAGACGCCCAGGGCGCCAGGCGCGCGCTGCACCATTCCTTCGGCGACGGCGACTTCGAGCACTTCTTTCGCATCAGCCGCGAAATCACCTGCGCCCAAGCGAATCTCATGCCCGCCACCGCGTGCCGAGAGATCGATCGGGTGCTCTCGGAGGTGCGCGAACAAAAGCGGCCCGGGTACCTGCTGCTGTCCACCGACGTGGCCCGCTTCCCCACCGAACCGCCCGACGCGCCGCTGCCGCGCTACACCGGTGGCACCAGCCCCCGCGCGCTTTCGCTGTTCATCGAGGCCGCGACCGAACTCATCGGCGATCATCAGCTGACCGTGCTCGCCGACCTGCTGGTGCACCGCCTGCAGGCCGTCAAGGAGCTCGAGGCGTTGCTGGCCGCGGACGTGGTGCCGCACGCCACGCTGATGTGGGGAAAGAGCCTGCTCGACGAGAGCTCCCCCAATTTCCTTGGCATCTACGCCGGTTCGGCCAGCGCCGAACGGGTGCGCACGGCGATCGAGGACGCGCCGGTGCTCGTGACGGCCGGGGTGGTTTTCACCGACATGGTCAGCGGCTTCTTCAGCCAGCGGATCGACCCGGCGCGGACCATCGACGTCGGACAGTACCAAAGCAGTGTGGCCGGTGAGGTTTTCGCGCCGATGGAGATGGGCGCCGCGCTGCAGGCACTGGCGGACATCCTGGTCCGGCGCGGGATCACCTCGCCCCCCGTGGAGGCCCCGCCGGCCGAACCGGCGTAGATGCCAAGGAAATTGGGGGAGCTCTCGTCGAGCAGGCTCTTTCCCCACAT
>NZ_LZKR01000086.1 GCF_001672915.1 Mycobacterium sp. 1245805.9 | reverse complement strand
GTCAACGTGATCGGAATTACCCTCAGCCGCAACCAGTTCGAGTACAGCAAAACCAGGCTGGCGGGGATCCCGACCGAGCGCGACGTCGAAGTGCGGTTGCAGGGCTGGGAAGAGTTCGACGACAAGGTCGACCGGATCGTCAGCATAGGCGCGTTCGAGGCCTTCAAAGCCGACCGTTGGCCCGCGTTTTTCGACCGCGCCTACGACATCCTTCCCGACGACGGCAGGATGCTCTTGCACACAATTTTGGCGCATTCACAGAAGCAGATGCACGAGCGCGGCATCGCTTTGACGATGAGCGACGTGCGGTTCACGCGATTTATCTACACGGAAATCTTCCCGGGTGGGCAGCTGCCGGCGCAGGAAGATATTTTCTCACTGGCGCAGGCGGCCAGATTCAGCGTCGAAAAAGTGCAATTGCTGCGCGAGCATTATGAACGGACGCTGAATATTTGGGCGGCCAACCTGGAGGCGAACAAAGAAAAAGCGATCGCCATCCAGTCCGAGGAAGTCTACGAGCGCTATATGCACTACTTGACCGGCTGCGCCAAGCTGTTCCGCCAGGGCTACACGGACGTCAACCAGTTCACGTGTGAGAAGTAGCCGGGCCGGCTACTTGGCCAGCGTGAACTGGCCGACGTTGCTGATGCCCTTGCGGAAGAAGTCCTCGCACCCCGTCAAGTAGTGCATATAGCGCTCGTAGACTTCCTCGGACTGGATGGCGATCGCTTTTTCTTTGTTCGCCTCCAGGTTGGCCGCCCAAATATTCAGCGTCCGTTCATAATGCTCGCGCAGCAATTGCACTTTTTCGACGCTGAATCTGGCCGCCTGCGCCAGTGAGAAAA
>NZ_LZKR01000085.1 GCF_001672915.1 Mycobacterium sp. 1245805.9 | reverse complement strand
ACCCACCGTCCCACCCTGCCCGGGACCCCTCGGCGAACGCGCCGACTGGTGGTGGTACGACCCCTTCCAACCGCAGCCCCCACCAAGCAACAACTAAGTCGGTTGTATTGGGGCACAGGCAATTTCGACTAGGGCCGGTCCGAAAGCTTTTCGCGCAAGCGGCGATTCACGGGTTCGGGCAACAGCTCCGTCACGTTGCCGCCGAACATCGCGACCTCCTTGGCCAGCGACGACGACACGAACGAATAGCGCGGCGTGGTGGCCACGAAAAACGTGTCCACACCGGCGATGTGCTTGTTCATCTGCGCCATCTGCAGCTCGTACTCGAAGTCGGTGCCGGTGCGCAGGCCCTTCACGATCGCGGTCATTCCGCGCGCCCTGACGAAGTCGACCACCAGGCCCTGGCCGGCCTCGACCCGCAGGTTGGGCAGATGCGTCGTCGACTCCTCGATCATGGCGATCCGCTCGTCGAGGTCGAACATGCCCTTCTTGGCGGGGTTGACCAGGATCGCGACGACGACCTCGTCGAATTGGGCCGAGGCGCGTTCGAAGACATCGATGTGGCCCAATGTCACCGGGTCGAACGATCCGGGACATACCGCGCCGCTCATAGCGCGCGCCGGCGACGATGCAGAGCGTAGCGATGAGGTGGGGGCACCTCCCGCTTGCGGGGGAGAGCGGCGCTCATGACGGATGACGCTACACGCCACGCTCACCCAAATTCGGCCAGCTCCAGGCGGGTGTCGCCGTAGACGCGCTCGGGCCACGCCGACCAGCCCGCGGGCCACGTCAGCGCGGCGCCGGCGGCCGCACGCTCCACCGCGGCGACGGTTCCGTCGCGCACCCAGCCGTGCGCGCTCAGCGCGGCCAGCACGGCGTTCACCTCCGCGGCGTCCACGTCGTAGGGCGGGTCGGCCAGGACCAGATCCACCGGCGTCGCGGCCCCGGCCGCCAGGACGGCCGCCACCGCGCCGCGCCGCAGGGTCGCGCCGGGCAGGCCCAGCGCCTCGATGTTGCGCGCGATGACCGCCGCGGTGCGCTGGTCGGATTCCACGAAGAGCGCGGACACGGCCCCGCGCGACAGCGCCTCCAGCCCCAGCGCGCCCGACCCGGCGTACAGGTCGAGCACCGCCAGCCCGGTCAGGTCGCGCCGCGCGGTGATGATGTTGAACAGCGATTCGCGCACCCGGTCGGTGGTCGGCCGGGTTCCCCGCGGTGGAACGGCGATGCGCCGGCCCCCGGCGACGCCGCCGATGATCCGGGTCACGCGTTCACAACAGCGTCGACCAGTAGTCCCAGAACCGCACCATGATCAGCAGAAACACCGCCGTGAACCACAGCGCGGCGATCGACCACCGCCACTGGTAGAGCACCCGCAGCCCACCGGTCTGCAGCGCCGGACGAAACGCGATCGACGCGCTCACCACCAGCAGCGCGATGATGACCACCCAGACCACCATGCAGTACGGGCACAACGCCCCGATGCGATACAGGCTCTGAAAGATCAGCCAGTGCACGAACGCCGCACCGAGCAGCACCCCGACCGTCAGCCCGACCCAATACCATTGCGGCAGTGGCACTTTCGCGACGGCCAGGACGCCCGTGACGATCACCACCGTGAAGCCCACCAGTCCGAGCACCGGGTTGGGGAATCCCAGCACCGACGCCTGCGGCGTCACCATCACCGACCCGCACGAGACGATCGGGTTGATGTTGCACGTCGGCACATACGCCGGGTTGAGCAGCAGCTGGATCTTCTCCACCGTCAGGGTCATCGACGCGCCCAGGCCGATCACCCCGGCGATGAGCACCCACCACGCGCTGGGCGCGGGCGCCCGGGTCGCCGAATCCGGCGCCGCCTCGCCGCCGTCCTCGGCGGGTTGCGCGGACACCGGGGTGGTCGTCACGCCGCGGGAGCGACGGCGGTGTCCAGGCCCGGCACGTCGCCGACTATCGACTTGATCTTGCCGACGAGCGCGTCGGGCGTCGACGGCTCGTAATCTTCGCCGTTGATCTTGATGGTCGGGGTGGCGTTGATCTTGGCGGCCGCCGCCTCGCCGGTGACCTTGGAAAGGTACTTGCCGCTGTTGATGCAGTCGGGGACCTTGCCGGCGGCGCCGGCCTCACGGGCGAGTTCGATGAGCCGCGCGTTGTCGGGGAAGCTGGTGCCGCGCTCGTTGGGCTGGATGTCCGCGCTGTAGAGCGCGCTGTGGAAACGGCGGAACGCGTCCATGGATTCGTCGGCGACGCACAGGGCCGCCGCGCCCGCCCGCGACGAATAGTTCTGGTTTCGCTGGCTGTCGAGGATCGCGACCATGGAGTAATCGGCGGCGATGGCGCCGATGTCGATCAGCTTGGAAACGGTCGGCCCATAAGTGCGCTCGAAATTACCGCAGGCCGGACAGAGGAAGTCCTCGTAGAACGTCACCACGGCCTTCGGGGTGCTGGTCCCCGGCTGGGTGACCAGCTTGCTCGACGTCACCCGCACCGTGTCGCCCTCGCCGGTGGCGCCGGGCTTCTTCTTGTGGCTGACGGCCCAGTAGACGACGCCGACGAGCAGGAGTACGACGAACGCGGTGCCCGCGATCTGGATGAGGCGGCCGGATTTCCCGGTGCCGGACTTCAGGTCGTAGCGCGGGGGGCGTTTGGGTTTGTCGGCCACGGGTTCGCTGATCCTTCGTCACGGTGATGCACGCTTGAGAGGCGCCTCTAGCGTACCGGCGCGACGCCCGGTGACTCAGGCGCGGCTCAGATGGGCGCGCAACGCCGAAATCAGTTCGCTGGTGCCGACGGCGCTGTCGCCGCCGAGCTGGAACAGGTTCACGAAGCCGTGGGTCAGCGAGCCCATGTAGCGCAGGTCCACCGCGGTCCCCGCGGCCCGCAGGGCCGCGGCATAGGCCTCGCCCTCGTCGCGCAGCGGATCGAAGCCGCCGACCGCGATCAGCGCGGGCGCCAGGCCCGACAGCGACTCGGCGTGCAGCGGCGACAGCCGCGGATCGGCCGGATCGATCCCCGAGCCCCGCAGGTACTGCGCCTCGAACCAGTCCATGTCGCGGCGGGTCAGCAGGAAGCCGCGGGCGAACAGGCCCATCGACCGGGTTTGCGCCGTGAAGTCGGTGCGCGGGTAGATCAGCCACTGCAGCACGGGGGCGGGGCCGCCCTCGTTTCGCGCCAGCTGAGCGACGACGGCGGCCAGGTTGCCGCCGGCGCTGTCGCCGCCGACCGCGACCCGCCCGGGGGCCGCACCGAGTTCTGCGGCGTGCTCGTGCGCCCATTTGAAGGCCGCATACGCATCGTCGACCGCCGCCGGCGCCGGGTGCTCGGGCGCCAGCCGGTAGTCGACCGACAACACGTGGATCCCGGCGTCCCGGCATATCAGCCGGCACAGCGGGTCGTACGTGTCCAGGTCGCCGATCACCCATCCCCCGCCGTGATAGAAGACCAGCAGCGGCGCGTCCGTCCCGTCGGCCGGGCGGTAGTGGCGCGCGCGGATCTCGCCGGCCGGTCCGGGCAGCGAGATCTCGTCCACCTCGACGTGAACCTGCGGCCCGGGCAGGGCCGCCGTCGTCTCGCGGAGCTGGGCGCGGGACGCGGCCGCGTCGTCGTCGACGACCAGGCCGTCGATACCGACGGCGTGCAACCCGGACAGCATCAGCTGCAGCGTCGGGTCCAGCGTGTTGCCGTCGATGATCACCGAGCGGCCGCCGAACAGTGCCCGCTTGGCCGGCGTCGGGATCCAGGGAATGACCTTGACGCCGATGGTGGAGACGGCGCCCTGCACGCGGCTCGTCCAGCGCATCGATGCGCGTTTGGCTCCGAGGTCGAGGTCCACCGCGAGACTCTTGGCCATGAGTTTCTCCTGCTCCCCTCGTCACGCCGCACGACGGTTGTCCGATACCCGTCTATACCCGGCGCGCCGTGCGACCAACTCTACGGGCGGCGGCGAGACGCGCGGTCGGGGGGACACCCGCGCGGGCGTCGACTACGTGGCGTTTGCAGCTGGGTAATATCGTGATCCCCAAGTCGGTGAACCCAGACGAAATGCGAGAAATTTCGACGGCGGATCCGAATCCACGAAACTTCAATTTCACAGGTAGGTGAATGACGTTGACTCGCGAGTCGAGCGCCGCCATACCGTCGATAGCTCTCAATGACGAAAACACCATCCCGGTGCTCGGCCTCGGCGTCGCCGAGTTGTCGGAGGACGAGACCGAGCGCGCGGTATCGGCCGCGCTGGAATTCGGCTGCCGGCTCATCGACACCGCCGCCGCCTACGGCAACGAAGCCGCCGTGGGCCGCGCGATCGCGGCCTCCGGGATTCCGCGCGCGGAGTTGTTCGTCACCACCAAGCTGGCCACCCCGGACCAGGGTTTCAGCAAGGCCCCGTTGGCCTGCAGCGCCAGCCTGGAGCGTCTCGGCCTGGACTACGTCGACCTCTACCTCATTCATTGGCCGGCCCCGGCGCTGGGCCAGTACGTCGACGCCTTCGGCGGCATGATCCAGTCCCGCGGGGAAGGCCACGCCCGCTCGATCGGGGTCTCCAACTTCACCGAGGACCAGCTCTCCACCGTGATCGACCTGACCTTCGTCACCCCGGCGGTCAACCAGATCGAGTTGCACCCGCTGCTCAACCAGGACGGGATGCGCAAGGCCAACGCGCAGCACAACGTCGTCACCCAGTCCTACACGCCCCTCGCGCTGGGCAAGCTGATCGACAACCCGACCGTGGCCTCGGTGGCCGCCGAATACGGCAAGACGCCGGCGCAGGTGCTGTTGCGGTGGAACGTGCAACTGGGCAATTCGGTGATTTTCCGCTCGAGCAACCCCGAGCGCATCGCCAGCAATTTGGACATCTTCGATTTCGAATTGGCCGGCGAACACATGGATACGATCAACGGCCTCAACGACGGCACCAGGCTGCGCCCGGACCCGGACACCTACGACGGCTCCTAGGGGGCCGGGCTACCCCGCCGGGCAGGTGGCCGCGGCCTGCCGCAGCACCCCCGCTGAGGGCTGGTCGACCGGCAGCTGGTAGCCGCGCAGCACGGCGATGAACTGCACCGCGTACTGGCACGCGAACGCGGTGTTCGGCGGCATCCACTGCGCGGGCGGCGAATCGCCCTTGTCCTGATTGGCCTGCCCCTCAACGGCCAGCAGGTTGGCCGGATCGTTCGCGAAGCGCAGCCGCTCGGGGAGCGGCCAGCCGTAGGCCCCCATGTCCCAGGCGTAGGCCAGCGGGACGATGTGGTCGATCTGCACCGCCTCGCCCACCTTGGCCCCGCGCTGAAACATGACCGTGGTGTTGGTGTACGGGTCGTGCAGGGTCCCGGTCGCCACCGCGTTCGGGCACCGCTTGATCGACACGTAGGTCTTGTCGACGAGGTCGCGGTCGAGGATGTCGTCGCGGGTGTCACACCCGTTGTGCCCGAGCGGGGCATCGTTGTCGTCATCCCAGGCGTCGCCGAACGCCGCGCGACGGTAGTCGTAGCGGTGGGCCCGCTCCGGCAACACGGCGACGCCCGCGAGCACGTCGGTGCCGGGTTGCACCGTCGGCACATCGGCGCGGGCGGCGACCTCGGCGCGCTTGGACGACAGCGATCCCAGCGTCTGGTAGGCGACCAACACCGCGAGCAGCGCGGCCGCCGACAACCACAGCAGCAGCTTCCGGTTCACGCCTTGTCCAGGTATTCGATCCGGTCGGTGTCGGTGAAACGCGCCGCCAGCAAGGCCAATTCGGGGTTGGCGGGATCGCGCTCGTAGGTCCGCACGCAGTAGTCGCGGGCGGCCTCGATGTAGGTTCCGTGGTCGGCCAGCGACAGCAGCCGCAACGTCACGGCCCGACCGGATTGGTTGCGGCCCAGCACATCTCCCTCGCGGCGTTCCCTGAGGTCCAGGTCGGCCAGGGCGAAGCCGTCCATGGTCTCGGCCACGGCACGCAGCCGCCGACCGGCCTGCGATTCCGGCGGGACCCAGCTGGCCAGCAGGCACAGGCTCGGATGCTTGCCCCGGCCGATGCGGCCGCGCAGCTGATGCAGCTGGCTGATGCCGAACCGGTCGGCGTCCATCACCAGCATGATCGTGGCGTTGGGAACGTCGACACCGACCTCAATGACGGTGGTGCACACCAGGACGTCGACGTCACCCGCGCGGAAGGCGGCCATCGCGGCGTCCTTCTCGTCGGCCGACAACCGCCCGTGCATCAGGGCCAGCCGCAGGTCCGCCAGCTCCCGGGAGCGCAATCGGTCGAACAGTCCCACCGCGGTCGACGACGGACGGCGGCCCTCCTCTTTTTCCTTTTCCTTTTCGTTCTCCTTTCCGCTGTCGTCGGTCTCGTCGATTCGCGGCGCCACCACATAGACCTGGCGGCCCGCGGAGACCTCCTCGATGATGCGGTGCCAGGCGCGCTCGAGCCAGGCGGGCTTGTCGCCGATAAAGATGACGTTGGTGTTGATCGGCTGGCGCCCGCGCGGAAGTTCGCGCAGCGTCGAGGTCTCCAGGTCGCCGTACACCGTGAGCGCGACGGTACGCGGTATCGGAGTCGCCGTCATCACCAGCAGGTGCGGCGTGATGCCCGCGGGGGCCTTGGCGCGCAATTGATCTCGCTGCTCGACGCCGAACCGGTGCTGTTCGTCGACGACGACCATGCCCAGGTTGTGGAAGTTCACCGCGTCCTGCAGCAGCGCATGGGTGCCGATGACGATGCCGGCGTGACCGCCGGCGACCTCGTCACGGACCTGCTTCTTCTGCGCGGCCGTCATCGAGCCGGTGAGCAGCGCCACCCGGGTCGCGTTGTCCGCCCCGCCCAGCTGGCCCGCCATCGCCAACTCGCCGAGGACATCGCGGATCGATCGGAGATGTTGTGCGGCAAGGACTTCCGTGGGCGCCAGCAGCGCACACTGGTAGCCCGCGTCGACCATCTGCAGCATCGCCAGCACCGACACGATCGTCTTGCCGGAGCCGACCTCGCCCTGCAGCAGGCGGTTCATCGGGCGGGTCGCCGCCAGCCCCTCGGACAGCACGGCGAGCACCTCGCGCTGTCCCGCCGT
The DNA here is from genome assembly GCF_001672915.1 of Mycobacterium sp. 1245805.9. Classification (GTDB taxonomy): domain Bacteria; phylum Actinomycetota; class Actinomycetes; order Mycobacteriales; family Mycobacteriaceae; genus Mycobacterium. Next base: position 54,424 of record NZ_LZKR01000085.1, on the reverse strand, counting down.
CAGCTCGAAAGGCAACCGCCGCAACAACTCCGAGGCCAGGCCGTCGTCGCGTCGCGGTGCCGGGGGCCCCGATTCCGACAGCTCGCCGTGCCGACGGGCGACCAGCGCCCACTGCAGGCCGACGGCCTCGTCGAACGTCAATCGCTCACGCGCCCTTTGCCGTTCGCGCTCGTCCTCAGAGAGATGGATCGCTCGCAGCGCCTCGTCCTCGGAGATCAGGCCGAGTTCGGCGCGCAGCTCTTCCGGCAGCGGGTCGGGCACCGGGTCGAGCATGTTGAGCACCTGGCGGACGGTCGCGAAGATGTCCCAGCTCTGCAATTTCGCGCTGGCGGGATAGATCGCGAAGAAGCGGCGTTCGTAAGCATCCAAGACCTCTTCGGCCGTGGAGGCTCGTGACGCGCCCGCGATTTTGGCCAGCGACTTGGTGCCGTGGGCCTTGCCGTCCGGTGAATCGAGAACGAGAAAGGCCGGGTGCGTGAACTGCATAGCGCCCTTGTAGTAACCGACTTCGCCGGACAACATCACCTTGGTGTGTTTGGTCAGCTCCTTGCTGATCCACCCCGCATTGAAGAATGTCGCCGTCACCTTGTTGCGTCCGCTGCCAACGGTGATGCGGCAGTATTTCTTCTTCGGGTCCTTGTTCATCGGCTTCGTGAAGGCATCCGTGATGACGTCGACGATGGTGATGTGCTCGCCCTCCTCGGGCCGCTCGTCGCCGAAGCCCCACAGGCTCGCGCCTTCGGAGTAGCCGCGGGGGTAATGGCGCAGCAAGTCGTCCACGGTCCGGATGCCGAATATTTCGTCGAGCAGCTTGATCACCTTGCCGCCCACCACGTAGTCCAGCCGGTCGGACAGCGACGCCACGGCTACTCGACCCCGATCAGCAGGACGTCGCCGCGGTGGCCGGTGCGGTAGGTCATCAGCTCGGTCCCCGGATGGTTGTCGTGCACGTGGTCCTGCAGGACGTCGCCCACCGTGGCGGCGGCCTGATCGTCGATGCCGGATCCGATCAGCACCGTCACCAGATCGCCCCCGGATGCCAGCAGCAGGTCGAGCAGGCCGATCGCCGCCCCGGCAACGTCGGCGGCCACGATGAGCACCTCGTCGCCCGCGATGCCCAAGCCGTCGCCGGGCTGGCAGCGACCGGCCCAGGTCAACGCGCTCTCGGTCGCGACGCGCACCGACGCGTGCCGGGCCGCGCCGGCGGCGCGGGCCATGGTGAAGCCGTCGTCGACCGCCTGCCGGTCCGCTTCGTGCACGGCCAGCGCCGCCAGCCCCTGCACCATCGAGCCCGTCGGAATGGGCACCACGTCGATCCCCCACCCGATGGCCGCCGTGCAGCCGGCCACCAGCTCCTCGGCGGCCACATAGCCGTTGGGCAGCACCATCACCTGGGCGGCGCCGGTGTCGACGACGGCCCGCATCAGCTGGTGCGCGCTGATGTCACCGACGTCCGGATCGGGCCGCAGCACGCAGGCGCCCTCGCCGGAGAACAGCTCGGCGGCGCCGTCGCCGTCGACGACGGCCAGCACCGCGCGCTCGCGCGTCCAGCCGCCGGCGGGAATCCCGGTGGCACCGGAGGTCAGCGCCGAGATGACGATGCGGCTGAGGCGCCCGGCCGCCAGTCCCGCCTCGACGGCGGCCCCGGCGTCGTCGGTGTGCACATGCACGGAGTAGCTGTCGGTGGATTCCTGCGCGGCCGCCGCGGCGATGGCCACGGATTCCCCGAGGCTCTCGAGGCGATTGCGCAGCGCGTCCGCGGCCGCGGAATCGCAACCGTCCAGCCGGTACATCACCTCGAACTGCGGCGCCGGTTGTTCGGCGGCGGCTTCGGGCCGGTGCGCGCGCGGCGACGGCGCGTACACCGCGCGGCGGGGCGCCTGGCCGCTGACGGCGCTGCGCAGCGCGTCCAGCAGGACGAGCAGGCCGCGCCCGCCGGCGTCCACGGCGCCGGCGTGGGCGAGGACGTCGAGCTGTTCGGGGGTCTTTTCCAGCGCGATCACCGCCGCATCGCCCGCGGCGGTGATCGCGGCGGACAGCCCCTCGTCGGCGCAGCCCTCGACGGCCTCGGCGGCGGCCCGCAGCACCGAGACGATGGTTCCCGGGACTTCGGCGCCGCCCATCGACGCGATGACCAGCTCCACGCCGCGCCGCAGCGCGGCCCCGAGCATGGCCGCGTCCATGTGGGGCAGCTCGCCGCCGGCGTCGGCCGCCGCAGCCGCGGTGACATCGGCGATACCACGCAGGATCTGCGACAATATCACCCCGGAATTGCCGCGGGCGCCGTTCAGCGCACCGGCCGACAGGGCCGCCGCCACCCGCGCCACGCAGCCGTCGCCGCCCGACCCTGCAGAGGCCTCCGCCAGCGCGGAACGCATGGTGAACAGCATGTTCGCACCCGTGTCGGAGTCGGCGACCGGGAAGACGTTGAGCCGGTTGATCTCGTCGATGTGGGTGATCAGGTCGCTGACGGCGGTGTGGGCCCAGTCCCGCAGGGCAGGGGCGTCCAGCAGCGCCTCTGACGTGCCCAAGCGACCCACCTCCCTCGGAGCCTCCCAGCGGCCAGCCACGGCGGCGCCCCCGTTGCCTGAGTGCGCCGACCCATCGAGCCTAGCCAGAGCCGGCGACATTGCCGGGGCCACGTCGCCGGACGGGTGTTGATCGTTTTGGTGGTTGCCCATGTCAGTCGGTATCCTGGGCTGGCCCGAGTCATTCCGGGCTGTCCCGGCGCTTGCCAGACCGCCGAGCCGGACCCCGATCATTTGAGGAGCTTGAACAATGGCCGCTGTGTGCGATATCTGCGGGAAAGGCCCCGGCTTCGGCAAGTCGGTGTCGCACTCCCACCGCCGCACCAGCCGCCGGTGGGACCCCAACGTCCAGACCGTACACGTTGTGACCCGCCCGGGTGGCAACAAGAAGCGGCTGAACGTGTGCACGTCCTGCATCAAGGCCGGCAAGGTCGTCCGCGGCTAGCGCCGCATCAACCCGTGGCGAACGCGCGCCGGTAGTCCGACGGCGTCAAGCCCACCGCGCCCGAGAACAGTCGCCGGAATGTTCCGGTGTCCCGATAGCTCACCGACCGCGCGATCTGCTCGACGCTGAGGTCCGTCGCTTCCAGGAGTTGCTTCGCGCGGGACACGCGCGCCGCCTGGAGGAAGTCCAGCGGTGTCTGGCCCGTCTCGGCCCGGAATCGACGGAGCATGGTGCGGGTGCTCACGTGATGCGCGTCCGCGAGCTCGGCCAGGTTGTACTCGCGATCCAGGTTGGCCAGCAGGTCGCGCCGAACATTGGTCGAGAACCCTTGCCGCACATGATCGTCGAGGGTCTCGTCGATGTAGGGCGACTGCAGCGCACGGCCCGGTGTGGTCAGCGTGATCTTCGATGTGGTGCGGGCCACCGCGGCGCCCGCGCGCACGCGGACGAGGTGCAGCGCCAGGTCGAGTGACGCGCTGAACGCGCCCGTCGTCGTGATCGGTCCGTCCTCGATCAGCAGCGCGTGGCGGTCCACGATCGCGTCGGGGTGCCGCCTGCCCAGCTCGTCCGCGAAGAGCCACGCGGTGGTCGCGCGCCGTCCCCCGAGCATGCCGGCCTCGCCCAGCAAGAAGGCGCCGACGCAGATGCTCGCGGTCGGGATGCCCCGCGCCGCAACGCGGCGCAGCAGCGCGATCTCGTCCCCCCATGCCTCGAGCCGACGGCCGAGGTCCTGGGCCGGGCTCAGATCGAATCCCGGAACCACCAGCAGGTCGAGGCTGTAACGCATGCGCGGAGCCCGCATTTCGATTCCGCCGCTGGCGGATACAGCGCGAGCGCGAGCGGCATGGAGTGTCGGGATGAACGGGACCGGTTGACCGTTGAACTCCGCGACCCGGTTCGCGAGGGTGAGCACGTCGAGCACCGCGAACGCCTCGGACGCGAAGCAACCGTCGTAGACGAGAATGCCCACCCGGCTGGCCGCATCCGCCATGTGGCGACAATAGCCGCTTTAGTGGCATTTCCGCCACTCGTGCCGTCCGCCTCCGCACGCCAGCATGAAGCTCACGGTGTTGATGGGCAAGGAGGAAGACATGCGACTGACGGTCGTGCTGTTCGACGGCTTCACGGCGCTGGACGTCGTCGGCGGTTACGAAGTGCTGGCCAACGTCCCAGGCGTGGAGGTCGAATTCGCCGCGGCGGCCCCTGGTGTGATCGCGGCCGACACCCGCCGCCTGGGGCTGGTCGCCTACCGCGGCATCGACGAAATCGCCTCGGCCGACATCCTTTACGTGCCGGGCGGACCGGGCGTCTGCGCGGCACTCGGCGAACCGGGCCTCCTTGGCTGGATAGCGCGGATGCACGCAACGACGACGTGGACCGTCGGAATCTGCAACGGGGTCGCGCTTTTGGCGGCGGCCGGGGTCCTCGGTGGCGTCAGCGTGACCACCAACTGGGGCTGGCGGGATCGCGTGGCCTCCTACGGCGTCGAGGTCGTCCCCGAGCGCTTCCACCGCGACGGGCGGATCGTCACCGGCGCCGGCGTGTCGGCGAGCATCGATGCGGGGTTGTTCCTCGCGGGGCTGATCGCCGGTGAGGAGATGGCGCGTCTGGTGCAACTGGGCATCGAGTATTTCCCCGCGCCGCCGTCGTTCGCCCGCGGTGCCGTCACCGACGTGACCGACGGCGAGAAGCAGCTCCTGCTGGCGTTCGAGAGCGGTCCCGCGATGGAGCGGCTGGCGACCGCCGAGCTGCCCTGGGCGCGGGTGACGGCATGACCCGCATCGAACCCGTCCGCGCCGACGCCCCGCTGCCCGCGTTCGACACCGCGCGAGGTCGATACGGCTGGCTGCCGAACACCATCCGTGTCATGGCGCGCGGAACCAACGCGGCCGACCTCTACCTCACGGCGGGCGAGTTCAACGCCCAGGGCAGTGTTTTGCCGCTGGCCCGAGAGCGCATCGCGATCCACGTCGCCGAGACGAACGGATGCGAGTACTGCCGGACGGCGCATAGCCTCGCCGCGCGGGCCGTCGCCCGGACGGCCGACGCCGACAATCGTGGCGTCGAAGCCCAGGTCGAGTTCGCGGCGCGGATGCTCCACGCTCGCGGCCAGTTGAGCGACGCGGACCTCGACGACGCGCGCGCCGCGGGGATCGACGCCCAAACCATGATCGACGTCGCGGCGGTCATCGCCGAAAACATGCTCGGGAACCTGATCAATAACCTCGCCCGAACCGAACTCGACCCGATGCTGCGGCAGCGCGCGACGAGGGAGCAAACCGCATGAGCGTCAGTAGGCTCATCGACCGCAACGCGCGGCGCGCAAAGACCTTGTCCACCGCCAGCCGCTCGCTCACACCGGCACTGCGAACCATCGTCCTCACGTGCGCCGACCACCGCGTCGACCCCGCACACGTTCTCGGTCTGCAGCCGGGCGACGCGATCGTGCTGCGCAACCCCGGCGGCCGGGTCACCCCCGACGTGCTGCGAAGCCTGCTGGTCCTGTCCACCGTCGCCGCCGTCGAGGGCATCGACGCCGTGTTCGAGATCCTCGTCATGCACCACACCGACTGCGGACTGGCTCGGCTCGACGCCCCGGAGCACGCCGCGCTGGTCGCCGCCTATCTGGGCACCCACGAGGACGACGTGGCGAAGCTGACCGTCGCCGATCCCTGGCGCGCGGTGAACTACGACGTCCATCTCTTGCGCGAGTTCGCACGGGCGCCGGAAACGACGATCACCGGCCTGGTCTACGACCTCGAATCCGGCACGGTGCGACGCTCGGACTGAACGTGGCCGGGGCGGGCCGCTCGTCAGTCGCGCACGACGAGGACGGTCTTTCCCGCTCGCCGGCGCGGTAACCGTCCGCTTTCGAACGCCTCCCGCCCCCTGTCGAGCGGGAAGGTCGCCGCGATCTCCACGTGCAGCCGGCCACCGTCCACGAACGCCGCGAGTTCGGCGAGCTGGTCACCGTTGGGCGTGACGATAAAGAACGTTGCCGAAACGCCGTATTCGTCAGCCTTGCCGGCCGGCGGGGGCGCCGAGAGGGTGACCAACCGTCCGCCTCGGCGCAGCACGCCAAAGGATCGGTCCAAGGTCTGGCCGCCGACGGTGTCGATGACGACGTCGTAGGCGGCACCGCCTTCGTCGAAAGCTTCTGAGCGAACGTCGATTACGCGTGCGGCGCCCAAACCGCGGAGGAGCTCGCCGGCATCGCTGCGCACGGTCGCGGTGACCCGCGCCCCGAGGATCGCGGCCAGTTGGACCGTCAGAAGCCCGACCCCGCCGGCCCCGCCGTGCACCAGGACCTCCTCTGAGGGCCGCACCGCGGCGTGGTCGACCAGGGCCTGCAGGGCGGTGAGCCCGCCCATCGGCAGCGCGGCCGCACTGGCGTGCGACACCGTCGCAGGCTTGGCGGCCAGGTCGGCGGCCGGAACCGCGACGTATTCGGCCGCCGCGCCGTCGCGATCGAATCCCACCAGCCCGTACACCTCGTCGCCGGCTTGGAAATCCGTTACGCCCGAGCCGATCTCGGACACCACGCCGGAAACCTCATGCGAAGGGATGACCGGGGTCCGGCTGACGCCGTCGGCAGTCCACGTCTCGTCCCAGGTCAGCTCGTCGAACGTGATGGCCGCCGCGCGCACCGCCACCAACACCTCGCCGGCCGCGGGGACCGGGACGGGCGCGCGCTCGACGACCAGCACCTCCGGGCCACCCCGCCGGTGCGCGCGCAGCGCGGTCATCTCGGTCACGGCAGCCGCCAATCGATCGGGTCGGCGCCCATTCCCACCAGCAGCTCGTTGGCGCGGCTGAACGGGCGCGAGCCGAAAAAGCCGCGGGACGCGGACAGCGGCGACGGATGCGGCGATTCGATCGCCACGCAATTGCCTTCGGCCAGAATGGGTTTGAGCGTCGACGCGTCGCGGCCCCACAGGATGGCCACCAGCGGCAGCGACCGCTCGGCCAGCGCGCGGATCGCGCACTCGGTCACCGCCTCCCAGCCCTTGCCCCGGTGCGACGCCGGGTTGTTGGGACGCACCGTGAGCACCCTGTTCAGCAGCATCACGCCGCGCTCCGCCCACGGAGACAGGTCGCCGCACGCCGGCTGGGGGTGGCCCAGGTCGGCGGCGTACTCGTCGAAGATGTTCGCCAGGCTGCGGGGCAGCGGCCGCACGTCGGGCGCCACCGAGAAGCTCAGGCCCACGGCGTGCCCGGGCGTGGGATAGGGATCCTGCCCGACGATCAGCACCCTGACGTCGTCGAACGGATAGGTGAAGGCGCGCAACACGTTTGGGCCCGCCGGCAGGTAGCGGCGACCCGCGGCGATCTCCGCCCGCAGGAACTGCCCCATCTCGGCGACCTGGTCCGTGACGGGTTTGAGCGCGGTGGCCCAGCCGGGCTCGACGAGCTCGCTCAACGGGCGCGCCGTCATTGCAGCCCCTGCACGAGCAGCACCACCGTGTCGGCCCCCGCCCGCCGGTCCTTCGCGATCTCCTCGTATTCGGGCGATTCCACGAACGTCCGGAACGCCGCCTCGTCGGGAAACGACATCAGCACCACCTTCTCGCGGTCGGAGGCCCCCTCGGCGACCTTCGGCGACTCGTCGGCGGCCAGCAGCGTTCCCGGGTGACGGCGGAAGACGTCCATGAACCTCGCCTGGTACCGGTCGTAGGCCACCCGGTCGGTGAACTTCAGCTGGGCGATGGCGTAGACGGTCACTCGCGTCACCCTAGCGCCAACTCCGATGCCCGCCTCCTCCTCGGGCCGCGACACGGCCCGCATCGTCACCGGGCGAAAGATTGCCACCCCGCGTAACCGCTCCACTCCGCGCCGTCGACCAACACCCGCGCCGGCCCGTCGAGCGCGTGGCCGATGACGCGCCACCCCGGCGGCACCGGGCCGGCGAAACACGCCGCCAGGGCGTGGTCCTCGCCGCCGCCGAGCACCCACGCCAACGGATCATGACCGACGGCGTCCCCGGCGGCGGCCAGCGCGTCGCGGTCCGCGCCCAGCGCCGCGGTGGACAGGTCAATGCCCACCCCGGACGCCTCGGCGACGTGGCGGAGGTCGGCGACCAGGCCGTCGGAGACATCGATCATGGCCTGCGCGCCCGCGGCGGCGGCCATGGCGCCCTGCCCGTAGGGCGGCTGGGGCACCAGGTGGCGACGCCGCAGCTCCTCGAAACCCTCAATGCCCTTCTCCCACAACGAATACCCGGCGGCGGAGCGGCCCAGCTGACCGGCGACGGCGATCACCGAGCCGGCCTTCGCCCCGGACCGTGACACCGGAGCCCGGCCTCCGAGGTCACCCAGCACCGTCACCGACAACACCCACAGCGGGGCACTGACCAGGTCGCCGCCGGCGATGCCGGCGCCGATCCGGCCCGCCTCGTCCCACATCCCGTCGACCAGCGCGTCGACCTGCGCGGCCGGCGCGCCGGCGGCCGCCGCGAAGCCCACGACGAAGGCCGTGGCGCGCCCGCCCATCGCCTCGATGTCGGCCGCGTTCTGCGCGATCGCCTTGCGGCCGACGTCGTGGGGCGTCGACCAGTCCAGCCGAAAGTGCCGGTCCTGCACCAGCACATCGGTCGAGACCAGGCTGCGGCCGTCGCCCGCCGACACCAGCGCCGCGTCATCGCCGGGGCCGAGCAGCACCGCGTCGGGTTGCCGGCGGCCGCTTACCAGCCGATCGATGACCGCGAATTCTCCGAGCCGCGCCAGCGTGGGGGGTTCCCCCGATGTGTCGTCGCGCACGCCACCTCCTCGGCCGTCCCGCGCCACCGTACGCCGCCCGACCTGCGGTAAGTTAGATCCCTGCCCGCGCGAGCGGACCGCGCCAGTGTAAGAGAAGCAAGGAGGTGCGCGGGCGGTGACGACCGACCCCGCAAGCGGCCCCACGACCGATACCGGACCACCGCGTGCCCTGATGATCGCGGCGGTGGCGGTGGCCGTCGCGGCGATCGGCGTGATCCTGGCCATCGCGGCCACCCGCCAGGCGCCACCGCAGCCGGTGACCGTCGCGGCCTTCCCCGCGCCACAGGCGACCAGCGCCGCGTGCCGGGCGCTGGTCGACGCGCTGCCGCAGCGGCTCGGGGACTATCAACGCGCGCAGCTGGCGCAGCCGGCGCCCGACGGCGCGGCGGCCTGGCGGACCTCGCCCGACAGCCAGCCGGTGGTGTTGCGCTGCGGGCTCGACCGCCCCGCCGAGTTCGTGGTGGGCTCACCGATCCAGGTCGTCGACCGGGTGCAGTGGTTCGAGGTGGCCGCTGGCCCGCAATCCGGGGGTGAGGCCGCGCGGGCCACCTGGTACACGGTCGACCGGCCGGTGTACGTGGCGCTCACGCTGCCCGCGGGATCGGGGCCGACGCCCATCCAGCAGCTCTCCGAAGCGATCGACCACACCATGGCCGCCGTGCCCATCGACCCGGCACCCGCGCGCTAGTTTGGTTAGCGCAGACCCACGCCCCGCGCCAACGCCGTCTCCACCATGATCGCGAGCAGGTTCGGATAGTCGACCCCGCTGGCCGCCCACATCCGCGGGTACATCGAGGTGGTCGTGAAACCCGGCATCGTGTTGATTTCGTTGATGATCGGCCCGTTTTCGGTGAGAAAAAAGTCGACCCGGGCCAGGCCCTGGCAGTCGATGGCCTTGAACGCCCGGATCGCCAACTGGCGCACCGCATCCGCGATGTCGTCCTCGACCTTCGCGGGCACGTCCAATTCGGCTGCGTCCTCGAGGTATTTCGTCGCGAAGTCGTAGAACGAGTCCTCGCGCCCCCGCACCCCGGCCACCCGGATCTCGCCCACCGTGCTGGCTTGCACTGTGCCGTCGGGCATTTCGAGGACGCCGCACTCCAGCTCGCGACCGTTGATCGCCGCCTCGACGATCACCTTCGGATCGTGCCGGCGGGCGTTCGCGACCGCGGCGGGCAGCTCGTCCCAACTCGCGACCCGCCCGACGCCGATCGAGGAACCGCCGCGCGCGGGTTTGACGAACACCGGCAGGCCAAGCCGCTCGCGCTCGTCGAGGTCCAGCGCCGCCCGGGGCGCGCGCAGCACCGCGTGCGGACCGACCGGAAGTCCCTCGGCGACAAGGAGCTTCTTCATGAACTCCTTGTCCATGCCCGCGGCGCTGGCCAGCACCCCGGCGCCGACGTAGGGCACGCCGGCGAGTTCGAGCAGGCCTTGGATCGTGCCGTCCTCGCCATAGGGGCCGTGCAGCACCGGAAACACCACGTCGACCGCCGTCAATACCTCGCCGGCGCCCGGCGACAGCGACACCAGCTCACCGCCGCGCAGGGGATCCGCCGGCAGGGCCAGCTCGGTCCCCGAATCGGCGGTCACCTCGGGCAACTGCCGGTCGGTGATCGCAAGCGCATCCGGGTCGCCGTCGGTGAGCACCCACGAACCCTGCGGCGTGATGCCGATCGCGATCACCTCGAAGCGCTGCGGGTCGAGGTTGCGCAGAATGCTGCCGGCCGACACGCACGAGATGGCGTGCTCGTTGCTGCGCCCGCCGAACACGACGGCGACGCGCACGCGCTCGCTGGCATTCACAACCTGGAGAGGCTACCGGTACATCCGCCGCGGGGTCGGGCACCGCACCGCCACCTGGGCTTTCGCGCGCCGGGGCGCCTCATTCGGGCTTGGTGCTGCGGCCCAGCAGCAGCGCCATCGCCTCCTCCACCGACAATCCCTTGTGACACACCCGGTGCACGGCGTCGGTGAGCGGCATCTCGACGTCGTAGCTGGACGCCAGCGCCAGCACCGCCTCACAGGACGTCACCCCCTCGACGACGTGCCCCTCCCCCGCCTGCGTGGCCGACTCCAGGGTCCCGCCGCGGCCCAGGCATTCGCCGAACGACCGGTTGCGCGAGTGCGGCGAGGTGCAGGTGGCCACCAGGTCCCCGACGCCGGCCAGCCCGGCCAGCGTCGCCCCCTTGGCGCCGAGCGCTATCCCCAACCGCATGATCTCGGCCAGGCCCCGGGTGATGATCGCCGCGGCGGTGTTTTCGCCGAGCCCGACGCCGGCCGCCATGCCGCAGGCGAGCGCGATGACGTTCTTGCACGCCCCGCCGATCTCGGTGCCGACCACATCACTATTGGTATAGGGACGGAAGTAGCCGCTGTTGAGCATCCGCTGCACGGCGACCGCGCGCCCGGAGTCGCTGCACGCGACCACCGTGGCGGTGGGCTGACACTGGGCGATCTCACTGGCCAGGTTGGGCCCCGAGATGACCGCGACCTGTGCGGCATCCACTCCGGTCACCGAAACGATCACCTGGCTCATCCGCATGAGCGAGCCCAGCTCGATGCCCTTGGCCAGGCTGACCAGGGTCGCGCCGTCGGCCACCGACGGCGCCCATCGCTCGAGGTTGCCGCGCATCGTCTGCGCCGGCACCCCCAGCAGCACCGTCGTCGCGCCGGCCAGGGCCTCGCTCGCGTCGGTGGTGGCGCGGATGCCGGGCGGCAACAGCGTGCCGGGGAGATAGGCGGGGTTGTAACGGGTGGCGTTGATCTCGTCGGCCACGTCGGAGCGCCGCGCCCACAGCACGACTTCTCCGCCCGCGTCAGCGAGCACCTTGGCCAGCGCGGTGCCCCAGGCACCGGCGCCCATCACCGCAACGGCGCCCTCTGTGCCGGCCATCCGTCACCCCCGTCCGAGCGGTTATGCCATCAACGCGGATCACGCTACCGCGACGGCCGGTCGCCGCGGTCGCGCTGGCAGGATGGCGGGATGAGCGGCACACGGGCCGAGGGGGCGGACGACGGCGCGGGTGACGTCGCGTTGATCATCGCCGTCAAGCGGCTGGCCGCCGCGAAGACCCGGCTGGCCCCGGTGTTCTCGGCGTCCCGGCGCGAGAAGGTGGTGCTGGCCATGCTGGTCGACACCCTGACCGCCGCGTCTGGTGTCGAGGCGCTGGGCTCGATCACCGTCGTCACGCCCGACGACGCCGCGGCGGCCGCGGCGGCCGAACTCGGCGCCGCCGTGCTGGCCGACCCGACGCCCGAGGGCGACCGCGACCCGCTGAACAGTGCGATCGTCGCCGCCGAACGGGCGGTGGCCGGCGCCTTCACCAATGTCGTTGTGCTGCAAGGCGACTTGCCCGCGTTGCAGACCCAGGAGTTGGCCGAGGCGATCGCCGCCGCGCGCCAGCACCGGCGCAGCTTCGTCGCCGACCGGTTGGCGACGGGAACCGCCGCGCTCTGCGCTTTCGGCGCCGCGCTGGATCCACAGTTCGGCCCGGATTCGTGCGCGCGGCACCGGCGTTCGGGCGCGATCGAACTCACGGGCGCCTGGCCCGGCCTGCGGTGCGACGTCGACACGCCCGCCGACCTGGCGGCCGCGCGTCGTCTCGGCGTGGGGGCGGCGACCGCCCGGGCCATCAAATAGTACGAGCGCAGCAATAGCGAATTCCGGCACCAGCAAATCTGTACGAGCGATGAACGGCGCGCCAACTGCGAATGGATGTCCGCCGAGCGCTAGCAGCACCAGCGGATGATGAGCAATGATCGCATGGTGACCGAAACCGAAGCCGAGGCACGGCCCGACGAGACCACATGGCATTCAGGCGAGGCCGACGTGGCGGCGCCACCGGCCGCGACGCCCGCCGCGATCTCCGACGAGCTGCCCGAGGACCGCTACCTCAACCGCGAACTGAGCTGGCTGGACTTCAACGCGCGTGTGCTCGCGCTGGCCGACGACAACTCGCTGCCGCTGCTGGAACGCGCGAAGTTCCTGGCGATCTTCGCCTCCAATCTCGACGAGTTCTACATGGTGCGGGTCGCCGGCCTCAAGCGCCGCGACGAGATGGGCCTGTCCGTCCGGTCGGCCGACGGGCTGACACCGCGTGAGCAACTGGCCCGCATCGGCGAACAGACCCAGCGAATCGCCACCAGGCACGCGCGGGTGTTCCTCGACTCGGTGCGACCGGCGCTCGCCGAGGAAGGCATCCACATCGTCACGTGGGCCGATCTGGATCAGGCCGAGCGCGACGAATTGTCGACGTATTTCACCGAACAAGTCTTTCCCGTCCTGACGCCGCTGGCCGTCGACCCCGCTCACCCGTTCCCGTTCGTCAGCGGGTTGAGCCTGAACCTGGCGGTCATGGTGCGCCAGCCTGAGGATGGTGGCCAGCACTTTGCCCGGGTCAAGGTGCCGAACAACGTCGATCGCTTCGTCGAGCTCGACACCCGCGGCGCCGACGGTGAAGGACCGGAAATCGTCCGTTATCTCCCGATGGAAGAACTGATCGCGGCGTTCCTGCCCGAGCTGTTCCCGGGCATGGAAATCGTTGAGCATCACGCGTTCCGCATCACCCGCAACGCGGACTACGAGGTTGAAGAGGACCGCGACGAGGACCTACTGCAGGCACTGGAGCGCGAGTTGGCGCGCAGGCGTTTCGGTTCCCCGGTGCGGCTCGAGATCGCCGACGACATGACCGAAAGCATGCTGGAGCTGCTGCTGCGCGAACTCGACGTGCATCCCGGTGACGTCATCGAAGTGCCGGGGCTGCTCGACCTTTCGTCGTTGTGGCAGATCTACGGGATCGAGCGGCCGGCACTCAAGGATCCGACCTTCGTTCCCGACACCCACCCCGCCTTCGCCGACCGCGAGACACCGCGGAGCATCTTCGCGACGCTGCGCGAAGGCGATGTGCTGCTTCATCATCCGTACGACTCGTTTTCCACCAGCGTGCAGCGATTCATCGAGCAGGCCGCCGCCGACCCCAACGTGCTGGCGATCAAACAGACGTTGTACCGCACCTCCGGTGATTCGCCGATCGTTCGGGCGCTGATCTCCGCGGCCGAGGCCGGAAAGCAAGTGGTGGCCATGGTGGAGATCAAGGCGCGCTTCGACGAGCAGGCCAACATCCGCTGGGCCCGCACACTTGAGCAGGCGGGCGTCCACGTGGTCTACGGCTACGTCGGGCTGAAGACGCACTGCAAGACCTGCCTCGTGGTGCGCCGCGAAGGTTCGGCGATCCGTCGGTACTGCCACATCGGGACCGGCAATTACAACGGGAAGACGGCGCGGCTGTACGAGGACGTCGGTCTGCTCACGGCGTCCCCCGAAATCGGGGCCGATCTGACCGATCTGTTCAATTCGCTTACCGGCTACTCGCGCAAGGTTTCCTATCGCAATCTCTTAGTGGCCCCGCACAGCATTCGCACGGGGATCATCGAACGCGTCGAGCGCGAGATCGCCGCCCACCGCGAACACGGTGGCGGGCGGATCCGGATGAAGATGAACGCTCTGGTCGACGAGCAGGTGATCGACGCGTTGTATCGCGCGTCGCGGGCCGGGGTGCAGGTCGAGGTGGTGGTGCGCGGCATCTGCGCGCTGCGCCCGGGTGCGGAGGGATTCTCGGAGAACATCTCGGTCCGTTCGATCCTCGGGCGCTTCCTGGAGCACTCGCGGATCATGCATTTCAACCGCCTCAACGAGTTCTGGATCGGCAGCGCCGACATGATGCACCGCAACCTCGACCGGCGCGTCGAGGCGCTGGTTCAGGTCAAGGATCCGCGACTCACGGCCTATCTGGACGACCTGTTCGAGTCCGCGTTGGACCCGTCGACCCGGTGCTGGGAACTGGGTTCCGACGGGCAGTGGACCGCGTCGCCCCAGGAGGGCCACAGCGTGCGCGACCATCAGGAATCGCTGATGGAGCGGCACCGCAGCCCCTGACGCCCGTGTGGTAGCTTCCAGGTCGCATCCACGACCGCGAGCGAATTGACCTGCAGGAGTTTAGGTGTCGAACCAGACCTCGTCGGCGGGTCGGCGGTCGGGAAGCAAGATCGTGTACGCGGCGGGCGCGGTGCTGTGGCGCAGGTGCGGCGACGATACGGCGGACCCAAGCCTCGAGGTGGCCCTGATCCACCGCCCCCGCTATGACGACTGGTCGCTGCCGAAGGGCAAGGTGGACCCCGGCGAGACGGCCCCGGTGGCAGCGGTCCGCGAGGTGTTCGAGGAGACGGGCCACCGCGCCATCCTCGGCCGGCGACTCGACATGGTGAGCTATCCGATCGACCAGGGCGTCAAGAAGGTCTATTACTGGGCGGCGCGCGACACCGGCGGCGACTTCGCGCCCGGACGCGAAGTCGATGAGTTGGTGTGGCTGCCGGTCGCCGAGGCGAAGGACAGACTCACCTACCCGCATGATCGAAAGATGTTGCGCCACTTCGCGAAACAGCCCGAAGACACGCGCACCGTGCTGGTGGTCCGGCACGGCACCGCCGGCCGGAAATCACGTTTCAAAGGCGACGACACCAAACGCCCGCTCGACAAGCGGGGCCGCGCGCAGGCGGAGGCACTGGTTCCCCAGCTGCTGGCCTTCGGCGCAACCGACGTGTATGCGGCGGACCGGTTGCGCTGCCACCAGACGGTCGAACCCCTCGCCGAAGAACTCGGCGTGACGGTCCACAACGAGCCGGCCCTCACCGAGGAGTCCTACGCGAAGAGTCCCAAGCGTGCGCGCCACCGGATGCTGCGCATCGCCGAGGAGGCAGGCACGCCCGTGATTTGCACGCAGGGCAAGGTGATTCCGGACCTCATCGCGTGGTGGTGCGAACGCGACGGGGTGCGCGCCGATAAATCGCGCAACCACAAGGGCAGTACGTGGGTGCTGTCCCTGTCAGGCGGCCGCCTGGTGGCGGCCGACCACATCGGCGGCGCGCTGGCCGCCAACGTGCGGGCCTGACACGCAAATACCCTCCGGGTGGGGCATTGCCGCCACCCCGAAGGGCATCCGCGTGTGGAACTTCCTACCGGCGACCGCGCCGAGCGGCGGCCTTCTTGGCGGGAGCCTTGCGGGCCGGAGCCTTGCTCGCTGCCTTCTTGGCCGGCGCCCTCTTCACTGCGGCCTTCTTGGCCGGAGCCTTCTTCACTGCGGCCTTCTTGGCGGGAGCCTTCTTCACCGCGGCCTTCTTGGCCGGAGCCTTGGTCGCGGCCTTCTTGGCGGGGGCCTTCTTCACCGCGGCCTTCTTGGCCGGGGCCTTCTTGGCCGCAGCCTTCTTGGCCGGAGCCTTGCTCGCCGCCTTCTTCGCCGGAGCCTTCTTCGCCGCCTTCTTGGCTGCGCCGGCCGCTACCACACCACGTTTCACTGCAGGTCCTTCCGCCGGGAGGCGCTGTGCGCCAGACACAACCGCTTTGAATTGAGCACCGGGCCGGAACGCTGGGACCGATGTCGGCTTAACCTTTACCGTCTCGCCCGTACGCGGATTGCGGGCCACCCGCGCCGCGCGCCTCCGCTGTTCGAAGACACCGAACCCGGTAATGGTGACGCTGTCGCCCTTGTGCACGGCGCGCACAATGGTGTCGACAACATTCTCGACGGCGGCGGTCGCCTGCCGACGGTCCGAGCCCAATTTCTGTGTGAGCACATCTATGAGCTCTGCTTTGTTCATCCAAACCCTCCGAAGCCAGTGGTCCCATTTTTGGGAACCGACTGCGAACACGGTAAACCCTCACCCAGCAAATTTCCAAGAGCCACGCGCAATTTCAGGACGGAACGAGCGCATTTTTCGCAATCCGGTTGCCGCCCTTGACCGGTGGCGCGGGCCCAAAATAAGACGGGCTACCTATCCGGTCGGGGGTGAAATCACCGTCCCGATCGGCCCTTCAGGAGGCGGGCAGAGTGCGCGGTTTCCACTCCGGGCGCGCCGACTCGAATGCCTCGATCTGGTCGAGTTTCCGCAGCGTAAGGCCTATATCGTCGAGGCCTTCGAGCAATCGCCACGCGGTGTGGTCGTCAATCTTGAACGGCAGCACCGTCGTTCCGGCGGTGATATTTCGATCTTGAAGATTGGCAGTGATTTCCAAGCCGGGGCTCTGCTCGATGAGCTTCCAAAGCAGTTCGACGCCGTCTTGAGAAACTTCCGCCGCCAACAGCCCCGCCTTGCCGGCGTTGCCCCGAAAAATGTCACCAAACCGAGACGAGATGACGACCCGGAACCCGTAGTCCATGAGCGCCCACACCGCATGCTCACGCGACGACCCGGTGCCGAAATCGGGTCCGGCCACCAGAACCGAGCCGCGGTCAAAGGGGCTGAGATTGAGCACGAATGAGGGATCCGAGCGCCACGTGGCGAACAAGCCGTCCTCGAAACCGGTTCGGGTTACCCGCTTCAAGAACACCGCCGGAATGATCTGGTCGGTGTCGACATTGGACCGCCGCAGCGGCACCCCGATGCCGGTGTGGGTGCGAAAGGCTTCCATTTCGTCCTCGATTCAAAATCAGTTGGAGTTCAAGTCGGCCGGCGAGGACAGCGTGCCCCGGACCGCGGCGGCCGCGGCGACGGCCGGGGATACCAGGTGAGTGCGGCCCCCTTTGCCCTGCCGCCCTTCGAAGTTGCGGTTCGACGTGGCGGCGCACCGCTCCCCCGGGGACAGCTGATCGGGGTTCATGCCCAGGCACATCGAGCATCCGGCCTGGCGCCACTCGGCGCCCGCGGCGGTGAAAACCTCGCCCAGCCCTTCGGCTTCGGCCTGCGCGCGCACCCGCATGGAGCCCGGCACGACGAGCATCCGCACCCCCGGGGCGACCTTGCGCCCCCGCAACACGTCGGCCACCACCCTCAGGTCTTCGATACGACCGTTGGTACAAGAGCCGACGAACACGGCGTCCACCCCGATCTCGCGCATCGGCGTGCCCGGTCGAAGGTCCATGTACGCCAAGGCTTTCTCGGCGGCCTGCCGCTCGCCGTCGTCGGTCATCAGTTCGGGGTCGGGCACGGCCGCGCCCAGCGGCACACCCTGGCCGGGGTTGGTCCCCCACGTGACGAACGGGCTCAACGAGGCCGCGTCGAGGTAGACCTCGGTGTCGAAGACGGCGCCGGGGTCGGTGCGCAGCTGCTGCCAGTTGGCCACGGCGGCGTCCCACTGCGCGCCCGTCGGGGCGTGCGGGCGGCCGCGCAAGAACTCGTACGTGGTCTCGTCCGGCGCCACCATGCCCGCGCGGGCGCCGGCCTCGATGCTCATGTTGCAGACCGTCATCCGGCCTTCCATCGACAGCGATTCGATGGCGCTGCCGCGGTATTCGATGACGTGACCCTGCCCGCCGCCGGTGCCGATCTTCGCGATCAGCGCGAGGATGATGTCCTTGGCGGTCACGCCGGCGGGCAACTGCCCGTCGACATTCACCGCCATCGTCTTGAACGGCCGCAGCGGCAGGGTCTGGGTGGCCAGCACGTGCTCCACCTCCGAGGTGCCAATCCCCATGGCCAGCGCGCCAAATGCGCCGTGCGTCGACGTGTGACTGTCGCCACACACGATCGTCATCCCCGGCTGCGTGAGCCCCAATTGCGGGCCGACGACGTGCACGATGCCCTGTTCGATGTCGCCCATCGGATAGAGCCGGACGCCGAATTCCGCGCAGTTGCGCCGCAACGTCTCGACCTGCGTGCGCGACACCGGGTCGGCGATCGGCTTGTCGATGTCGACCGTCGGCACGTTGTGGTCCTCGGTGGCCAGCGTCAGGTCGGGGCGCCGCACCGGCCGGCCGGCCAGGCGCAGGCCGTCGAACGCCTGCGGGCTGGTCACCTCGTGCACCAGATGCAGGTCGATGTAGATCAAGTCAGGGGCCCCCGCTTGGTCGGAACCGCCCCCGGACGCCACAACATGGTCGTCCCAAACCTTTTCGGCCAGGGTGCGCGGCTTGGCTTCGGATCCCATATCGAATTCGCCCCTATCCGGTCCTTCGGCTGTCATCTCAGTATACGAGACGCTAGTATCTCCTTGTGAGACAGCATAGCGGCATCGGCGTCCTCGACAAAGCGGTGGGCGTGCTACACACGATCGCGGAATCCCCGTGCGGCCTGGCCGAACTGTGCGAGCGAACCGGGTTGCCCCGGGCCACCGCCTACCGGCTGGCGGCCGCGCTGGAAGTTCATCGGCTGGCGGGCCGCGACGACGAAGGGCGTTGGCGGCTGGGCCCCGCCGTCACCGAACTGGCCGCGCGCGTCAACGATCCGCTGCTGGCCGCCGGCGCGGCCGTGCTGGCCGGCCTGCGCGAGACCACCGGCGAGAGCGTGCAGTTGTACCGCCGCGAGGGCGCGTCGCGGGTCTGCGTGGCCGCCCTGGAACCGGCTGCGGGTCTTCGCGATACGGTGCCGGTCGGGGCGCGCCTGCCGATGACGGCGGGCTCGGGGGCCAAGGTGCTACTCGCCTATGCCGACGCGACAGTCCAGAAGGCCGTGCTGCCGTCGGCGAAATTCACCGACCGGGCGCTTGCCGAAGTGCGCCGGCGCGGTTGGGCGCAAAGCGTCGCCGAGCGCGAGCCCGGGGTGGCCAGCGTGTCGGCGCCGGTGCGCGACGGCCGCGGTGTCGTCATCGCCGCGATATCGGTGTCCGGGCCCGTCGATCGCATCGGGCGCCGCCCGGGGGCACGCTGGGCCGCCGATCTGCTGTCCGCGGCCGACGCGCTTACCCGCCGGCTCTAGTCCTGCGGCGAGCAGCGGACCTGACAAACTGACCGGCATGGGAACCAATCAGCGCGCGAGCATCGTCATGTCGGAGGACGAGATCGCCGACTTCGTCGTCAAGAGCCGCACCGGAACACTCGCCACCGTCGGCCCCGATGGCCAGCCGCACCTGACCGCCATGTGGTACGCCGTCGTCGACGGCGAGGTCTGGCTGGAGACCAAGGCCAAGTCGCAGAAGGCGGTGAACCTCACCCGGGATCCGCGGGTGAGCTTTCTGATCGAGGACGGCGACACCTACGACACGCTGCGCGGGGTGTCGTTCGAGGGCGTCGCGGAGATCGTCGACGATCCCGACGTCGCGCACCGGGTGGGTGTCAGCGTGTTCGAGCGCTACACCGGCCCCTACACCGACGAGATGAAGCCCTTCGTCGAGCAGATGATGAACAAGCGCGTGTGCGTGCGCATCGTGGCCCGCCGCGCGCGCTCGTGGGATCACCGCAAGTTGGGATTGCCGCCCATGCCGGTGGGCGGGTCGACCGCCCCGGCCGTGCTGGGGACCGGCCAGTAGTTGTTTGTAGCCCCGATGGGATTCGAACCCACGCTACCGCCGTGAGAGGGCGGCGTCCTAGGCCGCTAGACGACGGGGCCTGAACCGATCCGAGCAGCCAGCATAGCTCACCGGAGAGGGGCGACCTAATCGCAAGCCGTGCCGCGATCTTGCTGGGGTACCAGGACTCGAACCTAGAATGGCTGAACCAGAATCAGCTGTGTTGCCAATTACACCATACCCCATTGGCTGCCTAAAACTGCTGGTCACAACGGTTCTGCGGTTACCCGCGCCGCCGTGGCCGGCCGTCGTCGGCCTTTGTAAACCGCTGTGCAGACTACCAAAAACTCAGAGCGCCCCGTCGCGCGCGCCCCGCAACCGCGCCAGGCTGCGCTCGCGGCCCAGCAGCTCGAGCGATTCGAACAGCGGCGGGCTGATCGTTGTCCCCGTCGCGGCGACGCGGATCGGGCCGAACGCCTTGCGCGGTTTGAGCGCCAGCCCGTCGATGAGCGCGGCCTTGAGCGCGGCCTCGATCCGCTCGGTTGTCCACTCCGTCACGCCGTCCAACGCGGCCAGCGCGGCCTCCAAGACCGCAATGCCGTCCGGGCCGAGTTCCTTGGCGGCCGCCTTCTCCTCGATCGCGTATTCGTCGTCGTTGAGGAACTTCAGCAATTCCCACGCGTCGCTCAGCACGACGATGCGCGTCTGCACCAGCTCGGCGGCCTCGGCGAATCCCGCGTCGTCGAGCCCGGTGTCGAAGCCGTGCGTGTCGAAGTAGTCGCGCAGCCTGGCGGTGAAGTCGGCGGGGTCGAGCATCCGGATGTGCTCGGCGTTGATCGCGTCGGCCTTCTTCTGGTCGAACCGGGCCGGGTTGGAATTGACGTCGACGACGTCGAACGCGGCGACCATTTCGTCCAGGCTGAACAGGTCGTGGTCGTCGGCGATCGCCCAGCCCAGCAGCGCAAGGTAATTCAGCAGGCCCTCGGGGATGAAGCCGCGGTCGCGGTGCGCGAACAGGTTCGACTGCGGGTCGCGCTTGGACAGCTTCTTGGTGCCCTCGCCCAACACGGTTGGCAGGTGCGCGAATTGCGGTGTGCGCTCGGCCACACCGATCCGCGTCAGCGCCCGATACAGCGCCAGCTGGCGCGGCGTGGACGGAAGCAGGTCCTCGCCGCGCAGCACGTGGGTGATCTTCATCAGCGCGTCGTCGACCGGGTTGACCAAGGTGTATAACGGATCTCCGCTCGCGCGCGTGAGCGCGAAATCGGGCACACTGCCCACCGCGAAGGTGGTGGTACCGCGCACCAGGTCGTCCCACGCGAGGTCGTCGTCGGGCATGCGCAGCCGCACCACCGGCTGACGGCCCTCGGCGAGGAACGCCGCGCGCTGCGAATCGGTCAGCTGCCGGTCGAAGTTGTCGTAGCCCAGCTTGGGGTTTCGGCCCGCGGCGATGTGGCGCGCCTCGACCTCCTCCGGCGTCGAGAAGGCGTAATAGGCCTCGCCCGCCTCGAGCAGCTGCGCCACCACGTCGCGGTAGATCTCGCCGCGCTGCGACTGCCGGTACGGCCCGTAGGGACCGCCGACCTCCGGCCCCTCGTCCCAGTCCAGGCCGAGCCAGCGCAGCGCGTCGAGCAGCGCCAGGTAGCTCTCCTCGGTGTCGCGCGCCGCGTCGGTGTCCTCGATGCGAAAGACGAAGGTGCCGCCGGTGTGTCGCGCGTAGGCCCAGTTGAACAGCGCGGTGCGCACCATGCCGACGTGCGGGGTGCCGGTGGGCGACGGGCAGAACCGGACTCGAACGGTCACGACTTTCCCTTGCGGACAACGGGATTGGTGAGGCTGCCGATGCCCTCGATGGTGATGGACACCGTGTCGCCGTCCTCAATGGGCCCGACGCCGGCAGGAGTGCCGGTCAGGATGAGGTCGCCGGGCAGCAGCGTCATCACGGCCGAGATCCACTCCACGATGGCGCCGACGTCGTGGATCATCAGCGAGGTGCGGCTGTGTTGCTTCACCTCGCCGTTGACCTCGGTGCGCAGTTCGAGGTCCGCCGGGTCGACATCGGTGACGATCCACGGCCCGACGGGGCAGAAGCTGTCATGGCCCTTGGCTCGGGTCCATTGGCCGTCGGCCTTTTGTTGGTCGCGCGCCGACACGTCGTTGGCGATGGTGTAGCCGAGGATGTTCTCGGCGGCCTGGGCGGCCGAAACGTCCTT
Organism: Mycobacterium sp. 1245805.9; assembly: GCF_001672915.1. Classification (GTDB taxonomy): domain Bacteria; phylum Actinomycetota; class Actinomycetes; order Mycobacteriales; family Mycobacteriaceae; genus Mycobacterium. The sequence continues at coordinate 32,267 of NZ_LZKR01000085.1, read as the reverse complement.
GCAGGGCCGACCGATGACCGCCGCCAACTCGCCCTCGAAGTGCACCGGTGATGCGTTGGCGGGCAGTCGAATCGGCACGTTGGGCCCGATGATCGCGGTGTTGGGCTTGAGGAAGATGATCGGGTCCGCCGGCGCCGGGCCCGTTTCGAAGCTGCCCATCTCCGCGATGTGATCGGCGTAGTTCTTGCCGACGCAGACCACCTTGCCGGCCAGCATCGGCGCCAGCAGCCGGACGTCGGCCAGCGGCCACGATCGTCCGGTGAAGGTCGGGGTGCCGAACGGGTGCTCGGCGATCTCCCGGGCGGTCAGTGCGGCGGGATCGTCGAGTTCGCCCTCGATGCTGACGAAGGCGACACCGTCCGGGCTGGCGATTCGACCGAGGCGCATTCGCAGAAGCCTAGTGATGGCTAGTAGCGGCTCCCGCAACCGGTGCCGGCCGTGTGCAAGCATGGACTGATGCCCAAGGGGCACCCTGCCGCCGTCGGCGCCGGCAAGCGATCGTCGATCATGATCGTCTCGCTATTCGTGACGACCAGCTCCTTCCTATTCATCAACGGCGTCGCCTTCCTGATCCCGTCGCTGGAGGCGACGCGGGGCACCCCGCTGGCCGAGGCCGGCCTGCTCGCGTCGATGCCGAGCTGGGGCATGGTGGTGACGCTCATCGCATGGGGCTACGTGCTGGACCGCGTCGGCGAGCGGCTGGTGCTGACGCTGGGCTCGGGTCTGACCGCGGCCGCCGCGTACGCCGCGGCGTCGGTGCACTCGATGGTGTGGGTCGCGGTCTACCTGTTCCTCGGCGGCATGGCCGCCGCGAGTTGCAACACCGCCGGCGGCCGGCTGGTGTCGGCGTGGTTTCCCCCGCAGCAGCGGGGCCTGGCGATGGGCATCCGGCAGACCGCGCAGCCGTTGGGCATCGCGGCGGGCGCGCTGGTCATGCCCGAGCTGGCCGAGCGCGGCGTGCATGCGGGGCTGATATTTCCGGCGCTGGTGTGCACGGCGGCGGCGCTGGCGAGCGCGGTCGGCATCGTCGACCCGGTGCGCAAGCCCCGGGAGACGGCGACCAAGGCGGAACTGGCCAGCCCGTACCGCGGGTCGTCGGTGCTGTGGCGAATCCACGCCGTCGCGGGCCTGCTCATGATGCCGCAAACGGTGACCGTCACGTTCATGCTGGTCTGGCTGATGAACCACCACCGCTGGTCGGTCGCCGCGGCCGGCGGCCTGGTCACCCTGTCGCAGCTGTTGGGCGCGGCGGGCCGAGTCGCGGTGGGCCGCTGGTCCGATCGCATCGGCTCGCGCATGCTGCCGGTCGCCGTCATCGCCGCCGTCGCCGCGTTGACCCTGTTTCTGTTGGCGCTTTCCGACCAGCTCGATTCGCGGTTCGACATCCCGCTGATGGTCGCCATCTCGGTGTTCGCCGTGCTCGACAACGGGCTGGAGGCGACGGCCATCACCGAGTTCGCCGGCCCGTTCTGGAGCGGGCGCGCCCTGGGCATCCAGAACACCACCCAGCGCGTGATGGCGGCCGTCGGGCCGCCGCTGTTCGGCGTGCTGATCGGCGCGGCGAGATACCCGTCGGCGTGGCTGCTGTGCGGGTTGTTCCCGCTGGCGGCCGTGCCCTTGGTGCCGATCCGGTTGCTGCCGCCCGGCCTGGAAACTAGAGCGCGGCTGCGATCCGTTCGCCGACGTCGCTGGTGGCGCGCCGTTCGCTCCCACGAGTTGCCAGATAGGTCTCGACAGCCCCATCCACCCGGGCAGCCGCAGCGTCCTCGCCGAGGTGGGAAAGCAGCAGCGCCACCGACATGATCGCCGCGGTCGGATCGGCGATCCCCTGACCGGCGATGTCGGGGGCGCTGCCGTGCACCGGCTCGAACATCGAGGGATTGGCCCGGGTGGCGTCGATATTTCCGCTGGCGGCCAAGCCAATTCCGCCGCACACCGCCGCGGACAGGTCGGTGATGATGTCGCCGAACAGGTTGTCGGTGACGATCACGTCGAATCGGCCGGGGTCGGTGACCATGAAGATGGTGGCGGCGTCAACGTGTTGGTAGGCGACCTCGACGTCGGGATATTCCGCGCCGACCTCGGCCACGATCCGCGTCCACAGCTTCCCGGCGAACGTCAGCACGTTGTTCTTGTGCACCAGCGTCAGGTGGTTGCGGCGCAGCCGGGCCTTCTCGAACGCGTAGCGCACCACGCGCCGCACACCGAACGCGGTGTTCACGCTGACCTCGGTGGCCACCTCGTTGGGCGTTCCGGCGCGGATCGCGCCGCCGTTGCCGGTGTAGGGGCCCTCGGTGCCCTCGCGCACGACGACGAAGTCGATCTCGGGGTTTCCCGCCAACGGGCTGCTCACCCCCTTGTACAGCCGGCCCGGTCGCAGGTTGACGTGGTGATCGAGCTCAAAGCGCAGGCGCAGCAACAGGCCTCGCTCCAACACGCCGCTGGGTACCGACGGGTCGCCGACCGCCCCGAGCAGGATGGCGTCGTGCTCCCGCAATTCGGCGAGCACCGAGTCCGGCAGCAGCTCGCCCGTGGCGTGGTAGCGACGGGCGCCCAGGTCGTAGCTGGTCTTTTCGACGTTCGGCACGACGGCGTCGAGGACCTTGACGGCCTCGCCCACCACCTCGGGTCCGATCCCGTCGCCGCCGATAACAGCCAACTTCATCGGCGCCGCTCCTCCTCATCGCTTCGCTCTGCATCGTCGCCGGCGAGTTTCACGACAGGTCAACCACTTCGAGTTTGTTGGCGTCGACGGCCGCCGCGATCGCCGATCGCACGTCGCCCGGCACATCCTGGTCCAGCCGCAGCAGGATCGTCGCGCCCGGCCCCTCGGCGTCCTCGGACAGCTGCGCCGCCTGGATGTTCACCCCGGCCGAGCCCAGCAGCGTGCCGATCTTGCCCAACGCCCCGGGCTGGTCGGCGTAGTTGATCACCAGGTTGGTGCCCTGGGCGCGCAGGTCGAAGTTGCGGCCGTTGATCTGGACGATCTTCTCCACCAGCTGCGGCCCGGACAGCGTGCCCGCCACGTTCACGCACGAGCCGTCGTGGGCGACCGCCCGCACGTCGACGACGCTGCGGTGGTTGGGGCTTTCGGACGCGGTGGTGATCTCGGCGGAAACGCCGCGCTCGGCCGCCAGCGAAGGCGCGTTGACGAACGTCACCGGCTCGTCGATGACCGCCGAGAACAGGCCGCGCAGCGCCGAAAGCTTAAGCACCTCAACGTCTTCGGAGGCGAGCTCGCCGCGGACCTGCACCGACAACGACACCGGCACCTCGCCCGACAGCGCGGCGGCCAGCACCCCGAGCTTGCGCACCAGGTCCAGCCAGGGCGCCACCTCCTCGCTGACCACGCCGCCGCCGACGTTGACGGCGTCGGGAACGAACTCCCCCGCCAGCGCCAGCCGCACGCTTTCGGCGACGTCGGTGCCGGCCCGATCCTGCGCCTCGGCGGTGGAGGCCCCCAGGTGCGGTGTCACCACCACCTGCGGCAGCTCGAAAAGCGGGCTGTCCGTGCACGGTTCGGTGGCGAACACGTCGAGGCCGGCGGCGCGGACGTGCCCGCTGTTCACCGCGTCGGCCAGCGCCGCCTCGTCCACCAGGCCGCCGCGCGCCGCGTTGACGATGATGACGCCGGGCTTCGTCTTCGCCAGCGCCTCCTTGTCGATCAGGCCCGCCGTCTCCGGCGTCTTCGGCAGGTGCACCGAAATGAAGTCGGCGCGGGCCAGCAGGTCGTCCAGGGACAGCAGCTCGATGCCGAGCTGCGCGGCGCGGGCCGGCGCGAGGTACGGGTCGTAGGCGACGACGTGCGTGCCGAACGCCGCGATCCGTTGCGCGAACAGCTGGCCGATGCGGCCCAGCCCGACGACACCGACCGTCTTGCCGAAGATTTCGGTGCCGGAGAACTTCGACCGCTTCCAGGTGTGCTCCCGCAGCGTCGCATCCGCCGCCGCGATCTGGCGGGCCGCGGCCAACAGCAGCGCCATCGCGTGTTCGGCGGCGCTGTGGATGTTCGACGTGGGCGCGTTGACCACCAGCACCCCCCGCGCGGTCGCCGCGTCGACGTCGACGTTGTCCAGACCGACCCCGGCGCGGGCCACGATCTTCAGCTTGGGGGCGGCCGCGAGCACCTCGGCGTCGACGGTGGTGGCCGATCGCACCAGCAGCGCGTCGGCCTCGGGGACGGCGGCCAGCAGCTTGGGCCGGTCCGGGCCATCCACCCAACGCACCTCGACCTGGTCCCCCAAGGCGGCGACGGTTGATTCGGCGAGTTTGTCGGCAATCAGTACAACAGGCAGATTCACCCGGCCAGCCTATCGGCTGTAATTGACGGGTGGACGTCACCGTCATCGGCAGCGGACCCAACGGGCTCACCGCGGCCGTGATCTGCGCCCGCGCGGGCCTGAAAGTGCAGGTCATCGAGGCCCAACCGACCTTCGGCGGCGGCGCCCGCACCGCGCCCGACCCAGATTCTCCGGGAGTCTTACACGACGTGTGCTCGGCGGTTCACCCGCTGGCGCTGGCGTCGCCATTCTTCGCGGCGTTCGACCTGCCCGCGCGCGGCGTGCGACTGGCGGTCCCGGAGATTTCCTACGCCAACCCGCTGCCAGGCCGCCCGGCGGTGATCGCCTACCGAGATCTCGAGCGCACCTGCGCGGAGCTGGAGCACGGCGCGTCGTGGCGGCGACTGCTCGGGCCGCTGGTCGAGCAGTCGGACGCAGTCGTGGCATTGCTGCTCGGCGACAAGCGATCGGTGCCGCGGTCGCTGCCGGCCGCGCTGCACCTGGGCGTGCGGATGCTGGCGCAGGGAACCCCCGCCTGGGGGTCGCTGGTCGGCTTCCTAAACGGTGTGGATGCGCGCGCCCTGTTCACCGGCGTTGCCGCGCATGTGATTTCGCGGATGCCGTCGTTGACGGCCGCCGGCGCCGGGCTGATGCTGGCCACGCTCGCGCATTCGGTCGGCTGGCCCATCCCGGTCGGGGGCAGCCAGGCGATCACCGACGCGCTGATCGCCGACCTGCGCGCGCACGGCGGCGAGCTGACCGCCGGCACCGAGGTCACGCGGCCGCCCGACGGAATAGTCGCGTTCGACACCGCGCCGACGGCGCTGCTGCGGATCTACGGTGACGCGCTTCCCGATCGCTACGCCAACGCGTTGCGCCGCTACAGGTTTGGCCCCGGCGTCGCCAAGGTCGACTTCGTGCTCAGCGAGGACATCCCATGGGCCGACGCGCGGCTGGGGCGGGCGCCGACCCTGCACCTGGGCGGCACCCGCGAGCAGATGGCGCGGGCCGAGACCGACATCGCGGCCGGGCGTCACGCGCAGTGGCCGATGGTGCTGGCCGCGTCGCCGCACATCGCGGACCCGGGCCGCATCGACATCGTGGGCCGCCGCCCGTTCTGGACGTATGTCCATGTGCCGTCCGGTTCCACCGTCGACGCCACCGAGGCCGTCACCGGGATCGTGGAGCGGTTCGCACCCGGCTTCCGCGACATCGTGGTGGCGTCCCGCGCGGTGCCCGCCGCAAGGATGGCCGTCCACAACGCCAACTACGTCGGCGGCGACATCGGAATGGGCGCAAATTCCGCCTGGCGCGCGATCGCCGGCCCCACGCCGCGGCTAAACCCTTGGAGCACGCCGATTCCGAAGGTGTATCTGTGCTCGGCGGCCACCCCGCCCGGCGGCGGGGTGCACGGCATGTCCGGCTACTACGCCGCACGCGCCTTGTTGCGCCGTGAATTCGGCCTGGGCATGCCTAAGCTGACACCGTGACAAAACTCGCGATCATCTACTACTCGGCAACCGGTCACGGCACCGCGATGGCCAACCGCGTCGCCGCGGCCGCCGAGTCGGCCGGCGCCGAAGTGCGCGTGCGTCACGTCGCCGAAACCCACGACGCGGAATCGTTCGCGCACAACCCAGCCTGGACCGCGAACTACCAAGCGACCAAGGACCTTCCGGCGGCCACCGGCGACGACATCGTGTGGGCCGACGCGGTCATCTTCGGCTCGCCGACCCGGTTCGGTTCGCCCGCCTCGCAATTGCGCGCCTTCCTGGACTCGCTGGGCGGGCTGTGGGCCGAAGGCAAGCTCGCCGACAAGGTCTACGCGGCCTTCACGTCGTCCAACACCCGGCACGGTGGCCAGGAGACCACGCTGATCTCGCTGTACTTCACGCTGATGCATTTCGGCGGCATCATCGTGCCGCCGGGTTACACCGATCCGGTCAAGTTCGTCGACGGCAACCCGTACGGGGTGAGCCTGGTGTCGACCCACGACAACATCAACGAATTCGACGAGCCAATCGACGACGCCCTCGACCACCTGGCCCGCCGGGTGGTGGACGTCGCCGGGCGCCTGACGTCTTGAGAGTCACGGCGAGACCGTGTCGACGCGCGGCGCCCGGCCGGGTGCCGAGGCGCGAGCATCTTGCACATTGTGAAAAGAATTGTGCGTCTAAATTTTTCAACACTTGCTAAATGGATCCAATCCAATCCACGGCGTCCTGATCCGATCCCACACCGCGATCATTAGTTGCCGAGTACGATCTGGCCGTGTCCGAGGCAGCAACCGACTCGCCCGGTGATCGCCTGAGATTGGTCGAGCAAGTGTTCAGAGTGATAAGACCCGAAACAGGTCGATTTTCATGAAGGCCGTGTTATTGGCGGGCGGCCTCGGTACCCGCTTGCGGGAGGAAACCGTCATCCGCCCCAAACCGATGGTCGAGATCGGCGGTCGGCCGATCCTTTGGCATATCATGAAGCTCTATTCGCATCACGGAATTCATGAGTTCATCGTTTGCTGCGGCTATAAGGGTTACGTCATCAAGGAGTATTTCGCCAATTACTTCCTGCACATGTCGGACGTGACTTTTGATTTGTCGACTAACAGCATGGAAGTGCACGAGCACCACGCGGAACCGTGGCGCGTCACGCTGGTCGATACCGGAGACGAGACCCTGACGGGCGGGCGCCTCAAGCGGGTGGCGGCTCACATCCGTGACGAGGAGGCGTTCTGCTTTACCTACGGTGACGGGCTCAGCGACGTGAACATCGGCGCGAGCATTGATTTCCACCGTCGGCACGGGCGTCACGCCACAGTTACGGCGGTGATTCCGCCGGGGCGCTATGGGGCCATCGAGTGCGCCGACGACCGGGTCACGCGCTTTGTCGAAAAGCCACCTGGCGATGGCGGTCTCATCAACGGCGGCTTCTTCGTTCTGTCACCCGCGGTACTCGACTACATCGACGGCGACCAGACCTCGTTCGAGATCGAGCTCATGGCCAAGCTGGCCGCCGACGGCCAACTGATGGCCTTCGCCCACTCCGGCTTCTGGCAGCCGATGGATACGCTTCGGGACAAGAACCAGCTCGAGGAGCTATGGAGTACCGGCGAAGCGCCGTGGAAATGCTGGCGTTGAACGCCTTTGGGGCCGCCTATCGTGGGCGCCGAGTGCTGGTTACCGGCCATACCGGATTTAAGGGCAGTTGGTTGTGTATGTGGCTGCAGGCGCTGGGCGCCGAGGTCACAGGGCTCGCGCTGGACCCGCCGACCGATCCCAGCCATTGGGGCCTGCTGAAGCTATCCCTCAAGGATCATCGCGTCGACGTTCGCGATGAAGCGGCGGTCCGCAGGGTGTTCACCGCGGAAAAGCCGGAGATGGTTTTCCACCTGGCCGCCCAGCCGTTGGTCCGCCGGTCCTACCGCGAGCCGGTCACCACATGGGCCACCAATGTGATGGGGACGGTGCATGTCCTCGAGGCCGTTCGTCACACACCGGAGGTGCGTGCCGTGGTGGCGGTCACGAGCGACAAGTGTTATGAGAATCGCGAATGGCCTTGGGCCTACCGGGAAAGAGACCGGCTGGGGGGCCACGAGCCCTACAGCGCGTCCAAGGCCGGTGCCGAGTTGGTGGCCGCGAGCTACCGGGCGGCGTTGCTGCAACACCCGTCGGCCCCGCTGCTCGCAACCGCGCGGGGCGGCAACGTGATTGGCGGTGGCGACTGGTCCGAGGACCGACTCGTTCCCGACCTGGCGCGGTCGGTCGCCGCCGGCGAGCAACTGATCATTCGCTCGCCGCAGGCCACCCGCCCCTGGCAGCATGTCCTGGACCTGCTCAGCGGGTATCTGCTTTTGGGTCAGCGGCTCCTGGCGCGCGACACCACCTGTGCCGAGGCGTGGAACTTCGGCCCCGACGAAGCGGGAAACCGTACGGTCGAGCAGGTGCTCGGCCACCTTGCAGGCGCGTGGCCACAGCTTCGATGGCAAGTGACATCGAGTCCTCAGCCACACGAGGCGGGCCTGCTGCACCTCGACAGCGCCAAGGCGCGGATGCAGCTCGGCTGGCGTCCCGTTTGGGATCTGGAGAAAACAATCCACCACACGGCCAACTGGTATCGCCGATTGCTGGACGTCGGCGACGTTTGCAGTGCCGACGACCTGGCCGCCTATGTCGCCGATGCCCTTGCGTCCGGACAAGTTTGGGCGAAGGCATGAACATCCTCGACACCCCGATCGCCGACCTGAAGGTGGTGCGGTCCGTGCACCACCGCGACGCGCGAGGCACATTCCTCCGCCTCTTCTGCGCCCAGGAACTTCAGCCCCTGCTGGACCACCGCCAGATCGCGCAGATCAACCACTCCAAAACCAGCCACGCCGGGGCCGTCCGTGGCATGCATTTCCAACGCCCGCCGCATGCGGAAATGAAGATGATTCGCTGCCTTCGCGGCCGGGTCTGGGATGTTGCGGTGGACGTGCGGACGGGATCCCCCACCTTCTTGCGGTGGCACGCCGAGGAACTCGCACAAGACGATGCGCAGATGCTCGTCATCCCAGAAGGATTCGCGCACGGCTTCCAGGCCCTGGAGCCCGACAGCGAGTTGTTGTACCTGCACACGGCGTTCTACCACCCGCCGTCGGAGGGTGGCCTGCGTTACGACGACCCGAGGCTCGCCATCGCCTGGCCCCTGCCGCCGCAAGACCTTTCGCTTCGCGATCTGTCCCATCCCCTCCTGGATGCCGACTTCGTCGGAGTCGCAGGATGAAATGCCGGCACTGTGGTGCACGCCTGGAGCACACCTTCGTGGATCTGGGCTTTGCGCCCCCATCCAACGCCTACCTGCAGGCCGACGACCTCTGCAACCCCGAGGTGCATTACCCGCTGCGTGTCAAGGTGTGCCACCAGTGTTGGTTGGTGCAGACCGAGGACTACGCCCGCGCCGAGGAGCTGTTCAGCCCCGACTACGCCTACTTCTCCAGCACTTCGAGCAGTTGGCTCGAACACGCGGCCGGGTATGTGCGCATGATCACCGATCGCCTGCTACTCGGGCCCGAAAGCTTCGTCATCGAAGTGGCGTCCAACGATGGCTACCTCCTGAAGAACTTTGTGGCAGCGGGCATCCCCTGCCTGGGGGTCGAGCCGACGGCGGGCACGGCCGCAGCGGCCGAGGCCCTGGGAATTCCGGTCGTGCGGGAATTCTTTGACGAAGCCTTCGGACGGCGACTGTCCGGTGAAGGACAAAGCGCGGATCTGATCCTGGGCAACAACGTGTATGCCCACGTTCCCGACGTCAACGACTTCACCCGGGGGTTGGCCGCCGCGCTGAAGCCCGAAGGCGTTGTAACACTGGAATTTCCACATATTGTGCCATTGATCGAGCAGACCCAGTTCGACACCATCTACCATGAGCATTTCTCTTACCTGTCGCTCACCACGGTGGCCGACATCTTTTCCGGGGCCGGCCTGCGTGTGTGGGACGTAGAAGAACTGCCAACCCACGGCGGTAGCCTGAGAGTCTACGGCTGCCGCGCCGACGCGACGATCGCTGCGACGGCCCGCGTCGATGCGCTACTGGCGCGCGAGGACCGGTTCGGGGTGACCCGGCTGGCGACGTATACCGAGTTTCAGAAGCGTGCCGACCGGGTGAAGGTCGATCTCCTGGCCTTCCTGATCGAGCAGAAGCGTGCCGGCCGGTCCGTGGCGGCATACGGAGCGGCCGCGAAAGGCAACACGTTGTTGAACTACGCAGGCGTCAGGCCGGATTTGCTGCCGTACGTGTGTGACGCGGCGGCGTCCAAGCAAGGAAAATTCATGCCCGGCAGCCACATTCCCATTTATTCGCCGGAAGCACTGCGGGAAATTCCGCCCGACTACGTGCTCATCCTGCCGTGGAACATCGCTCACGAGGTGCGGACCCAGTTGCAGGACCTCGTCGACAAAGGAGTAGCCCTCGTCACGGCAGTGCCGCAGTTGAGCTTGCTGTAGGGCGCCGCGTCAGTCGGTCGAGACCTTCGTCAGCGCGGGCGCGCGAGCATCCTCCAAACGGAAGAACCTCAGCAGGTAGTCGGTTTTGGGCGCCTTGAACACCAGCTGCCCCTCACGCGAAAAGACCACACAGTCCCCAGGTGTGTCGCCGTCAATGATCGAATTGCCCTGCGCGAGGATCGTCCGGGGGCCGATATGGCTGTCTCCGATGATCGCCGTGTTGGGGAACATCACCACCCCCTCGGACAGCACCGGCCGCGATTCGGGGTCAGCGCGGCCCACCGTGCTGTTCTGGTGCAGAACAAGGTAGTTGCCGTAGCTGGCCCGGGCCAGGACGATGCCCGTCGAGTGACCAATGCAAAAAATTTCCGGTAACTCAATGGTGTAGAAGCACTCCAGTGCGTTGAGCGCCTTGTTGAGGCAAAAGACCTTGCTGCAGATGTTTTCGCTGGCGCCCCGGCGCCACAGCGTGTTCGAAAGTAGATAAAGGAACGTCGCGTACTCGTTCGAGTGAAGGTAGCGAAAGCCGCCCGGGGGCCATACCCGATTGAGTCTCACCGGTAGGTCGAGCCGGTCGAGCGTGTCATCGATCGCGCTTTCGACCAGCGCGCGGGTGTCCCCGACGTGGTCGGGGAAGAAGTGATTGATTTGTGCCGCCACGTAATCGACCAGACCGCCCCTAGAGATATCGACGAGGTCCATTTGCCGATTTTACCGTGATGAAGGGCAGCAAGAACCTCGCCTGAAATGTCGGCCCGCACAAGCGTCGCGGGCCAATCTTGCTCAAGTGTCGACGCGTGGCCCAGAATTCGGATAAGACGGTGAAAGACCGAGCTGAGGTTCCTATGACCGTGACCTTGACCGGAGCGACAGGCTTCGTAGGAAGGCAGATTTTGCGCAACCTTCGCGAACGGGGCTGCTCGGTGCGGGTGCTCGTTCGCGATCCGTCCCGGTTGCCCGACGTCCGGGCGTCCGGCGGACTGGAGGTGGTGCAGACGCCCGACCTGTTCGCGGAGGAAACCGGCCGATTGGAGGCGTTCCTCGAGGGTTCGGAAACCTTGGTGCACGCGGCTTGGTATGCGCGGCCGGGCGAATACCTCACGTCGCCGCTGAACCTGACGTGCCTGGCCGGAACGGTCAACCTGGCCCGCGCGTTCGCGGCGGTCGGGGGCAAGCGATTCGTCGGTGTCGGAACCTGCGCGGAGTACGACTCCTCCGCGGGCCTGATGACCACGGACACACCGCTGGCTCCCAATACCCTGTACGCCGCGTGCAAGGCGTCGGCCTTTCAGGTGCTGCGCCTCTTCCTCGGCGCCGAGGGCGTGAGCTTCGCCTGGTGTCGGCTCTTTTACCTGTACGGGGAAGACGAAGACGAGCGACGACTGGTCCCATACCTTCGCAGGCAGCTCGGCGCGGGGCAGGAAGCGCTCCTCACTCGCGGCGATCAAGAACGCGATTTCCTCGATGTGAAGGAGGCCGGCCGGATGATCGCCGATGTCGCGCTGGGCCGGCAGCAGGGCGCCGTGAACGTCTGCTCGGGCAAGGCGGTGACCGTTCGACAGCTCGCCGAGCGCATCGCCGACGAGTACGGTCGCCGCGAACTGTTGCGCTTTGGGGCACGGCCGGAGAACGTTTCCGACCCATCGCGGGTCGTCGGCGTGCAGGGGGACGTGCGGTGAGCGGGTGAGGAGCCTTTACGAGCAGTCCGCCTTCCCGATCTTCCAGAACCGGATGTACGACTCCGCCCCCGAGGCACGCTCATGTCCCCGGGGCGATATTCGCTTGGTGCAGGACGACATCAGCGGCCTCGTCTACAACGCGGCGTTCGACCCGGAACTGATGAACTATGACTCCGCCTATCAAAACGAGCAGGCGCACAGCCCGTCGTTCAAGAGTCACCTGGACGAAGTCGCCGCCATCGTCGAGCGTAACCTTGGCACCGACGCGTTGGTCGAAGTCGGTTGCGGCAAGGGGTATTTCCTCGAGTTGCTGCAGTCGCGCGGTTGCTCCGTGACGGGTTTCGACCCCACCTACGAGGGCGCGAATCCCGCCGTCCAGCGACGCTACTTCGGCGACGGGGTCACCGTGTCGGCCAGGGGACTCGTCCTGCGCCACGTGCTGGAACATGTGCAGGACCCGGTTCGGTTTCTCGGTGGCTTGCGCGACGCCAACGGCGGCGGGCTCATCTATATCGAGGTGCCGTGCTTCGACTGGATCATCCGCGCGAGGGCCTGGTTCGACATCTTCTACGAACACGTCAACTACTTCAGGCTGGAAGATTTTTCGAGGATGTTCGGCCGGGTCGTCGCGGGCGGGCATCTGTTCGGCGGCCAATACCTCTACGCCGTCGCCGATCTCGCCACCTTGCGGCCACCCGTATCCGGCCCGCGGGACCGGGTGGACTTCCCGGAAGATTTTCTGGCGGCGGCAACCGTCGCACCGTCCGACGGGGCACGCCAACCGAGCGCGGTTTGGGGCGCGGGATCCAAGGGTGTCATCTATTCGCTGTTGCGTGAGCGCGCCGGCAATCCGGTCGACGTCCTGATCGACATCAACCCGGCCAAGTGCGGAAAGTTTGTGCCGGCCACCGGTCTGCGCGTGTTGTCCCCGGAAGACGGGATGGCAACGCTCCCACCGGGTTCGGACATCTGCGTGATGAACAGCAATTACCGCGACGAGATTCGCAAGATGACCGGAGATCGCTTCAACCTGATCGGCATGGAGCGTGAGTGATTCCGCGGAGCACGCCGCCGCATTCATGCGTACCTCTTTGCAATCTCGGTATCCGTACAACTTCGAGTGGATGTCGCGGCCGATCATCCAGTACCCCCAGGACATGGTCGCCATGCAGGAGTTGATCTGGCGCGTCCGCCCTGACCTGATCATCGAGACCGGCATCGCCCACGGCGGATCGCTCATCTTCGGCGCGTCCATGCTGGCGCTGCTGGACATGGCCGACGCCATCGAATCCGGAGTCACGCTCGATCCGGCCACATCCGGCCGCAAGGTGCTGGGCATCGACATCGATATCCGCGAGCACAACCGCGCGGCCATCGAGGCGCACCCGATGGCCTCGCGTATCCAGATGATCCAGGGTTCGAGCATCGCCTCCGATGTGGTGGCGCGGGTGCGCGAGATCGCCGCGGGCTATCGGCGCGTGCTGGTTTGCCTGGACAGCAACCACACCCACGCTCACGTGCTGGCCGAACTGGAGGCCTACGCGCCGCTGACCTCCGTGGGCAGCTCCTGCGTCGTCTTCGACACCATCATCGAGGACCTGCCCGCCGACATGTTTCCCGACCGCCCGTGGGCCCCCGGCGACAATCCGAAGACCGCCGTGCACGAATTCCTCAAGACCCACCCGGAATTCGAGATCGACAAGAGCATTCAGCGCAAGTTGCTGATCACCGTCGCGCCGGACGGGTATCTGACCAGGCCGGGCCCGCTCCGAGCGTGAAACTGTGGCGAGAATCGGCCGAAAAACTCGCAACAGCTTCACGCTCGGCGGAAGGAAGATGCCGAAGCCCGGTTGCGCGCCTCCGCGACGCGTAACCTGCGCACGCGACGCGCCGAAAACGGCCGCAGCCGTTTAAGTTTCGCGTCGGTAGGCCAGAAGCTACGCCGTCTCGGTGATCGGCCGGTCGACCCAGCTCATCAGGTCGCGCAGCTTCTTGCCGGTGACCTCGATGGGGTGCTCGGCGTTCTCCTTGCGCAACTGCTCGAGTTGCTTGTTGCCGCCCTCGACGTTGGCAACCAGCTTCTTGACGAACTCGCCATTCTGGATGTCGCGCAGGATATCCCGCATCCGGTCCCGGGTGCCGGCGTCGATGACGCGCGGGCCGGACAGGTAGCCGCCGAACTCCGCGGTGTCGGACACCGAGTAGTTCATCCGGGCGATGCCGCCCTCGTACATCAGGTCGACGATCAGCTTGAGCTCGTGCAGCACCTCGAAGTACGCCATCTCCGGCGGGTAGCCCGCCTCGACCATCACGTCGAAGCCCGCCTTCACCAATTCCTCTGTGCCGCCGCACAACACGGCCTGCTCACCGAACAGGTCGGTCTCGGTCTCGTCCTTGAAGGTGGTCTTGATGACGCCGGCCCGGGTGCCGCCGATGGCCTTGGCGTACGACAGCGCCAGCGCCTCGCCCTGGCCGGTCGGGTCCTGGTCGACGGCGATCAAACACGGCACGCCCTTGCCGTCGACGAACTGGCGGCGCACCAGGTGGCCGGGCCCCTTGGGGGCGACCATCGCGACCGTGACGTCGGCGGGCGGCTTGATCAAGTCGAAGTGGATGTTGAGCCCGTGGCCGAAAAACAAAGCGTCGCCGGCCTTCAGGTTGGGCTCGATGTCGTTCTTGAAGATGTCGGCCTGCGCGGTGTCGGGTGCCAGCAGCATGATGACGTCGGCCCACTTGGCGACCTCGGCGGGGGTGTCGACGTCCAGGCCCTGCTCATCCACCTTGGCGCGCGACTTCGAACCCTCCTTGAGCCCGACGCGCACCTGCACGCCGGAATCGCGCAGGCTCAGCGAGTGCGCGTGCCCCTGGCTGCCGTAACCGATGACGCCGACCTTGCGGCCCTGGACGATCGTCAGGTCTGCGTCGTCGTCGTAGAACATCTCTAATGCCACGGTGAACTTTCTCCTTGTTTGCTATTTGGCCGTGCCGATACCGCGCGGACCGCGGGATAGCGACACCATTCCGGATTGGGCGATTTCGCGGATGCCGAAGGGCTCCAGCACGCGCAGGAACGCCTCGATCTTGCCGCGGTCACCGGTGGCCTCGATGGTCAGCGATTCCGGTGACACGTCAATCACCTTGGCGCGGAACAGGTTCACCGCCTCGATGACCTGGCTGCGGGTGCCGGCGTCGGCCCGCACCTTGATCAGCGACAACTCCCGCGACACCGAGTTGTCGTCGTCCTGCTCGATGATCTTGATCACGTTGATCAGCTTGTTGAGCTGCTTGGTGATCTGCTCGAGCGGGGTCTCCTCGGCGGACACCACGATGGTCATCCGCGACATGTCCTTCTGCTCGGTCGCGCCGACGGCCAGCGACTCGATGTTGAAGCCGCGCCGCGAGAACAGCGCCGCCACGCGAGCGAGCACACCGGGCTTGTCCTCCACCAGGACCGAGAGCGTGTGCGTCTGCATCAGGCGTGCCCTTCGCTTTCGTCGTCGAACAGCGGGCGGATCCCGCGGGCGGCCTGGATCTCGTCGTTGCTGGTGCCGGCGGCGACCATCGGCCACACCTGCGCGTCGGCGCCGACGATGAAGTCGATCACCACCGGGCGGTCGTTGATCGCCCGCGCCTGGTTGATCACGTCGACGACGTCTTCCTCACGCTCGCAACGCAATCCGACACAGCCAAGCGCCTCGGCCAGCTTCACGAAGTCCGGGATGCGGTGCGAGTGCGTCGCGAGGTCGGTCTGCGAGTATCGCTCCTGGTAGAACAGCGTCTGCCACTGGCGCACCATGCCCAGGTTGCCGTTGTTGATCAGCGCCACCTTGATCGGCGCGCCCTCGATGGCGCAGGTGGCCAGCTCCTGGTTGGTCATCTGGAAGCAGCCGTCGCCGTCGATCGCCCAAACCTCCGCGTCCGGGCGGGCGATCTTGGCGCCCATGGCCGCCGGGATGGCGAACCCCATCGTGCCCAGTCCGCCGGAATTGAGCCAGGTGCGCGGCTTTTCGTAGGAGATGAACTGGGCGGCCCACATCTGGTGCTGGCCGACGCCCGCGACGTACACCGCGTCCGGCCCGGCGATCTCGCCCAGCTTCTCGATCACGTACTCCGGGCTCAGGCTGCCGTCGCTCTGCGGGCCGTAGCTCAGCGGGTAGGTGGACTGGACGCTGTGCAAATACGCCCACCACTCGGTCATTTCGATGTTGCCGGGTACGTCGTGGTGCTGCAGCATCGCGATGAGGTCCGTGATGACGGCCTTCACGTCGCCGACGATCGGCACGTCGGCGTGCCGGTTCTTGCCGATCTCGGCCGGGTCGATGTCGGCGTGGATCACCTTGGCTTCGGGGGCGAAGGAATCCAGCTTTCCGGTCACCCGGTCGTCGAACCGGGTGCCCAGCGCGATCAGCAGGTCGCTGCGCTGCAGCGCCGCCACCGCGGCCACGGTGCCGTGCATGCCGGGCATGCCCAGGTTCTGCGGATGGCTGTCGGGGAAGGCGCCGCGCGCCATCAGCGTGGTGACGAGCGGGATTCCGGTCAGCTCGGCCAGCTCGCGCAGTTGCTCGGTCGCCTCGCCGCGGATGACCCCGCCGCCGACGTACAGCACCGGTTTGTGCGCGGCCGCGATCAGCTTGGCGGCCTCACGGACCTGCCGGTTGTGCGGCTTGGTGTTCGGCTTGTAGCCGGGCAGGTCCATCCGCGGCGGCCAGGCGAACGTGCACTGCCCCTGCAGCACGTCCTTGGGGATGTCGACGAGCACCGCGCCCGGACGTCCCGAGCGGGCGATGTGGAACGCCTCGGCCAGCACCCGGGGGATCTCGTCGCCATTGCGGACCAGGAAGTTGTGCTTGGTAATGGGCATCGTGATGCCCGAGATGTCGGCCTCCTGGAAGGCGTCGGTGCCGATCAGCCCGCGCCCGACCTGCCCGGTGATGGCGACGACGGGAATGGAGTCCATCTGGGCGTCGGCCAGCGGGGTGACCAGGTTGGTGGCGCCGGGACCCGAGGTCGCCATCATGACGCCGACCTTGCCGGTGGCGTGCGCGTAGCCGCTGGCCGCGTGGCCGGCGCCCTGCTCGTGGCGAACCAGCACGTGGCGCAGCTTTTTCGAGTCGAACAGCGGGTCGTAGACCGGCAGCACGGCGCCGCCGGGAATCCCGAAGATGACCTCGACGTCGAGTTCCTCCAGCGACCGGATCACCGACTGGGCACCGGTAAGTTGCTCTGGGCCAACGCGTTTGGGCGCGGCGGCGGGGGTCTTCGCGGCGGGTTTCACGGCGTCCGTGGCGACGCTGGCCGGATCCTGCGCCTGCGTGGCGGGGGGCCTGGTGGGAGCGCTCACTGTCCTGGGGTCCTATTCACTCTTGGAAGTTTCGTTGCTGCGCAAGAAAAAACCCCCGTCAGCTCAGCTGCTGCACGAGGGTTGCGCGTTGGTGCTGGATCGCTTCAAATGCTGAAGACCTAGTCAACCACCAACGCGCTGACTAATTACTACGAGCATCCCGGGCTTTCCGGCGGTTTCCATAACGTCCGACGGTAGCCTTCGCACAGCTCAACAGTCAAATCCGGGTCCCCCGTGGACCGTCCCGGCCATCGCACGGTGAAATGATGCTCCCGTGGCTACCGATTCCCCCGTGGTGCTCAAGGTGTCGCCGATGGCCCACTTCGCCGTCGGGTTCTTCACGCTCGGCTTGCTGATACCGGTGCTGGCCTGGCCGGTGTCCGCGCCGCTGCTGGTGATCCCGGTGGTGTTGTCCGCGTTGATCATCCGGCTGCGCACGGTCGCCGACGATCGGGGCGTGACCGTGCGGACCCTGTTCGGGAGCAGGGCGGTGCGCTGGGAAGAGATCGAGGGGCTGCGCTTCCACCGCGGTTCGTGGGCGCGCGCCCGCCTGAAAAGCGGCGCGGAGCTGCGCCTGCCCGCGGTTACCTTCGCCACGCTGCCGCAGCTGACCGAGGTCAGCTCGGGACGGGTGCCCAACCCCTACCGATGAGGGTCAGGCGATCGGGTTGACCCCGTTGAGCATGACCCAGACCGCGACGCCGGCGGCGATGCCGGCCAGCAGGGCGACGAACGACCCGATGAAGGGCCGGTGGGCCCAGCCGCGGCCGGCGTCCAGGCCGTAGCGACCCGGTCCGGACAGGATCACCGCGACGGCCAGGACGATCAGCGTGATCTGGTATTCATGCCCCTGCGGCAGGAAATAGGCGAAGGCGTGCGAGCGCGAGGCGCCCGACACGGTGGCCAGCAGTTCGTTGATCAGGAACGCCAGCGCACCCGCCGCGGCCACCGGGGTGAACAGCCCCAAGATCAGCAGCACCGCCGCCACGATCTCACCGCCCGCGCTGACGTACGCGAGGATGTCGGCGTGGTGGTAGCCGACGTCGGATAGCGAATTCTTGAGGCCGGTCAACCCGCCGCCGCCCCACCAGCCGAACAGCTTCTGCAGCCCGTGGGCCCCCAACACCACGCCCAGCCCGACCCGCAGCACCAGCAAACCCAGGTTCTGGGTGCCGCGCTTGCCGATCTCGCGGTGCCGGTCGTCGTCCTTGTCCGCGTCGATCTCGGCCGGCTCGGTCGCGGAGATCGACGTCGGCTGCGCCGCCGACTGTGGCTGCACGTACGGCAGGGGTTCCTGCTGGTCGAGCAGGTGATATCCGCCGGCCCCGGGGGCACCCGAGGCCGCGGGGTCGACGTAGGGGATGACGGTGGTGTTTCCGAAGTCGCCCGGGTACCCGACCGGCGTCAGGTCATCCTCGGGGTCGACCAAGCGCGCCGAGGCGGGGCGCCCCGATGCCGGCTCCGGGGATTCGCCGGGCCGGCTCCAATGTGCGTCATTCGATTGACTGGTCACGGGTGTCAGGGTAAGGGCAAACGCGCCTGAATCGGGGATTTGAGCGGCGCTTTCGCCGGTTAGTCCGCCAAAACACCCCGGATTCGCCCCAAATCGCCTTTTCCGCCCTTCCACGGGCCGAAAAATGAGTGAAATCGGCGCCCCACCGGCACACCTTCCGTCGCCGGACGCGGGCAGGCATGTGGCGGCGGTGCCCGCACAGTCCGTAGCCTGTCGGTCATGCGGATACGGGGCTCGGTTCGCGGCGCGCTCGCCGCCGTCTCCGTGGTGGCGCTGGTCGCGAGCGGCTGCGCGCGTTTCAACGACGCCCAATCCCAGCCGTTCACCACCGCCCCCGAACTCAAGCCCCAGCCCAGCTCGACGCCTCCCCCGCCGCCACCGCTGCCGCCGACACCCTTCCCCAAGGCGTGCCCGGCGCCGGGGGTCATGCAGGGCTGCCTGGAGAGCACCAGCGGCCTGATCATGGGCCCCGACAGCAAAACCGCGCTGGTCGCCGAGCGCACAACCGGCGCCGTCAAGGACATCTCGGTCAACGCCGAGCCGAAGGTCAAGATGGTCATCCCCGTTGACCCGTCCGGTGACGGCGGCCTGATGGACATCGTGCTGTCGCCCACCTATCAGCAGGACCGCCTGATGTATGCCTACATCAGCACGCCCACCGACAACCGCGTCATCCGCGTGGCCGACGGCGACATCCCGAAGGACATCCTGACCGGGATCCCCAAGGGCGCTACCGGCAACACCGGGGCGTTGATCTTCACCAGCCCGACCACGCTGGTCGTGATGACCGGCGATGCGGGCAACCCGGCGATGGCCGCCGACCCCAAGTCCCTGGCCGGCAAGGTGCTGCGCATCGAGCAGCCGACCACCGTCGGCCAGGCCCCGCCGACGACCGCGCTGTCCGGCGTGGGCTCCGGCGGCGGCATGTGCACCGACCCCGTCGACGGCTCGCTGTACGTCGCCGACCGCACCCCCACCGCCGATCGCCTGCAGCGCATCACCAAGACCTCGGAGGTCTCCACGGTGTGGACGTGGCCGGACAAGCCCGGCGTCGCGGGCTGCGCGGCAATGGACGGGACCGTGCTGGTGAACCTGATCAACACCAAGCTGACCGTGGCGGTGCGGCTCGCGCCGAAGACCGGCGCGGTCACCGGCGAACCCGACGTCGTCCGCAAGGACACCCACGCCCACGCGTGGGCGCTGCGGATGTCGCCGGACGGAAACGTCTGGGGCGCAACGGTTAACAAGACCGCCGGGGACGCCGAGAAGCTCGACGACGTCGTGTTCCCGCTGTTCCCGCAGGGCGGTGGCTTCCCGCGGAACAACGACGACAAGACCTAGACGGGCCCGTCCAGGGTGAACCGCACGCCGTATTTGCGCGGCTCGGCGGCCGGCTTGTGCAGGACGAACCGCTCCGGGTCGACCTGGCCCGGTTCCATCTCGTCGAGATCGGACAGGTAGAGCACGTCCTCGTAGGAATCCGGAACCCAGCCGGCGACGGGTTCCACGATGTAGGCGACGTGATCCGCGATGTCGATCCAATGCGCGGTCCTGCCGACGAACCACGCGATCGCCTCGTCGAGGATCGGCATCCCGTGCGGGCCGACCCGCCACGAGCAGCGACCGAATTTCTCGGGCTGGTCGTCCGTTTCGCCGTCGAACAACTCGGCCAGGGCGACCTGGTGCTGCGCCAGCACGTGCACGGCCAGGTGCTCGGATTGGCGGGCCGCGTCGCAGGTGGGGCTGCTGCGGGGCACCACCACCATGAAACTCGGCGGCTGGACGCTGGTTTGGGTGGCGAAACTGATCAGGCAACCCGACGGTTGAGTGTCGGTCTGGGTGGTCACGACGAACACCGGGCCGTCCAGCATGGCCATCAGGTCATCGAACATGGCCCCTCGCCGTCAGGCCTGACCGCAGGCGGCCAGGACGAGCTCGCGGACCCGGGCCGCGTCGGCCTGCCCGCGGGTCGCCTTCATCACCGCGCCGACGATCGCGCCGGCCGCGGCCACCTTGCCGCCGCGGATCTTCTCGGCGACATCCGGATTGGCGGCCAGGGCCTCGTCTACGGCGGCCTGCGTCACCGTGTCGTCACGCACCAGGGCCAGGCCGCGGGCGGTCATCACCTGCTCGGGTTCGCCCTCCCCGGCCAGCACGCCCTCGACGACCTGGCGGGCCAGCTTGTTGGACAGCTTGCCCTCGTCGACCAGCGCGATCACCGCGGCGACCTGGGCGGGCGTGATGGCCAGCTCGTCCAATTCGATGTTGGCCTCGTTGGCCTTCTGCACCAGGAAGTTTCCCCACCAGGCGCGGGCCTGCTCGCTCGACGCGCCGTGCTTGACGGTCTCGGTGACCAGTTCGACGGCGCCGGCGTTGACCAGATCCCGCATGACCTCGTCGGAAACGCCCCACTCCTGCTGAATTCGCTTGCGGCTCAACCACGGTAACTCGGGAATGGTTTGCCGCAGCTGCTCGACCAACTC
Source organism: Mycobacterium sp. 1245805.9 (assembly GCF_001672915.1). Classification (GTDB taxonomy): domain Bacteria; phylum Actinomycetota; class Actinomycetes; order Mycobacteriales; family Mycobacteriaceae; genus Mycobacterium. Next base: position 10,990 of record NZ_LZKR01000085.1, on the reverse strand, counting down.
GCGGCTGGGGGCGACCGGCTCGAGATCGGGCTCGGGGAAGTAGCGGTAGTCCTCGGCGGTTTCCTTGGTGCGGCCGGGGCTGGTGTACCCGGATTCGTGAAAGTGCCTGGTTTCCTGCGTGATCCGTCCGCCGGACATCAGGACGGCGCCCTGGCGCTGCATTTCGTAACGGACGGCGACCTCGACGCTGCGCAGCGAGTTGACGTTCTTCGTCTCGGTCCGGGTGCCGAACTCGGTCGCCCCCGCCGGTTTCAGCGACACGTTGGCGTCACAACGCATCGAGCCCTGATCCATCCGAACGTCGGATACGCCCAAGGCGCGCAACAGGTCTCGCAGTGCGGTGACGTAGGAACGGGCGATCTGCGGGGCCCGTTCACCCGCGCCCACGATCGGCTTGGTGACGATTTCGATCAGCGGCACCCCGGCCCGGTTGTAGTCGATCAGCGACGTCGTCGCGCCGTGGATGCGACCGGTCTCGCTGCCGATGTGGGTGAGCTTGCCGGTGTCTTCCTCCATGTGGGCGCGCTCGATCTCCACCCGCCAGGTGGAGCCGTCTTCCAGCGGCGCCTCCAGGTAGCCGTTGATCGCGATCGGCTCGTCGTACTGCGAAATCTGGTAGTTCTTCGGCATGTCCGGGTAGAAGTAGTTCTTCCGGGCGAAGCGACACCAGGGCACGATCTCGCAATTCAGCGCCAGCCCGATCCGGATCGCCGACTCCACCGCGGCCCGGTTGAGCACCGGCAGCGAGCCGGGCAGCCCGAGGCAGACCGGGCACACCTGAGTGTTGGGTTCGGCACCGAATGTGGTGGAGCAGCCGCAGAACATCTTGGTCGCGGTGGACAGCTCGACGTGCACCTCGAGGCCGAGCACGGGATCGAAACGCGCAATGACCTCGTCGTAGTCCAGCAGCTCGGGACCGGCGGCAACACTCATGCCGTCGATCCTAACTAGGACTGCGACTCAGACCCCGTGCGGCGGTCGCCGGGCCCCGAGGCGGAGGTTTTGCTCCATGCCTGGGCCGGGGAACACGTCGGCCAACGCGGCCGCCATCTCCAGGTAGCTGCGCCGGCTTTCCCTGCTCAGCCGGTCCAGGCCGATCTCCTTGCCGTCGTGCACGTGCCGATCGAACGGCAGCACGACGGTGGCGGCGACACGTGCGGACAAGTCGTCGAGCTCCTTGGCGGCGACGACGGCGACCTTGCCCGCCTCGACATGGTTGATCGCCAGCACGGTCCGCGCCATCAAGCGCTGATAACCCTTGTTGCGCAACAGGTCCAGGGTCGTCTTCGTCTTGCGTATCGCATCGATCGAGGTGCTGGTGACCACCACCAGGGCGCAGGACTCCGGCAGCACGGCGTCCATCACGGCCGAATTGACCGCCTTGACGCAGTCCACCAACACCACCGAATAGTGTTTGCGCAGAATCGAAAAAGCCCTGACGACGTCGGGCCGTTCCAGCCGCCAATCGGTGCGCGCGTAGTCGGGCAGGCCGAGCACCTCCAGCCCGAAGCTGTTCATGTAGGTGTGCGCCCGCACATCCGAGTAGTGGGTGGCCGCGCCGTCCCGCAGCAGGTCGGCGATGCTCAGCGGATTGCGGCGGCCGTGGCGCTCGGCCAGGTCGCCGGCGTCGATGTCCACGGCGATCACCCGGTCGTCGCGGACGGCCGCGAAGGTCGAGCCCAGTGCCTCGACCACCACGGTCTTGCCGACGCCGCCCTTGAGGTTGAGGACCGCGATGGGGAACGCGCCGCCCAGTGGAGCGCGGATGCGGTCCCGCAGCTCCTGCTCGTATGCCGAGCTTTTGCCGGGGCCGAGATTGATTCCGGTAAGGCGGCGGATCAGGTCTCGCCAGTCGAACCCGGCGGAGTCCTCGGGCTCCTGCAGCTCGAGGCTGTCCAGGGCCGTCCCGCCGACGGTCAGCTCGGGGCGAGACCGCGGAACCCGCCGCGCCGGTGCCGGCGCGGTCCGCGGGGGCTGGGGTCGCTGCGGCACCGTGGCAGACGTCCAGTTGGCGTCGTCGCGCCAGCGGCGCGGCGGCCGCTGGCGATCTGGCGGGCCCGACCCCGGCTGTTGAACGGCTCCGCGAAGTGAGCCGCGGTTGCTCATAGGAACCGGTATAGCCGCTTCGAACTGGCGGAAAACCACAAATATCGCCCCGACTTGGCGTGAGCTGCGGGCTTCGGCGGCAAATTCAGCCGGTCGTCAGTTCGGTGCCACCGGCTGTTCGCCGCCGCTTAGCCAAAGAAAGCCGCCGCGTCGTCGTAGCGGCTGTCGGGCACCAGCTTGAGTTGGCGGGTGGCGTCCGCCAGCGAGACCCGGCCGATGTCCTGGCCGCGCAGCGAGACCATCTGGCCGTACTCGCCGGCGTGCGCGGCGTCGGCGGCGTTGACGCCGAAGCGGGTCGCCAGCACCCGGTCGTAGGCCGTGGGGGTGCCGCCGCGCTGGACGTGCCCCAGCACGGTCACCCGGACCTCCTTGTTGATCCGCTTTTCCACCTCGGCGCCGAGTTGCTGGGCGACGCCGGTGAACCGCTCGTGGCCGAACTCGTCGATCCCGCCCTCCCGCAACGTGATTGAGTCGGCGATCGGCTTGGCGCCCTCGGCGACCACGCAGATGAAGTGCGAGTCCCCGCGCTGGAAGCGCCGTTTGACCAGCCGGCACACGTCCTCGACGTCGAAGGGCTGCTCGGGGATCAGCGTCATGTGCGCGCCGGACGCCAGCCCCGCGTTCAACGCGATCCAGCCGGCGTGCCGGCCCATCACCTCCACCAGCATCACCCGCTGGTGGGATTCGGCCGTGGAATGCAACCGGTCGATGGCGTCGGTGGCGACCGTCAGCGCGGTGTCATGCCCGAAAGTCACGTCGGTGCAATCGATGTCGTTGTCGATGGTCTTTGGGACGCCGACGACGGGAACGTTCTCCTCGGACAGCCAGTGCGCGGCCGTCAACGTGCCCTCGCCCCCGATGGGGATCAGCACGTCGATGCCGTTGTCGTCCAGGGTCTGCTTGATCTGGTTCAGCCCGGCCCGAAGTTTGTCGGGATGCACGCGGGCGGTGCCGAGCATCGTTCCGCCCTTGGCGAGCAGGCGGTCGTTGCGGTCGTCGTTTTGCAGCTGGATGCGCCGGTTCTCCAATAGCCCGCGCCATCCGTCCTGGAATCCGACCACCGACGAGCCGTATCGCGAGTCGCAGGTGCGCACCACCGCCCGGATGACGGCGTTGAGCCCGGGACAGTCGCCGCCCCCGGTGAGAATTCCGATCCGCATCTGTTCATCTTGCCCGCACGGGCCCCGGATGGCGCGACCTGGCGCAAATTGCCGCTAAAGGGTGGCCGCGCTCGGCAGCGGCCCGCGGGCCGCCTCGTAGGCGGCGCCCACCCGATACAGGCGGTCGTCGGCCAGCGCCGGGGCCATGATCTGCAGCCCGACCGGCAGGCCGTCGTCCGGCGACAGCCCGGACGGCACGGACATGCCGCAGTGGCCGGCCAGGTTCAGCGGCAGTGTGCACAGGTCGAACAGGTACATGGCCAGCGGATCGTCGACCTTCTCCCCCAGCGGGAACGCCGTGGTCGGGGTCGCCGGGGACACCACCACGTCGACGGACTCGTAGGCCCGGTCGAGGTCGCGCGCGATCAGCGTGCGGACCTTCTGCGCCTGGTTGTAGTAGGCGTCGTAATACCCGGCGGACAGCGCGTAGGTGCCGATCATGATGCGCCGCTTGACCTCCGGGCCGAAGCCGGCGGCGCGCGTCAGCGCCATGACCTCCTCGGCGGAATGCGTGCCGTCGTCGCCGACCCGCAGCCCGTAGCGCATCGCGTCGAAGCGGGCCAGGTTGCTGGACACCTCGGACGGCAGGATCAGGTAGTAGGCGGCCAGCGCGTGGTCGAAGTGCGGGCAGTCGACCTCGCTGACCTCGGCGCCCAGCTCGGTCAACTGCTCGACGGCGGCCTCGAACGACGTCAGGACCCCGGCCTGATAGCCCTCGCCGCGCAGCTGCCGAACGACGCCGACGCGCACGCCGCGCAGATCGCCGCCCGCGCCGGCCCGGGCGGCGCCGACGACGTCAGGTACCTCCGCGTCGACGGACGTCGAGTCGCGGACGTCGTGCCCGGCGATCACCTGGTGCAGCAGCGCGGTGTCCAGCACGGTGCGCGCGCACGGGCCGCCCTGATCCAACGACGACGCGCAGGCGATCAGCCCGTAGCGCGACACCGTGCCGTAGGTGGGCTTGACGCCGACGGTCGCGGTCAGTGCGGCCGGCTGGCGGATGGATCCCCCGGTGTCGGAGCCGATGGCCAGCGGCGCCTGGAACGCGGCCAGCGCCGCCGCGCTGCCGCCCCCAGACCCGCCGGGGACCCGGTCCAGGTTCCAGGGGTTGCGGGTGGGGCCGTAGGCGGAGTTCTCGGTCGAGCTGCCCATCGCGAACTCGTCCATGTTGGTCTTGCCCAGGATCGGGATGCCCGCCGCGCGCAACCGCGCGGTGACGGTCGCGTCGTAGGGGGAACGCCAGCCCTCGAGGATCTTGGAGCCGCAGGTGGTGGGCATGTCGACCGTGGTGAACACGTCCTTGAGCGCCAGCGGAACCCCGGCCAGCGCCGACGCCAGCGGCTCGCCGGCGGCCACCGCGTCGTCGACCGCAGCCGCGGCCGCCAGCGCCTCGTCGGCCGCCACGTGCAGAAACGCGTGGTACCGGTCGTCGGTCGCCTCGATCTGGTCCAGGCAGGCCCGGGTGATCTCGGTGGACGACAGCTCCCCGGCGGCGACCTGGGCGGCCAGCGTCGCGGCGTCGGAGCGGACGATGTCGCTCACTCGGCGTCCCCCAGGATCTGCGGCACGGCGAAGCGGCCGTCGACGGCCTCGGGCGCCTCGGCCAGCGCCTCGGCCTGCGTCAGGCACGGCGTCCTCTCGTCCGGGCGGGTGACGTTGACGTCCTTGAGGGGGTTGTCGGTCGCTTCGACGCCGGTAACGTCGACCGATTGGACCTGGCTGACGTGGGTGAGGATGGCGTCGAGTTGGCCGGCAAAGCTGTCCAGCTCGGCGTCGGTCAAGGCCAGCCGGGCCAGCCGCGCAAGGTGCGCGACGTCGTCGCGGGAGATCTGGGACACGACCGATCAGCCTAGTCGGGCCACGATGCGGCGCGGGGGGCGGCAACCGCGAGCGTGCGGCTAGCCGCACGCTCAGTGCCGAGTGTGAAGCTAGCCGCACGCTCGGCCGCGGGCCATCCTCGGACCCGTCCCAGCCGAAATGCCGTGGATACATTGCTGTGAAAAAGTGTTGGCCGTGCCGTCGTATCTGTTGCGCATCGAGCTCGCCGACCGCCCGGGCAGCCTGGGCGCGCTGGCCGTCGCGCTCGGCTCGGTGGGCGCCGACATCCTGTCGCTCGACGTGGTGGAGCGCAGCTCGGGTTATGCGATCGACGACCTGGTCATCGAGCTGCCGCCGGGGGCGATGCCGGATCGGCTGATCACGGCCGCGGAGTCATTGCCCAACGTCCGCGTGGGCAGCGTCCGCCCGCATACGGGGCTGCTGGAGGCGCACCGCGAGCTGGAGCTGCTCGACCACGTCGCCGCGGCCGGCGACGACGCGTCGCGGCTGAAGGTCCTGGTCAACGAGGCGCCCAAGGTGCTGCGCGTCAGCTGGTGCACGGTGTTGCGCAGTTCGCACGGCGAACTGGAGCCCCTTGCCGGCAGCCCCGGGTGCCCGGAAACCAAGGCGGATTCTGCCCCGTGGCTGCCGATCGAGCGCGCGGCGGCGCTGGACCATACCGCCGAGTGGGTGCCGCAGGCGTGGCGCGACATGGACACCATGATGGTCGCGGCGCCGCTGGGCGACCCACACACGGCGGTGGTGCTGGGCCGTCCGGGCCCGGAATTCCGGCCCTCGGAGGTCGCCCGGCTGGGCTATCTGGCCGGCATCGTGGCGACGATGCTGCGCTGACGCGTTCAGGTCAGTGCGGTCAGCAGCAGCCGGGAACCCATCCCGACCGTGTGGGCCAGCCCCGCGGCGTACGCGTCGAACAACCCGCTGACGCGCCGTAGCTCCCACATCGTCTGCACCGTCAGCCACGCGAAATCGCGTGCCTTCGCGATGTCCCACGAGGTGATCAGGTGCGCGACCGGCTCGAGGTGATCGTCGACGGACCGTTCGAGGTCGGTCAGGAAGGACCGCCGGATCTCGGCCTCGACGCTGGCGAGGACGTCGTTGATTTTCTCGTAGTCCGCGTGCACGCCGGGGCTGTCCGGCGTGAGCCGGCGCGCGGCACACGTGGCGATCACGGCGAGCGGCAGGTCGTGCTCGATGTGGGCGTTCATGCCGGCGAGCGCAAATTGAATCGGCAGGACGCCCTTGCTTTCTCGGGCGGCGAACAGCGGCGCCCACGCCTTGGACTTGGCCCCGGCGGCGTCGTACGCGTCGAACCAGTAACCGGCGAACCGGACGTCTAAGTCGGTGACGAACGCGTCGTCGTGAAACACGCCCCTCGTCGCGAGCCGGTCCGCCATCATCTCGGTCACTCGCAGATAGACGCCGTTGAACACCTCGGCACCGTCATCGGGCGGCAGTTGCGCCGCGATGGCCCGCATGCGCGCGAGCACGTCGGCAACGGACGTTGGGCTCACCCGTCCATCACAGCAGATTCGGTGGCGAGCGACCGTTCGATGTCGGCAACCACGTCGTCGGTGTCTTCGATACCCAGCGACAGGCGCGCGAATCCGTCGGCGACGCGGTCGCCCCACCGTGCCCGGCGATCCACCGAGGTGTGGATGCCGCCGAAGCTGGTGGACGAGACGAGCAGCGCACTGCGGTCCACCAGCGCCCGCACCGCGGCCGCGTCGGCCAACTCGAACGAGACCAGGGCCCCGAAGCGGCGCATCTGCGCGACGGCCACCGGGTGCGCCGGATCCCCGACCAACCCCGGGTAGCGCACGGCTCGTACCGCCGGATGGCCGGCCAGCATGGTCGCCACCGCCTGCGCATTGCGGCACTGGCGGTCGAATCGCAGTCCGGCGCTTCCCAGGCTCCGCAGCAGCAGCCACGCCTCGAATCCGCCGAGGATCGCGCCGGCGAGCAGCCTTTGGCGTTCCACCGCGGCGATCAACTCGGGCTGGTTGCCCGCCACGTATCCGGCCAGCAGGTCGCTGTGCCCCGAGAGCCCCTTGGTGGCGCTGGCCACCACCAGGTCGGCCCCCAGCGCCAGCGGGCACTGCCCGAACGGCGTGGCCGCGGTGTTGTCGACGACCAACCGCGCCCCGCGAGACCGGCAGATGGCGGCCAACCGCTGCAGGTCGATCACGTCCAGCGCGGGGTTGGTGGGGGTTTCGGCCAGCACCACGTCGGCGCCGGCCGCCGCGTCGTAGATTTGCGTACTCGACGCCTCGACAACCGAAACCCCCGCGGGCGCAAGGTGTTCCGCCGCATACTGGCGCACCTGATAGTAGCCGTCGGACGGCACCACCAAGGCCGACCCGGGTCGGGTCAGCGCGCGCAGTGCGGCACTGATGGCCGCCATGCCCGAGCTGAAGACCACCGCGCCGGTCGCTCCCTCCAGCGCGGCGACCGCCGATTCCACTTGCCGCCAGGTCGCATTGGAGCTGCGGCCGTAGGTGTCGAGATCGGAGGCTTCGTCGTCGGAGAGGTGATACGTGGAGGCGAGCACCGCCGGCGGGGCCACCGGCTGACCGGGAACGGCCGGGGAGCCTACGGCCTTGACGCTGCGGGTCGAATCGCCGTATCGACCGCTCACTCGTCAGCCTCAGCGGGCCCGTCTGCCAACAACTTTCGGAACCCGTCCTCGTCGAGGATCGGCACACCCAGCTCCACCGCCTTGTCGTACTTGGAGCCCGGTGCGTCGCCGGCGACGACGTAGTCGGTCTTCTTCGACACCGATCCGGCGGCCTTGCCACCGCGCGACACGATCGCCTCCTTGGCGTCGTCGCGCGAAAAACCCGCCAGCGAACCGGTGACCACGATGGTCAGGCCCTCGAGGGTGCGGGGCACGCTCGCGTCGCGTTCGTCGGCCATCCGCACCCCGGCCGCGCGCCATTTGTCGACGATCGCCCGGTGCCAGTCGACGGTGAACCATTCGGTGACCGCGGCGGCGATCGTCGGGCCCACCCCCTCGACCGCGGCCAGCTGCTCGGTGGACGCATCCTCGATCGCCTGCAGGTCGCCGAACTCGGTGGCCAGCGCGCGGGCGGCCGTCGGGCCCACGTGCCGGATCGACAACGCCACCAGCACCCGCCACAGCGGCTTCGCCTTGGCCACATCGAGGTTGGCCAGCAGCCGCGCGCCGTTGGCCGACAACCCGCCGGCCTTCGTCCGGAACAGCTCGGTTTGCAACAGGTCGTCCTCGGTGAGGGAGAACAGGTCACCCTCGTCGGCGATCACGCCGGCCTGCAGCAGCGCGATGGCGGCCTCGTAACCCAGCCCCTCGATGTCCAGCGCACCGCGGCCGGCGACGTGAAAGACCCGCTCCCGCAACTGCGCTGGGCACGACCGCGCGTTGGGACAGCGGATGTCGGCGTCGCCCTCCTTGGCGGGGGCAAGCGGGGTGCCGCATTCGGGACACGTTGTGGGCATGACGAATTCGCGTTCCGAGCCGTCGCGCAGGTCGACGATCGGGCCGAGCACCTCGGGGATGACGTCGCCGGCCTTGCGGATCATCACGGTGTCACCGATCAAGACGCCCTTGCGTTTGACCTCGGCGGCGTTGTGCAGCGTGGCCAGCCCCACCGTCGACCCGGCCACCTTGACCGGCGTCATGAACGCGAATGGCGTGACGCGCCCGGTACGGCCGACGTTGACGCGGATGTCCAGCAGCTTGGTCTGCACCTCCTGGGGCGGGTATTTGTACGCGATCGCCCACCGCGGCGCCCGCGAGGTCGAGCCCAGCCGGCGCTGCAGCGCCACATCGTCGACTTTGACCACCACACCGTCGATTTCGTGATCGACGTCGTGGCGATGTTCGCCCCAGTAGGTGATGCGCTCGAGCGCGCCGGCCACGTTTTCCACCCGGGTGGTGTGCTCGGAGACGGGCAGGCCCCACGCGCCCAGCGCCAGATAGGCATCGTGCAGCGTGGCGGGCCGGAAGCCCTCGGTGTGTCCCACCCCGTGGCAGATCATCCGCAGCCTGCGGCGCGCGGTGACCGCGGGGTCCTTCTGGCGAAGCGAGCCCGCGGCGCTGTTACGCGGGTTGGCGAAGGGCGTCTTGCCGTCCTCGACCAGCGCAGCGTTGAGCGCCTCGAAGTCCTCCAGCCGGAAGAACACCTCGCCGCGCACCTCGAGAACCTTCGGAACCGGGTAGTCCTTGCCGGCCGTCAGCCTCAACGGGACGTCGTCGATGGTCCTGGCGTTCAGCGTGACGTCCTCGCCGGTGCGCCCGTCGCCCCGCGTCGCCGCCCGGACCAGCCGACCGTCGCGATACACCAGCGACAGCGCGACGCCGTCGATCTTGAGCTCACACAGGTACGGCACCTCGTCACCGACCTCGCCCCGCACGCGCGCGGCCCACAGCTCGAACTCCTCGGCGCTGAAGACGTTGTCCAGGGACAGCATTCGCTCCAGGTGCTCGGCCTCGGTGAAATCGGTGGCGAAGCCGGCCCCGCCGACCAACTGGGTCGGCGAATCGGGCGTGCGCAACTCGGGGTGCTGCTCCTCGAGCGCTTCGAGGCGCTTGAGGAGCTGGTCGAACTCGGCGTCGGAGATGATCGGCGCGTCGCGTACGTAGTAGCGAAACTGGTGTTCGCGCACCTCGTCGGCCATTTCCCGCCATTGCCGCCGAACGTCGGGCGCAACGGGGTCAGCCTCTGCTGAAGTCACCTTCGCAGGTTATCGAAGGGCTGGGACATGCCGGACTGCGACGCGTCGGTCACATCCGCCACACCCGCCTCCGTCGGAGCCGGCACCGCGTGTGCCCGCCTCAGAGCGACAGCCGTTGTCGCTCGGAGGCGGGCACCACGGCACATCCCTCCGCGCCGTGACCGGAGTGACTCACTCCTCTTCCACGAACGCCCGCAACCGCTCCACCGCCGCGTCCCAGCGCCGTGACAGCTGGTCGAGGTAGTCGCTGGCGCGGGCCAGCGGTTCGGTCCGCACCGTCCAGACCCGTTCGCGCCCGCGGCGGGCGCTGCTGACCAGTCCCGCGGATTCCAGCAGCGCCAGGTGCTTGCTGGCCGCCTGCCGGGTGACCGGAATGGCTTGTGTGACTTGCGATGTCGAGCAGGGCCCGACGTCGCACAGCCGGACGATGATGCGCAGTCGATTCGCGTCCCCCAGCGCGTCGAAGAGCGGCGCGCCGACGGCGCTCATACCCGGGTGCCCTCCAGATACCGGCGCACGAGGTCGGTCTGCATGGCCCAGCCCTCGGAGTTGGCCTCAAAGGCCGACGCGCGACGCGCCGCGGGGATGGCGTCGAAACCGGACTCGGTGATGGTGAGCAGCACACCCTCGGGCGTGTCGGCGAGCGTGAACTCGACCAGCGTGGTCGGCCCATCGTCGGCATCCGGATCGCCCGCGCACGGCTGCCACCGGTAGGCGAATCGCCGCTGCGGTTCGATGGCAACGATCTCCCATGTCGTCGTCACGCCGGAGTGCGGCTCCTGGCGCTTGGCAACCTCTTCGTCGACGGTTGTCGGCGTAATGGTCGCGGCGACGGGCCGCCCTGCGACGAATGGCCCGTCGAAGCGAACGCCGAACCAGCGCCCGAACTGCTCGGCGTCGGTGATGGCTCGCCACACCCGGTCCAGCGGCGCGCGCAACACGACTTGTTTCTGAATTCGATCCGTACTCATATGCAACCTCCTGGTTGCCTTTCAGGCTGGCACAACCAAACCCGAAGCGCAACCGTTTAGTTGCTTATGGCGTCTGCTAGGTCAAACCGTCCGAACCGTTCGCGCCCAAGAATCCAGACGGCCCTCCGGTGCCGGCGGTGCCGGTGGCGCGGGCGGCTTTGCGACCGCCGGAACCGCGGGCACCGGCGGTGCCGGCGGCGCCGG
>NZ_LZKR01000084.1 GCF_001672915.1 Mycobacterium sp. 1245805.9 | reverse complement strand
GGAGCCGAGAGCCGAGCGCCGGGGTGGGTCCCGCGCGTCGCGCGGGTTTCCCGCGGAATCCTGGGAGTACGAGGGCTAGCTGCGCGACGACCGGATCTCGCGGGGCAGCGCGAACACCAGGGTCTCCTGGGCCGTCGTCACCGGCTGCACCACGCCGAAGCCGCAATCGGCGAGCCGCTCCAGCACACCGCGCACCAGCACCTCGGGCACCGACGCTCCCGAGGTGACGCCCACCGTCGTGACGCCCTCCAACCAGGCCGGGTCGATGTCGTCGGCGCAGTCGACCAGGTGCGCGGCCGCGGTGCCGCCGCCCAGCGCCACCTCGACCAGCCGGACCGAGTTCGACGAGTTGCGCGACCCGACGACGATGACCAGCTCGCATTCGGGCGCCATCGCCTTGACGGCGACCTGGCGATTCTGGGTCGCGTAGCAGATATCGTCGCTGGGCGGGTCCTGCAGCTTCGGGAAGCGTTGCCGCAGCCGCTCGACGATCTCCATCGTCTCGTCGACCGAGAGCGTGGTCTGCGAGAGCCAGACCACCTTGTTCTCGTCGCGCACCGTCACGTTGTCCACCGCGGCCACGCCGTCGACCAGCTGCACGTGCTCGGGCGCCTCGCCGGCGGTCCCGATGACCTCCTCGTGCCCC
>NZ_LZKR01000083.1 GCF_001672915.1 Mycobacterium sp. 1245805.9 | reverse complement strand
GTCAACGTGATCGGAATTACCCTCAGCCGCAACCAGTTCGAGTACAGCAAAACCAGGCTGGCGGGGATCCCGACCGAGCGCGACGTCGAAGTGCGGTTGCAGGGCTGGGAAGAGTTCGACGACAAGGTCGACCGGATCGTCAGCATAGGCGCGTTCGAGGCCTTCAAAGCCGACCGTTGGCCCGCGTTTTTCGACCGCGCCTACGACATCCTTCCCGACGACGGCAGGATGCTCTTGCACACAATTTTGGCGCATTCACAGAAGCAGATGCACGAGCGCGGCATCGCTTTGACGATGAGCGACGTGCGGTTCACGCGATTTATCTACACGGAAATCTTCCCGGGTGGGCAGCTGCCGGCGCAGGAAGATATTTTCTCACTGGCGCAGGCGGCCAGATTCAGCGTCGAAAAAGTGCAATTGCTGCGCGAGCATTATGAACGGACGCTGAATATTTGGGCGGCCAACCTGGAGGCGAACAAAGAAAAAGCGATCGCCATCCAGTCCGAGGAAGTCTACGAGCGCTATATGCACTACTTGACGGGGTGCGAGGACTTCTTCCGCAAGGGCATCAGCAACGTCGGCCAGTTCACGCTGGCCAAGTAGCCGGCCCGGCTACTTCTCACACGTGAACTGGTTGACGTCCGTGTAGCCCTGGCGGAACAGCTTGGCGCAGCCGGTCAGGTACTTCATGTACCGGTCGTAAACCTTTTCCGACTGGATCGCGATGGCCTTGTCCTTGTTGGACTCGAGCGCCGCGGCCCAGATTTCCAGCGTCCTGGCGTAGTGCAGCTGCAACGACTGGATCCGGGTCACCTTGAACCCGGCGTCGGCGGCATGCTCTTCGACCGACGGGATCGTCGGCAGCCAGCCACCCGGGAAGATCTCGGCCAGGATGAACTGGGTGAAGTGGACGACCTCGTGGGTCAACGGGGTGCCCTGCGCCCTGGCCTCTTTGAAGGTCGGCCGCGAGATGGTGTGCAGCAGCATGACCCCGTCGGCCGGCAGCACCCGGTAGGCCATCTTGAAGAAGTGGCCCCAGCGTTGGCGGCCGAAGTGCTCGAAGGCGCCGATCGAGACGATTCGGTCGACGGGCTCGTCGAACTTCTCCCAGCCCTCCAGCAACACCTGGGCCGAGCGGTTCGTTTCCAGCTGGTCGAACATCTGCTGGACGTGCTCGGCCTGGTTCTCCGACAGCGTCAGGCCCACGACGTTGACGTCGTACTTCTCGATCGCGCGCCGCAGCGTCGCGCCCCAGCCGCAGCCGATGTCCAGCAGCGTCATCCCCGGCTCGAGGTTCAGCTTTCCCAGCGCCAGGTCGAACTTTGCATTCTGCGCTTCCTCGAGGGTCATATCGTCCCGCTCGAAGTAAGCGCAGGTGTAGCCCATTGTCGGGTCTAGGAACAGCGCAAAAAACTCGTCCGAGACATCGTAGATAGATTGCGATTCTTCGTAATACGGCTCCAACGAAGTCAT
>NZ_LZKR01000082.1 GCF_001672915.1 Mycobacterium sp. 1245805.9 | reverse complement strand
GTCGACACGGGGACGGCGACGCGCTGCCCGTTCATCTCGATCTCCCCGCCCTTGGTGCCGAACGAGATCGTCGAGATGGGCACTCCCTGGTCCTTGGCCAGCCGCGCCGCGGTGAAGGCGCCGTCGTGCGGGTCGCTGGGGTCGGTCGGCTTGTTCTCGCCACCGTCGGACAGCAGCACGATGCGCGCCGGCGGTGGCGTGTCCCCGCCGGTGATGGCCGCGGCCCCGACCGCGTGCAGCGCGGTGAAGATCGCCTCGCCGGTCGCCGTCCCGTCGGCGAACTCGAGCTTCTTCAGCGCCTCGAGGGTCGCCTCGTGCTGCGGGGTCGGCGGCACCAGCAGGTAGGGCGTGCCGGCGAAGCCGACCAGTCCCAGGTTGATGCCCGGCGTCAGCTGACTGGCGAACTGGCTGGCCGCCTGCTCGGCCGCCTTGAGCCGGTTGGGGGCGACGTCGGTGGCCGCCATGGACTCCGACACGTCGATGACCAGCACCACGACCGCGCGGTTGAGCGGGATCCGGATGTCCGACGTCGGCCCGGCCATGGCGGTGGTCAACAGCACCA
>NZ_LZKR01000081.1 GCF_001672915.1 Mycobacterium sp. 1245805.9 | reverse complement strand
ACGATGCCGCGGTGCGCGCGCGGGATCAGCCCGTAGGCGATGGTCTCCGGGTCACCGAGGCTGCGGCCCTCGGCGACCTTGATCGGGTCGATGTCGCCGACCAGGTCGGCCACGCTGGTGTCCGGCGTGGCCAGCTTCTCGGTGTAGCGCTCGCTGCGGTGCTTCCACGCCACCGGCAGGTCGTCGCCGAGGGTCGCGGCCCGCCGGATCGACTCCGGCGTGATCGGGGTGTAGGGGTGCTCGCCCAGCTCGGCCCCGTCGATGACGGGTGTCCACTCGTCGAGCAACCCGACCAGCGCCCGCAGCAGCCGGGTCTTGCCCTGGCCGCGCTCGCCCAGCAGGACGAAGTCGTGACCGGCGATCAGCGCGCGCTCCAACTGGGGCAACACGGTGTCGTCGAAGCCGAGGATGCCGGGCCACACCTCGTCTCCCTCGGCGAGCGAGGTCAGCAGGTTTTCGCGGATTTCCTGTTTGACTCCCCGTTCGCGGTGACCGGCGGCACGCAGTTCGCCGACGGTGCGGGGCAGGTTGCTCGGTGATGGCACCATTCCAAAGTACGCGTTGGGCGCAGCGCCCACCCGGTAAGCGTGCTAGTGCGCGAAGTGACGGGCCCCGGTCAGGTACAGGGTTACGCCGGCGTTGGCCGCCGCCGCGGTCACCTCGTCGTCGCGCACCGATCCGCCCGGGTGCACGATCGCCTTCACCCCCGCGGCGGTCAGCGTCTCCAGCCCGTCGGGGAACGGGAAGAACGCATCCGAGGCCGCGACCGCGCCGTGCACCCGGTCGCCGCCTCGTTCAACGGCCAGCCGCGCGGCGTCGACCCGGTTGACCTGCCCCATGCCGACGCCGATGGTGGCGCCGTCGGCGGCGATCACGATCGCGTTCGACTTGACGGCGCGGCAGGCCCGCCACGCAAAGACCAGGTCGGTCAACGTGTTGGGGTCGGCCGGCGATCCGGTCGCCAGGGTCCAGTTGGCGGGGTTGTCGCCGTGCGCGTCGAGCTGGTCGCGCTGTTGCACCAGCAGTCCCCCGCTGATCGGTCGCAGCTCGGTGCCGCCGGCGAGCGGCTCGGAGGCCACCAGCACCCGGATGTTCTTCTTGCGCGTCAGCGCCTCGACGGCGCCCGGCGCGTAGGCCGGCGCGACGATCACCTCGGTGAAGATGGTGCTGACGTATTCCGCCATCTCGACGCTGACCTCGGTATTCGACGCGATCACCCCGCCAAAGGCGCTCAACGGGTCGCATTCGTGGGCCTTGCGGTGCGCGTCGGCGACGGACACCGACGAGATCGCGATCCCACACGGGTTGGCGTGCTTGATGATTGCCACGCAGATCTCTTCGTGGTCGAAGGCGGCCCGCCACGCCGCGTCGGCGTCGGTGAAGTTGTTGTAGGACATCTCTTTTCCGTGCAGCTGCTCGGCCTGCGCCAGGCCCGGCCAGGCGCCGGGGTCGCTGTAGAGCGCGGCCTGCTGGTGCGGGTTCTCGCCGTAGCGCAGCATCGCCGTGCGCCGCCAGCTGCCGGCGAGCCACTGCGGGAACGCCGTGGGCGGATGCTCGGGCGCCAGCGTCGACTCCATCCAGCCGGCCACGGCGATGTCGTAGTCTGCGGTGTGCTGAAAGGCCAGCGACGCCAGCCTTTTGCGCTCGGCGAGGGTAAATCCGCCGTTGCGCACCGCCGCGAGCACCCCGTCATACCCGAGCGGGTCGACGACGACCGCCACGCTGGGATGGTTCTTGGCGGCCGCCCGGACCATCGACGGACCGCCGATGTCGATTTGCTCGACGCATTCGTCGATGCCCGCGCCGGAGCCGACGGTCTCGCTGAACGGATACAGGTTGACGACGACCAATTCGAACGCCGCGATCCCGAGCTCCTCGAGCGCCGTGGCGTGCTCGGGTTTGCGCAGGTCGGCCAGCAGCCCGGCGTGCACCCGCGGGTGCAGCGTCTTGACTCGACCGTCGAGCACCTCGGGGAAGCCGGTCAGCTCCTCCACGCGTGTGACTGGAATGCCTTTGTCAGCAATGGTTTTCGCGGTGGAACCGGTCGAGACGATCTCGACGCCCGCTGCGGCGAGGCCCTCGGCGAGTCCGATCAGCCCCGTCTTGTCGTACACGCTGATCAAGGCGCGGCGAATCGCCCTTCGTGACTCGTCGCTCATCCTATGCTCGCCTTTCGTCCGGTCCAGGTCACGCCGCGGGTTGCGATCGCGGCCACCACGTCCACCAACAGTCGCCGTTCGATGACCTTGATGCGCTCATGCAGTGTCTCTTCGTCGTCGCCGTCGAGCACCGGCACGGGCTCCTGCGCCAATATCGGCCCGGTGTCCATGCCGGCGTCCACCAGGTGCACCGTACAGCCGGTGATCTTCACACCGTAAGCCAGCGCTTCTGGCACCGCATGCGCACCCGCGAACGCCGGCAGCAGCGCCGGATGGGTGTTCAGGATGCGGCCGCAGAATCGTGAAAGGAACTGCGGTCCAAGTATTTTCATGAACCCGGCGGAGACGATGAGGTCGGGCGAGTGTGCGGCGGTGGCTTCGGTGATGGCCGCGTCCCACGCGGCGCGGTCGGGGTAGTCGCCGAGGCGGACCGTGAACGCCGGCAGCGACGCCGCCGCGGCGACCTCGGTGGCCCGGCATTCGCGATCCACGCCGACCGCGACGATACGCGCCGGGAAGTCACCCGTGGCGGCTTCGATCAGGGAGCCCAGCAGCGAGCCGGTGCCCGACGCCAGCACCACCACCCGCGCCGGCGCGCTGGGGGGCACGTGAAGCGGTTGGGGCACAACGGGGAGCCTAGTCGGGCGACGATGCGCGCCGGCACGGCGCGCTGAGAAGCCCGACGGTCAAACCTAGTCGGGCGACGATGCGCGCCGGCACGGCGCGCTGAGAAGCCCGACGGTCAAACCTAGTCGGGCGCGTCGTGGTCCTCGGCGGCCGACTCGCGGGGCGCCTCGTTGTCCTCGGCGGCCGACTCGCGGGGTGGCTCGTCGACCTGGCTGACCGTCGGCTCTTCCTCGGTCGGTTCGCCGTCCGGCTCGTCGACCACCTCGTCATCCGGCTCGTCGAATTGCTCCGCGAAGTCTGCGGGCTCCTCGACCGCCGCGGCTCTCTGTCGCCGGGGCCTTCTGAACCGGATGGGCAGGATTCCGCCGGCCATCACCACGGTCACCCAGCCCACCACCGCGAACCAGAAAAACACGCCGATCAGCAACGCCCCCTGGTCGACGCCGACGTGACCGAAGTTGCCCAGCCGACCGCTGCCGCCGTAGGCCAGCAATGACATCGCCAGCGCCCCGGCGACCGACGCGACCAGCAGCTTGGCCAGAGCCGGCAGCAGCGGCAGCGCGTGCCGGGCGCATTGCTGTCCCACCGCCACACCGGACGAGGCGCCCACGATGAGCAACGCGACCCAGACCGGGCCCAGCGGCGGCGTGGGGGCTGCGGCCAAGATCGGCAGCGCGGGCATGTCGCCGCCGAACACCGTGAACGGACTGAACGTCGCGAAACCGAGGTGGGCGGAAGACCCGACCGCGACCGCCGACGTGCCGACGATGACGTTCGGCGCGTACAGCACCGACAGCACCGTGAGGCTGAACTCGCCGAATATCGAGTCGGTGATGCCGTAAAGCTCTTGCATCGTCGACCAGTGCACGACCAGCGAGCCCGCGGTCACCAGGCCGGAAAGCCCGAGCAGGGCCAGCACGCCGGCCACCGCGGCACGCAGCGAATCACCCAGCCAATTCGGCAGCGGCGACGCCGCCAGCGCGCGCCGGCCCACCCGCGACCACACGCCGATCGCGGCGCCGATGGCGTGCACCACCAGCACGCTGGCGAATGCCCGCAGGGCGCTGGGTGTCTGCAGCTCGGTGATCACCGACGACGCGTCGTGGATGACCGCCAGCGCGATGGCCGCCATCAGGAGGGGCCCACCCAGCGCGGAGGCGATCACCCACCGGACGACCAGCCATGACGAGGAGGGGGACGTCGCCCGAGCGCTGGTGCGCGCGGTGCCCCACACCATTAACAGGACCGGCAGCAGCGGCAGCACGCCGAGTTCGCGGCCACCGATCGAGATCGGCACCTGGTGCACCGCGAGAAACATGCTGGCGATGGCGCCCGGCGCACCGGTCATGTCGCTGTTGGCGATCAGCAACTGCAGCAACGTGACCGCGGCGATGATGCCCAATGCCACGACCGCCGGGGCGAACGCCACCCGGGCAAGGTCGCGCGCCTGGCGAGCGCCCGCCGCCCGGTGGTCCGCGCTTTCCGACACCCTTGTCACTCTTGGCGCACGTGCCCGACTACGCGCGAGGGCGCGCGCTTAGGCCGGTGCCGCCGGCCCGGATGACGGCGACTGCTGCTCCTGGCCGCCGGTGTGGCTGGATTGCTCGGCCGGGGCCGAACCCGGCTGCGACTCGTTGGACGACGGCGGCGGGCTGAAGCTGGGGAAGCCGGTGGGTGGCGTCGACGGGCCCTGCTGCGCCGTGGGCTGGGGACCCGACTGCGGCGCGGGCTGTGCACCGAAGCCGCCGGTCGACGTGGGGATCGCCTGCTGGGTCACGTCCTGGCTGGACGGATAGCCCCCGTACTGGGCGCCGTACCCGGAAGGCCGCGGCGGCTCCTGGTGTCCCGCGTGCTGCTGGCCGTAATACGACGGCTGCTGTCCGTACTGCCCGTACTGGCCGTATTGCCCGTACTGGCCATACTGCGCGTACGGGTCGTACTTGGGCCGCGGGGCCGGTGCGGTGATGACGCCGGCGTCCAGCAGCAACGCACCGATCGCGGCGATCGCCTGGAAAATGCTGCAGGCCACCAACGGCCACATCGCCCAGCCAATCGCGAAACCGGCGGGGGTGTTGACGGTCTCGGTGATTGCCAGCAGCGCGCCCAGCGTCGCGATCACCGCGACGATCCCCACGTAACTCTTGGCCTTGGGCAGCAAGCTGATCGCGGCCAGCAGGGAAGCCAGCACCGCGACAATGACCGCGGTGCCGGCGTCGCCGGCGCGTCCACCGCCCGGGCCGAGGTCGGCGCCGATGGTGAACGTCGGGCCGAAGTTCAGCAGATACACCGCGATGCCGAGCACCACCACCGCGACGTTCAGAACCAGCGGAAGCTTGCTTTCGCCGTCGTCGGTCTTGGCGAACGACGGTGTGCTGCCCGCATAGGAGCCGCCGGGCTGCGGGGGTTGATATCCGGGGCTACCGGGCGAGTAGGTCATGACTCCTCCTGTTGCTTCCCGTGGTCTTGTGTCTCGGCGGTGTCACATTCAAGCGCGACGCTGTGCCGTTGGGCGCGCCGCTTCGAAACACCTTCCCCATGTTGCGTCGCGGCACGATCGATCACCCACGCTAGCGCACGTCCGGGCGGCCGCGCCGGGACGCCGCGCCTGCGCAGCTTGCCCCGCATCGGTAGAACACGTTCTAATCCTGTGCATGGATTACGGGCTCGTGCTTTTCACCAGCGATCGTGGCATCTCCCCGGCGGCCGCCGCCAAGCTTGCCGACGACAACGGCTTCCACACCTTCTACGTGCCGGAACACACACATATCCCGGTCAAGCGCGAGGCGGCCCACCCCACGACGGGCGACGCGTCGCTGCCGGACGACCGCTACATGCGCACGCTAGACCCATGGGTAAGCCTGGGCGCGGCGTGCGCTGTCACGTCGCGGGTGCGCCTGTCGACGGCGGTCGCGCTGCCCGTCGAGCACGACCCGATCACGTTGGCGAAAAGCATTGCGACCCTTGACCATCTGTCCGGGGGCCGCGTCAGCCTGGGCGTCGGGTTCGGCTGGAACACCGACGAGCTCGCCGATCACGGGGTGCCGGCCGGCCGGCGCCGCACCATGTTGCGCGAGTACATCGAGGCGATGCGCGCGTTGTGGACGGAGGAAGAGGCCGCCTACGACGGCGAATTCGTCAAGTTCGGTCCCAGCTGGGCCTGGCCGAAGCCGGTGCAGCCGCACATTCCGGTGTTGGTGGGCGCGGCAGGCAACAAGAAGAACTTCAAGTGGATCGCGCGCAGCGCTGACGGCTGGATCACCACGCCGCGCGACTTCGACATCGACGAGCCGGTCAAGCTGCTGCAGGACACCTGGGCCGCCGCGGGCCGCGACGGCGCTCCGCAGATCGTCGCGCTGGACTTCAAGCCGATCCCCGAGAAGCTGGCGCGCTGGGCCGAGCTGGGGGTGACCGAGGTGCTGTTCGGTTTGCCGGACCGCCCCGAAGACGAGATCGCCGCCTACGTGGAGCGGTTGGCCGGCAAGCTGGCGGCCGCGGTCTGAGGGCCCGGCCCCCGCGATCACGAGACTTAAGCAGCGGCGAGCGTCCGCGGGCGTGTCGTGTGCGTGGTGTAAGTGTGGCGGAATGACGCGCGCGGTTTAGCGCGAGCAGACGCAAAAGCCCCGCGACACGCCGGTCAGCGGGGACTTTTGCTGGGGGTACCTCCCGCTTGCGGGGGACTGCTCGCGCTCACACGAGCTACAGGCTCTTGAGGATCTCCCGGGCCAGCGCGGCGGTCTCCGACGGTGTCTTGCCCACCTTGACGCCGGCCGCCTCCAGCGCCTCCTTCTTGGCGGCCGCGGTGCCCGACGAGCCGGACACGATGGCGCCGGCGTGGCCCATCGTCTTGCCCTCCGGTGCGGTGAACCCCGCGACGTAGCCAACGACCGGCTTGGAGACGTGGGCCTTGATGTAGTCGGCCGCGCGCTCCTCGGCGTCGCCGCCGATCTCACCGATCATCACGATGACCTTGGTCTCGGGGTCCTTCTCGAACGCCTCGATGGCGTCGATGTGGGTGGTGCCGATCACCGGGTCCCCACCGATGCCGATGGACGTAGAGAACCCGAAATCGCGCAGCTCGTACATCATTTGGTAGGTCAGCGTGCCGGACTTGGACACCAGCCCGACGGGACCCGAACCGGTGATGTTGGCCGGCGTGATGCCCACCAGCGCCTCGCCCGGCGTGATGATGCCGGGGCAGTTCGGCCCGATGATGCGGGTTTTGCTGCCCTTCTCCACGTTGTAGGCCCACGCAAATGCCGTGTCCTGCACCGGGATTCCCTCGGTGATGACGACCAGCAGCGGGATCTCGGCGTCGATGGCCTCGATGATGGCGTCCTTGGCGAACTTCGGCGGCACGAAGATGATCGACACGTCGGCGCCGGTCTTTTCCATCGCCTCGGCGACGCTGCCGAACACCGGCAACTTGGTGATCCGGCCGCCCTTGTCCTCGTGCGTGACGGTGGTGCCCGCCTTGCGCGCGTTTACACCGCCCACAATCTGGGTGCCCGCCTTGAGCATTCGGGCGGTGTGCACGGTGGCCTCGCTGCCCGTGATGCCCTGGACGATGACCTTGTTGTCCTTGTTCAAAAAGATCGACATGACTCCAAGTCCTTTCTCAGGCGCTCGCCAGCTCGGCGGCCTTGTCGGCGGCCTCGTCCATCGTGGCCACCAGCGTCACCAGCGGGTGGTTGGCCTCGGTCAGGATCCGCCGGCCCTCTTCGACGTTGTTGCCGTCGAGGCGCACCACGAGCGGCTTGTTGGCCTCGCCGCCGAGGATTTCCAGCGCCTTGACGATGCCGGTGGCCACCGCGTCGCACGACGTGATGCCGCCGAAGACGTTGACGAACACGCTCTTGACCTGTTCGTCACCCAGCACCACGTCCAACCCGGCGGCCATCACCTCCGCCGAGGCGCCGCCGCCAATGTCCAGGAAGTTGGCCGGCTTGACCCCGCCGTGCTTCTCCCCGGCGTAGGCGACGACGTCGAGGGTCGACATCACCAGGCCCGCGCCGTTGCCGATGATCCCGACCTGGCCGTCGAGCTTGACGTAGTTGAGGTGGTGTTCCTTGGCCTTGAGCTCCAACGGGTCGGTGGCCTCACGGTCCTCGAACTCGGTGTGGCCGGGGTGGCGGAAGTCGGCGTTGGCGTCCAGCGTGACCTTGCCGTCCAGCGCCAGGATCCGGTCGTCCGGCGTGCGCACCAGCGGGTTGACCTCGACCAGCGTCGCGTCCTCGGCGACGAAAAGCTCCCACAGCTTGGAGATGGTGACCGCGGCGGCGTCGAGCACCTCGGCCGGCAGGTGGCCCCGCTCGGCGATGGACCGTGCTGTCGCCACGTCGACACCCGTCACGGCGCTCACCGGCACCTTGGCCAGCCGGTCGGGCTTGGTGGCGGCCACCTCTTCGATCTCCATGCCGCCCTCGACCGAGCACATCGCCAGGTAGGTGCGGTTGGCGCGATCGAGCAGGAAGGAGATGTAGTACTCCTCGGCGATGTCGCTGGCCTCGGCGACCAGCAGCTTCTTCACGACGTGGCCCTTGATGTCCAGGCCGAGGATGTTCTTGGCGTGTTCGTACGCGTCCTCGGGGGTGGCGGCGTACTTGACGCCGCCCGCCTTGCCGCGACCGCCGATCTTGACCTGCGCCTTGACCATCACCGGGTGACCGATCTCCTCGGCGATGGCCCGGGCGCCGTCGGCGGTGTCGGTCACTCGCCCGGGCGTGCTCGGTACGTTGTGCTTGGCGAACAATTCTTTTGCTTGATACTCGAAAAGGTCCATGGCCTCACTGTCTTCGGTCGGCTTGCTGCTAGGCCTATACGTTTACGTTGGCGGCGGCGCCGGAATCGGCAACTCGCACGCTGGCACTGTATCCACCCGCCGAAAGCCTGCTACCGTCGCGTCCACCGATGTGGCACAGCTCACGGCATACTGGCACGCCTCAAAAGTGATGCGAATCACAATATTGGTCGGCTTCTCAGCCCGAGGTTGCCAGCCCCGTCGGTTAGCGGATACCTTCCTAGGGTCCAGATAACGTTATGGTCACGATACGAGGACAATTCAGCTTGTCGCAGCACCGTTTAGCCCGTCATTCTGCCGTGTCAACCGGCGTCGTGAGGGTCGGTCGCGCAGCCGGCGGCCGGTGGACCGACACCCACCGCAACGAAGTCACCGAGATTCTTCCGCTCGACGGATTCGACTTCGACGACCTGGAATTCGCCGACGAGTCGGGTGACCTCGACGACCTCGACTTCAGCAACGACTCGACGTTCGACAACGAGGCCCAGGTGCTGCTGGCGCCCGAGCTCGACGACCTGCACGACGTAGACGACCTGGGCCCGCTGCTGCTGGCCGCTCCCGCCGCCGTGCCGGTCCCGGCGAGGTTCCAGCCCGACGCCCCCGACATCGAGGTGCGTCGCAACCACTCGGACATCACCGACGTCATTCCCGTGATCCGGCGCGGCGGGCAGCACCGCAAGCAGCCGACCAGCGCGGCCCGGGGCCGCCTGCTGATCTCCGCGATGGCGGCCGGGGCGGCCGCCGCGGATGGTGTTCGGCCCCGTCCCGCCGTCGAGCGCCGACGCGTTGGCCGTCAGCACGGCCTCCGTCTTGGGGGTGTCGGCGTGACTGGTCGCGGTGTGGGCGGCCGCGGCGGCCGCCCCCGCCCCCCGCGCGGGGGGCCCGCGGCCCCCGGCCGCGCGGGGGGGGGGGGGGGGGGGGTGGCCCCCGCGCCGGGGCGGCGGGATGTCGGGGGGGGGGGGGGGGGGGGGGCCGCCGCGCGG
>NZ_LZKR01000080.1 GCF_001672915.1 Mycobacterium sp. 1245805.9 | reverse complement strand
GCCGGCCCTAACCACCCCCCCGCCCCCCCCCCCCAACCCCACCCCCCCCCCACCCCCCCACCCCCCCCCCCCCGGGGGGCCCCCCCCCCCCCGGGGCCCCCGGGGGGGGGGGGCCCCCCCGGGACTGGCCGGCCGGCCCGGGGCTTAGCTGGAGGCGCGGTGCTCCCTGGTGGATTCCGCGTTGGCCGCCGGTTCGGGTGACGTCTTCTCGGCATTGGCGGGCGAGTTGCTGTTCGCGCGCGTACAGCATGCCGTAGCTGAAACCGTTCTCCCCCACCGTCGTTCCCGCGGCCAACGCCATCTGCCGAAGCGTCTGGGTGGCGACGACGGTGTCTTGGTGGTCACCGAGCAGGCTTTGAATCCGCTTGTAGTGCTTGACGGTCCGCTTGGCCCGCTTGTCCAGCGGCCTGCGCAGCTCGGCGGCATAACGGGCGCGCTTGGCGGCCTTGCGCGCCCGGTGCAGCATCTCGTTGTCGTCGGATCCCAGCGCCGCGGCCAGCCGCCGATCCGCCTTGCGTTCCGCGCGCCGGGCCCGCTTGCGCAGCGCCGCGGCCGAGATCTGTTGCGCGACGGGCGGTTCGTAGCGCCAACCGCGCAGCACGGTCAGCAGCGCGCGGTAGCGGTCGGAGTCCATCGCCTCGCTCAGCCGGGTGCGGGCGGGCTGCTCGATCGCCTGCAGGTCGTTGCGGATCCGCGACCGGACCGGGCCCAAAATCAGCTCGTCGGGCATGCCGTCCAACGCCTTGGCGAAGCGGCGCTCCTGGACCTCGCAATCGCGGACGTCGCCCAGTAGCGCCGCGAACCACTTCAGTTCGTCGTCGGCATCGCCGATGTTCGGCTGGTCCAGCAGTTTGGCGAACACGCGCAGGGTGCTCCGCAACCGCCTGATCGCAACGCGGGTGTCGTGCACGGGGTCTTCGCCCCCGCCGTGGCGCAGGTCCTCGTCGCCGTTTTCTATCTCGTCGATCTGAGCGTTGAGGTAATCGGTCAACGCTCGAGTGGCTGATGAGCGCATACCGCAACGGATGCCCGGTAGTCGGCGTCCGCCAAACATCGGCAGACGCTCCGCGAGCGTAACCACACTGCGAAAACGCGACCGAAATATCGCAGTGTGGTTACGCTCGCGGCCAAAAAACTACAGCCAGGTGTCCTGGGTGGTCGTGGTGAGGAACGCTTCCAGGTCGTCGCGCCACTGGGCGGGCGTCGTCTTGTCCGGTTCGATGCCGGTGTAGTCACCGCGATAGAACAGCAGCGGCCGCGGCTTGATCTTGGGAGCCTCCGACAGGGATTGCACGGCACCGAAGACCACGAAGTGGTCCCCGCCGTCGTGCACGGACGCCACCGTGCAGTCGATGTAGGCCAACGACCGGTCGATGATCGGTGAACCCAATTCCGAAGGGTGCCAGTCGATCCCGGCGAATTTGTCGGGCTCCTTCGAGCCGAACCTGGCCGACACGTCCTTCTGCTTTTCGGTCAGCACGTTGACGCAGAACCGGCCGCTGGCCTCGATGGCCTTCCAGGACCGCGACACCTTCGTCGGGCAGAACAGCACCAGCGGCGGATCAAGCGACAGCGCCGCGAACGACTGGCAGGCGAAGCCGATCGGCACGTCGTCGTGCACGGTGGTGATGATGGTGATCCCGGTGCAGAACTGACCCAGCACCTGCCGGAAGGCCCGCGGATCGATCTGTGCCGACATGATTGCCTCGGGCTAGGCTCGGAAGCCAACCGTGAAGTCGTGACCCCACAGGCTCACCGCGGTGCTTTCCCGGGCGATCCAGTCGTCGTCGGCCACTTGCCGCCCCTCGCAACCGAATTCGACGTCGAACCCGCTGGGCGTCTTCATGTAGAACGACAACATCAGGTCGTTGACGTGGCGTCCCAGCGTGGCCGACATCGGCACCTTGCGCCTCAGCGCCCGGTCCAGGCACAGGCCCACGTCGTCGGCGTTTTCCACCTCGACCATCAGGTGCACGATGCCGCTGGGCGTCTGTCCGGGCATGAAGGCGAGGCTGTGGTGGCGCGGGTTGCAGCCCAAGAACCGCAACCAGACGGGCGCCCCGTCGGCGGGCCGGCCCACCACCTGCGGTGGCAGCCGCATCGAGTCGCGCAGCTTGAACCCCAGCACGTCCCGGTAGAAGTGCAACGTCTCGACGTCGTCGCGGGTGGTCAGCACCACGTGCCCCAGGCCCTGCTCCCCGGTGACGAACTTGTGCCCGTACGGGCTGACCACGCGGCGGTGCTCCAGCGCGGCGCCGTGGAAAACCTCGAGACAGTTGCCGGACGGGTCGGAGAACCGAATCATCTCGTCCACCCGGCGGTCCGCGAGTTCGGCCGCGGTGGCCTCCTTGTACGGGGTGCCCTCCACGTCGAGCCGATTCCGGATCTCTTGCAGCCCTTCGGCGTTGGCGCATTCCCAGCCGGCCTCCGAGAGCCGGTCGTGCTCACCGGGCACGATGACCAGCCGCGCCGGGAAATCGTCCATGCGCAGGTAGAGCGCACCCTCGGTGGCGCCCTTACCCTCGACCATGCCCAGCACCTTCAGGCCATACTCGCGCCACGCCGCCATGTCGGTGGCCTCGATGCGCAGGTAGCCCAGCGACCGGATACTCATCGCGCGCCTCCCAGGAAATCAATGGTCAGCTTGTTGAACTCGTCGAACTTCTCCACCTGCGCCCAATGCCCACATTGCCCGAAAACGTGCAGCTGCGCACGCGGAATCGTCTTCAGCGCCACCAGCGCGCCGTCCAGCGGGTTGACCCGGTCCTCGCGCCCCCAGATCAGCAGCACCGGCTGGCGCAGCTGGTACACCTCGCGCCACATCATGCCGAGCTCAAAGTCGGCCCCGGCGAACGACATTCCCATCGCGCGCGTCGCGGTCAGCGATTCCGGCGTGCTGGCCAGCGCGAAGCGCTGATCGATCAGCTCCGGGGTGATCAGTTTCTGGTCGTAGACCATCACCCGCAGGAAGGCCTCGAGGTTCTCCCGGGTGGGTTTGACCGAGAACTTGCCCAGCCGTTTGACCCCCTCGGTCGGGTCGGGCGCGAACAGGTTCACGCTCAACCCGCCGGGGCCCATCAACACCAGGCGCCCGGCCCGGTCGGGGTAGTCGAGGGCGAACCGCACCGCGGTGCCCCCACCCAGCGAATTACCCACCAGCGGAACGCGTCCCAGGCCCAATTCGTCAAAGAGGCCCTTGAGGGCGCGGGCGGCGTAGCGGTTGAACTGCCCGTGCTCGGCGCGTTTGTCGGAGTGCCCGTAGCCGGGCTGATCCACGGCCAGCACGTGGAAATGCTCGGCCAACACCGCGATGTTGCGCGAGAAGTTCGTCCAGCTCGACGCGCCCGGACCGCCGCCGTGAAGCAGCACCACCGTCTGGTCGTTGCCTGTGCCGGCCTCGTGATAGTGCAGCTTCAGCGGCCCGTCCACGTCCACCTCGACGAAGCGCGAGGTGGACTCGAACGTGAGCTCCCCCGTCGTAGTGGTCATCAGACCATCGTGTCGCCGGGCGGCAACCCGAACTCGTTGTTCCCGAAGATCACGTAGGCCCGCTCGGGGTCGTTGGCGGCGTGCACCCGGCCGGCGTGGGCGTCACGCCAGAACCGTTGCACCGGTTGGTCGTTGGCCAACGCCGTGGCGCCGGACGCCTCGAACAGCCGGTCGATCGCGGCGATCGAGCGCCCAGTCGCGCGCACCTGGTCGCGGCGGGCGCGGGCCCGCAGCTCGAACGGGATCTCCTTGCCCGCGGCCAGCAGCGCGTACTCGTCGGCGACGTTGCCGGACAGCTGGCGCCACGCCGCGTCGATGTCGCTGGCCGCCTCGGCGATGCGGACCTTGGCGAACGGGTCGTCCTTGGCCTTCTCCCCGGCGAACGCCGCGCGGACCCGCTTGCCCTGGTGCTCGACGTGCGCGTCGTACGCGCCGTAGGCCATGCCGACGATCGGCGCCGAGATGGTAGTGGGATGCATTGTGCCCCAAGGCATCTTGTAAACAGGGGCGGTGTTGGTCGCATATCCGCCGGCGGTGCCGTCGTTCATCGCCTTGTAGGACAGGAACCGGTGCCGGGGCACGAAGACGTCCTTGACCACCAGCGTGTTGCTGCCGGTGCCCTTCAGGCCGACGACGTGCCACACGTCGTCGATGCGGTACTCGCTGCGCGGGATGAGGAAGCTGCCGAAGTCCACCGGCCGGCCGTCCTTGATGACCGGACCACCCACGAACGTCCAGGTGGCGTGGTCGCAGCCCGACGACCAGTTCCACGAGCCGTTCACCAGGTAGCCGCCGTCGGTGACGACGCCGGCGCCCATGGGGGCATAGGACGACGAGATCCGCGTCTTGGTGTCCTCGCCCCAGACTTCCTCCTGGGCCTGCTGGTCGAACAGCGCCAGGTGCCAGTTGTGCACTCCGATGATCGAGCTGACCCAGCCGGTCGATCCGCACGCGCTCGCGATCCGGCGCACGGCCTCGTAGAAGAGCGTGGGGTCGCACTGCAAGCCACCCCATTGCTCGGGCTGCAACAGGGTGAAGAAACCGATGTCCTCGAGCTCCTGGACCGTCTCGTCGGGCAGCCGGCGCAGGTCCTCCGTCGCCTGGGCGCGCTCCCGGATCCGCGGCAGCAGATCATCGATGGCAGTTAACACCGACTGCGCGTCACGCTGTTGAATGGACGTCACTTACGTTGCCTCCCGAGAGTACGGACTTAACACAGAAGACTAGAACACGTTCCGATTCGTGTCGAGCAGGGTATTCCTGCGGCTGGTAGCGGTATATATCCACTTTTCTGTAACATGTTCTAGTTGTGTCGAAAGGAAGGGACGGGTCTTGACGGAAGCGATTCCCGACGAACCGCTGGGTGACCACGTCCTCGAACTGCAGATCGCCGAGGTGATCGCGGAGACCGACGAGGCGCGGTCGCTGGTGTTCGCCGTGCCGGACGCACCCGGCGATCCGGGGATCCCGCCCGAGCGGCTGCGGTACGCGCCGGGCCAGTTCCTGACGCTGCGCGTTCCGAGCGAACGCACCGGCTCGGTGGCCCGCTGCTACTCGCTGTGCAGCTCGCCGTTCACCGACGACGCGCTCACGGTCACCGTCAAGCGCACCGCCGACGGGTACGCGTCGAACTGGCTGTGCGAGCACGCGCAGCCAGGCATGCGCATCCACGTGCTGGCGCCGTCCGGCAACTTCGTGCCCAAGACCCTCGATGACGACTTCCTGCTGATGGCAGCCGGCAGCGGGATCACCCCGATCATGTCGATCTGCAAGTCGGCGCTCGCCGAGGGCAGCGGCCAGGTGACGCTGCTCTACGCCAACCGCGACGACCGCTCGGTGATCTTCGCCGAGGCGCTGCGCGAGCTGTCGGCCAAGTACCCCGACCGCCTCACGGTGCTGCACTGGCTGGAATCGCTGCAGGGGCTGCCCAGCGCGACCTCGCTGGCGAAGCTGGCCGCACCCTATACCGATCGGCCCGTATTCATCTGCGGGCCGGGCCCTTTCATGGACGCGGCGCGGGTCGCGCTGGAGGAGCTGAAAGTGCCTGCGGCGCAGGTGCATATCGAGGTGTTCAAGTCGCTGGAGTCCGACCCGTTCGCGGCGGTCAAGATCGAGGACACGGCCGAGGGAGACCAGCCGCCGGCGACCGCGGTGGTCGAGCTGGACGGCGAGACGCACACCGTGTCGTGGCCGCGCAACGCCAAGCTGCTCGACGTGTTGCTCGCCAAGGGTCTCGACGCCCCCTTCTCGTGCCGGGAGGGGCACTGCGGCGCGTGCGCCTGCACCCTGCGGGGCGGCAAGGTCAACATGGAGGTCAACGACGTCCTGGAACAGCAGGACCTGGACGACGGGCTGATTTTGGCCTGTCAATCTCGCCCCGAATCTGATTCGGTAGAAGTCACCTACGACGAGTAGTCGCGTAGCGAACCGGAAGGGGGCGCGGATGAAGCGGCTGTTACCGGCATTTGCGGTCGTCGGGGCCATGCTGACGTTCCTGCCCAGTCCCGTCGCGTCGGCCGCGAGCAACGAGGCCACCAGCCTGTTCCCGCTGGACGGCCCCAACCAGCTGGAGACGCACGCCTTCCTCAACTGCATCAGGGCCGACGGCCACTGCGACTTCACCGTCGGCGCGGACACGCGCACGCCCGACGGTGTGACGGGATTCCCGCCCGGCCTGTGGGCCCGCCAGACCACCGAGGTTCGGTCGCCGAACCGGCTGGCCTACCTGGACACCCACGCCAACGGCCAGTTCGAAAGGGTCCACAAGGCGATGGGGTCCGACGAGATCACCACCGTCTACTTCGGTGAGGGACCGCCGGACAAGTACCAGACGTCGGGCCGCATCGACTCCGCCGACTGGCAGACCGGCCAGTCCAAGACCGACATCAGCGTGATCCTCTGCACCCACATCCAGGTGGTCTACGGCGGGGTCAACATCACCTCGCCCAGCACCTGCGCGCAGACGACGTTCTCTTAGCTTGGTTTCGCGAGCCTGTAAATCCGCAGACAAAGTGCGAGTAAGGGCCTGCAAAATTACAGGCTCGGCGAAATGGACGAGCTAGGGCCGCAAGCCTCGAGCCAGCAGCGCCCGCCTGACGCGCTCGATGATGTCCCCGGGCTTGTCCTCGGCGATCACGCGAACAACAATCCAGCCCATTTCGGCGAGCTTTCGCAGTCGCCGCTGATCATTGACGTACCGACGCCGATCGCTGCGGTGTTGGTCACCGTCATACTCGGCGGCCACGCCGAGCTCCGGCCAGCCCATGTCGAGTATCGCGAAATACTCGTATCCCTCGACCACAGGTATCTGGGTGACCGGTGCGGGAAAGCCTGCGTCGATTAGCAGGAGCCGCAGCCAGGTCTCCTTCGGCGAGGCGGCGCCGCCGTCGACGAGGTGCAAGACCGATCGCAGCCGTCGTATCCCCCGGGCGCCGGCGTAGCGCTTGGCGACCAGCAGCACATCCTCGATCGAGAACGGCTTTGCACGCATCAGCGCGTCGAGGCGGGCGACCGCCTGCCCGCGCGGCAGATACCGGCCCAAGTCGTAGGCCGTTCGCGCGGGAGTCGTGACCGGCAATCCCACGACGCGGGTGATTTCGTCGTCGGACAACAGCTGCGCACGCGCGACTATCCCCCGCGGTGGCCGCGTGTTCGACCACACCAACTCGATGGGGATGTCGGCGTCGACCCAATTGGCGCCATGTAACGCCGACGCCGCGACGCCCGCAACGACCGCCCCGCGCCGAGACCACAACCACGCCCCCTCGGTCCTGTGCCGCAACGAAAGTTGTTGACCCCGTTCGGCATACACCCCGGGAAAGATCGGCCGATACCACCGTTGCAGTTCATGGCGCGTCAAAACTCCGCGCGCGACGGCTTCGCTCCCGATCAACACTCCGGCCATGGCCGAATGGTCACCCATGGCACCGACAACTCGCCGAGCCTGTAAATCCGCAGACAAAGTGCGAGTGAGGGCCTGCAAAATTACAGGCTCGACGAAATGGAGCCGACGAAACTACCGAGGCAGGCCGAGCAGCCGCTCCGCGGCGACGGTGAGCAGGATCTGCTCGGTGCCGCCGGCGATGGTGAGGCAGCGGGTGTTGAGGAAGTCGAACACAGCCTGGTTGCTGACGAGGCCGCCGCCCTCCGCGACGTCCATCGCGTATTCGGCCAACGCCTGCCGGTAGCGGACACCGATGAGCTTGCGCACGCTGGACTGCGCGCCGGGGTCCCGGCCGCCCACGGCGAGCTGGGCGATGCGCTGGTCCAGCAGCGCACCCGTCTGCGCGGTTACGATCAACCGCCCCAAGCGATCTTGCTGGGAAACGTCGAGGTCGATCTCGGCCAGCGCCCTGAGCAGTTCTTCCATCGGGTTGCCCAGCGCGGTCCCAGAGGCCATCGCTATCCGCTCGTTGGCCAGGGTGGTCCGGGCCAGCCGCCAGCCGTCGTTCACCGTGCCGACCACCATCTCGTCGGGGACGAACACGTTGTCCAGGAAGACCTCGTTGAACAGCGCGTTGCCGGTGATCTCGCGCAGCGGCCGGATCTCGAGGCCCGGCGACTTCATGTCCACCAGGAAGTAGGTGATGCCCTTGTGCTTCGGGGCGTCGGGGTCGGTGCGCGCCAGGCAAACACCCCACCGCGCCTTGTGCGCGGCGGACGTCCACACCTTCTGCCCGGTGAGCAGCCAGCCACCCTCGCCGCGAACGGCTTTGGTGCGCAGCGACGCCAGGTCGGACCCGGCCCCCGGCTCGGAAAACAGTTGGCACCAAAGGAATTCGCCGCGCAGGGTGGCCGGCACGAAGCGCTCGACCTGTTCGGGCGTGCCGTGCTCGAGGATGGTCGGCGCCGCCCACCAGCCGATCACCAGGTCGGGGCGCACCACCCCGGCCGCCGCCATCTCCTGGTCGATCAACAGCTGCTCGGCCGGGGACGCGCCGCGCCCGTACGGCGGCGGCCAGTGCGGCGCCTGCAGCCCGGCCTCGGCCAACGCCACCTGCCGCTTTTCTTCGGGCAGCGCGGCGACCTCGGCGACGGCCGCCGCGATCTCCGGCCGCAGCCCCTCGACCTCGGAGAGGTCGATCCCCAGGCGGCGTCGCACCCCCGCCTGCGTCAGCTCGGTGATGCGGCGCAACCAACGCTCGGCGCCGCCCAGGAACCGCCCGATGGCATGCGCCCGGCGCAGGTACAGGTGCGCGTCGTGCTCCCAGGTGCAGCCGATGCCGCCGAGCACCTGAATGCAGTCCTTCACGTTGGCCTTCGCGGCGGCGATGCCGGTGCTCGCGGCCAGGGCCGCGGCGATCGAGAACTGGGCCTGATCGGACTCGGCCGCGGCCCGGGCGGCGTCGGCGGCCACCACCTCGGCCTGCTCGGCGCGGCACAGCATCTCCGCGCACAGGTGCTTGACGGCCTGGAAGCTGCCGATCGGCTTGCCGAACTGCTCGCGCACCTTGGCATAGGCGACCGCGGTGTCCAGCGACCATCGGGTGATGCCGGCGGCCTCGGCCGCCAGGACGGTCGCGGCCAGTTCCTCGACCCGCTGCCCCGAGTCCGCGACGACGGCGGCCGGCGCCGACGTCAGCACGACCCGGGCCAACGGCTGGGAGAAGTCGGTGGCGGGCAGCGGTTCGAGCTTCACGCCCTCGCCGCCGGAGTCGACGAGCAGCCACTTTCCGTCTGCGGGCAGGAGCACGACGGCGCCTTCCGTGGCGCCCAGCGCCCACGGCAGGGTGCCCGACGCGCGGGACGTCTGGCCGTCGAACCGCACGTCGCCTTCGAGCGCCAACCCGGCGAGGCGTTCCCCGGAGGCCAGTGCGGCCAGCAATTCGGGGTCCTCGACAACGAGGGTGGCCAGGGCCGTGACGGCGACCGGCCCGGGGACCAGCGCCTTGGCCGCTTCCTCGACCATCGCGCACAGATCCTCGATGCTGCCGCCGGCGCCGCCGCGGTCCTCCGGGATCGCCACCCCGAACAGCCCCAGGTCGGCCAGGCCCGCGAAGACCGGCCGCCACGCCTCGGGTTTGCCCTGCTCGACCTCGCGTACGGCCTCACTCGAACGCGAGCTTCGCGCCCAGTCGCGCACCAGCGCACGCGCCGCGAATTGTTCGTCGGTGACGGTCGCTACCACCCTCTGGGTCCTCCGCATGCTTGGTTCGGGCTGCCGGGGCACTCTGACTACTTGAAAGCCCACTAGAACGTGTTCTAATAGTGCCAGCGATCGAGCGTCAAGTCGACCGCCATTACAGCAGTACACGTGAGTTGTCCCTGCTGCGGGGAGGTGGGAAATTTACGCCCAGCATGCGTATCGTTTGCGAACGAGCCACCTCGAGAAGGAGCACGCCCTCAAATGTCGTCAGCCAACCCGAACGCGGCCGACGTTCCTGACTCGCAGCCACGCGAGGTCATGAACGTGGCGGTGCTTGCCGAGTCCGAGCTCGGTTCGGAGGCGCAACGGGAACGCCGCAAGCGCATCCTGGACGCCACTATGGCCATCGCGTCCAAGGGCGGCTACGAGGCGGTCCAGATGCGCGCCGTGGCCGACCGGGCCGACGTGGCGGTGGGCACCCTGTACCGGTATTTCCCGTCGAAAGTGCATTTGCTGGTGTCGGCCCTGGGCCGGGAGTTCAGCCGGATCGACGCGAAAACCGACCGCTCCGCGGTCGCCGGCGGCACCCCGTTTCAGCGGCTGAACTTCATGGTCGGCAAGCTCAACCGCGCGATGCAGCGCAACCCGCTGCTCACCGAGGCCATGACGCGCGCCTACGTCTTCGCCGACGCCTCCGCGGCCAGCGAGGTCGACCAGGTCGAGAAGCTCATCGACAGCATGTTCGCGCGGGCCATGTCCGACGGCGAGCCGACCGAGGACCAGTACCACATCGCCCGGGTGATCTCGGACGTGTGGCTGTCGAACCTGCTCGCGTGGCTCACCCGCCGCGCCTCGGCGACCGACGTCAGCAAACGGCTGGACCTGGCCGTGCGGTTGTTGCTCGGCGAACACCAGCCCGGCTAGGCCGGCGGTCCGGCGGTGCGGCCCCGGATCAGCTCGGTGTCCAGGAGTTCGACGACGGGTAGGCCCGTGCGCGGGGGCCTCATCAGCAGTTCGCCCGCCCGATGGCCCTTGCGCAGGCTGGGCTGCGCCACGGTGGTCAATCCGCGGCCGATCGCCTCGGGGACGCCGTCGAACCCGGTGATGCTCATCTGTCCGGGGACGTAAATGCCATGGGCGCGAAGGTAATCCATCGCCGACAGCGCCAGGATGTCCGCGGTGCACATCAGCGCCGTGATCCGCGGGTTGGCCTCCAGCGCGGCCTTGGCGGCGCCGCCGCCGGATTCGGGCAGGTGCTCGTAGCTCTCCACGACGGTCAGCGAATCC
Organism: Mycobacterium sp. 1245805.9; assembly: GCF_001672915.1. Lineage (GTDB taxonomy): Bacteria > Actinomycetota > Actinomycetes > Mycobacteriales > Mycobacteriaceae > Mycobacterium. The sequence continues at coordinate 31,449 of NZ_LZKR01000080.1, read as the reverse complement.
GGGTCGACGCCGGCGGCCGCCATCGCCTCCCACACGCCGACGATGCGTTCGCGTTGCACGTCGAAGGCCGGTGAGCGCAACCGGTCGGCGTCCACCAGGCCCTGCCGGCGCTCCCGGCCCAGCCGCATGGTCAGCAGGCCGATCTCGCGGTGTCCGAGCCCCAGCACGTAGTCGGCCAGCTCGCGCATCGCCGCCCGGTCGTCGATGCCCACCCGGGACACTCCCGCCAGGTCCTTCGGCTGGTCGACCACGACGACGGGCACCCGCCGTTGCAGCACCACCTCCAGGTAGGGGTCGTCGTTGCAGGCCGAATACACCACGAAGCCGTCGACCCCGGCCCCGAGCACCGCGGCGGTTCCGTCCTCGAGGCTGCGGCTCGCGCCGACGGCCACCAGCAGCAGGCCCTGACCGAGCTCCTCGCACGACTGCGCGACCCCGGCGACGAAATCCCGCGCCGCCGGATCGGAGAAGAAATAGGTCAGCGGTTCGGCCATCACCAGCCCCACCGCGCCGGCCTTGCGCGTGCGCAACGATCGCGCCACCGGGTCGGGCCCGGCATACCCCAGCCGCTTCGCCGTCGCGAGCACCCGTTCGCGTAGGTCGGCGGACAGTTGATCCGGCCGGTTGAAGGCGTTCGAGATCGTGGTGCGCGAAACCTTCAGTTCGTCGGCCAATGACGCCAGAGTCGCACGCCGACGCGGTGTGGGACTCACGCTCGGTGACGCTACAGCGGTTCGCCGTCGGCGCACACGATGAGGCGCTGCGCCACTTTCTAATGGAAACCATTTTCATTAGTATTATGGGTCGGCCGCGGGCGGGAGAGGACAGAAATGGCAGTCAAGATCGGGCGTCGGCTTTCGGCCGCCCTGATTGCCCTGACCGGCTTGGCCGCGCTCACCGGCTGCGCCGGTTCGGCGCGCGCGCAGGCGGCCACCGTGGTGGCATCCACCGAGGTTTGGGGCAGCGTGGCCAGCGCCGTCACCGGTCGTCATGTCGCCGTCAAGTCCATCCTGACCGGCTCCGACACCGACCCCCACTCGTACGCGGCGAGCCCATCGGACGCCGCCGCCATCACCGCCGCCGCGCTGGTCGTCTACAACGGGGGCGGCTACGACCCGTGGGTGGACCAGGTGCTGGACCGGCATCCGGGCATCAAATCGGTCGACGCGTATTCATTCGTCGCCGCGGGTAGCGGGGCACCGCCGAACGAGCACGTGTTTTACGACCTGGGCGTCGCCAAGTCGGTGGCCTCCTCGATCGCCGACCGGATGGCCGTCATCGACCCGGCCAACGCCGCCGACTACCGGGCCAACGCCGCCGCGTTCGGCCGCGCCGCCGACGCGATCGCGAACTCCGAGCACGCCATCGCCGGCGCGTATCCCGACGCCGGGGTCATCGCGACCGAGCCCGACGTGGACTACCTGCTGGCCGCGTCGGGCCTGGTGAATCGCACCCCGGCCGCGTTCGCCGCCGCCAGCGAGAACGAGACCGATCCGTCGCCGGCCGACATGGCCAAGGTGCTCGACATGATCAAGCATCGGCAGGTCTCCGCGCTGCTGATCAACCCGCAGACGTCCAGCTCCGCGGTGAACGGGCTGCAGGACGCCGCGCGGCGCGCAGGCGTGCCGGTCACCGAGGTGAGCGAAACGCTGCCCGACGGCACCGACTACCTGACCTGGCAGCGCAACACCGTCGACCAACTGGTGGCCGCGCTGCGGTCGAGCCGGTAAGCCCGGCCGTGACTGTCGAAGCGGTCCCGGCCGTCCACGGCCATGCCCACACCGTCTCGCTCTCCGGCGCCCGGCTGGCTTTCGGCGACCGCGTCCTGTGGGACCACCTCGACCTGTCGGTGCGGCCCGGCGAGTTCATCGCCGTGCTGGGCCCCAACGGCAGCGGCAAGACGTCGTTGCTCAAGGTCCTGCTCGGGCAGCTGCCCCTGAGCGGCGGCGTCGCGCTGGTCGACGGCCGGCCGATCACCTCCGGCAGCCCCAGCATCGGCTATGTCCCCCAACACCGCCCGATCGATCGCGAGGTGATGCTGCGCGGCCGCGACCTGGTGCGGCTGGGCATCGACGGGCAACGGTGGGGCGCCGCGCCGCTGCGATCCGCCGAGCGGGCCCGCCGCCGCGCGGCCGTGTCCGACGCGCTGCGCCAGGTCAACGGCGAACAGCTGGCCGACGTCCGGGTCGGCGTCATGTCGGGCGGTGAGCTGCAGCGGATACGCATCGCCCAGGCGTTGGTGAGCGACCCGATGCTGCTGCTGTGCGACGAGCCGCTGCTGACCCTGGATCCGGCGAACGCGAAGCTGGTGTCGGCGCTGATCGACCGGCGCCGTCGCGACGCCGGATCCACCGTCATCGTCGTCACCCACGAGATCAACACGATCCTGCCGTACGTGGACCGGGTGCTCTACCTCGTCAACGGCCGCTTCGAGATCGGCACCGTCGAGCAGGTGATGACGAGCGAGACGCTCTCGGCGCTCTACCGCGCCGACATTCAGGTGGTGAAGGTGCGGGGTGGCTACGTGGTGGTCGGCGAGCCGGACGGGTGCGGTGGATGAACCACCGGCTCGCCGACATGCTGCACCACCTGTTCTCCTTTGATCTCACCGCCGACCTGCTCCGCCACGACTTCGTCCAGCAGGCGCTGGCGGCGGGCGCGTTGCTGGGGTTGGTGGCCGGACTGATCGGGCCGTTCATCGTGATGCGGCAGATGTCGTTCGCCGTGCACGGGTCCAGCGAATTGTCTTTGACGGGAGCGGCTTTCGCGCTGCTGGTCGGGTTCGAGGTCGGGGCGGGGGCGCTGATCGGCAGCGCCCTGGCGGCGGCGCTGTTCGGGATTCTCGGCCAGCGGGCCCGCGAGCGCGACTCGGTGATCGGCGTGGTTTTGGCGTTCGGGATGGGCCTGGCGGTGCTGTTCATCCACCTCTACCCCGGGCGGACCGGGACCGCCTTCGCGCTGCTGACCGGCCAGATCGTCGGCGTCGGCTACACCGGCCTGACCATGCTGGCGCTGGTCTGCCTGCTCGTCGTCACCGTACTGGGCACGTGCTATCGCCCGCTGTTGTTCGCCACCGTCGACCCCGACGTCGCGGCCGCGCGCGGTGTCCCGGTTCGCGTGCTGGGCATCGTGTTCGCCGCGCTGGTCGGCGTGGTGGCCGCCCAGGCCGTGCAGATCGTCGGGGCGCTGCTGGTGATGTCGCTGCTGATCACGCCGGCGGCCGCGGCGGCGCGGGTGATCGCGTCCCCGGCGGGTGCGATCGTGGCCTCGGTGGCCTTCGCCGAGGTCGCGGCCGTCGGCGGCATCGTGCTGTCGCTGGCGCCGGGCGTGCCGGTGTCGGTGTTCGTCGCGACGATTTCCTTTGCCATCTACCTGTTTTGTTGGCTGCTCGGGCGACGCCGCGAGGCCCCCGCTTAGCGCCCCCCATAAGCTGGGCGGGTGGCCGCCATCGACCTCAACGCCGACCTGGGCGAGGGCTTTGGCGTCTGGCGCCTCGGCGACGACGACGCCATGCTCGGGATCGTCAGCAGTGCCAACGTCGCGTGCGGATTCCATGCCGGCGACCCCGCCGGCCTGCTGCGGGTGTGCCGGTCGGCCGCCGAGCGCGGCGTGCGCATCGGCGCTCAGGTGAGCTACCGCGACCTGGCCGGGTTCGGCAGGCGCTTCATCGACGTTGCCCCCGACGACCTGGTCGCCGACGTGGTGTATCAGATCGGCGCACTGCAGGCGATCGCGCGGGCGTCAGGCTCCGTGGTGTCCTACGTCAAACCCCATGGCGCGCTGTACAACACGATCGTGACCAACCGAGAGCAGGCGGCGGCGGTCGCGGCGGCGGTGCACCTGGTGGACCCGGCGCTGCCGGTGCTGGGCCTGGCGGGTTCGGCGTTTTTCGAGGAGGCCGACCGGGTCGGCTTGCGCACGGTGGCCGAGGCGTTCGCGGACCGCGCCTACCGGCCCGACGGCCAATTGGTCTCGCGCCGCGAATCCGGCGCGGTGCTGCACGATCCGGCGGCGATCGCCGAGCGCGTGCTGGCCATGGTGACCTCGGGGCGGGTCACCGCGGCCGACGGCACGCAGATCAGCGTCAGCGTGGAATCGGTTTGCGTGCACGGTGATTCGCCCGGCGCGGTGCAGATCGCGACGGCGGTGCGCGATCGGCTGGAGGCGGCCGGCGCCGAGATCCGGGCGTTCTGCTGATGCGGGCCAAGCTCGGCCGGCCCGACCTGGCGCGGTATGCGGACCGGTTCGACGTGCCCGCTGCCGACCCCGACGCGGCGCTTTCGGCGACCTGGATGGGGGTGGCGACGCTGTTGCTCGACGACGGGTCGTCGGCGCTGCTGACCGACGGCTACTTCTCGCGCCCCAGCCTGGCGCGGGTGGCCGCCGGCAAGGTGTCGCCGTCACCGGCGCGGGTGGACGGCTGCCTGGCCCGCACCAAGTTGTCGCGGCTGGAGGCGGTCATTCCGGTGCACACCCACATCGACCACGTGCTGGACTCCGCGCTGGTCGCCGACCGCACCGGCGCGCTGCTGGTCGGCGGCGAGTCGGCCGCCAACGTCGGTCGCGGATACGGGTTGCCCGAGGACCGCATCGTCGTCGCGACGTCGGGTGAGCCAATTCGCTTGGGCGCCTTCGATGTAACGCTGGTGGAGTCCCATCATTGCCCGCCGGACCGGTTCCCCGGGACGATCGACGAGCCGCTGACCCCGCCGGTGCGGGCGGCGGCCTACCGCTGCGGCGAGGCGTGGTCGACGATGGTGCACCATCGACCGTCGGACCGACGGCTGCTGATCCAGGGCAGCGCCGGTTTCGTCAAGGGCGCGCTGGACGGCCGGCGTGCCGACGCGGTCTACCTGTCCGTCGGGCAGCTGGGCCTGCGGCCGCGGTCCTACATCCTCGACTACTGGGCCGAGACCGTGCGCGCCGTGGAAGCACGCCGGGTGATCCTGATCCATTGGGACGACTTCTTCAGCCCGCTGTCAAAGCCCTTGCGGGCCTTGCCGTATGCGGGCGACGACTTGGACGTGTCGATAAGTGTCCTGGACGAGCTGGCCGCGCGCTTCGGCGTCGCGCTGCACATGCCTACGGTGTGGCGTCGCGAAAACCCCTGGGCGTGAAGCGGTTCATACGTTGGGACTGACCGCCGCGCTGTTGTTGCTTGCTGCCGTGCTCGTGTTCGCGGTTGCCCGCCCCAGGGGATTGCCGGAGGCGGTTGCGGCGGTTCCGGCGGCGCTGATCGTGATCGCGGTCGGCGCGATATCGGTGCGTCAGGCGGCCCAGGAGGTGGCCGGGCTGTCGGGGGTGGTCGCCTTCCTCGGCGCGGTCCTGGTGCTGGCCAAGCTGTGCGACGACGAGGGGCTCTTCGAGGCGGCGGGCGCGGCGATCGCGCGGGGGCGCGTCTCGTCGGGCGGCCTGCTGCGGCGGGTGTTCGTCGTCGCCTCCCTGATCACCGCCGTGCTGAGCCTGGACGCCGCGGTCGTGCTGCTGACCCCGGTGGTCCTGGCCGCGGTCCGCCGGCTGCGCACACCGCCGCGGCCCTACGCCTATGCCACCGCCCACCTGGCCAACGGCGCCTCCCTGCTGCTGCCGGTGTCGAACCTGACCAACCTGCTGGCGTTTCACACCGCCAACCTGTCGTTCACCAGGTTCACCGTGCTGATGGCGTTGCCGTGGCTGGGGGCGGTGGCGGTGATCTACGCGATCTTCCGCGGGTTCTTCGCCAGCGACCTGCGCGTCCAGCCCGACGCCCGGGAAGTCGGCCCGGCGCCGCGGCCGCCGGTGTTCGTGCTGGTGGTCGTGGGGCTGACACTCGCGGGGTTCGCGGTCGGCGAGTCCGTCGGGGTCGCGCCGGCGTGGGTGGCGCTCGCCGGCGCCGCGGTGCTCGCGGTGCGCAGCCTGAGCCGCCGGCACACCTCCGTGGCCGAGATCGCGCGCTCGGCGCATGTCTCGTTCCTGGTGTTCGTGCTGGCGTTGGGGGTGGTGGTCCGGGCGGTCATGCTCAACGGCATGGACAAGGCCATGTCCGCGGTGCTGCCGACCGGCTCGGGACTGCCAGCGCTGCTCGCGATCGCCGCGATAGCCGCCGTGCTGGCCAACGTCGTCAACAACCTGCCCGCCACGCTGGTGCTGCTGCCGCTGGTCGCGCCCGGCGGTCCGGTGGCCATTCTGGCGGTGCTGATCGGGGTGAACGTCGGCCCCAACCTGACCTACGTCGGTTCGCTGTCGAACCTGTTGTGGCGCCGCGTGCTTCGCCGGCACGACGTCGACGCCGGCGTCGGCGAGTACACCCGCCTCGGGCTGTGCACGGTGCCCGCGGCCCTGGTGGTCGCCGTGGTCGCGCTGTGGGCGTCCACGCGGCTATTGGGCTTCTAGCCGGGAGCCTACCCGCCGGCCGGTCCCGATCGCACGATGGAGGCCAGTTCTTCGCGCGATTGGGCGCCCACCCGCTGGCAGGCCCGGTAGATGTGGCCCTCCACGGTGCGCACCGACATCACCAGGTTCTCGGCGATCTGGCGGTTGGACAGGCCGGCGACGACGAGTTCGACGACGTCGCGCTGGCGACCCGACAGCTTGAGGCCCTCCGGGGTTCGTAGGGCCGGTGTGCAAAGGCCGCCGCACTCGTCGGCGAGTTCCCTCGCCACCGCCGCGGCATACAGCGCGCGCTTGTGCTGCTGGCTTCCGGCGAATGCGACGGACGCCTGCGCCGCCGCGTCGGCAGCCGCCGCCTTGTCACCGATTGCCCGGTAGGCCGCCGAGGCCGCCAGCAGGCCCTCGCCGTCGCCGCCGAGCAGGGCCTTGGCATGCAACGCAATCGCATCGGCCAGCGGCAGCGACAGCGCCTCGGCCAGCTCCGCGGCGCGCGCTGCCCCGGACGCGTCGCCCCACTGCGCCGCGGCCTGGATGCACGCCAACTCGTGGGTCGGCTGGCCGCGGTCGCGGGCAAGTTGCGCCGCTTCCCGCGCGGCGGTGACGGCCTCGCCGAGGCGACCGCTTGCCGCCATCGCCCACCCGTCGGCCAGCGACAGGGCGGTGTGCATGAACAGGTAGTCGGCCGGCACCGCCGAGCGCGCCCCGGCCGCCGCGTCGTTCGCTTCGGCGGCCTGGCCGAGCTTGGCGTGCGCCTCGGCAAGCGCAAAGTAGCTGGCCGCACGCAAACCCGTTGTGACGGAGTGCATTTGCACTCCGGCAACCGCCTCGTGCAGCAACCTGGCCGCGCCGGTGACGGCGCCGCGGACCAGGTCGGCGTTGCCGAGCAGCAGGGCCAGGTTCGCGTAGGCCAGCCCGGGGACGTCACGGGCCGAATCGGCCAATTGCTTGGCGGTGCCTACGAATTCGTCGATGCGCCCGGTCAGTCGACAGGCCCGGCCGTACACGGCGCCGAACCAGAATCGCAGCTGCGACGCCTGAAACGACGTGGTGGCACGCCGAAGGGCCTGCTCGGCGACGGCGGAGAGGCCGTCGACCTCACCCAGTGCACCCATCGCCATGATCAACGCGAGCGCGGCCAGCAAAGCGTGCAGGTCCGGCAGGTCCGCGAAAGCCAGTGCATCCCTTGCTCTTTCGGACGCGAGCTGGCAGCGCGCCGATATCGCGTCCAGGCACGCCTGCACCGCCAGGCGCTCGGCCACCTGCGCCTCGGTCTCGGGACCCGCAGCAAGTCCGTCGAGAATCACCCTCGCGTCGGCGGGCTTGCTGAGGATCCACATCAGGTTGGTCGCCCGGATCGTCGCCCAGTGGTGCCCGTCGGGGCCGTCGACCAAATCGCGCAGCGCCGCCTCGGCCTGCGCTCCGCGTCCCAGAAGCACCAGGTTCATCGCCCGCACGCCGGCCGCCCCGGGCGCCCCGGCCCGCGCGGCGGCCGTCGCGAACCGGTCGGCCAGGTCAAGATCCAGCAGTGTCATGGCGTGCCGGGCCGCTTCCAGATACAACTCGGGTTCGGGGTCGAGGTCCGATTCGAGGTGCAGCAGCGCCCGGCGGACGGTGGCCTGCATGTCGGAGTCGGCGTCTTTGGCCAACCGGCTGGCGAGCCTCCCCCGGATCGACGACAAGTACATCTCGCCGGCGCTCGCACGGCGGAGCTCGCCGAACAGCGGATGGGCCAGCCGGGCCATCAACCCGCCCGCGGTGCGTTCGACGCTCACCAGGCCCATGCTTTCGGCGACCGCCAGGTCGCGGCGGGGCACCAAATCGCACAGCACGTCGACGGCGAGTGGCTCACACTGCGAGAGCATGTCGATCACCAGCGCCGGCTCGGGGTCCAGCCGACCCAGCTGGCGGCCCACCGTGTCGGACAGGCTCGGCGACACCGCGACGTCGCCGTCCCACATCCACACCCCGGCGACTTCTCGCATCTGCCCCGCCGCGACCTGATCGGAAAGCAACTGCCGAAGGAACAGCGTGTTTCCACCGGTCAACTTTCGGAACCGGGCCGCGCACCGCGCGTCGATGGGACCGCCCAGCGTGCTCTCGATCACCTCGCGCGTGGCCGCGGCCGAAAGCGGTTCGAGATCCAGCCGAGCCAGCAACCCCTCCTTCCACAACGCCGTCACCGCGTCCGGTTCCTCGCTGCCGGTGCGGATGGTGATCACCAGCCGCACCCCACCCGACTGCGCCAGCTCGTGAACGACAAGGGCGGACAGGCCGTCCAGCAGGTGCGCGTCGTCGACGCCCACCACGACGCGGCCGCGTCGCTGTTGTGCGACAAAGGAATTGATGACGCGCCGCACGTTGGCCAGCGGGTCCGACATCGCCTCACCCAGCAGGCCGATGAACGCTCCGAGCGGCAGCGCACGCGCGGATTCGGTACCGACGATCCACTGCGTGCGCTCACCGGCCGCCTCGGCGCGCCGCAGCGCTTCGCGGGCCAGCCAGGTCTTGCCCACACCGGCCGCTCCGGCGATCACTACGCCGGAGTGGTTGCCAGCCCCGCCCAGGGCGCGACGGACGAGCGCCAGTTCGCTGTCCCGCCCGGTCAGCGGTTTGCCGCTGATCACTCGGCGACTATAACCGGTTGTCTCAGCTCCTGACAGGCCATTTCACCCGTGTTTCGGTGGCAGCCGGGCGAGGCCCGCGGCAAAGTGGCGTAGCCGACTACGCTATCGGCGCCCGGGGTTTGCTGTGAGCATCGCTTTCGTCAGCTGGCGGCTCGGCGAAGGCGGTAAGCATGATCAAGATCGGCAGTCACGCGGTGGTACTGGGAGCGAGCATGGCCGGCCTGCTGGCCGCGCGGTCGCTCGCCGATTTCTTCGACACGGTGACGGTGGTGGAGCGCGACCCGCTGCCCGACACCGATGACGTCCGGCGGAGCGTGCCGCAGGGCCGGCACCTGCACGCCCTGTTGGCCCGCGGCGCCCAGGTGATCGAGGAATTCTTCCCCGGCGTGCTCGACGAGTTGGTTCTCGACGGCGCGCAGTACTTCGACGGGCACGATCTGTCGCGACTGCACTACGACGTGGGCGGGCATCTGTTGGCGCAGAGCGGCACCGCCACCTCGTTCACGGCCTACTGCGCGACGCGGCCCTTCCTGGAGGGTCATGTTCGCCGGCGGGTGCGCGAGATCCCCAACGTCGTCCTGCTGGACGAGCACAACATCGTGGGGCTGACCGCGACGGCCGACAACCGGCGCGTCACGGGCGCCCGGGTCGTCAGCCGCCGGACCGGCCAATGCGCCGTGCTGAAGGCCGATTTGGTCGTCGACGCCACCGGGCGCGCCGCCCACACCCCGGGGTGGCTGGACGGCCTGGGCTACGACCGGCCGCCCGAGGACCGCGTGGTGGTGCATTTGACCTACGCGAGCCAGCGGCTGCGCATGGCGGCGGACGCGCCGCGGGAACTGGGTTTCCTCGTCGGGATCGTGCCGGGCACGCCGCGAGGCGTCGGCCTGCTGCATTGTGAGAACGACACGTGGGTGTTCACCGTGATCGGCATCGCCGGTCACGAGCCCGGCCCCGACCTGGCGGCCATGTGCGACTTCGTGGCCGACTGCGCACCCGCCCACCTGCTCGACGCGGTGCGACGCGCCGAGCCTATCGGCGAGCCGGCGCGACACAAGATGCCGTGCAGCCAGTGGCGCCGCTACGACAAACTGCGCCGCTTCCCCGAGGGCCTGCTGGTCACCGGCGACGCGGTCTGCAGCTTCAACCCGGTCTACGGCCAGGGCATGACCGTGGCCGCACTCGAGGCGCTGACGCTGCGTGATTGCTTGTCAAGCGGCACCGAGGATTTGGCGCGGCGCTTCTTCCGGGCGGCGGCGGATCCGATCCGCCAGGCCTGGCAGCTGTCGACCAATCCCGACCTTGCTCTGCCCGAGATCGAGGGCACCCCGCCGCTGTCAGCGCGACTGCTCAACGGCTACGTGGATCGCGTTCTCACCGCGGCGGAATCCGATGTCGTCGCATTGGATCAGTTCGTCAGGGTGACCTCGCTGGTCGACCCCGCGACGAGGCTGCTGCGCCCCGCAATGATCTGGCGTGCGATCCGCGCGCGCCGCCAGGGCACCGAACAGCGGGACACCGCCGTCAGCGTTCTGGCCGAAGCGCGCCCCGACCGCCCGACGGATGACGCCGATAACACCATCCTCGCCTGGTGAGCGCCCTATCGTAAGGCGCATGACGGCCGCGTTGGCATGCCCGAGGTGCGCCGCCGAACTGCGGCCGAGCGCGAAATTCTGCGACGAGTGCGGCTCGCCGACCGCAGTACCGAGCACGCCGGCAGAGTACAAGCAAGTCACGGTGTTGTTCGCCGACGTCGTGCACTCGATGGACATCGCCGCCGCGGTAGGTGCGGAACGGTTGCGCGAGATCATGACCGAGCTCGTGACGCGTGCTGCGACCGTGGTGCAGCGCTTCAGCGGCACGGTGGACAAGTTCACCGGCGACGGCATCATGGCCGTGTTCGGCGCACCGGTGGCATTGGAAGACCACGCTGTCCGCGCCTGCCTGGCGGCGCTGGGCATTCAGGAAGAGGTCACCCACCTCACGGCCGATGTGGCGGGCCGCGACGGTGTCGACCTCCAGCTGCGGGTGGGCCTCAACTCCGGTCAGGTGATCGCCGGTGAGATCGGTTCTACCGCACTGGGTTACACCGCCATCGGTGAACAGGTGGGCATGGCTCAGCGGATGGAGTCGGTCGCGCCGCCGGGCGGCGTGATGCTCAGCGATTCGACCGCACGGCTGGTCGAGGGCGCCGCGGTGCTCGGCGAGCCAGAGCTGGTGCGTATCAAAGGCGCCGATCAGCCGGTGCCCGCGCGGCAGCTGCTGAGCGTTGCCGCCCAACGGGCCGCTGTCTCGGAGTCGACATTGGTTGGCCGCGAGTGGGAACTGGGTGCGCTCGCCGCGATAATGGATCGGTCGATGGCCGGCCATGGGTGTGTGGTCGGCGTGGTGGGCCCTCCCGGCATCGGCAAGACCCGGCTGACCGCCGAAGTGGCTCGGTTAGCGAAAAGCCGTGGCATCGAGGTGTTTTCCACCTACTGTGAGTCGCATGCCGCCGACATCCCATTTCATGTGGTGGCGCGCTTGCTACGCGCGACCGGCCGGCTGGGCGGTCTCGAAGATCAAGACGCACGGGCACAAGCTCGCGCGCAATTTCCGGACGCCGATCCACAGGACTTGGTACTCCTTGATGACTTGGTCGGCATCGCCGATCCCAATGTCGAGTTGCCCAAGATCGACCCCGATGCGCGACGAAGGCGGTTGACCGCGCTGATCAACACCGCTCACCTCGCCCGCGACGAGCCGGCGGTGTTCGTCGTAGAGGATGCGCATTGGATCGACGATGCCAGTGAATCCATGCTCGCCGACTTTCTCGCCCTAACCCCCCAGACCTCCTCGCTGGTCGTCATCACCTATCGCCCCGAATATCGCGGAGCGCTATCGCATCTCACCGGCGCGCAGACCATCGCGCTGGCGCCACTGAGCGATGCGCAAACTTCGGCATTGATCGCTCAGCTGTTGGGCCCCGATCAATCGGTCGCCCAGATCGGCCGGATGATCGCGGGGCGTGCGGCGGGAAATCCCTTTTTCGCCGAGGAGATCACCCGCGAGCTCGCCCAACGTGGCGTGCTTCTCGGCGAGCGGGGCAGCTACACGTGCCGCGCCGATGTGGGTGATGTCAGCGTGCCGGCCACCCTACAGGCGACCATCGCCGCCCGCATCGACCGCCTCGGCCCGGCGGCCAAGCACACGCTTGCCGCCGCGGCGGTCATCGGGGCCCGCTTCAACCATGAACTGCTAGCCACCCTCAAGGTGGAGCCGATCGTCGACCAGTTGATCGCGGCGGAACTCGTCGATCAGGTGCGGTTCAACCCGCGCGCGGAGTACGCGTTTCGCCATCCGTTGATCCGCACGGTGGCCTACGAATCGCAGCTGAAATCCGATCGCGCCCGACTGCACCGACGGCTCGCCGCCGCGATCGAAGCTGAGGAACCGGCAGCGGCCGATCAGAACGCGGCGCTGATCGCCGAACACCTGGAGGCCGCCGGTGATCTGCACGCCGCCTACGGCTGGCACATGCGCGCCGCGACATGGGCGACCAACCGCGACATCAGCGCGGCGCGGCTGAGTTGGGACCGCGCCACGAAAATTGCGGACGCATTACCCGCCGATGACCCTAACCACGCCGCGATGCGCATCGCCCCGCGCACCATGCTGTGCGGGACCGCCTTTCGCGTCCACGTAGATATTCCAGGCGCACGATTCGAGGAATTGCGGCAGTTGTGCACCGCCGCCGACGATAAGGCGTCACTGGCGATCGCCACCGCAGGGCTGGTGGCTGATCATGCGTATCAGGGCCGGGTGCTTGAGGCCTCGCAGCTGGCATCGGAAGCCTGGGCGCTCATCGAGTCGATCGGCGATCCCGACTTGACAGTCGGGCTGTCCATCGCGCCGATCTACTCCAAGATGGAAAGTGGCAACTTTTCTGACATGCTGCGGTGGTCGCAAAGAGTCATCGATCTGGCAGATGGAGACCCGTCTAAGGGCAACTTGATTTCCGGATCTCCGTTGCCGCTCGCGCTCACGACGCGGGCCATTGGTCGTTATTGCCTTGGTCGTCCCGGATGGCGCGACGACCTAAGGCAAGGCATCGCCATGGCGCGTAGAGCCGATCCCCTCATCTACGCCGCCGCCGTCACCTATGCATGCGGCGTGGCAATACTGACCGGCGTGCTGAGGCCAGACGATTCCGCGATCCGCGAGATCGAGGATGCACTACACAGTACCGAGCGATCCGCCGACGATTTCGCGCTGGCCCACGCGCAGGTAACACTGGGCGCCGCGATGGTGCACCGGCAGACAGGCCAGGAGCGTGACCGCGGACAGCAGATCCTTGCGGACGTCCGCGAGGTTTTCCTGCGCGACCAACACCATATCGCCGAATTGCCGCTCGTTGATGTGCTTTTGGCGCGTGAGAAGGCTCGGCGTGGAGAGCTCGATGCCGCGATACCGCTGATGCGCGATGCCGTCGACCATCTGGTCCGTCGGGGCCAACTGCTGGCATGGGGCGTCGTTGCCACAGGTGTTCTGGTGGAGACACTGCTGGAGCGCGGTGCGCACGTTGACCTGTGGGAAGCGGAGGCGGCAATCGAACGGTTGGCAACGGCGCCAACTGATGTCGGTTTGGCTACGCGCGACATCCTGCTGCTGCGACTGCGCGCCCTGCTGGCACGGGCTCGCGACGACGCCGCTGCTTACGCGGACTTGAGGGATCGCTACCGGGAGATGGCGAATTCGCTTGGCTTCGAAGGCCATATCGAGTGGGCCAGGGAAATGCCCTGATTAACCCCGGTGGTACGCCGGCGGCAGCGGCATCCCAAGCCCGGCCATTACGCCGCGCGCCCGAGTCGGGAAGTCGGTGATGATGCCGTCGACGCCGTATCCGATCTGCTCGCGCATGGCGTCGGCGTCGTTGATGGTCCACGGAATCACCCTGAGCCCCAAGGAATGCGCGTGGTCGACGTAGGGCCTGCCGGAGACGAGCGCATACCTGGGCGAGACGGCATTGGCGCCGACCATCAGCGCGCCGACCATCGGGTCGCCGACGGCGGTGGCGTCGATCCCGTTCAGCCACGGCGAACCCGGCGCCCACGTCTCCTCGTTGTACAAGGCCACCAACGGGATTGACGGCTCGGCCCAGCGCACCATGGGCAGCGTCCGCCAGTCGAAGCTCTGAATCTCCACGCGATCGGTCTTAGCCGCCGACCGGACGACGGCCAGTATCACGTCGACGAATTCCTGCGGTTCGGCCGACGATCCCGGGTGGTCGGCCTCCACCTTGGTTTCGACGTTGTAGCGCACGTCGGCCCGATACGAGTCGGCCAGCGCGAAAACCTCAGGCAGCGTCGCGATCTTGTTGCCGCGCACCACCTCCGCGTCGGGGAACTCGGCGAGCCGCTTGCCGCAATCGAGCGTGCGGATCTGCACCAGGGTGAGCTCGTGCACCAGCCTTCCGACGTACGGGTAGGCAGCGTCGCCGGCGAATGCCGGCGCCGTGTCGGAGCATTTGTCCGACTGGATCGTCGGGTCGTGCCACACCAGCGGCTGGCTGTCCTTGGACAGGACGATGTCGAGTTCCAGTGTGCTGACCCCGAGTTCGAGCGACTTGGCGAACGCCCGCAGCGATTCCTCGGTCGTCTCGCCGCGCCCGCCGCGGTGGGCCTGCAGGTCGAACTCGGGTGGTTGCGCCGCCACCGGCGGCGCGAGGAGCACAGCCAGCACCAGCAGGATGGCCAACGCCGAGCGTGAAACTGCTGCGAGATTCCGCGCAGATTTTCGCAGTGGCTTCACGCTCGGTGTTGCTGCTACTAGCACCATCGGCCAGAGAACTCAGCCCCTGCGCTGGCGCGCGATTTCGGCGAGCACCACCCCGGCGGCCACCGAGGCGTTCAGCGATTCGGTCCGCCCCGCCATGGGGATCGAGACAACCTGATCGCAGGTCTGCCGCACCAGCCGCGACAGGCCCTTGCCCTCCGAGCCGACGACCACTACCAGCGGGTCGGTGCCGTCGAGGTCGTCGAGCGTGGTGTCGCCGTCGGCGTCCAGCCCGATGACGCGCAACCCGCCGTCGGCCCAATTCTTAAGCGCCCGAGTCAGATTCGGGGCTCGCGCCACCCGCAGCCGGGCCGCCGCGCCGGCGCTGGTGCGCCAGGCCACCGCCGTGACCGAGGCCGATCGGCGCTGCGGAATCAGCACGCCGTGGCCGCCAAACGCGGCCACGGACCGCACGATGGCGCCGAGGTTGCGGGGATCGGAGATGTTATCCAGCGCCACCAGCAATGCCGGCGGGGCATCACGAGCGGCCGCGAGCAGGTCGTCGGGGTGGGCGTAGTCGTAGGGCGGCACCTGCAGCGCGATGCCCTGATGCAGGTGATTCGTGGTCATCCGGTCCAGGTCGGTGCGCGGCACCTCGAGGATCGCGATACCTAAATCCGCTGCGCGGGACACCGATTCGGTGAGCCGCTCGTCGGCCTCGGTGCCCAACGCGACATAGAGCGCGGTCGCGGGGACGCCGGCGCGCAGGCACTCCAGCACCGGGTTGCGGCCCAACACCGTTTCGGTCTCGTCGGTGCGCTTGGCGGGCCGACGCGGCGGGGACTGAGCGCGCCTTGCCGCGGGGTGGTTGGGGCGCAGGTGCGCCGGCGGGGTGGGACCGCGGCCCTCCAGCCCGCGGCGACGCTGGCCGCCCGAGCCGACGGTAGGGCCCTTCTTGGTGCCGGATTTGCGTACCGCCCCGCGGCGCCGCGAGTTGCCGGCCATCTACTTGACTGTCACTTATCTGGACCGCCCTGCAGTTCCCACTGCGGGCCGTCGGCGGTGTCGGTGACCTCGATGCCGGCGTTCTTGAGCCGATCCCGGATCTCGTCGGCGAGCGCCCAATTGCGTTGCTGGCGAGCCTTTTCCCGGTTTTCGATCTCGGCCTGCACCAGCACGTCAACGGCGGCCAGGGCGGCCGACGTCTCGTCGCGGGTCTCCCAGCGTTCGTCGAGGGGGTCGCAGCCCAGGATGCCCATCATCGCGCGGATGGCGCCCGCGTGCTTCAGCGCGCCCTCGTGGTCGCCGGACTCCAGCGCCCGGTTGCCTTCGGCGCGGGCGTGGTGCACCTCGGCCAGCGCGATCGGCACCGCGAGGTCGTCGTCGAGGGCCGCGGCGAACTTCGGCGTCCACTCGCCCGGTTCGACGGCACCGACGCGGCTGCGGACTCGGTGCAGGAACTCTTCCACTCCCACATAGGCTTTCACCGCGTCCTGCAGGGCGGTTTCGGAGAATTCCAGCATCGACCGGTAGTGGGCGCTGCCCAGGTAGTAGCGCAGTTCGGCCGGGCGCACGCGCTGCAACATCGCTGGTATGGCCAGCACGTTGCCCAGCGATTTGCTCATCTTCTCGCCGCCCAGGGTCACCCAGCCGTTGTGCAGCCAGTAGCGGGCGAAGCCGTCCCCGGCGGCGCGGCTCTGCGCGATCTCGTTCTCGTGGTGCGGGAAGACGAGGTCCATCCCGCCGCAGTGGATGTCGAATTCCGGCCCGAGGTAGGTGCGCGCCATCGCCGAGCACTCCAGGTGCCAGCCGGGACGCCCGCGGCCCCACGGCGACGGCCACGACGGCTCGCCGGGCTTCTCGCCCTTCCACAGGGTGAAGTCGCGCTGGTCGCGCTTGCCGGTCGCCACGCCCTCGCCCTGGTGGACGTCGTCGACCCTGTGCCCGGACAGCGCGCCGTACTCCGGGTAGCTGAGCACGTCGAAGTACACGTCGCCGTCCGCCGCGTACGCGTGGCCGGTTTCGATCAGGCGTTCCATTAATTCGACCATCTGGGTGATGTGCCCGGTGGCCCGCGGCTCCGCCGACGGCGGCATGACGTCCAGGGCGTCGTAGGCGGCGGTGAAGGCCCGCTCGTAGGTGGCCGCCCACTCCCACCACGGCCGGCCGGCCGCGGCGGCCTTGGCCAGGATCTTGTCCTCGATGTCGGTCACGTTGCGGATGAACGCGACGTCGTAGCCCCGGGCGATCAGCCAGCGGCGCAGGATGTCGAAGGCCACCCCGCTGCGGACGTGCCCGATGTGCGGCTGGCCCTGGACCGTGGCGCCGCAGAGGTAGATGGAGACGTGCCCCTCGCGCAGCGGAACGAAATCACGCACGGCACCGGCTGCCGTGTCGTGTAGCCGCAAGTGGGGGCGATCGGTCACGACGTGCCAGCTTACCGGGCCTATTGCGGCGCGTGGCCTACAGGACGCTCACCCGATTGCGCACGACGAGCGCGGTCGCGATCGCGGCCAACCCTTCGCCGCGCCCCGTCAGACCCAGCCCGTCGGTGGTGGTCGCCGATACCGAGACCGGGGCGCCCACCAGGCGCGACAGGACCTCCTGCGCCTCGGCGCGCCGCGGGCCCACCTTGGGGCGGTTGCCGATCACCTGCACGGCGGCGTTGCCGACCCGGTAGCCCTGACGAGAGACGAGCGCGACGACGTGCCGCAGCATGTCGGCGCCGGTGATGCCCTTGACGCGCGGATCGTCGACGCCGAACACCGCGCCGACGTCGCCCAACCCGGTCGCCGACAACAGCGCGTCGCACAGCGCGTGGGCGCCCACGTCGCCGTCGGAGTGGCCGGCGCAGCCGTCGTCGTCGGGAAACAGCAGCCCCAGCAGCCAGCACGGCCGCCCGGGTTCGATCGGGTGCACGTCGGTGCCCACGCCGACCCGCGGCAGCTCGGTCACCGCCGCACGACCGTTTGGGCCAGCAACAGATCCAGCCGGGTGGTGATCTTGAAGGCGAGCGGGTCGCCGTCGACCACCTGTACCTGGCCGCCGACGTGTTCGACCAGCGACGCGTCGTCGGTGAAATCCGCGGTCCCCGCGCGCTCGTAGGCGCGCAGCAGCAGGTCGGTGGCGAAGCCCTGCGGCGTCTGCACGGCGCGCAGGCCGGCCCGCTCCGGCGTGCCCAGGACCACCCCGTTGGCATCCACGGCCTTGATGGTGTCAGACAGCGGCAGCGCGGGCACGACGGCCGCGTGGCCGGACCGCAGCGCCTCGACCACCCGCACGATCAGCCCGGGCGGCGTCAGCTCCCGGGCGGCGTCGTGCACGAGGACGAATTCCGGAGACGCGGGCAGGGCGGACAGCGCCAGGCGCACCGACTCGGTGCGGTCGCCGCCGCCGGCGACGACGGTGGCCCGGTCATCCAGCAGCTGCCCCGCCTGTTCGATGCGGTCGGCGGGCGCGGCCACCACGACGTGGTCGACGGCGCCGGAATTCAGTAGCCCGGTGACGGCGAACTCCAGCAGGGTGCGCCCGTCGAGCTCACAGAATGCTTTCGGGATGCCGGCGGCCAGCCGCTGACCCGACCCCGCGGCCGGGACAATCGCAACTACTTTGCCCGGGACGCCGGTCTTGTCGGCCACCAGAGCGTCAGGGCCTTCAGGAAGCGGCGGCCAGAACCTCGTCGAGGATGGTCTCCGCCTTGGCGTCGTCGGTGCTCTCGGCTAGCGCCAGCTCACCGACCAGGATCTGGCGGGCCTTGGCCAGCATGCGCTTCTCGCCGGCGGACAGACCGCGCTCCTGGTCGCGGCGCCACAGGTCGCGCACCACCTCGGCCACCTTGTTGACGTCGCCGGAGGCGAGCTTCTCGAGGTTGGCCTTGTAACGGCGGGACCAGTTGGTGGGCTCTTCGGTGTGCGGAGCGCGCAAAACCTGGAAGACCTTGTCCAGGCCCTCCTGGCCGACGACATCGCGAACACCGACGTACTCGGCGTTTTCGGCGGGTACTCGAACGGTCAGGTCACCCTGCGCCACTTTCAAGACGAGATACTCTTTTTGCTCCCCTTTGATGGTCCGGGTTTCGATCGCCTCGACTAACGCAGCACCGTGGTGTGGATAGACAACGGTGTCGCCGACCTTGAAGATCATCTGATTCGAGCCCCTTTCGTTACTTCATGCTAGCACGGCGGCCCTAGGCGTGCGGAACAACGGTGCAGGTCAGGGGCACAACACGGGCGGATTAGGGGTTGACAGGCGGAGCGGGACGTGCAAGGGGTCACACTACGCCGGTCCCGATCGGGCCCGATCAGGCACCCCTGCCAGGCCCTGCCGCGCTGGTCCGGTGCCCTGCGCTACCGCCGCGAAGACGTTCCTACTACTGTGCATAGTTGCATAGTCGAACCACTGACATGGTGGGTCAGCCGAGCAGGAGGCTTTGAGTGAACCGCTTCGCCGTCGTCGGTCTGGTCGCCCTGGTCGCCGCCCTGCTCAGCGGTTGCGGAGCCGGTCAGATCTCCCAGATGGCCACCCAGGAACCGGCGGTCAACGGCAACAAGGTCACCGTCAACAACGTGGCGCTGCGCGACGTCCGCATGCAAGCCGTCCAGACCGGCGACTTCCTGCAGCCGGGGAAGACGGTGGATCTGGTGGCGGTCGCGGTGAACCAGTCGCCCGACGTCCCCGACCGGTTGGTCAGCATCACCAGCGACGTCGGCGCCGTCACGATCGGCGGCGACGGCCGGCTGCCCGCCGGCGGGATGCTGTTCATCGGCACACCCGACGGCCCGAAGGTGGCGCCGGGCCCGATCGAGGCCAACAACGCGGTCAGGGCGACGGTGGCGCTGGCCAAGCCCATCAGCAACGGCCTGACCTACAGCTTCACCTTCAACTTCGAGAAAGCCGGGCCGGCCACCTTGCTGGTCCCGATTTCGGCCGGAGTGGGCGCCCAACCCGCCTGACTCGGCCTGACCCGGCTTGTCCTACCCGGGCTTGTCACACGAGCCCGATACCGTCATGACGTGGCCCATGCGCGCTCCCAATACCGCTGCTCGGAATGCCAACACGTCACCGCCAAGTGGGTGGGGCGTTGCCTGGAATGCGGCACCTGGGGCACCGTCGACGAGGTGCCCGCGCTCGCCGCGGTGGGTGGGCGGGCCCGGCGTCCCGCCGGGGCGGCTTCGCGTGCCGTTCCGATCAGCTCCATCGAGCCGACCGCCAGCCAACACCGCTCGACGGGCATAGGAGAGCTCGACCGCGTGCTCGGGGGCGGCGTGGTGCCCGGCTCGGTCACCCTGCTGGCCGGCGATCCCGGCGTGGGCAAGTCGACGTTGTTGCTCAAGGTCGCCCACCGCTGGGCCCAGTCGGGCCGGCGGGCGCTGTACATCTCGGGTGAGGAGTCCGCCGGCCAGATCCGGCTGCGCGCCGACCGGATCGACTGCGGCGGGGACGAGGTGTACCTGGCCGCCGAGTCCGACGTGTACACGGTGCTCGAACACATCGCCACGGTCCGGCCCGCGCTGGTGATCGTGGACTCGGTGCAGACCATGTCCACCACCGAGGCCGACGGCGTCCCCGGCGGCGTCACGCAGGTGCGCGCGGTGACCGCGGCGCTCACGGCGGCCGCCAAGGCCAACGGCGTCGCGATGATCCTGGTCGGCCACGTCACCAAGGACGGGGCCATCGCCGGGCCGCGCTCCCTGGAACACCTCGTCGACGTGGTGCTGCACTTCGAGGGCGACCGCAACGGCACGCTTCGGATGGTCCGCGGCATCAAGAACCGGTTCGGCGCGGCCGACGAGGTCGGGTGCTTCACCCTGCACGACAACGGAATCGAGGGCGTCTCCGACCCGTCGCACCTGTTCCTGGATCAGCGGCCGGCGCCGGTCGCCGGCACCGCGATCACGGTGACGCTGGACGGCAAGCGACCGCTGATCGGCGAGGTCCAGGCGCTACTGGCCCCTAATTTTTCGAAGCCGGGCGGCGGCTCGCCGCGCCGCGCCGTCAGCGGCATCGACCACTCCCGGGCCGCGATGATCACCGCCGTGCTGGAGAAGCACGGCAGGCTGGCCGTCGCCGTGAATGACATCTACCTGTCCACCGTGGGCGGCATGCGGTTGACCGACCCGTCGTCGGACCTGGCCGTCGCGATGGCGCTGGCCTCGGCGTACTCCGGTCTGCCGTTGCCGACGACGGCGGTGATGATCGGCGAGGTGGGGCTGGCGGGCGACCTGCGGCGGGTCAGCGGCATGGAACGACGGCTGGGTGAGGCCGTGCGTCAGGGGTTCAGCATCGCTCTGATCCCCGACGGCGACGATCCCCGCCGCGAGATCGTGCCGGACGGGATGCGAGCGCTGCGGGCACCGACCATCGACGCGGCGCTGCGACACATGAAAGCCATCGCCGAGCGCGGCAATGGCTGGACGCATAACGCAGTGGGGCCGCAGAATGACACGCTGTGACCCGTCCGACACTGCGTGAGACCGTCGCCCGCCTGGCGCCGGGCACCGGGCTGCGCGACGGCCTGGAGCGCATCCTGCGCGGCCGCACCGGGGCGCTGATCGTGCTGGGCAACGACGAGAACGTCGAGGCCATCTGCGACGGCGGCTTCGCCCTCGACGTCCGGTACGCGCCGACGCGGCTCCGCGAGCTTTCCAAGATGGACGGCGCCGTCGTGCTGTCCACCGACGGCAGCCGGATCGTCCGGGCCAACGTGCAGCTGGTGCCGGACCCGTCGATACCGACCGACGAGTCGGGAACTCGGCACCGCTCGGCGGAGCGGGCCGCGATCCAGACCGGCTACCCGGTGATCTCGGTCAGCCACTCGATGAACATCGTCACCGTCTACGTCGACGGCGAGCGCCACGTGGTGGCCGATTCGGCGACCATCCTGTCGCGGGCCAACCAGGCGATCGCGACGCTGGAGCGGTACAAGACCCGGCTCGACGAGGTCAGCAGGCAGCTGTCGCGGATGGAGATCGAGGACTTCGTCACCCTGCGCGACGTGATGACGGTGGTGCAGCGGCTCGAGTTGGTGCGGCGCATCGGCCTGGTGATCGACTACGACTGCGTCGAGCTCGGCACCGACGGGCGGCAGTTGCGGCTGCAGCTCGAGGAGCTGTTGGGCGGCAATGACCTCGCCCGCGAGCTGATCGTGCGCGACTACCACGCCAGCCCCGAGCCGCTGTCCGAGGCGCAGATGACTGCGACGCTGGACGAACTGGACGCCCTGTCGGATACCGAACTGCTCGACTTCACCTCGCTGGCAAAGGTTTTCGGCTACCCGACGACGACCGAGGCGCAGGACTCGGCGCTGAGCCCACGCGGCTACCGCGCGATGGCCGGGATCCCGCGGCTACAGTTCGCCCACGCCGACCTGTTGGTCCGGACCTTCGGAACGCTGCAGGGCCTGCTGGCGGCCAGCGCCAACGACCTGCAATCGGTCGACGGCATCGGCACGATGTGGGCCCGCCACGTGCGGGAAGGGTTGTCCCAACTGGCGGAGTCGACGATCGCCGACCCACTCACCTGAGCTCGGTCAGCCGGCGGGAGACGGGCCCGGGGCGACCCCCGGCGGTCCTTCCGGCGGCGGCGCGAGCGCGGGCTGACCCGGCTGGCCGGGCACCGGCCCCGGCGGCGGGGGCGGCTGATTCAGGATGAACGGCAACGGCATCGAGCGCAGGTTGCCCAGCTGCACGACGAGGTTGTAGGTGCCCGGCCCGATCGCCGGCCGCGGCAACGGGCAGTGCGGCGCCGACCCCATGCCGGTCCACGTCACCGCCGTCGTCACCTGCTCGCCCGGCGTGAAGGTCTTCACCAGGGTCTCGTTGGACGGCGCGCAGTCGAGGTTCGACCACAGCCGCTTGTTGTCCAGCGAGTAGACGTAGGCCGCCAGCACCGCGGCCCCGACGTCGCGCTTGCAGGAAACCAGGCCGATGTTGGTGACGACCATGGTGAACTTCGGCTGGTCTCCGACGAAGTACTGGGGCGCGTTGGTCAGGCCCTTGACGGCCAGCGTCGAATCGGGGCAGTCATCGCCCTCCTTCAGCACCGGCGGCGGCTGCACCGCGGCGGTGGGCGTGGGCGACTCGGGGTTCTGCCCCGGCGGCGCCACCGGGGTGACGCCCTCCTGGCCCGCCGGGGGCGGCGGGGGGGCCGGGGGCGCGGCCGGCTTGCTTTCGGCGGTGTTGGGCTTGCCCACCGTGGCGGGTTTGGCGGCGGTGCTGTGGCTCATGAAGGCGATGATCGTGGCGACCACGACCCCGATCACGACCACCGCGATGCCCAGGGCCAGGCCCCTGCGCCGCCAATAGATCTCGGTGGGTAGCGGGCCACGCGGTTCCAGATCCAGCACGATCACACCGTAGGCCCAGGTCACGCCGATTTGTTATATCCGGCCCGGCGTGTCGCGATGTTTGCTGGCCGACCGCCGTGCTAGTGGGCCCGCGAAATCGGGCGGCTGTGGGCCCTCAGTGTGCACCCTGGGCTTTGCGTGTGCGACCAGGGTGACGACACGCCGGGCCACTCGACCGCCACCGCACACTGAGCGCCGGGGGCGCGAAAGTCGGCGGCTACTCGCCGATGTCGCCGACGTGGTCGGCCAATTCCGCCTTCCCTTCGGCGAGCTGGTAGGTGACCCCGGCCAGCGCCAGCGTCCCTGCCTCCACCCGCTCGGCTATGGCCGAGGAGCGCGCCACGAGTTGCCGCAGCGTCTCTTTCACATGCCGTTCCTCGAACTCGTCGACGCGGGTCAGGCCCTCGCGACGGCCCGCCAGGATCGACGGGGTGACTCGTTCCACCACGTCGCGCACGAAGCCACCCGGTATCGCGCCTTCGTCGATCGCGCTGATCGTTGCCTTGACGGCGCCGCAGCTGCTGTGACCGAGAACGACGATGAGCGGCACGTTGAGGGCCGTCACCCCGTACTCGATCGAGCCCAGCACGGCCGAGTCGATGGCCTGCCCGGCGGTGCGAACCACGAACACGTCACCGAGACCCTGGTCGAAGATGAGCTCGGCGGCCACCCGGCTGTCCGCACAGCCGAAGATGATCGCGGTCGGGCTCTGCCCGGCGGCCAGGCTGGCCCGGTGATCGACGCTTTGGCTGGGATGCTGCGGCTTGCCGGCAACGAATCGCTCGTTACCCTCTTTGAGTGCTTTCCACGCGGTTATCGGGCTGGTGTTCGGCATGGCCCATATCATGCCGCACACGCACATGAACGTCAGCCCGAGTGAGCTCATCGATTGGTACGACCGGTCCCGCCGTGAGTTGCCCTGGCGGGAACCGGATGTCAGCGCGTGGCAGATCCTGGTCAGCGAGTTCATGCTGCAGCAGACGCCCGTCGCCCGAGTGCTGCCAATCTGGCCAGACTGGGTGCGGCGCTGGCCCACCGCGTCGGCGACCGCCGCGGCCAGTGCGGCCGACGTGGTGCGCGCGTGGGGCAAGCTCGGCTACCCGCGGCGCGCCAAGAACTTGCACGAGTGCGCCACCGTCATCGCGCGCGACCACGGCGACGTGGTCCCCGACGACATCGAGGTGCTGCTGACGCTGCCCGGCGTCGGCAGCTACACCGCGCGCGCCGTCGCGTGCTTCGCCTACCGCCAGCCGGTGCCGGTGGTCGACACCAACGTGCGGCGGGTGATCGCCCGCGCCGTGCACGGCCTGGCCGACGCGGGCGCCCCGTCCGCCACGCGCGACCACGCGGACGTCTCGGCGCTGTTGCCCGATGACGAACGGGCGCCGACGTTTTCGGTGGCGCTGATGGAATTGGGCGCGATCGTATGTACCGCGCGGGCCCCCCGCTGCGGGTTGTGCCCGCTTCGCGAGTGCGCGTGGCGGCGCGCCGGCTATCCCGCCGCCGAAGGGCCGGCGCGGCGCGTGCAGACCTATGCGGGGACCGATCGCCAGGTGCGTGGGAGGCTGCTGGACGTGTTGCGCGCCAAGGACTCTCCCGTCACACGGGCGGAGCTGGACGTGGCCTGGTTGACCGATACGCAGCAGCGCGACCGGGCCCTGGATTCGCTGCTCGCCGACGGGCTGGTGACCCGGACTCTCGACGGCCGGTTCGCTCTGGCCGGCGAGGAGTAGCCGGGGCGGGCGCACCGCCACAACGACTTTCGTCGCGCCGTTATCGCAATTGCCCGTTGCCGCGCAACCCGACACGCCGTCCGGCGCTCGTTCCACGGAAGACTCATATCTGCGTCATACCCTGCCGATGTGCCCAGCGAGGAGGCCGGCCAGGGATCCCGCTTGCCGCCGGTGTCCCGGCGCACGGTACTCGGCGGCCTGAGCCTGCTGCCGCTGGCCGCCGCCGTGCGGGGCGCTGTGCCCGCCGCTTCGGCCGACCCGGGCTACCGATTCCTGACGGCGCACCAGGCCGCGGTGCTCGACGCCGCCACCCGCCGCCTGATCCCGGGCCCCCAGGACTGCCCGGTCGAGTTCGGTCCGGGAGCGCACGAGGCGGACGTCGTCAACTACCTGGACCGGATGCTGTCGGTCTTCGACGTCGCCCCCGCCGACGTGCACGCCGGCGGCCCGTGGAGCAACCGCGCTGGCGGTTCGCAGGACTACATGGCGACCTTCGTGCCGCTCAACCGCGCCCAGGCCTACGCGTGGCAGCAGCGCCTGACGCAGCTGCGCGACCAATACACCAGCGGCATAGCGTTACTCGACCAGCAGGCCGGCGGTGACTTCACCGCGATCCCGGGGGTGAAGCAGGATCTCATCCTGGCCCACGGTCCCGCGGCGACGTTCGCCGGAGTGCTGTTCGGTCACGCCATCGAGGCGATGTACAGCGTCCCCGAGTACGGCGGCAACGCGAACCTGGTCGGCTGGAAGGACATCAAGTACCCCGGGGACTCCCAACCGCGCGGATACACCCCCGCCGAGGTGGAGGCGGTTCAGTGGGACGTGATCGTGCTCAGCGACATCATCAACCGCCTGCGCCGCGGGGGTTGGGAACAGGTGATCGCCAAATTGGGCGGAAGGGGCGGCGTGAGTGCCTAAGGCGGTCATCGTCGGCTCCGGCGCCGGCGGGTCCACGGTGGCGATGGAGCTCGCCGAGAATGGTTGGGACGTCGTGATATTCGAGAAGGGGTCGAACTACTTCACCAACCTGGAGGGCACCGGTCCGCTGGGGACGACGTTTGCCAACGACGAACTCAAGTCGCTGTACCGCTACTTCGAGCAGCCGGACCCGCTCGCCTACCCGCGCACCTACCGGCACAACGCCTCCCAGGCCGCGGGCTACGTCGGCCCGGTCAACGAACTCCCGGTGACCGTCGGCGGCGGAACCGTGCACTGGGACGCGAAGGTGCCGCGGTTCTGGGACATCGACTTCAAGGGGTTGTCGATGCTCGGCCCGCAACCCGGCGCGGACGTGCAGGACTGGCCGTTTGAATACAGCGAGATCGCCCCGTACTACGACCTGATCGAGGTGCTGATCGGGACGCAGGGTGACGTCGGGACGATTCCCGCCCTCTCGTTGAAGCACGCGCCGCGCTCGCGGCAATACCCGATGCCGCCCGGGCCGCAGCAGCGCTCGTCGACGCTGATCGCCAAGGGGGCCAAGCGCATCGGGCTGCATCCGTATCCGTTCCCGACCGCGATCAATTCGGTCGAATACGACGGCCGCCCGGCGTGCAACAACTGCGGGTTCTGCAGCAACTACGGCTGCCCGATCTCGGCCCGGGTGGGCGCGCTCGCGCCCCTGCGCCTGGCGCTGCGGACCGGCCGGGCGCAGTTACATCCCGAAACCACCGTCACCAAAGTCAATTTCAGCGGCCGGCGGGCCACCGGCGTCTCCTACCTCGACCCGCGGGGCAACCCCGGCGGAGAGAGTGCGGACCTGGTGGTGCTGGCCGCGTCGGCGATCGAGACCGCACGCCTGGCGTTGCTGTCCGGCCTGCCCGACGTCAGCGGACGGATCGGCGCCCGGCTGATGTTTCACAATTTCGTCGACGGGTTCGGCATCTACCTCGATCAGCGAGTGCACGCCTACCGCGGCCGCTCGATCACGCAGTGCATGGAGGATTTCTGCGACCCCAACTTCCCCGGGGCCCGGTTCGCGGCGAAGCTGGCCGGTCTGCCCTACATCCGCGGCGGCCTGTGCGAGCTGGGCGGCAGCCAGGACCCGATCACGGAGGGCAAGTTCTACCAGGAGATCCTCGGATTCCTGCCCGGGGTGCAGCTGTTCGGCAGCCCGTTCAAGGACCTGATGCGCGCGTCGCTGCTGCGCGACCGGCTCGCCGGCGTGAATTTCATAGGGACCGACCTGCCGTACCTGACCAACAACGTCACCCTCGACCCGACGGTCACGGACCTCAACGGCCAGCCGGTGGCCCGGGTGACCTGGGCGCCGGGCAGGCACGAGGCGGTGGCGCAGACGTTCTACCTGGTGCCCATTACCGCGATGATGGCGGCGGCCGGCGCGCAGCTGTTCGCCGCCGTCCCGGACGGGCTGGAGCGAAAGCTGGGCGGCGGCACCCCGCCGAACACCAAGCACGTGATGGGCGGGATGCAGATGGGCGTGTCCCCGGCGACCAGCGTCGTCGACCCGAACGGGCGAATGCACCAGATGGACAACGTTTTTGTCGCCGACGGCAGCGTGTTCGTCACGTCGGGCTGCCAGAATCCGACCAACACGCTCATGGCGGTGGCGCTGCGCACCGCGCGCGGGATCACCGGCCGGCGCTGACCGCCAGAAACGACTCCACGGCCTCGCGGTACGCCTGCGGCGCCTCGTCGTGGACCAGGTGACCGGCCTGTGGAACGTGCAGATACGTTGTGGGCGAAGATGTTTCGGCCATCGCGCGCATCTGTCCCGGCGGCGTCACGGAGTTGCCGGCCTCGATCAGCAGCGCCGGCGCTCGCACGGCGGCCCACTGCGCCCAGTAGTCCCGGGTGCCCCATTCGGCCGCGATCTCGATCCAGCGCGGGGTGTGCCCGTGCAGCCGCCAGCCGCGTTCGGTGCGGTCGAACGCGTCCAGGAAATACTGCCCGGCGACGGGCCCGAACTCCTCGAATACTTGCTCGGCAGAGTCGAATTCGACCGGCAGGGCATGCAGCCAGGGCTCCCACGGCCCGGTGGTGCGGCCCCGGAAGTCCGGCGCCATGTCCTCGATAACCAGCGCCGAAACCAGGTCCGGGCGCTCCGCGGCGAGGCACCACGAGTGCAGGGCCCCCATCGAATGCCCGACCATCCTGGCCGGCGTTCCCAGGGCACCGACCGCGTCGGCCAGATCGGCGACGAAGCGTTCGGTGCTGATCGGGTGGGGGTCGTCGACGTCGCGGCCGCGGTGCCAGGGGGCGTCGTAGGTGTAGACGGTGCCCAATCGCGTGAGCCATGGCAGCTGGCGCGACCAGGTGGTGCCGCGGCCCATCAGGCCGTGCACCAGCACCAACGGCTCGCCCCGGCCGCCGCGGCAGGTCAACAGGTCGCTGGGCATATCACCATCTTGCGTGGCCCGCCCGGGAGTCGGTTGAGGCGGGCGGCACGGTAGCCTAGCGAAATGCCGCAAGTGGTGAAGATCAATGCAATCGAGGTGCCCGCAGACGCCGGCCCCGAGCTGGAGAAGCGGTTCGCCCACCGCGCGCACGCGGTGGACAACCAGCCCGGTTTCCTCGGCTTCCAGTTGCTGCGCCCGATCAAGGGCGAGAACCGCTACTTCGTGGTGACGCATTGGGAGTCCGAAGACGCCTTCCAGGCCTGGGCGAAGGGTCCCGCCATCGAGGCGCATGCCGGCGAGCGGGCCAACCCGGTGGCGACCGGGGCATCGTTGCTGGAATTCGAGGTCGTGATGGACGTTGCCGGCAGCAAGCAGGGTAATTAGCGACCGATCGGCTCGGCGCCGCGCGGCGGCGTTCGGCGCCGCGGCGGCGCTGGTGGTGACCCTGGCGCCGGGTTGCGCCCCCTCTCCCTCCCCGCAGGCGAATGCGGCGAACCCGGGCCGGCAGATCGACACCCGGACGCCTCCCGGCATCCGCGCGCAGCAGACGTTGGACATGCTGAACTCGGACTGGCCGATCGGCCCGGTCGGGGTCGGCACCCTGGCCGCGCCCGAGAAGGTCGAGTCGGTCGAGACCACCATGGAGGGGCTCTGGTGGGATCGCCCCTTCACCCTCGACGCCGTCGACCTCGGCGCCAGCGTCGCCACCTTGCACCTGGTCACGTCGTATGGCGCGCGCCAAGACATTCGGATACACACCGACGACGAGGGCCGGGTCGACCGGTTCGACGTCGACACGCAGCCGCCGAAGATCAACTCCTGGCGCGACGTCGACGCCGTGCTGAGCAAGACGGGCGCCCGCTATTCCTACCAGGCCGCCAAGGTGGATAACGGCCACTGCGACCCGGTGGCCGGCACCAACACCGGCGAATCACTGCCGCTGGCATCGATTTTCAAGTTGTACGTGCTGCACGCGGTCGCCGGCGCCGTCCAAAGCGGCACGGTGTCCTGGGACGATCAGCTCACGGTCACCGAGAAGAGCCGGGCGGTCGGCTCGTCGGGGCTGGAATTGCCGGTGGGGGCGCATGTTTCGGTTCGCACGGCCGCCGAGAAGATGATCGCCACCAGCGACAACATGGCCACCGACCTACTGATCGGAAGGTTGGGAACGCACGCCATCGAGGAGGCGCTCGCCACCGCGAGGCATCACGACCCGGCCAGCATGACGCCGTTCCCCACGATGTATGAGCTGTTCTCCGTCGGCTGGGGCAAACCGGATCTGCGCGACCAGTGGAAGCAGGGCTCCAAGCAGGTGCGCGCCCAGCTGTTGGCGCAGGCGGATTCGACTCCCTACCAACCGGATCCGGCCCATGCCCACACCCCCGCCTCGGCCTACGGCGCGGAGTGGTACGGCAGCGCCGAGGATATCTGCCGAGTGCACGTGGCGCTGCAAGCCGACGCGGTCGGCCCGGCCGCGCCGGTCAGGCAGATCCTTTCGGCGGTGGCCGGCATCCAGCTGGACCGCAACATCTGGCCGTATATCGGCGCGAAAGCCGGTGGGCTGCCCGGTGATCTGACGTTCAGCTGGTACGCCGTCGACAAGAACCAGCAGCCGTGGGTGGTGAGCTTTCAGCTCAACTGGCCCCGCGATCACGGCCCCCGGGTCACCGGCTGGATGCTGCAGGTCGCCAGGCAGGCCTTCGCGCTGATCGGGCCCAAGTAGCCGGGTGAGCGCTCGCGAGTCGCTGCTGGATACTTTCCCGGGGCGGCTGTTCATCCAGGACATGCGGAGATTTGGCGGCCTCGCCGTACCCAAGACGCTGATCCGGGCCGCGACCTGGGCCGTCAGCGGTTATCTCTACTCCGATCGCTATCTCGAGGTCGCGTACCTCGACGTGGACGATGCGGAGCTGCGCAGCTACGACGCCGCGGGCCTGCGAGCCCTCACGGGACTGAACACGTTCGGCTCGCCGCAGATCCATCAGGGCACGATCGACGAGTTGCGTGCACCGAGGATCGGCAATCGGAAACCGTTGAGCGCGTTGCCAGCCGGCGCATTCTGGACGTCGACGCCGATCACGGAGGACGAGGACACGTGGACCCTCTGCGGCGAGAACCTGCGTCGCGAAATGCCGTGCTGGGAAGTGCATTTCGATCTCGCCCGTGCTCGCGTGGCACAGATCGATTCGGTCCGTGATTGGGCCGACCTGATCGACGCGAACACCGCCACGGCTGACGGCCGTAAGTATCCGGACTGGCCGGCGATCGCGGAATCTTGGGATGCCGTACACCTGTCAGCGGCGGGACTGCTGCTGGCGTATCCCAAGATCTCGACGACCCGGTTCGGCTCCTATGTCGGCGTCGGGGACTGGTCGACGGTTTCCACGGCGTGGCTGCGCGAACCGCCGGGCGTGGAGATCAGGCCGGCGCCCGTCGCCGGATGACGCACCGAAGTCGATGAGTTCTGCGGTCCGGCCGAGTCTGTACCTCCGAGCACTGAGGAGGAGTCATGGGACGGCTGATCGTTTCGGCGTGTACGACGGTTGATCTGGTCATCGATCCGTTGGAGGGCTGGTTCGAGCCCGATGGGGACTCGGACGGCATCGCCCAATTGCGTGCCGCCGATGCGCTCGTTCTCGGCCGCAAGACATACGAGGGCCTCTCCGAATTTTGGCCGGACTCGAGCGGTGGCTATGCCGAGCTGATCAATCCGATGCCGAAGTACGTCGCCTCACGGACGTTGAGCGGGCCGCTGAAGTGGAACTCGCAGCTCCTCGGCACCGAGCTGGCGGCTGATGTGCGCGCCGCGAAGGCCCGCCACTCCGGCGACCTAATCGTCTACGGCTGCGGCGAATTGGCTTATGACCTTGCGCGTTTGGGTTTGGTCGACGAGGTGCGGTTCTGGGTGTTCCCCTGGGTATGGGGCGAGGGAACGCGGGCATTCCAGGAGGGCAGCCCGCCGGTTCGGATGCAGCTGCTCTCGACGGTGACCTACCCGTCCGGCGTCGTCAGGCTGGCATACCAACCGCTCACCGCAAGTGCCTGACGACACGACCGACAGGCGCAATGTGAGTTACGAGTTCGATAGCGTATGCGCTATCGAACTCTGGGACAATCCGCACGGAGCGCAGCATCCGAAACGAAATTCCTTATGCGCCAGGCTGGTTCAGCTCGGCTGCGACGCTGGAAGCCCGCTAGTTGTTGTTGGGTGGGGGTTAGCGTGCGATGGCGTTTCGATCCGAGCCGCCCGACTCACTCGCCGAGGC
>NZ_LZKR01000079.1 GCF_001672915.1 Mycobacterium sp. 1245805.9 | reverse complement strand
GGCGCCGCGTCCGTATCCTTTGCAGAGTGGTCGACGACAGGCAGGGGCACGGCGGTAGGCGGGGACCGCGCAAGGCATCCGGCGCCTGGTCGGGTCCCGGCCGCGCCCGGCCGGCGCAGCCGCGCACCGGTGACACGGACGATCGCCCGCAACACGACGGGCCCCCGATACCGCCCGGCGTTGAAGCCAAGCAGCTGGCGCCCGAAATCCGCGGCGAGCTGAGCACGCTGGACCGTGCCACGGCCGACGCGGTGGCGCGACACCTGGTCGCGGCCGGCGAGCTGATCGACGAGGACCCCGAGGCCGCGCTGAAGCACGCCCGCGCGGCGCGGGCCCGGTCCAGCCGGATCGCCGCGGTCCGCGAGGCCGTCGGCATCGCCGCCTACCACTGCGGCGACTGGGCCCAGGCGCTGGCCGAACTGCGCGCCGCCCGCAGGATGGGCAGCAAGTCGCCGCTGCTCGCGCTGATCGCCGATTGCGAACGCGGACTTGGCCGTCCGGAGCGGGCGATCGAACTGGCGCGCGGCGAGGAGGCGGCCCAGCTGTCCGGCGACGCCGCCGACGAGTTGCGCATCGTCGCCGCCGGCGCCCGCGCGGATCTCGGCCAGCTCGAGCAGGCGCTGACCGTTCTGTCCACCCCGCAGCTGGACACCAGCCGCAGCGGCTCGACCGCGGCCCGGCTGTTCTACGCCTACGCCGATACGTTGCTGGCGCTCGGCCGCAACGACGAAGCGCTGGAATGGTTCCTGCGCTCGGCGGCCGCCGATATCGACGGCGTCACCGACGCCGAAGAGCGCGTCGGCGAGCTTGCCTGAGATGAAAACGATTGCGCAGCAATACGATTGCCTGTTGGTCGACCTGGACGGCACCGTCTTCCGCGGCGCCCAGCCCACCGAGGGCGCCGTGCGGTCGCTCGACGAGGTCGAAAGCCGCAAGCTCTATGTGACCAACAACGCCTCCCGCAGCGCCGACGAGGTGGCGCTGCACCTGCGCGAGCTCGGCTTCACGGCGGCCGCGACCGACGTCGTCACCAGCGCCCAGAGCGCGGCCCGGCTGCTCGCCGACCAGTTACCGCCGGAATCGCGCGTGCTGATCGTCGGCACCGACGCGCTGGCCAACGAGATCGCCGCCGTCGGGCTGCACCCGGTGCGCCGCTACGACGACGACCCCGTCGCCGTCGTGCAGGGCCTGTCCACGACCATCGGCTGGCCGGACCTCGCCGAGGCCGCCCTGGCCATCCGCGCGGGCGCGCTGTGGGTGGCCGCCAACGTCGACCCGACCCTGCCCACCGAGCGCGGCCTGCTGCCCGGAAACGGATCGTTCGTGGCCGCGCTGCGGGCCGCCACCGGCGCCCAGCCTCGGGTCGCGGGCAAGCCGGCGCCGCGGCTACTGCAGGACGCGGTGGCCCGCGGCGACTTCCGCGCGCCGCTGGTGGTCGGCGACCGGCTGGACACCGACATCGAGGGCGCCAACGCCGCCGACCTGCCCAGCCTGATGGTGCTCACCGGCGTCAGCACCGCCCGCGACGCGGTGTTCGCCGACCCCGTCCGCCGGCCCACCTACATCGCCCATGACCTGCGCTCGCTGCACTCCGACGGCGAGGCGCTCGCGGTGAAGGCGCAGCCCGGCTGGCACGTCGACGTCGGGGACCAGGCGGTGACCGTCAGCGCCAACGGCGCCGACGAGGGCGACGGGCTGTCGGTCGTCCGGGCGGTCGCGCACGCGGTGTGGGGCGCCGCGGCGGACGGGACCGTGCGCATCGAGGCGGCCGACGCGCGCGCCCGGGACGCGCTGCAGCGCTGGTCTCTGGACTAGCGTAGGGACGCGATGACTATCGATCCCGATCAGCTTCGCGCTGAAATAGATGCCCTGGTCGCCCAGCTGTCGGATATCGGGGATCCGGAAAACTCCGAACACGAGCCGTCCCTCGCCGAGCTCGAAGAGATAGCGCGCCGCCTCTCCGAGGCGCACGACGTGCTGCTGGCCGCGCTGGAGTCGGCGGAGAAGGGCTGAGTACCGCCGTGGCACGACGTGCCCGCGTCGACGCCGAGCTCGTTCGCCGCGGGCTCGCCCGCTCCCGCCAGCAGGCCGCGGAGCTGATTGGCGCCGGCAAGGTGGCCATCGATGGCATGCCCGCGCGCAAGCCCGGCACCGCCGTCGACGTCACCGCCGCCCTGACCGTCAAAGACGACGACGAGCGCGGCTGGGTGTCGCGCGGGGCGCACAAGCTCATCGGCGCCCTGGACGCCTTCGGCGTTCCCGTCGCGGGGCGCCGCTGCCTGGACGCGGGCGCGTCGACGGGAGGGTTCACCGAGGTGCTCCTGGATCGCGGGGCGACCGAGGTGGTGGCCGCCGACGTCGGCTACGGCCAGCTGGCCTGGTCGCTGCGGTCCGATTCCCGGGTGATCGTCGTCGAGCGCACCAACGCCCGCGCGCTGACGCCGGAGGCCATCGGCGGCCCGGTCGACCTGGTGGTGGCCGACCTGTCATTCATCTCGCTGGCCACCGTGTTGCCCGCGCTGATTGGATGCGCTTGGCCCAGCGCGGATATCGTTCCCATGGTGAAGCCGCAGTTTGAGGTGGGCAAGGGCCAGGTGGGCCCCGGCGGTGTCGTCCAGGACCCCGGCCTGCGCGCTGACGCGGTGCTGCGGGTCGCGCGGCGGGCGGGGGAGCTGGGCTGGCAGGCCGTCGACGTCACCGCCAGCCCGCTGCCGGGCCCGTCGGGCAATGTCGAATACTTCTTGTGGCTGCGCGCCGAGACCGATCGGGGGCTATCTGCTGATGGGCTGGTGGACGCGGTGGGGCGCGCGGTGGAAGAGGGCCCGCAATGAACTCTGAGCGCACCGTGCTGATGGTGGTGCACACCGGCCGCGAGGAAGCGACCGAGACCGCGCGCCGGGTGCAGAAAGTGTTGGGCGACAACGGGATTGGCCTGCGGGTGCTGTCCGCCGAGGCGGTCGACCGCGGACCGCTGAACCTGGCCCCCGACGACATGCGGGCCATGGGCGTCGAGATCGAGGTGGTCGACGCCGAGCCGTCGGCGGCCGAGGGCTGCGAACTGGTGCTGGTGCTCGGCGGCGACGGCACCTTCCTGCGCGCGGCCGAATTGGCCCGCAACGCCGGGATTCCGGTGCTCGGCGTCAACCTGGGCCGCATCGGCTTCCTCGCCGAAGCCGAAGCCGAGGCAATCGACCGGGTGCTCGATCACGTGGTGGCCCGGGACTACCGGGTGGAGAACCGCCTGACGCTGGACGTCGCGGTGCTGCACAAGGGCCACGTCGAACACGGCTGGGCGCTCAACGAGGTCAGCCTGGAAAAGGGCCCTCGGCTGGGCGTGCTGGGGGTGGTCGTCGAGGTCGACGGCCGCCCGGTGTCCGCGTTCGGCTGCGACGGGGTGCTGGTGTCGACGCCGACCGGCTCCACCGCCTACGCGTTCTCGGCCGGCGGCCCGGTGCTGTGGCCCGACCTGGAGGCAATCCTGGTGGTGCCCAACAACGCTCACGCACTGTTCGGCCGGCCCATGGTCACCAGCCCCGAGGCCACCATCGCGATCGAGACCGAGGCGGACGGGCACGACGCCCTGGTGTTCTGCGACGGCCGCCGCGAAATGAGGATCCCGGCCGGCAGCCGGATCGAGGTGACCCGCTGCGACACCCCGGTCAAGTGGGCGCGGCTGGACAGTGCGCCGTTCACCGACCGCTTGGTGCGCAAGTTCCGGTTGCCGGTGACCGGTTGGCGCGGAAAGTGATGACCGAGTGCTTACCGAGATACGCATCGAGTCGCTGGGAGCCATCAGCGCCGCGGTCGGGGAGTTCGGCCGCGGCCTGACGGTGCTGACCGGCGAGACCGGCACCGGCAAGACGATGGTGGTGACCGGCCTGCACCTGCTCGGCGGGGGCCGCGCCGACCCGAACCGGGTCCGGTCCGGTGCCGACCGTGCCGTCGTCGAAGGCCGTTTCACCACAACGGATCTCGACGACGAGACGGCGGCGCAGCTGGACGCGATCCTGGGCGACCTGGGCGCCGAGCGCGACGAGGACGGCAGCGTGATCGCGCTGCGCTCGGTCAGCCGCGACGGGCCGTCGCGCGCCTCCCTTGGCGGGCGCAGCGTGCCCGCCAAGTCGCTGGGCGACTTCACCACCGAACTGCTCACCCTGCACGGGCAGAACGACCAGCTGCGCCTGATGCGGCCCGAGGAACAACGCGGCGCGCTGGACCGCTTCGCCGAAGCCGGTCCGGCCCTGGAGCGCTACCGCAAGCTGCGTGAGGCGTGGCTGACGGCGCGGCGCGACCTCATCGACCGCCGCGACCGAGCCCGCGAGCTCGCGCAGGAGGCCGACCGGTTGCAGTTCGCGCTGAACGAGATCGACACCGTCGACCCGCAACCCGGCGAGGACGACGCGCTCGTCGCCGACATCGTGCGACTGTCCGAACTGGACACGCTGCGCGAGGCCGCCGCCACCGCGCGGGCCGCGTTGTCGGCCGACGACGGCGACGGCCTCGGCCAGGGCGCGATCGACAGCCTCGGAAAGGCAAGGGCCGCACTGGAATCGACCGACGACGCGACGCTGCGTGCGCTGGCCGGCCAGATCACACAGGCGCTGACGGTGGTCGACGACGCGGCCCACGAACTCGGCGGCTTCCTCGACGAGCTGCCCGTCGACGCCAGCGCGCTGGAATCCAAGCTGGCCCGCCAGGCCCAGCTGCGCACGCTGACCCGCAAGTACGCCGCCGACATCGACGGGGTGCTGCGGTGGGCGGCCGAATCGCGCGAGCGGCTCGCCCAACTCGACGTGTCCGAAGAGGCGATCACCGCGCTGGAACGCCGCGTCGATGAGCTGGCGCGCGAATTAGGCGACGCCGCAGTCGATCTCAGCAAGGTTCGGCGCAAGGCCGCCAAGCGGCTGGCCAAGGCGGTGACGGCGGAACTGTCCGGGCTGGCGATGGCCGACGCCGAATTCACCATCGAGGTCGCCACCGACGTCGCGACCGACCCGGACGATCCCGCCACCCTGACGCTGCCCTCGGGCGAGCCGGCCCGCGCCGGCGCCGACGGCATCGACCAGGTCGAGTTCGGCTTCGCCGCCCATCGCGGCATGACCGTCCTGCCGCTGGCCAAGAGCGCGTCCGGCGGCGAGCTGTCCCGGGTGATGCTGGCCCTCGAGGTCGTCCTTGCCGCCTCGGCGGCCGGCACCACCATGGTGTTCGACGAGGTGGACGCCGGCGTCGGCGGGCGGGCCGCGGTGCAGATTGGGCGGCGGCTGGCGCGGCTGGCCCGCACCCATCAAGTCATCGTGGTCACCCACCTGCCGCAGGTCGCCGCGTACGCCGACGTGCACCTGGTGGTGCACAGCGCCGGACCGAAGGGCACCAGCGTGGTGCGCCGGGCGAGCGGCGACGACCGGGTCGCCGAGCTGGCGCGGATGCTCGCGGGCCTGGGCGACTCCGACAGCGCCCGCGCGCACGCCCGCGAACTGCTCGAGACCGCCCAGGGCGAGCAGGACTAAGCGTGCCTCCCCGCGAGCGTGCGTGTCTGCACGTCGACACGCCGCCCGGGCCGTACAACTGCGCACCCTCGCCGCGACCAACCCGTTGGGCCGCCGGCCCCAATTCCGCGAGCGTGCGTGTCTGTACGCCGACACGCCGCGAACCCCGTACAACTGCGCACCCTCGCCGCGACCAAACCGGGATGACCCTGTTACCAATGTGACGCTAGATAACTTCTGAGGCTAATGTTACGGCGCGCCTCCTCGCCTCGCCCTGCCTTCGCGGACAGAATCGCCCCCATGAAGATGTCAGGCCTGCTTTCGCGTAACACCTCCCGGCCGGGCCTCACCGGCACCGCCCGGGTCGACCGGAACATCGATCGCCTGCTGCGCAGGGTGTGCCCCGGCGACATCGTGGTCCTCGACATCTTGGATCTGGACCGCATCACCGCGGACGCGTTGGTGGAGGCCGACATCGCCGCCGTGGTCAACGCGTCACCGTCGGTGTCGGGCCGCTACCCGAACCTCGGGCCGGAGGTCTTGGTCAACAACGGGGTGACCCTCATCGACGACACCGGGCCCGACGTCTTCAAGAAGGTCAAGGACGGCGCCAAGATCCGCCTCTACGAGGGCGGCGTGTACTCCGGCGACCGCCGGCTGGTCCGCGGCACCGAGCGCACCGACCACGATATCGCCGACCTGATGCGGGAGGCCAAGAGCGGCCTGGCCGCCCACCTGGAGGCCTTCGCCGGCAACACGATCGAGTTCATCAAGAGCGAGAGCCCGCTGTTGATCGACGGCATCGGCATCCCGGACATCGACGTCGACCTGCGCCGTCGCCACGTGGTGATCGTGGCCGACGAGCCCAGCGCCGAGGACGAACTGCGCTCCCTCAAACCGTTCATCAAGGAGTACCAGCCGGTGCTCATCGGCGTCGGCACCGGCGCGGATGTGTTGCGCAAGAACGGTTATCGACCGCAGATCATCGTCGGCGACCCCGACCAGATCAGCACCGACACCCTCAAGTGCGGCGCCCAGGTCGTGCTGCCCGCCGACGCCGACGGCCACGCGCCCGGCCTGGAGCGCATCCAGGACCTCGGCGTCGGGGCGATGACCTTCCCGGCCGCCGGCTCCGCGGTCGACCTGGCCTTGCTGCTGGCCGATCACCACGGCGCGGCGTTGCTCGTGACGGCCGGCCACACCGCCAACATCGAGACGTTCTTCGACCGCAACCGCACCCAGAGCAACCCGTCGACGTTTCTGACCCGGCTGCGGGTGGGGGAGAAGGTGGTCGACGCCAAGGCGGTTGCGACGTTGTACCGCAACCACATTTCGGGCGGTGCCATCGCGCTGCTGGCGCTGACGATGCTGATCGCCATCATCGTCGCGCTGTGGGTGTCGCGTACCGATGGCCTGGTGCTGCACTGGATGACCCACTACTGGAACCACTTCACCCTGTGGATAGGGCACTTGCTCACATAGTTTCTCGACGAACGGTGCGGTAAATGATCTCGTTACGCCAACACGCACTATCCCTGGCCGCGGTCTTTTTGGCGCTGGCCGTGGGCGTCGTGCTGGGGTCGGGATTCCTGTCGGACACCCTGCTGTCCAGCCTGCGTGACGAGAAACGTGACCTGTACACCCAGATCAGCGGGCTGAACGACCAAAAGAACGCGATGAACGAAAAGCTGGCCGCCGCAAACAATTTCGACAATCAGCTGGCCGGCCGGATCGTGCACGACGCGCTGGGCGGCAAGTCGGTGGTGATGTTCCGCACCCCGGACGCCCGCGACGACGACGTCGCGGCGATCGTGAAATTCATCGGGCAGGCCGGCGGAACCGTCGTCGGAACGGTGTCGCTGACCCAGGAGTTCGTCGACGCCAACTCCGCGGAGAAGTTGCGGACGGTGGTCAACTCGTCGATCCTGCCCGCCGGGCAGCAGCTGAGCACCAAGCTCGTCGACCAGGGCTCGCAGGCCGGCGACCTGCTCGGCATCGCTCTGCTGATCAATGCCAACCCGGCCACCGCGCCGATCGACGACCCGCAGCGCGACACCGTGCTGGCCTCGCTGCGCGACACCGGGTTCATCACCTATCAGCCTGCCGAGCACCTCGGCGCGGCCAACGCCGCGCTGGTCGTCACCGGCGGCTCGTTGCCCCAGGACGCCGGCAATCAGGGCGTCAGCGTGGCCCGGTTCGCGGCAGCGCTGGCACCGCACGGCTCGGGCACCCTGCTGGCGGGCCGCGACGGTTCGGCGGCGGGGGGCGCAGCGGTCGCCGTGGCCCGCGCCGACGCCGGCATGAACTCGGCGATCAGCACCGTCGACGACATCGAGGCCGCGCCGGGACGGATCACGACGGTCCTGGGCCTGCACGATCTGATCAACGGCGGGCACGTCGGGCAGTACGGCACCGGCCACGGGGCCACCTCGATCACCGTGCCCCAGTAAATCGACAGTGGGCCCTCGCTAGGGCGTGTTCGCGGCGCGGCGGCGTGCCTGATGTTAGGGTGGATTTCCGTGGGTCGGCAGGCCCAGCTAGTTAAATGCTAGACAAATCCAAGCCCTGCCCGTCTTCACGGAGGTCGCCAGTGCGCAAGCACCCGCAAACCGCCACCAAGCACCTCTTCGTCAGCGGTGGGGTTGCTTCCTCGCTCGGCAAGGGGCTCACCGCCAGCAGCCTGGGGCAGCTACTGACGGCCCGCGGGTTGCACGTCACGATGCAGAAGCTGGACCCCTACCTCAACGTCGACCCGGGCACCATGAACCCGTTCCAGCACGGCGAGGTGTTCGTCACCGAGGACGGGGCAGAGACCGACCTCGACGTCGGCCACTACGAGCGGTTCCTGGACCGCGACCTGTCCGGCTCGGCGAATGTGACCACCGGGCAAGTGTATTCGACCGTCATCGCCAAGGAGCGGCGCGGCGAGTACCTCGGCGACACCGTCCAGGTGATCCCGCACATCACCGACGAGATCAAGCGACGCATCCTGGCCATGGCGCAGCCGGACGCCGACGGGCACCGCCCGGACGTCGTCATCACCGAAATCGGCGGCACCGTAGGCGATATCGAATCGCAGCCCTTTCTGGAGGCGGCGCGCCAGGTGCGCCACGACCTCGGCCGGGAAAACGTGTTCTTCCTGCACGTGTCGCTGGTGCCGTACCTGGCACCCTCGGGCGAGCTCAAGACCAAGCCCACCCAGCACTCGGTGGCCGCGTTGCGCAGCATCGGTATCACGCCGGACGCCCTGATCCTGCGCTGCGACCGCGACGTCCCCGAGCCGCTGAAGAACAAGATCGCCCTGTCGTGTGACGTCGACATCGACGGCGTCATCTCCACCCCGGACGCGCCGTCGATCTACGACATCCCGAAGGTGTTGCACCGCGAGGAGCTCGACGCGTTCGTGGTGCGCCGGCTCAACCTGCCGTTCCGCGACGTCGACTGGACCGAATGGGACGACCTGCTGCGCCGGGTGCACGAGCCGCACGAGACGGTGCGAATCGCGTTGGTGGGCAAGTACATCGAGCTGTCCGATGCCTACCTGTCGGTCACCGAGGCGCTGCGCGCCGGTGGGTTCAAGCACCACACCAAGGTCGAGATGGTGTGGGTGCCCTCCGACGAGTGTGCGAATTCCCACGACGCCGCCGCCGCGCTGAGCGACGTGCACGGGGTACTGATCCCCGGCGGTTTCGGCATCCGCGGCATCGAGGGCAAGATCGGCGCCATCCGGCACGCCCGGGGGCGGGGACTGCCGGTGCTCGGGCTGTGCCTCGGGCTGCAGTGCATCGTGATCGAGGCCGCACGTTCGGCCGGCCTCACCGAGGCCAACTCGGCCGAATTCGAGCCGGGCACACCGGATCCCGTCATCTCCACGATGGCCGACCAAGAGCACATCGTCGCCGGCAACGCCGACCTCGGCGGCACCATGAGGCTGGGGGCCTACCCCGCCGTGCTGGAGCCGGATTCGATTGTGGCCCAAGCCTACGGCGCGACGGAGGTGTCCGAGCGACACCGGCACCGCTACGAGGTCAACAACGCCTACCGCGACAAGATCGCCGAAAGCGGGCTGCGCTTCTCGGGCACCTCGCCCGACGGCCACCTGGTCGAGTTCGTCGAATACCCGCCCGAAGTGCACCCGTTCATCGTCGGCACGCAGGCCCACCCGGAGCTCAAGAGCCGGCCCACCCGGCCGCACCCGCTGTTCGTCGCCTTCGTCAAGGCCTCGCTGGACTACAAGGCGGGCGAGCAGCTTCCGGTGGAGATTCCCGAGCAGTCGTCCAATGGCAATCAGCATCGTGACAGCGTTCAGCGGCCGCTACCCGAGCCCGCGACCCGTGGCTGAGCACGTCTTCGAGACGGCGTCATCCGAAACGCTGCACACCGGAAAGATTTTCGCGCTGCGCCGCGATCAGGTCCGCATGCCCGGCGGCAAGCTCGTCACCCGTGAAGTCGTCGAGCACTTCGGCGCGGTGGCCGTGGTGGCGATGGACGACGACGGCAACATCCCGCTGGTCTATCAGTACCGGCACGCGTTCGGCCGGCGGCTGTGGGAGCTGCCCGCCGGGCTTCTCGACGTCGGCGGCGAGCCGCCGCAGCTGACCGCCGCCCGCGAGCTGCACGAGGAGGCCGGCCTGAAGGCCGACACCTGGCGGGTGCTCGTCGACCTCGACTCGACGCCCGGCTTCAGCGACGAGTCGGTGCGCGTCTACCTGGCCACCGACCTCACCCAGGTGGATCGGCCCGAGGCGCACGACGAAGAGGCCGACATGACGCTGCAGTGGTATCCGCTGGAACATGCCGTCGACAAGGTGTTCAGGGGCGAGATCGTGAATGCCATTGCGGTGGCGGGGATTTTGGCCGCGCACGTCGCCACCGCCGAGTTCACGATGACGCGCCCGCCCGGCAGCCCGTGGCTCGACAAGCCGACCGCGTTCGCCGCGCGAAAGGCCGCGCAATGACGGCGCCGGTTCTGGACACGCAGCTGCAGGGCTACCTCGACCACCTGACCATCGAGCGGGGCGTGGCGAAGAACACGCTGACCTCCTATCGACGCGACCTGCGCCGCTATTCGAAGCACCTGTCCGACCGCGGAATTCATGACCTGGCCAAGGTCGGCGAGGACGACGTCAGCGAGTTCCTGGTGTCGCTGCGGCGCGGCGATCCCGAGGCCGGGACGGCGGCGCTGTCGGCGGTCTCGGCGGCACGGGCGCTGATCGCGGTGCGCGGCCTGCACCGGTTCGCCGCCGCCGAAGGCCTGGCCGAGCTGGACGTGGCGCGGGCCGTGCGGCCGCCGACGCCCGGCCGCCGGCTCCCCAAGAGCCTCACCATCGACCAGGTGCTGGCGCTGCTGGAAGGCGCCGGCGGGGACAGCCCGAGCGACGGCCCGCTGACGCTCCGCAACCGTGCGCTGCTGGAGTTGTTGTACTCCACCGGATCTCGCATCTCCGAAGCCGTCGGCCTCGACGTCGACGACATCGACACCGAGGCCCGCTCGGTGCTGCTGCGCGGCAAGGGCGGCAAGCAGCGGCTGGTGCCCATCGGGCGCCCCGCCGTGCAGGCGCTGGACGCCTACCTCGTGCGCGGCCGCCCCGACCTGGCGCGCCGCGGCCGCGGGACGCCGGCCATCTTCCTCAACGCCCGCGGCGGCCGGCTGTCGCGGCAGAGCGCGTGGCAGGTGCTGCAGGACGCCGCCGAGCGCGCCGGCATCACCTCCGGCGTGTCACCGCACATGCTGCGGCATAGCTTCGCCACTCATCTGCTGGAGGGCGGCGCGGACGTCCGCGTCGTGCAAGAGCTATTGGGGCACGCCTCGGTGACGACGACGCAGATCTACACGCTGGTCACCGTGCACGCGCTGCGCGAGGTGTGGGCGGGCGCGCACCCGCGCGCGCAATAGTTGGCGCGAGCAGACGCAAACTCGCACTAGATCGCCTGTTTTCGTGCGATTCTGCGACTGCTCGCGGGGCAACCTAGCCCAGGTATTCGGACTCCAGCACCAGGTCGGACACCATCGACTGGTACTCGACGTGCGTCTTGTGCTCGACGGTGTTCCACGCCTTGCCCTGCTGCTGGCGCATGTATTCGCGGTACTTCGGCGCACCGGGGATTCTCACGTTGTCGGCGACGACGATCGTGCCCGGATGCAGCCAGCCCCGATCGACGATGCGCATCAGGTCGCCCAGGTAGGCGTCCTTGTCGTGATCCAGGAACACGAAATCCAATGCGCCCGAAGTGAATCCGTGCTCACCCGCCAGCGCGTCCAGCGTGCGCCCGCCGTCGCCGATGGTGCCGACGACACAGGTGATCCGGTCGGCCACGCCGGCGTGCTCCCAGATCCGGCGGGCGTTGGCGGCGTTGGCCTCGGCGAGCTCGACGGAATACACCTTGGCCTTCGGGGCGGCGCGGGCCATCCGCAGCGCGCCGTAGCCGCAGTAGGTACCCAGCTCGAGCGCCAGCGCGGGATCGGCACGACGCACCGCCGCGTCGAGCAGGAGGCCCTTCTCGTCGCCGATGCTCATCAGCATCGACTTCTCGTAGGCGAACTTGTCCAGGGCGGCCAGGGCGTCGTCGATGTCGCCGGGCCGGGCGTTCCGCAGCACGTATTCCGCGGCGGCCGCCTCGCGCCCGTCACCAATCTGACCCGTCGTGGTGATGTTGCGCACGCCGGCGGCCATCCGCCACACCGACCAGCGCAGGATGGGCAG
>NZ_LZKR01000078.1 GCF_001672915.1 Mycobacterium sp. 1245805.9 | reverse complement strand
CCATCCTCACCCACGAGCGGGCCCACCTGCGCGCCCGCCACGATCTGGTTCTGGAGGCGTTCACCGCGGCGCACGCGGCCTTCCCGCGGTTCGTTCGCAGCGCCAACGCGTTGCGCGCGGTGCAGCTGCTCGTCGAGCTGCTGGCGGACGACGCCGCGGTGCGCGCCACCGGGCGCACTCCCCTGGCCCGGGCGTTGGTCGCGTGCGCCGCGGTGAACGCCTCCAGAACCAGATCGTGGCGGGCGCGCAGGTGGGCCCGCTCGTGGGTGAGGATGGCCGAGACCTCCGCGTCGCCGAGCGTCTTCAGCGTTCCCTCGCTGACCACGACCCGGCTGCGCACGCCCGGCAGGCAGTAGGCCAGCGGTTGCGCGACGTCCAGGACGCGCAGATCGCGGGTGTTGGCGCAGGGCTGGGCCAGGGCCGCGCCGTGGCCGACGCCGACCAGGTCGACGACCATGCGGTGGTGGGCCCGCCGCCGCCGATTGGCGATGGCCACCCGCGCGACCGCGACCATCAACCGGACGCCGACCGACACGGTCAGCGCGAAGACGGCGATGTACGCCGCCCACAGCGGCCACCCGAGCCGGTCGGGGGCGCCCATGACGCTGGCGGTCGGGCGCCCGTCGGGGCCGGGCACCAGCACTCGGCTGGCGATCGCGATGCCGGCGCTGAACGCCGAGAGCACCGCGTCCAGCGCGACGGCCTGCCACAACACCATCGCGGCGCGCGGGGCGCGCAGGGGCCACGTCGCGCGTGCCAGCAATGCGGGTGCCGGACCTACCAACAGCACCGCGAGGATGGAGAAGGCCAGCGCGGACACGCTGCCAGTCTCCCTCAGTCCTCCGCTGGCGCGCCAGCCGACCGGGCGTCGTTGCGCGGATTAGCTTCCAGTTCGGCCAGCGCGCGCCGAAGGGCCTCCGCCTCGTCGGCGCCGACGCGCTCGACGAAGTGCACGAGGGCGGCCTGCCGACCCCCGGAGTCCTCGGCCTGAGCCAGCGCGTCCACCATCAGCCCGGCGACGAGCTCGTCGCGGCCGTGCACCGGCGCGTACCGGTGGGCGCGGTCGTCGCGGATCTGGGAGACCAG
Organism: Mycobacterium sp. 1245805.9; assembly: GCF_001672915.1. GTDB lineage: Bacteria > Actinomycetota > Actinomycetes > Mycobacteriales > Mycobacteriaceae > Mycobacterium. The sequence goes on along the minus strand of NZ_LZKR01000078.1, from coordinate 30,578 downwards.
GTTCTTCTTGGCCAGCCGCTGCAGCACGGTCATGATCGTCGTGTAGGCGAGGTCGCGTCGCGCGGACAGCGCTTCGTGGACTTGGCGGACCGTCTGGGGCTCCGGCGTGGACCACAGATGATCCATCACCGCGCGTTCCAGATCCCCCAGCCGGGTCAGCTTGGCCATAGTGCGTTCATCTCCTGAGCGTCGAATCCAGCGTACTCCGCTTACTACTTTCCGTCGTACGTATGCACCCGCAACGCGCCTTGGGCACACCGAAAAGATACCTTGCGAAATTAGGGCAGCCTTGCCTATGCTGATGGCGGTCGAGCGACATGACCGCGGCGAGTCCTGAGGGCTGCAGCGACCCCCGGTCTACTCGATCGGCGAGCCCCGTGCCCAGCGCGGGGCTCGCCCGTTTTCGCGGGCGGGCCTTCGCTCGCCGATGCCCCGGATCGCCCATGGTGTAGACAAATGGGCGTGCCACCGCCACCCGACGCGACCATGCCGCCGAACTTCACCGCGCCGTTTGACGCCGAATTGGGGCTGAAATACACCGAACTCAGCCCGGACCGCGTCCGCGCCCAACTGGAGGTCACGCCCAAGCTGTTGCAGCCGATGGGTCTCGTGCACGGCGGCGTCTACTGCTCGGTGATCGAGAGCATGGCCAGCGTGGCCGCCTACACGTGGCTGAACGCCAAGGGTGACGGCGGCAACGTGGTGGGCGTCAACAACAACACCGATTTCCTGCGTTCGATCAGCTCCGGAACGGTGTACGGCACCGGGGAGCCGATCCACCGCGGCCGGCGCCAGCAGTTGTGGCTGGTCACCATCACCGACGACGACGATCGCGTGGTCGCCCGGGGTCAGGTGCGGCTGCAGAACCTCGAGGCTTAGCCGGCAGCGGACGCGCGCCGCTGGCTTAGTGTGAATCCACGGCTTTGACTGTGCGTCCCGGGCGGCAAAATGGCGTGTTTCCCGCCCAGGGCGCACTCGCAACGCCGACGATTCACACCCGAAAGCTGCTGTGCCGCAACAGAATCCCCGTACCGAGCCGGTCGGCACCCCTCAATCCGACCGGCCGGAGGGTTAGCTCGCCCGCCTGGCCGGGCGCTTAGCCTCGGCGGCCGCCACCGCCAGCTGTTCGAGGCGGGTGCGGGCAAACGCCTGCTGTTCGGTGATGGTGAGCTGGCCGCGGCGGGTGCTCAGGAAGGTGACCGTCCACGACAGCAGCGTGCTGATCTTGGTCTTGAACCCGACCAGATACACCAGGTGCAGCACCAGCCACATCAGCCAGGCGATGAAGCCGCTGAACTCCAGCGGACCGATCTTGGCCACCGCGGAAAACCGCGACACCGTGGCCATCGAACCCTTGTCGAAGTACTGGAACGGCTCGCGCTCGGCGGGGTCGGCGCCGTTCAGTTCCGCCTTCAGCGTGGAGGCGACGTACTTGGCGCCCTGGATGGCGCCCTGCGCCACCCCCGGCACGCCCTCGACGGCGGCCATGTCGCCGATGACGAACACGTTCGGGTGCCCGGGAATGGACAGATCGGGCAGCACCTTGACCCGTCCGGCCCGGTCGACTTCGACCGATGACTGCTCGGCGAGGTCCATGCCCAGCCCGCTGGCCTGAACCCCGGCGGACCACACCTTGCACGCGGACTCGATGCGCCGGATGGTGCCGTCGGAGTCCTTGACCGTGATGCCGTTGCGGTCGACGTCGGTGACCATCGCGCCGAGCTGGATTTCCACGCCCATCTTCTCCAGCCGCGCGGCCGCCCGTTCCCCGAGCTTCTCGCCAAACGGCGGCAACACCGCGGGGGCGGCGTCGAGCAGGATCACCCGCGCGCGGGTGGAATCGATGCCCCGGAATGACCCCTTCAGGGTGTGATTTGCCAGTTCGGCGATCTGCCCGGCCATTTCGACCCCGGTGGGACCGGCGCCGATGACCGTGAACGTCAACAGCTTGGCCTGCCGTTCCGGGTCGCGGGAGCGTTCGGCCTGCTCGAAGGCGCTCAGGATCCGTCCCCTCACCTCCAGCGCGTCGTCGATCGATTTCATGCCCGGCGCGAACTCGGCGAACTGGTCGTTGCCGAAGTAGGACTGGCCGGCGCCGGCCGCGACGATCAGTGTGTCGTAAGGGGTTTCGTAGGTATGGCCGAGCAGTTCCGAGACGACGAACTGCCCCTCCAGGTCGATGTGCGTGACGTCGCCCAGCAGCACCTGGACGTTGCGCTGCCTGCGCAGGATCACGCGGGTGGGCGGGGCGATGTCGCCTTCGGACACGATCCCGGTGGCCACCTGGTACAGCAGCGGCTGGAACAGGTGGTGGGTGGTGCGCGCGATCAGTTTGATGTCAACGTTGGCGTGCTTGAGCTTCTTTGCCGCGTTGAGCCCACCGAATCCCGATCCGATGATGACGACTTGGTGGCGGCGGTCGGGTGCAGCAGTGGTTTCTGCCTGCGTGCTCATGTTCGGGTTGCTCCTGATCGGGGTCGCTGGACGCGCGATTCCAGTTAGCTACCACGCTAGTGAACGCGATACCCCGAAACCCAGATCGTAAGCATGTGTAATGAAGCACATCACGCATCGGACCTGGTCGAGCGAACGTGATGCTCGTCATGCCCGGTGCGGGATGCGTTTTGCGTTACAGACCCACGATGGGGCGCAGGGCTTCGCCGGCCGCGGCGATGACGCCCGGTGTGTAGAACGGCATGTTGATGATCAGTCCGGAGATCCCGGCGTCGATGACCTTGGTCTTGAGCTGTTCGGCGACCGACTCAGCGCTGCCGACCACCATTCGCTGGGTCATCTCGGCGGGAATCTGGTCGGCCTTGAAGTTCTCGTCGACGACCGCCGTGACCAGCGTGCTGGTCTCCAGCGTGGCCGGGTCGCGGCCGATCTCTTCGCACCGCTCCCGCACGACCTTCAGCTTGCCGGGCAGCTCGTCGAACCCGGCGATGACGTTGAGGTGGTCGAAGTGGCGCGCCGCGAGCGGGATCGTCTTCTTCTCGCCGCTGCCGCCGATCATCAGCGGAATGTGGTCGCGGAAGCGAGGATTGGCCACCGCCTCCTTGGCCCGATACCACTTGCCGGAGAAGGTCGGCCGTTCGCCCTTGAGCATCGGCAGGATGATCTGCAGCGCCTCCTCGAGCCGATTGAACCGGTCGGTGAAGGTGCCGAATTCGAAGCCCAGCTGCTCGTGCTCGAGCTCGAACCAGCCGGTGCCGATGCCCAGGATCGCCCGGCCCTGGCTCACCACGTCCAGCGTCGTGATGATCTTGGCGAGCAGTGTCGGGTTGCGGTACGTATTGCCGGTCACCAGGGTGCCCAGCTGCACGCGCTCGGTCGCGGTGGCCAGCGCGGCCAGCGCGGTGTAGGCCTCCAGCATCGGCTGGTCGGGATCGCCCAACATGGGCAGTTGGTAGAAGTGGTCCATCACGAAGACCGAGTCGAATCCGGCCGCTTCGGCCTCTTGAGCCTGGGCCACCACGGTGGGGAAGAGCTTGTCCACCCCGGTGCCGTAGGAAAAGTTGGGAATCTGCAAACCAAGTCGGATAGCCACGTCGTTCACGGTAGCCACCAGCCCGGTATCAGAACCAGGTTCTGAAACGGATGCGATTCAGCCTCAGGCGAAACTGGCCAGCGCGCCGTGGCTGACGTGCAGTGTCTGGCCGGTGATGTGGCGAGCCGCCGGAGTCGTGAGGAACAGCGCCAGCCGGGCGACCTCCGCGGCGACCGTCGGCGGCGTGCGCGACAGCCCGTCGTAACCGGCCTGCGCGCTGCGGCCGCTGGCGACCGTGTTGACGGTGATCCCGCGAGTGCCGAAGGCTTCCGCCTGCCCCGCGGTCCAATTCGACAGCGTCGCCTTGATCGCGGCGTCGATGCTTCCGGCGGGCGGGTTCTCCGCCACCACGCTGATGATCGAACCGCCCGAACGGAGGTTGTCGCCGACGGCCTGCACGGTCAGCGCCACCGACAGCACGGTCGCGTCCAGGGCGTTACGCCAGGCCTTGGCCGTGTCGGCCAGCGAGTAGGTGCGCGGGTCGCCCGCGTCCCAGGCCGGCGCCGGCACGTTGACGATGGTGTCGAGGTGGTGGGGGAACAGCCCGCGCGCCTCGGCCAGGCTGGCCGGGTCGGAGGTGTCGCAGACGATGGCGTCGACGTCCAGTTCCTTCGCGGCGATCTCGAGATCGCTGCGGCGCGCGCCCACGAGGGTCACCTTGTGGCCGTCGTCGCGGAAGCCCTCGGCCACTACGCGCCCCAAATCCGTGTCGCCCCCGGTGACCAGAACCTCCACTGCCATGACCTCCTCGTGTTCGACGTCGAACCCAGACGCTGCCTGGGACCTCAGCGCGTTTATGGCATAAATCTAAGAAGATGTTACTGGACGGTAGCTAGTCCGCGAAACTCCGGGCGCCGCGACGCGCGGATTATTTGCATAACTATTCGGCCGCCACTCGTTTGCGACGATTTAGCCGCCGCGCGGACCGCATCATCGGCGGACTATCGTGCACCCATGCGGCGGATCGGGATCCTGGCCGGCTTGGTTTCGACGATCTTGGTGGCGGGGCTGCTCGGGTGCAGCTCGAAAACCCCGTCGTCATCGTCCCCTCAGCCGGCCCAGCCCGCCGGGAAGGTCGTCGTCTTCGCCGCGGCCTCCCTGAAGCCGGCGTTCGGTCAGATCAGTGACCAGTTCAAGGCCCAAAACCCCGGCAGCACTGTCGATTTCGAGTTCGCCGGTTCGTCCGAGCTCGCCAAGCAGTTGACTCAGGGCGCGACGGCCGACGTCTTCGCGTCGGCGGACACCGCACAGATGGACACGGTCGCCAGGGCCGGCCTTTTGGCCGGCAACCCGACGAACTTCGCGTCGAACACCCTCGTCATCGTCACGGCGCCGGGCAACCCGAAGAAGGTCGGATCCTTCGCCGACCTCGCCAAGCCCGGGCTGAGCGTGGTCATCTGCCAGCAGCCGGTGCCGTGCGGATCGGCGACCCAGCGCGTCGAGGACAGCACCGGCGTGCGCCTGAACCCGGTCAGCGAGGAACTCAACGTGACCGACGTCCTCAACAAGGTCACCACCGGACAGGCCGACGCCGGGCTGGTCTACGTCACCGACGCCCACAGCGCCGGGAACAAGGCGGCGACCGTGAACTTTCCGGAGGCCGCCGGGGCGGTCAACGTGTATCCGATCGCGGTGCTGAAGAACGCCGCGCAGCCGACACTGGCGCAAAAGTTCGTGGCCATGGTGACCGGTGACCCCGGTCAGAACATCCTGGCCCAGTCGGGCTTCGCCAAACCCTGAGCCGTGCGCCGGCCGATGGATCTGCCCCGGTGGGTGTACATCCCCGCAGCCGCGGGGACCGCGTTCGTGGTCGTGCCGCTGGTAGCGATCGCCGTCAAGGTGGACTGGCCGAACTTCTGGTCGCTGATCACCAGCCCCTCGTCGCGGATGGCGCTGCTGCTGAGCCTCAAGACCGCCGCCGCCAGCACCGCCCTGTGCGTGCTGCTGGGGGTCCCGATGGCGCTGGTGCTGGCCCGCAGCACGGCGCGCGTCGTCCGGCTGCTGCGGCCGCTGATCCTGCTCCCGCTGGTGCTGCCGCCGGTGGTGGGCGGCATCGCGTTGCTCTACGCGTTCGGCCGGCTGGGCCTGATCGGCCGATACCTCGAGGCAGCCGGGATCAGCATCGCCTTCAGCACGACCGCGGTGGTGCTGGCGCAGACCTTTGTCTCGCTGCCGTTCCTGGTGATCTCCCTCGAAGGCGCCGCGCGCACCGCGGGAGCCGACTACGAGGTGGTCGCCGCGACACTGGGGGCGCGACCGAGCACGATCTGGTGGCGGGTGACCCTGCCGCTGCTGCTGCCGGGGATGACCTCGGGAGCGGTGCTGGCGTTCGCCCGCTCGCTGGGCGAGTTCGGCGCGACGCTGACGTTCGCCGGGTCCCGGCAGGGGGTCACCCGCACGCTGCCGCTGGAGATCTACCTGCAGCGGGTGAGCGACGAAAACGCCGCGGTGGCCCTGTCGATCCTGCTGGTGGCGGTGGCCGCGGTGGTGGTGCTGGGCCTGGGCGCGCGCCGGCTCACCGGGGTGTCCGCATGAGCGAGTTGCAGCTGCGCGCCGTCGTCGCCGAGCGCGGCCTGGATGTGGAGTTTTCGGTGTCCCCGGGCGAGGTGCTCGCGGTCCTCGGACCCAACGGCGCCGGCAAGTCGACCGCCCTGCACGTCATCGCCGGGCTGATTCGGCCCGACGAGGGTGTCGTGCGGCTGGGGGACCGGGTGCTGACCGACACTGGGGCCGGCGTGCACGTGGCGACCCACGATCGTCGGGTCGGGTTGCTGCTGCAGGACCCGCTGCTGTTCCCGCACCTGAGCGTCGCCGCCAACGTGGCGTTCGGGCCCCGCAGCCGCCGGGGACGGTTCCGTTCCGCCCGCGCCGACGAAGCGACGGCGCTGCGCTGGCTGCGCGAGGTGGACGCCGAGCGCTTCGCCGACCGCAAACCCCGGCACCTGTCGGGGGGTCAGGCCCAGCGTGTGGCGATCGCCCGCGCGTTGGCGGCCGAGCCCGACGTGTTGCTGCTCGACGAGCCCCTGGCCGGGCTCGACGTCGCCGCGGCCGCGGGCATCCGCGCGGCGCTGCGCGGCGTCGTCACCCGAACCGGCTGCGCGGTCATCCTGATCACCCACGACCTGCTCGACGTGTTCACGCTGGCCGACCGGGTGTTGGTGCTCGAGGCGGGAAAGATCGCCGAAATCGGGCCGGTGGCAAAGGTTCTCACCGCGCCGCGCAGTCATTTCGGTGCCCGCATCGCGGGCATCAACCTGGTCAGCGGCACCGTCGGCCCCGACGGCTCGCTGCACGACCGCGCCGGCGTCCACTGGCAGACGAGCCCGGACCAGGAGCTGGACGCCGCGGTGGTCGACGCGGTCGCCGTGTTCCCGCCCACGGCGGTGGCCGTGTACCGGGACAGACCGCGCGGCAGCCCCCGCAACACGATTGAGGTGACGGTGGCGGAGCTGGACGCTCACGGGTCGGCCGTCCTGGTGCGCGGCCGCGAACAGGCGGACGGCGCCCCGGGTTTGGCGGCGGAAATCACCGCGGACGCCGCGGCGGAGCTGCGGCTGACGCCGGGGGAGCGCGTGTGGTTCTCCGTCAAGGCCCACGAGGTGACGCTGTACCCGACGCCGCACTGACCTGCGCCGACGCCGCCAAGGTTGCACATCGGCAACATCCCAAGAACCGCCGCACGGCACCCTTGAATCACAGCCGTAACGCGGTAGGTTCGTCGCCATGGATCAGGTGGACCCGAACTCGACACGTCGGAAAGGGCTGTGGGCGACGCTGACGATCGCCGCGGTGACCAGTGCCAGCGCCGTCGCCATCGCGTTACCGGCGACCTCGAACGCCGACCCCGAGACCCCGACCCCGGTCCCGCCACCCACGACGACGGCGGCACCGGCGCCCGCCTCGCCGACGACGGCGGCACCCGCGCCCGCGTCGCCCACGACGCCGCCACCTCCCGGCGCGCCGGGGTCGCCGCAACCCCAACCGGGTGATCCCAACGCGACGCCGCCACCGCCGGTCGACCCGAACGCGCCCCCGCCGCCGCCCGTCGACCCCAACGCTGGTCGGATCGGCAACGCCGTGGGTGGGTTCAGCTTCGTGCTTCCCGCCGGCTGGGTGGAGTCCGACGCGACCCACCTCGACTACGGTTCGGAGCTGCTCAGCAAGACCACCGGCCAGCCGCCGGCGCCGGGGCAGGCGCCGCCGGTTGCCAACGACACCCGCATCGTGATGGGCCGGCTGGACCAAAAGCTTTACGCCAGTGCCGAAGCCAACGACGCCAAGGCGGCCGTCCGGCTGGGCTCCGACATGGGTGAGTTCTTCATGCCCTATCCCGGCACCCGGATCAACCAAGGCGCGACCCCGCTCGCCGGCGCTAACGGCATCACCGGAAGCGCGTCGTACTACGAGGTGAAGTTCAGCGATCCGTCCAAGCCGAACGGTCAGATCTGGACCGGTGTGGTCAGCGGGCCCTCGGCGGGGAACGGTCCGCCGCAGCGCTGGTTCGTGGTGTGGCTTGGGACCTCGAACGACGCGGTGGACCAGGTTGGCGCGAAGGCGCTCGCCGAATCGATCCAGCCGTGGGTCCCGCCGGCGGCGCCCGCGCCGGCGCCCGGAGCGCCCGGAGCCCTCGCGCCCGTCCCGGGCGCACCGGCGCCCGCTCCGGCACCGGCCGCCCCGGCGCCGGTTCCCGGCCAAGCGCCCGCGAGCGAAGTCACCCCCGCTCCGGCGGCGCAACGGCCTTTGCCGACCTGATCCGGCCGGGTGTGCGCTCAGGGCTTCCAGTGTGAGCCCTGGGCGGGATTCCGGCGATTTTCCCGCCCAGGGTTCACACGCGACGCCGACGATTCACACCCGGCGTGGTCGGCCGGCCCCGACCCGGGCTAACCCGTTGCGGCCGTGCCGAATACCGGCATGATGGGGTGATGGCCGAAGCGCTGCCGACCACGACGATGCGCGCGTGGCGGGTGCGCCGCCCCGGACCCATGGCGACCGGCCCACTCGAGCAGGTCACCGCCGAGGTGCCCCGGCCCGCACCATCGGAGTTGCTCGTTGCCGTGCGGGCCTGCGGCGTGTGCCGCACCGACCTGCACGTCACCGAGGGCGACCTGCCCGTGCACCGCGCGGGGGTGACTCCCGGCCACGAGGTGGTCGGGGAGGTCGTCGAAGTCGGGGCCGACGCCGGTGACGGGTTCAAGCCGGGCGACCGGGTCGGCATCGCCTGGTTGCGCCACACCTGCGGCGTGTGCAAGTACTGCCGCCGCGGCACCGAAAACCTCTGCCCGGAGTCCCGCTACACCGGCTGGGACGCTGACGGGGGATACGCCGAATTCGCCACCGTCCCAGCCGCTTTCGCGCACCACCTGCCGAGCGGCTACAGCGACAGCGAGCTGGCGCCGCTGTTGTGCGCGGGCATCATCGGGTACCGGTCCCTGTTGCGCGCCGAGCTGCCGCCCGGTGGGCGGCTGGGCCTCTACGGTTTCGGCGGCAGCGCCCACATCACCGCGCAGGTCGCGTTGGCGCAGGGCGCCGAGGTGCATGTGATGACCCGCGGGGCCGAGGCGCGCGACCTGGCGCTGCGACTCGGTGCCGCGTCGGCCCAGGGCGCGGCCGCCCAGCCGCCGGTGCCGCTGGACGCCGCGATCCTCTTCGCACCCGTCGGCGAGCTCGTGCTGCCAGCGCTAGAAGCGCTGGACCGCGGCGGCACCCTGGCAATTGCGGGCATCCACCTGTCCGACATCCCGCCGTTGAACTACCAGCGCCACCTGTTCCAGGAGCGCCAGGTCCGATCCGTCACGTCGAACACGCGGGCCGACGCGCGCGCATTCCTGGACTTTGCGGGCGAACACCGCATCGAGGTGACCACGCCCGAATATCCGCTCGCCCGGGCCGACGAGGCCCTGAGCGACCTGAGCGCCGGCCGGATCGCCGGCGCTGCGGTGCTGCTCGTCTAACCCGGCTCAGGTCGACAGGTGCCAGACCAGCGCCGCGGCCAGGGCGCCGAGCCCGTTCAGTGACCAGTGCAGCGCGATCGGCGCGATCAGGCTGCCGCTGCGCCGGCGCAGCCAGCTGAAGACGAAGCCCGCCGCCCCGGTGGCCAGGACTGCCAGCGTCACGCCGGCCACCATCCCGGCAAAGCCGCCGCCGAACAGGCGGGTGAAGCCGACGTTGTTGCTGGTGAGCCCGAGCGAGGTCGCGACGTGCCACAGACCGAACAGCAGCGAGCCGCCCAGTGCCACCCCCCGAAAGCCCCAGGCCCGGTTCAGCGCGCCGTGCAGCACCCCGCGAAACGCGAGCTCCTCGGGGATCACGGTCTGCAGCGGGATGACGACCATCGAGGCGATCAGGGCGCCGGAGATGGTGGCGTAGTGGTTGTTCAGGAACATCGGCCGGGTCATCGGCAATGCGATCCCGACCGCGATCACCGACGCCACGACGGCCACGGCGCCCAGCGCATAGGCCAGCCCGGGCCGCCAGTGTTCGCGGCCGAGGCCGAGGTCGGTCCAGCCCAACCCGCGATAGCGCATCAATGCGACGAGCCCGACGGCGGCGGCCGGGACGGTCGCGATGCTCGCCCACGGCGTGGTGAAGTGCGCGATCAGGTTGGTCAGCACCAGCACGACGACCACCACGGCGATGTCGAGGTGGATCCGGAACGGGTGCGGCGCCACGGGACAGGTGTCGGCAACCGTCGCGTCGGGCATCGGGCCAGCTTACCCGCCGGGGGCGTTCGCCCAGCTCAGTCGCTCAGGAAGGCTGAGCCGCGGCGGCTTGCCGGCGCGCGCGGAAGGCCTGGACCTTCGCTCGGTTGCCGCACGTGCTCATCCCGCACCAATGCCGGTTCTGGCCGCGCGATGCGTCGAAGTACAGGCGCGTGCAGCCCGAATGGGAGCATTTTTTGACCTTGCCGATGTCGGGTCCGGCATAAAGGTCGAGAAGGTCGGCGGCCAGGCTGGCGAGCAGCTGCGGCACGGTACCGCCGCGGCTGACCGATCCGTCCGGACGCAACATCGGCGTGAGCTGGGGTTGGGACGCGTACGCATTCAGCAGATCAACGTCGGCGGCGTCGGGCTTGCCGCCCTCAAGCCCCGCGACGACGACCCGGTAGATGGCTTCGCGCACGGCGATCGCCGCCTCGAGTTCGTCTTCGGTCATCTCGAGCGGCGCATCGACCAGCCCGGCACCGATCGCCCAGTCCGACAGCCGCTGCGGGTCGGTCAACAATTCCTCGCTACGCGCCGAGGACCGATACTTCAGCGTGCCCGCGAAGTCCAAACACCGCCGCCCGCTCACGTAGACGAACTTCATGTAACCACCTTGACAGGTTTCTTCCGAACCGGCAAGATGTAACCATCTTAGATAGTTACGCACTCGGGGGAGGGAGAACTCATGGCTACGACGGTGTGGACGCTGGTCTCCATCCTTGTCATCGCGCCGTTGGGCGCCCTTGCCGTTGACCGGCCCCTCTACGGCAATTGGATCTGGCACATCGACGCCGACAAGCCGAGGGACTACGGCGAGCTTCCGGCCCCACCGGGGAACCCCGCGCCGCCTAGCCCCGACGATCGGGGCCGTCAGCTCACGGGTTAGCCCGACTCCCAGGCCCGATTGGTCGTCTCGCTCCCGTTACTCACTGCGTTCGTTAGCCTCGCTCCCGTCACTCACTGCGTTCATTCCGCTCGCTCAGCTCACGGGTTCGTTCCGCTCGCCCGACTCCCAGGTCCACCCGGAGATCGCCGGATCGTCCTCCCCGTGTTCGCGGGTGTAGGCCCGGGCGGTTAGGCGGGCGTCGACCATGCGCTGGCGAAGCACGGCGGCCTGGCTGGCCAGCCCGTCCACCCGGTCGATCACATCCATCACGAGATGGAAGCGATCGAGGTCGTTGAGCATCACCATGTCGAACGGCGTCGTCGTGGTGCCGCGCTCCTTGAAGCCGCGCACGTGGAGGTGGTGGTGGTTGGTGCGGCTGTAGGTGAGCCGGTGGATCAGCCACGGGTAGCCGTGGTAAGCGAAGATCACCGGCTTGTCGCGGGTGAACAGCGCGTCAAACTCCCTGTCCGGCAAGCCATGTGGGTGCTCCGAATCCGGTTGCAGGCGCATCAGGTCGACGACGTTGACCACCCGGACGGCCAGGCCGGGCAGCTCGCGCCGCAGGATGTCGGCGGCGGCCAGGGTCTCCAGCGTCGGGATGTCGCCGGCGCAGGCCAGCACCACATCGGGCTCCGCGCCTAAAGATCCAGCCGTGCTCGCCCACTCCCAGATGCCCAGCCCGCGCGCGCAGTGGGCGATGGCCAGGTCCATGTCGAGGTAGGCCAGCGCGGGCTGCTTGCCGGCGACGATGACGTTGACGTAGTTGCGGCTGCGCAGGCAGTGGTCCGCCACAGATAGCAGCGTGTTGCCGTCCGGCGGCAGGTACACCCGCGTCAGCTCGGCCCGCTTGTTCGCGACCAGGTCGATGAATCCGGGGTCCTGATGCGACGCGCCGTTGTGGTCCTGGCGCCACACGTGGGAGGTCAGCAGGTAGTTCAGCGACGCGATCGGCCGCCGCCACGGCAGCTCGCGGCTGGTGGCCAGCCATTTCGCGTGCTGGTTGAGCATCGAGTCGACGATGTGCACGAACGCCTCGTAGCAGTTGAACAGGCCGTGCCGGCCGGTCAGCAGGTAACCCTCCAGCCAGCCCTGGCACAGGTGCTCGGAGAGCACCTCCATCACCCGCCCGTCGGGCGCGAGGTGCTCGTCGTCGGGCGTGATCTCCGAGAGCCACACCTTGTCGGTCGCCCCGTAGACGGCGTCGAGCCGGTTGGAGGCGGTCTCGTCGGGGCCCATCAGCCGGAACCGATCCGGGTTGCGGGCGATCACGTCGCGCAGGAAGGTGCCCAGAATCCGGGTGGCCTCGTGCGTCTCGGTGGCCGGCTGCGACACCGCCACCGCGTAGTCGCGGAAGTCCGGCAGGTCGAGGTCGTGCAGCAGCAGCCCGCCGTTGGCGTGCGGGTTGGCGCTCATCCGGCGATCACCGCGGGGCGCCAGCGCCCGCAGCTCGGGGCGCAGCGCGCCATTGCCGTCGAACAACTCCTCGGGCCGGTAGCTGCGCAGCCATTCCTCCAGCTGCGCGCGGTGCTCGGGATTGTCGTGGGTCTCGGCCAGCGGGACCTGGTGCGAGCGCCAGGTGCCCTCCACCTTCTTGCCGTCCACCACCTTGGGACCGGTCCAGCCCTTCGGGGTGCGCAGCACGATCATCGGCCAGACGGGACGCTGGGTGCGGCCGCCGTCGCGGGCGGCGCGCTGGATCGCCGCGATGTCGTCGAAGGCGTCGTCGAGCGCGGCGGCCAGCTGCTGGTGCACGTTGGCCGGGTCGTCACCGGCGACCGTGATGGGCCGGTAGCCGTACCCGCGCAGCAGGGATTCCAGTTCGGCATGGGGGATGCGGGCCAGCACCGTCGGGTTGGCGATCTTGTAGCCATTGAGCTGCAGGATGGGCAGGACGGCGCCGTCGGTGACCGGGTTCAGGAACTTGTTGGAGTGCCAGCCGGCGGCCAGCGGCCCCGTCTCGGCCTCGCCGTCGCCGACCACGCACGCCACCACCAGGTCCGGGTTGTCGAACGCGGCCCCGTACGCGTGCACCAGCGCGTAGCCCAGCTCGCCGCCCTCGTGGATCGACCCGGGCGTCTGGGCCGCGACGTGGCTGGGGATGCCGCCGGGAAAAGAGAACTGCCGGAACAGCTTTCGCAGTCCCTCGGTGTCCTCCTCGATGCCGGTGTACACCTCGGTGTAGGTGCCCTCCAGGTACGCGTTGGCGACCAGCCCGGGCCCGCCGTGGCCGGGCCCGGTGATGTAGATGACGCTGGCGTCGCGGTTGCGGATGACCCGGTTCAGGTGCGCGTAGATCAGGTTGAGCCCGGGCGTGGTGCCCCAGTGACCCAGCAGCCGGGGTTTGACGTGCTCGGACGACAGCGGTTCGCTCAGCAGCGGGTTGTCCAGCAGGTAGATCTGGCCGACCGACAGGTAATTGGCTGCGCGCCAATACTTGTCGATGAGGGCGAGTTCGTCGTCGGATAGCGGGGCGGGCGCGGTTGTTGCTGTCTCTAAGGTCACCCCGCCGATTGTCCGCGCCGCCGATGAACGTCGCCAGAAGCGAAGGTCACTCCTCGCCGCGGGCGCGCGCCTCGTAGGCCCGGCGCTTCTCGACGTCGACGTCGTCGGTGAAGACGTGGTCGCCGCCGAGCAGGCGGTTGAGCCCCTCGGCGATCCGGCGCGGCCAGAACTTCTGGGAGACGACCATCGCGCCGGCCGCCTTCGTGATCCGCACCCGCGGCTTGGGGTGGGCGACCAGCTTCACGATCGCGTCGGCGATCTCGGCGGGCTCGGCGTTGCGGAACCCCTTCATTCCCGGCGTCCCGGCGACGAGCTCGGTGTTGACGAACGTCGGCAACACCGTGGAGAACTCCACGCCGGCCGAGCGGTACTCGAGCCGGGCCGAGTCGGTGAACGCGATGACCGCGTGCTTGCTGGCGCAATAGCTGGCCAGCCCGACGATGTGGAGCTCCCCGGCCAGGGAGGCGACGTTGATGACGTGCCCGGATCCGCGCGGGACCATGCGCTGCGCCGCCAGCTTGCTGCCCAGGATGACGCCGTAGACGTTGATGTCGAGGATGCGGCGGGTGACCGCGTCCGGCTCGTCGACGATCCGCCCGACTGGCATGATGCCGGCGTTGTTGACGAGCACGTCGATCGGGCCGAGCTGGCGCTCCACCCCGTCCAGGAAGTCCGCGAACGAATGCGCGTCGGTGACGTCGAGTGTTCCGTAGACCTCCAGGCCGAGCGCGGCGCCCGATTCCTTCACCCGCACCTCGTCGATGTCCCCGATCGCGACCTTGGCGCCCAGGTTGTGCAGCGCGGTCGCGGTGGCCAGCCCGATCCCGCGGGCGCCGCCGGTGATGACGACGACCTTGTCACGTACCTTCACGCCGATCGAAGCCGTGTCTGCCATCTTCGTCGTCCTTCCCCAAAGTTGACGGGTGTCAATTTTGGCGATTATGCCCGATACTGCACCCGTGATCGAGGTGCGGGCGGCCGTCCCGGCCGACGCGCGCGACGTGGCCCGGGTGCAGCTCCGCTCGTGGCAGTCGGCGTATCGCGGGCTGATCGCCCAGGGCTACCTCGACGGCCTCACACCCGAGTTCTTCGCCGGCCGGTACACCTTCGGTCGCGTCGGGCTTCGGCTGCCGTCAACGGTGGTCGCGGTCGACGGCCCCGCGATCCGCGGCCTGGCGACCACGGGGCTGTGCCGCGAGATGGAGTTGCCGAATTTCGGTGAGCTGATGGCGATCTATGTCGACCCCGCGCACGTGCGCACCGGAATCGGGCGGCTGCTGATGACGGCCGCGCGGGAGCGGCTGCGCGGGCTCGGCTTGGCGGGAGCCGTGCTGTGGGTGCTGGACGGCAACGCCGGCGCCCGGCGGTTCTACGAACGCGACGGGTGGCGGTTCGACGGATCATGCCGCACAGAGACTTTCGGTGACGTGCCCGCGCTCCAGGTGCGCTACCGCTGCGCGCCGCTCTAGTGCACGCTTAGCCACACCAGGCTGGCGCCGCCCACCACCGCGCAGTAGACCGCGAACGGCGTCAGGGTGCGCGTCTGGAAATACCGCGTCAGAAACCGCACGGCCAGGTAGGCGCAGACGAAGGAGGCGACGCTGCCGGCCAGGACCTGGCCGCCGATCCCTGCCCCCAGCGGCCCGAACAGGTCCGGGATCTTGTACATCCCGGCCGCCAGGATGATCGGCGTGGCAAGCAGGAATGAGAAGCGGGCGGCGTCCTCGTGCGAGAGCCCGCGCCACAGGCCGGCCACCATCGCGATGCCGGAGCGGCTGATGCCGGGCAGCAGCGCCAGGATCTGCGAGGAGCCGATCACCAGCCCGCGGCCCATCGGCAGCTGTGCCAGCCGGTTGTCGATGGCCTCGCCGCGATGGTCCTCGTGCTCCTCGTCGCCGGTCGGCGAAACGCGGCGGCGCAGCACCTCGCCGGCATACAGCGCGATGCCGTTGAGAAACAGGAATGCCGCCGCCGGAATGGGTTTGCCCAGCGTGGTCCGGAAGAGGTGTTCGAGGGCCACCCCGGCCAGGCCCACCGGGATGGTGGCGACGACGATCAGCCAGGCCAGCCGCTCGTCGGGCGTCTGGACTCGGCGATACCGCAGCGAGGAGAAGAAGCCGGCGACGATCCGCAGCCAGTCGCGCCAGAAGAACACCAGCAGCGCGGCGGCGGTGGCGACGTGCAGGCCGACGATGAACGCGAGGTAGGGCGATTCGGGCGTGGAGACGTTGAGGTCCCGGCCCCACTGCCCACCCACCAGCGCCGGCACCAACACCGAGTGCCCGAGGCTGGAGACCGGGAACAGCTCGGTGACGCCCTGGAACGCGCCGACTACCACCGCCTCGACATAGCTCAAGTGCGCGGTCATTGGGTGGGGCGCCTCCATCCGGGGTCGTGTGCGCGAACCGACAAGAACTACCGAGCGTAGCGGGTCGGAATTCGCGCACGAACCGGCTTGGGCGGCTACACATTTGGCCACCGGCGAGATGCTCGCGGGCCGCCGCCGACCAGGCAGGTACGGTGGGCGGATGGCGGAGGGGCTGCTCGAAACCGTGCGGGTGCTGGACCTGTCCAGCGGCAGCGCCGACGCGGTGACCCGCCTGTTCGCCGACCTGGGCGCCGACGTCCTCAAGATCGAATTCCCCGGCGGCAGCCTGGGCCGCGACGACCTGCCGGCGCTGGCCGGCGCGAGCATCCCGTTCGCGCTGCACAACGCCAACAAGCGCGCCGCGGTGCTGGATCCGCTCGAGGACGGCGACTGCGGCCGGTTGCTCGACCTGGCCGCCGAGGCCGACATCGTCGTGGACAGCGGCCTGGCCGGGCACATCGGCGCGTTCGGGATATCGGGCGCGGAGCTGGCGGCCCGCTACCCGCACCTGGTGGTGCTGTCGGTCACCGACTTCGGCGAGACGGGTCCGCGGTCCGCGTGGCGCGCCACCGATCCGGTGTTGTTCGCGATGTGCGGCTCATTGGCGCGATCCGGCCCCACCCCCGGCACCCCGGTGTTGCCGCCGGACGGCATCGCCTCGGCGACCGCAGCCGTGCAGGCGGCGTGGGCGGCGCTCGTCGCCTACTACAACCGATTGCGCTGTGGCACCGGCGATTACATCGACTTCTCCCGGTTCGACGCCGTCGTGATGGCGCTCGACCCGGCGTTCGGCGCGCACGGTCAGGTCGCCGCCGGCATCCGCCACAGCGGGCGGTGGCGGGGGCGCCCGAAGAACCAGGACGCCTACCCGATCTGCCCGTGCAAGGACGGCTACGTCCGGTTGTGCGTGATGGCGCCGCGGCAGTGGCGGGGGTTGCGCCGCTGGCTGGGGGAGCCCGAGGAGTTCCAGGATCCCAAGTACGACGCGATCGGCGCACGGATGGCGGCGTGGCCCGAGATCAGCGCGCTGGCCCAGGGATTGTTCGCCGACCAGACCATGAAGGACCTGGTCGCCGCGGGGCAGGCGCACGGCGTGCCGATCGCCGCGGTGCTGCCGCCGTCTTGGGTCCTGGGCTCCGAACATTTCCAAGAGGTGGGCGCGATCACCGAGGCGGAGCTGCTGCCGCGGGTGCGGACCAGCGTGCCCACCGGATATTTCGTCGTCGACGGGCGGCGCGCGGGCTTCCGCACACCGGCCCCGGCGATAGGGCAGGACCAACCGTTTTGGCGCGGCAACCCGGTGCTGGTGCGGGCACCGTCGGGCAGGGTGGGCGACTACCCGCTCGCCGGGCTGCGGATTCTCGACCTGGGCATCATCGTCGCCGGCGGCGAGCTGAGCCGGCTGTTCGGCGACCTGGGCGCCGAGGTCATCAAGGTGGAAAGCGCCGACTACCCCGACGGACTGCGGCAGGCCCGCGAAGGCGACGCCATGAGCGAGTCGTTTGCGTGGACCCACCGCAATCACCTCGGCCTGGGCCTGGACCTGCGCAGCGCCGAGGGCAAGGACATCTTCCGCCGGCTGGTCGCCGAGGCCGACGCGGTGTTCGCCAACTTCAAGCCGGGAACCCTTACCGCCCTTGGCTTTGACTACGACGCGCTGCGCGCCCTCAACCCGCGGATCGTGCTCGCCGGCAGCAGCGCCTACGGCGACAGCGGGCCCTGGCGCACCCGGCTGGGCTACGGCCCGTTGGTCCGCGCCGCCACCGGGGTCACCCGGCTGTGGACGTCCGACGAGGCGGGCGCCGACGCGGACGAGCGGGCCGGCACGGGACGGCACGCCTTCTACGACGCGACGACGATCTTCCCCGATCACGTGGTCGGGCGGGTCACCGCCATCGCGGCCCTGGCCGCGCTGATCCATCGCGATCGCACCGGCGGCGGGTCCCACGTCCACATCTCGCAGGCCGAGGTCGTGCTCAACCAGCTCGACACGCTGTACGTCACCGAGGCCGCGCTGGCCGCCGGCATCGGCCCGATCCATAACGACACCAGCCTGCACGCGGTCTATCCGTGCGCGGGCGACGACGAATGGTGCGTCATCTCGATCGGCACCGACGACGAATGGCGCTGCCTCGCAAGCCTTCTCGACCATCCACAATGGGTCGACGACCCACGGTTCGCGACGGGACAGGCGCGCCTGGCCAACCGCCGCGAATTGATCGAGCTGGTGTCGGCCTGGACCCGCACCCGCACCCCGCTGCGCAACACCGAACTGCTGCAGGCGGCCGGCGTCGCGGCCGGGCCGATGAACCGCCCCCCGGACGTCCTCGAGGACCCGCAGCTGATCGAGCGAAAATTGTTCAGCGACATGACCCATCCGCTGATCGAGCGCCCGATGCCCGCGGAGACGGGCCCCGCGCCGTTCCAGCACATTCCGCCGGCCCCGCAACGCCCGGCGCCCCTGCCGGGCCAGGACACCCGCACCATCTGCCGGGATCTGCTCGGGATGAGCGCGGACGAGACCGAGCGGCTGATCCGGGACGGCGTGCTGTTCGCGACCGCGGGCCCGAACTAGCCCGAGGTGGCGCCGAGCGTGCGGCTGGCCGCACGCTGGGTGCCGAACGTGAAGCTCGCCGCACGTTCGATGCCCCTCGCCGGCCGGATCCATAGGCACGCTAAATTCGTCGGATGACCGTCGATCCCAGGACACCGGTGTTGATCGGCTACGGCCAGGTCAACCACCGCGACGAAATCGACCCGTCGACGCGGTCGGTCGAACCGGTGGACCTGATGGCCGTCGCGGCCCGGGAGGCCGCCGACGCCCGGGTGATCGAGGCCGTTGATTCCATCCGCGTGGTGAACGTGTTGTCGGCCCACTACCGCGACCCCGCGCTGTTGCTGGGCGAGCAGCTGGGCGCCGCGGGATTCAGCACCCGCTACAGCCCAGTCGGCGGCAACGTCCCTCAGACGCTGGTGAACCAGGCCTGCCTGGACATCCAGGCGGGGAGGGCCGGTGTCGTGCTGCTGGCCGGCGCCGAGACGTGGCGCACCAGACGGGGGCTGAAGGCCAAGGGCGGCCGGCTCGAGTGGACCGTCCAGGACGAATCGGTGCCGTTGGCCGAGGTCAGCGGCGAGGACGTCCCGATGTTCGGCGACGCGGAGCTCAAGAGCGGGCTGAACCTGCCGGCCTTCGTCTACCCGCTGTTCGAACAGGCGCTTCGCGTCGCCAACGGCGAGTCGGTCGATGACCACCTCCGGCGTGTCAGCGAGTTGTGGGCGCGGTTCAACGCCGTCGCGGTCGACAACCCGCACGCGTGGATCCGCAAACCGGTGACGGCCGAGGAAATCCGGCGGCCCGGGCCGCAGAACCGGATGATCAGCTGGCCCTACACCAAGCTGATGAACTCCAACAACATGGTCGACCAGGGCGCCGCGCTGGTCCTGGCGTCGGTCGAGCAGGCGCAACGCCTGCAGGTCCCCGCCGACCAATGGGTGTTCCCGCACGCCGGCACCGACGCTCACGACACCCCGTCAATTGCCGAGCGCGACGAGTTGCACCGCTCGGCGGCCATCCGCATCGCGGGCGCGCGCGCCCTGCAGCTGGCCGGCCTGGGCATCGACGACGTCGACTATGTCGACCTGTACTCCTGCTTCCCGTCCGCCGTGCAGGTCGCGGCGGCCGAACTCGGGCTGAACGCCGACGACCCGGGCCGCCCGCTCACCGTCACCGGCGGGCTGACCTTCGCGGGCGGCCCGTGGAGCAACTACGTCATGCATTCGATCGCCACCATGGCCGAGCTGCTGGTGGCCAACCCCGGGCGGCGTGGCCTCGTCACCGGCAACGGCGGCTACCTGACCAAGCACAGCTTCGGCGTCTACAGCACCGAGCCGCCCGCCCAATTCCGCTGGGAAGACGCGCAGCGGGCCGTGGACCGCGAGCCCACCCGCGAGGGCCTGGTCGAGTGGGACGGCGTGGGGACGGTCGAAGCGTGGACGACGCCGTTCAACCGCGAGGGACAACCCGAGAAGGCATTCGTGGCGGTGCGGACCCCCGACGGGGCCCGCACTTTGGCTGTCATCGCCGATCCCGGCGCCGCCGAGGCGACCGTGCGCGAAGATATCGGTGGCGCCAAGGTTGCCGTCACCCCGGACGGCATCGCGGCGCTGCGGTAACCGGCCGGTCACAGCACCACCAGCCAAAGGTCCCGAAAACCGGGTAACGGTCGCGTAAGTGACGTCGCCTTGCCTATTGTCGGGTTGGACGTTGGGGGAGGTGAGCCCAGGTGCACGTCCTGGTTACCGACGCCACCGGCGCCATCGGGCGGCTGGTCGCGCGGCAGCTCGTCGCTGCCGGGCACACGGTCAGCGGGATTGCTGAACACCCCCATCCCTGCCTGGACCCCGCCGTCGAACTCGTTTGCGCGCCGCTCAGCGACCCCGTCCTGCAACCCCTGGCCGACGAAGCCGACGCGGTGATCCACCTGGCCCCCGCCGACACCAGCGCGCCCGGCGGCGCGGACGTCGACGGGGTCGCCCACGTGACCCACGCCGCCGCCCGCGCCGGCGCGCGGCTGCTGTTCGTGTCCCAGGCCGCGGGCCGGCCCGAGCTGTATCGACCCGCCGAGGAGCTGGTGTCCACGAGCTGGGCGCCCAACGTGGTCGTGCGGATCGCGCCGCCGGTCGGCCGCCAGCTCGACTGGATGGTGTGCCGCACCGTGGCGACGCTGCTGCGCGCGAAAGTTTCCACCCGGCCGATGCGCGTCCTGCACGTCGACGACCTGGTCCGGTTCCTGGTTTTCTCGCTGAACACCGACCGCACCGGCGTGGTGGACCTGGCCACCCCGGACACCACCAACGTGGTCACCGCGTGGCGGCTGCTGCGGGCCGCCGGCCCGCGTTCGCGGCTGAATGGGGTTCGCAGCTGGTCGAAATTGGTCCCGAAGATGGATATCACTGCGGTGCAAGAGGATTGGGGTTTCGAGTTCGGCTGGCAAGCGCTCGAGGCGGTCGCCGACACCGCACGCGGCCTCGCCGGGCGCCGGCTCCTTCCGGAGGGCGCGCTCAGCCACGGCCGCCAGGTGGCGCTGCCGGTGGAGGTCCTGCCACGGCCGCGGCCTTCCGACGAATTGCGCAGCGCGGCCCCCGAGGGGCTGGAGGGTGAGTTCGACGACCGGATCGATCCCCGGTTTCCCGTCTTCAGCGCGGCCCGGCTCGCCGAGGCGCTGCCCGGACCGCTGACCCCGATAACGCTCGACGTCCAGCTCAGCGGGCTGCGCACGGCCAGCCGGGTGATGGGCCAGGTGCTCGCGCTCGGCGGCGTGGTCGACGAGGAGTGGAGCAGCCGGGCGATCGCGGTCTTCGGCCACCGCGCCTACGTCGGGGTGTCGGCCAACGTCGTCGCCGCCACCCAGCTGCCCGGATGGGACCAGCACGCCGTCGCCCAGGACGCCCTGGTCGACCAGCCGCAGGTCGGCGACGTCCTGCCGTTCGGCGAGCCGATGCTGGCCGAGGGGGCGCTCGGGTCGCTCGCCAAGGCGGTCGTGACGGCGCGCTCGCTGACGCTGATGCGCCACCTCAAGCGGGACACGCGCGCGTACGGCTCGGCCGCGCAGGCCGAACACGCCGGCGCCGACCAGTTGGCCGCGCTGCCGGACGCCGCGCTCGAGGTCCGTGTGCCGCTGCTGCGGGATCGCATCCATCAGGGCTGGATCCTCACGGCGCTGTGGCTGATCGATTCCGGCATGACCGCAGCGGCGCTGGAACCCACGCGCGCCGCGTCCCGGGTGGCGGGGCTGGGCGTGATCATGGAAAGCGCCCGCATCGCGGCCGAGACCGCCGAGCTGGCCGCGGCGTTGCGCAGCGACCCGCCGCTGTGTGCGCTGGCCGCCGAGGGCAACATCGGCAGCATCCGCGCGTTGTCGCCCGACACTGCCGCCGCCCTCGACACCGCCGTCGACAGGATCGGGCACCGCGGGCCCGGTGAGGCCGAGCTGGCCAGCGCGGTGTTCAGCGACGATCCGGCGATGTTGCTGACGGCGGCCGCGGAGGTGGCCGAGGGCACGGCGCCCGCCGCGCCGGCCCCGCCGCCGAACCGAGTGCGGCGCGTGGCCGCGAACGCCCGCGGGTCGCGCGAGCTGGCCCTCGACACCACCCTGCGGTTCACCCATGAGCTGCGGATGACGTTGCGCGAGTTGGGATCCCGGAGGGTGGCGGCGGACCTGATCGACGCCGCCGACGACGTTTACTACCTCACCTGTGACGAACTGATCAGCATGCCGGCCGACGCGCGGCTGCGGATCAAGCGCCGCCGAGCAGAACGGGAGCGGTTGCAGGCCCAACGCCCGCCCGACGTCATCGACGGCAGCTGGACGCCGGTCGACGGCGACGCCTGAGCGGCGTCAGCCCAGGAGCCCGCGCAAGAACAGCGCGTTGCGCACGGCGTGGCCGCCGAGGTCGTTGTTGAAATACATCCACACGTCCCTGCCGTCGCGGTCCCATTCGGTGATCTGGTCGGCCCAGCGCCGCAGCTGGTCCTCCGAGTAGGAGCCCGCATAGATCGCGTCCTGATCCGGGCCGTGCATGCGGGTGTACACCAGATCGGTGGTGGCGCGTGGCACGCACGCGAGCCCGGCGCCGCTCATCACCACATAGGCGGCGCGGCGGCGTTCCAGCAACTCGTACACGGCCGGATCGTTCCACGACGCGTGGCGCAGCTCGACGGCCACCCGGATGGACTCAGGCACGCTGCGAAGGAAGGCATCCAGGCGCGCGTCGTCGCGCTGCTGCTCGGGGTGCAGTTGGACCAGCAGCACCCCGCGGCGGTCACCCAGCAGCTGCCAGCAGCGCTCGAACCGCTCGATCCACGGCTCGGGGGAGGACAGCCGGCGGTAGTGTGTCAGCCCGCGATGCGCCTTGACCGACATCCGGAACCCGTCGGGCAGCTGATCGCGCCAACCGGCGAACGTCGAATCCTTCGGCCACCGATAGAAACTCGCGTTCAGCTCGACGGTGTCGAAAACCTCCACGTAGCGGGCCAACCGTCGCGCCGACGGCAAACCGGTCGGGTAGAGCACATCCGCCCAGTGGTTGTAGGACCATCCGGAGGTGCCGATCCGGATGGTCAATGCCGGCTCATCCGGCCACCTGCCGGCGCACGTCGTCGTCAAGTGATGCCCGCACGAGCGCGGCCGCCAGCCGCGCGTTGGCTCGAGGAGCGAGGGCGCCCAGCTTCGCAGGCTGAGCGGGCAGACCCAACTGCCTGGCCGCCGCGGTGGCGCGGCCGTCGAAATAGGGCCGCACCCAGGGCCAGACGTCTTGCACTTCGCGCAGGTAGATATCGGCGCCGGTGTCGCCAATTCCCTTGAATCTCTTCAGCATCCGTTTCGCCGCGGCGACGTCGTGGCGGCAGCTTTCGGCCATTTCCCGCAGGTCGCCGTGATACTCGTCGCGGACCCGCTCGGCCATGTCGGTGAGTCGGGTGGCCGAACTTTCGTCGTAGCGCACGTAGTGGGCGCGGCCGAACGCGCTGATCATGGTGCGCCGGTCGGATGCCAGTACGGCCTTGGGGGAGCGCAGGCCCGCCTTGAACAGCTCACGGTCGGCGCTCATCGCGACGGCGGCGTCGATCGGCTTGCTGGCGAGCATGCACAACACCAGCAACTGGAACAGCGGCATCGGCTTGTCGTGGATCTTGACGCCGGCCTCGGCCGCATACGTCGTGCCGGCGACCTTCAGCAGCCGCCGCACCACTTCGTCGCGCTTGTCCACACCGGACCGCTTACCCGCAGCGCCCTCGAGCAAACCGGCATCGTCACTTCGGCGGCAGGCCGCGGGCGTAGCCGACGCCCCGGGTGACCCAATCCTGCAGCTGCCGTTTCGTTCCTACGCCGGCGGCGTCGACCCGCAACCAGCCGCGGGCCTCCCGACCCGCCATCACCATGGGCCCGACGTGCGCACGCTTGAGCAGTTTGTCGGTGTCCTCCGGCGGTACCCGCACCAGCAGCCCGCCCTGTCCGCTGGCGGCCACCGACATGTTGCCGTTGATCAGGAACGCCAGACCACCGAACATGCGTTTCTCCTCGACGCCGCGCTCGGAGCCGAGCAGTTCGCGGATCCGGTTGGCCAGGTCTTCGTCGTAGGCCATGCGCCGACCATAGCCTTGGGGTCCGACAACCACCGAGCCTGTAGATTTGCAGGCCCTCACTCGTACTTCTCCTGCGGATTTACCGGTTCGGCGAAAGTGGGACAGCCGCCCCCTTTCGGGGGCGGCTGCCACATTCGGGTTGTTAGGTCCCGGTTTTAGCGGGGCGTTCCGATGGTGCCGCCGCCGTTGACCTGGCCTCCGGCGTTGCCCGCGGGCGTGTACGCCTGGAAACCGGTGGACGTGTTAACGCCCCACTGGCCCAGGTCCGGGTTGAACACGACCGGAAGCTGGGTGCCGTCGGGGTCACCGACTGGCGGAACCCAGGTGGCCGGCAGCCCATAGCGGCCCGGGTCGTTGTAGTGCCCCGGCGGCGGGAAGCCGTTTTGCCCCGGGGGAAGCGGGCTGCCCGGCGCGTTGCAGTTCACGCCCGGCGCGCCCGGGTTACAAATCGGCTGCCCAGGCAAAACCTGGCCCGGACCCGGCAGGTCACGATCCCCGCCCGGCACGTTCGGCCCCGGCACGTTCGGACCGGGCACCGGTCCTGGCACGATCGGGCCGTTCGGATCGGCTTGTGCGAAACCGGCGCCGATCCCGAGCGCCACGGATCCGAGGCCACCGGCCATCGCGGCGGTGGCGGCGATCTTGGTGAGGTTCATGTGAACTCCTTGTCCAGCTTGGCTGCGACGCACGCAGCGCAACAGCATTGACGGTGTTGTTCGGTTATTTCCCCAGGCACCTGGGTTGGGCCGA
Organism: Mycobacterium sp. 1245805.9; assembly: GCF_001672915.1. Classification (GTDB taxonomy): domain Bacteria; phylum Actinomycetota; class Actinomycetes; order Mycobacteriales; family Mycobacteriaceae; genus Mycobacterium. Next base: position 5,681 of record NZ_LZKR01000078.1, on the reverse strand, counting down.
GGGACAGGGGATGACCCCTGGCTCCTCGGCTACCCGAGTCGGCGGAACCGAAAACACGCCCGCGGCAATTTGTTGGCAGCAGACTCCCAGGTTTTGGACAAGCGCCTGGCAGCCCCTAGGCGGCGACGGTCGCGGTCCCCGGCACGGGCTCGAGCGCCTGCGCGACGATCTCCGCGACGTCCGTCATCGGCTTGACGTCCAGCGCGTCGAGCACCTCGGCCGGCACGTCATCCAGATCGGGCTCGTTGCGCGCCGGGATGAAAACCGTTGACAGACCGGCACGCTGGGCGGCCAGCAGCTTCTGCTTCACGCCGCCGATGGGCAGCACCCGGCCGTTCAGTGTGACCTCGCCGGTCATGCCGACGTCGCTGCGCACCTGGCGTCCGGTCGCCATCGACACCAGCGCGGTGACCATCGTCACACCGGCCGACGGGCCGTCCTTGGGCACCGCGCCGGCGGGCACGTGCACGTGGATGCGCCGGTCCAGCGCCTTCGCGTCAATGCCCAGCTCCGCGGCGTGCGAGCGCACGTAGGACAGCGCGATCTGCGCCGACTCCTTCATCACGTCGCCCAACTGGCCGGTCAACTGCAACCCCGGCTCGCCGTCGGTCGCCCCGGCCTCGATGTAGAGGACGTCGCCGCCCAGGCCGGTCACGGCCAGGCCGGTGGCCACGCCGGGCACCGCTGTGCGTTCGGCCGACTCGGGGGTGAACCGTGGACGGCCCAGGTAACCGACCAGGTCGGGCTCGTCGATCGTCACCGGCTCGTCGGCGATCTTGGTCGTCACCTTGCGCAGCGCCTTGGCCAGCAGCCGCTCGAACTGCCGAACCCCCGGCTCGCGGGTGTAGTCGGCGGCGATCTTGCGCAGCGCGGCGTCGGTGACGGTGACCTCGTCGTCGTTCAGCGCCGCCCGCTCCCGCTGCCGCGGCAGCAGGTAATCGCGGGCGATGGCGACCTTGTCGTCCTCGGTGTAGCCGTCGATCTGCACCAGCTCCATGCGGTCCAGCAGGGCCGACGGGATGTTCTCGATCACGTTGGCGGTGGCCAGGAACACCACGTCGGACAGGTCCAGGTCCAGATCCAGGTAGTGGTCGCGGAACGTGTGGTTCTGCGCCGGGTCGAGCACCTCGAGCAGCGCCGCGCTCGGGTCGCCGCGGTAGTCGGAACCGACCTTGTCGATCTCGTCCAGCAGCACAACGGGATTCATCGATCCCGCCTCGCCGATCGCCCGCACGATGCGCCCCGGCAGCGCGCCCACGTAGGTGCGCCGGTGCCCGCGGATCTCGGCCTCGTCCCGCACGCCGCCCAGCGCGACGCGCACGAACTTGCGGCCCAAAGCCCGGGCCACGCTCTCACCCAGCGACGTCTTGCCGACACCCGGGGGACCGGCCAGCACCATCACCGCACCCGAGCCCCGCCCGCCGACGACCTGCAACCCGCGCTGCGCACGCCGGGTCCGCACGGCCAGGTACTCGACGATGCGGTCCTTGACGTCGTCCAACCCGTGGTGGTCGGCGTCCAAGACCGCCCGGGCCGCGCCCAGGTCCGTCGAGTCCTCGGTGCGCACGTTCCAGGGCAGGTCGAGCACGGTGTCCAGCCAGGTACGGATCCAGCCGCTCTCCGGGCTCTGGTCGCTGGAGCGTTCCAGCTTGCCGACCTCGCGCAGCGCGGCCTCGCGGACCTTCTCGGGCAGGTCGGCGGCCTCCACGCGGGCCCGGTAGTCGTCGGAACCGTCGGGTTCGCCCTCGCCCAGCTCCTTGCGGATGGCGGCCAGCTGCTGGCGCAGCAGGAACTCCTTCTGCGTCTTCTCCATGCCGTCGCGGACGTCCTCGGCGATCTTCTCGTTGACCTCGACCTCGGCCAGGTGCGAGCTGGTCCAGTCGATCAGCACGCGCAGCCGCTCGGCCACGTCCACGGTCTCCAGCAGCTGGCGCTTCTGCACGTCGGTCAGGTACGACGCGTATCCGGACGTGTCCGCCAGCGCCGACGGGTCGGTCAGGCTGTTGACGTAGTCGATGATCTGCCAGGCCTCGCGGCGCTGCAGCATGGCCAGCAGCAATTTCTTGTATTCGGCGGCCAGGGCCTTGATCTCGTCGGTCGCCGGCGGTTCGTTGGCCTCGGTCACCTCGACCCACAGCGCGGCTCCGGGCCCGGACGCGCCTGCCCCGATGTGTGCCCGGCGCTCACCGCGCACGACGGCGGCGGTGCCGCCACCCGCGATCCGGCCGACCTGCAGAATCTTCGCGATCACGCCGTGGGTGGGGTAGCGGTCGTCCAGCCGGGGGGCGATCAGCAGCTGCCCGGACTCGCTCGCCTGCGCGGCGTCGATCGCCGCGCGTGCGGCGTCGTCCAGCGCAATCGGCACCACCATTCCCGGCAACACGATCGTCGGTGTGAACAACACCGGCACGGACTTGGCATCAGCCATCAGATCCTCCAAAAGTTGAGTCTGCTGCGCTTAACCCAGCCGGGCGACGGTTTGTTCCCGGGTGGATTTCGCCGCGAGCGTGAGGCTGGCCGCACGTTGGACGGCGAGCGTGCGGCCAGCCGCACGCTCGGACGCGGGTGCGCGCTGCCGTATTACGCTGGCGGCGAAATCGGCCCCAGCCGGCGCAGTTGCGTGACGTGTTTCGGCGAAAGCTCCTCGAGGCAGGTCGCCCCCAGCAGCCCCATCGTCCGGATGATCCCTTCCTGCAGGATCTCGATCGCGCGGTCCACCCCCGCCTCGCCACCGGCCATCAGCCCGTACAGGTAGGCACGGCCGACCAGTGTGCACCGCGCGCCCAGCGCGATCGCCGCGACGATGTCGGCGCCGGACATGATGCCGGTGTCGACCAGGATCTCGGTGTGCTTGCCCAGCTCGCGGGCGACCGTGGGCAGCAGGTGAAAGGGGACCGGGGCCCGATCGAGCTGGCGCCCACCGTGATTGGACAACACGATGCCGTCGACCCCGCGGTCCACGACGGCGCGGGCGTCGTCGAGCGTCTGGATGCCCTTGACGACCAGCTTGCCGGGCCATTGGGCCTTGATCCACTCCAGGTCATCGAAGGTCAGGCTGGGGTCGAACATCGTGCTGAGGTATTCGCCGACGGTGCCCGACCAGCGATCCAGCGACGCGAAGGCCAGCGGCTCGGTGGTCAGCAGGTCGAACCACCACTTCGGGTGCGGCACCGCGTCCAAGACGGTGCGCAGCGTCAGCGTCGGCGGGATCGTCATGCCGTTGCGGTTGTCGCGCAGTCGCGCGCCCGCGACGGGGACGTCGACGGTGGCCAGCAGGGTGTCGTATCCCGCGTCGGCGGCGCGCTGCACCAGCGCCATCGAGCGGTCCCGGTCGCGCCACATGTAGAGCTGAAACCACTTGCGGCCCTGGGGGACAGCGGCCACCAGATCTTCGATCGCGGTGGTGCCCAGGGTGGAGAGCGAGAACGGGATCCCGGCCCGCGCGGCCGCCCGAGCGCCGGCGATCTCGCCCTCGGTGTGCATCAACCGGGTGAATCCGGTGGGCGCGATCCCGAACGGCAGGACGACCGGCTGGCCCAGGACGTTCCATCCGGCGGTCACGTTGGAGACGTCGCGCAGGATGGTCGGGTGAAACTCGATGTCGCGGAACGCCTGTCGGGCCCGCGCGATCGACAGCTCGTCGTCCGCGGCGCCGTCGGTGTAGTCGAATGCGGCCTTGGGGGTGCGCCGTTTGGCGATGCGGCGCAGGTCCTCGATGGTGAACGCGGAAGCGAGGCGGCGCTTGGTCGCGTCGAACTGGGGTCGTTTGAACTGGATCAGCGGCGCCAGATCGCGCACCTTGGGCACTCGTCGGTTGACCGCCATGTATGCAACCGTAGTCATATGGCATCGGCGAGCGACCCGTTCGATCTGAGACGTTTCGTGGCGGCGCAGTCCGGGATCTACCGCACCGCCGTGGCAGAGCTGCGCGCCGGTCGAAAACGCGGTCACTGGATGTGGTTCGTCTTCCCACAACTGCGTGGGCTGGGCAGCAGCCCGATGGCGGCCCGCTACGGCATCACGTCGCTCGAGGAAGCCCGCGCCTATCTGCAGCACGAGCTCCTCGGGCCGCGACTACGCGAGTGCACTCGGCTGGTCAACGAGGTGCGGGACCGCTCGATCATCGACATCTTTGGTTCGCCCGACGACCTCAAGCTGCGCTCGTCGATGACGCTGTTCGCCCACGCGACCGACGATAACCACGACTTCGTCACCGTGCTCGACAGCTACTTCTACGGCCAGGAGGACCCGCTGACGCTGGCGCGGCTGACGGGCTCGGCTGACGGGCGTTGAGTGTGAATCGCGGGCATTCTGTGGGAGCCCTGGGCGGAAAATTCGGCGAAATCGCGCCCTCAGCACACACTGAAAACCGCCACCGCACACTCAACCCCTTGAATCCACTTCTAAGCGGGGCGCAGTATCCGCCAACCGTGGGGTTCCACAACGAGTGCCTGCACGACCTCCTGTGCCGGGGCCGACGACCCCGCGATTACCTCCGCTCGATCGACCCCGACCTCCGGCAGCGCCACCCGCATCGGCTCGTCGCCGATGTTCAGCGCGACGAGCAGCGCGTCGTCGCCGCTGCGGGTCTCGTAGACGTAGACCCGATTGCTGAGCCGCAAGGCGGTCGTCGTGGCGTCGTGCAGCCACGGGTGGCGGCGACGCAGCCCGACCAGGAACTGGTGCAACCTCCACATCTCCGCGCCGAACGCGTCCAATTCTAGTGGGGGAGTGCCGAACTCGGGGCGCACCGCGTCGTCGCCGCCGTACCGCTCCTCCTTGACGCCGCGGAACCCGAGCTCGTCGCCGGCGTACACGCTGGGCACCCCGCCGACGGTCAGCAGGAGCACCAGCGCATGTGCCACGTGCTCGGGTCGGTCGAGCCGGCTGGCGATGCGGGTGACGTCGTGATTGCCGATGAATGTCAGCGGGGCGAAGGTGGCCAGGAACGTGTTGTGCCGCTGCAGCGCCCAGTCCAGCTCGAAGAAGTTTCCGTCATTGAGGCTGCTCCAGATCGCCTTCCACAGCTCGTACTGGGTCGCCGAGTCGAACGTCGCCGCCTCGACCACCGCGGCATAGTCGCCGTGGATCAGCTCGCCGACGAACCAGGCATCCGGATACTGCTCGCGCACCCGCGGCAGCGTCGACGCCCAGAATTGTTGCGGCACAATGTATGCCGCGTCGAGGCGCCAGCCGTCCGCGCCGCGGCCCAGCCAGTGCGCCATCACGTCGACGGTGTAGTCGATGACCTCGGGGTTGTCGTGGTTGAGCGTAATGAGCTCCGCGTGACCCTCGAACGTGTCGCCGCTGAACCAACCCGGTGCCTCGTCGCGATAGCGCGGGAAGTCGACCCCGACGTGGTTGAACACGCCGTCGAGCAGCACACGCAGCCCGCGGCGGTGGGCCTCCGCGACGAGGTGGTCGAAGTCGGCATCGTCGCCCAGCCGGGGATCGATCCGGTAGTGATCGGTGGTGTCGTAACCGTGTGTGCGCGAGGCGAAGATCGGCCCGAGCGCGATCCCCGACGCGCCCAACGCGATGGCGTGGTCGAACCAGTCGACGAGCCGCCCCCCCCCCCCCGGGGCCCGGCGGGGCGCCCCCGCCCCGCGCGCCCCCCCCCCCCCGCAAAAGCCCCCCCCACCCCCCCCCCGAACCACCCCCCCCCATGCGGGCGCGAACCA
>NZ_LZKR01000077.1 GCF_001672915.1 Mycobacterium sp. 1245805.9 | reverse complement strand
ACCTGAATTCGCGACCGTGGGGAGGTGGATGCCGAGTTCACGCCGCCGGCGATGACGAGCTGATCCATCCCGGCCCGACGCACCGAACATGGACATGTCGATCACCGTCGGTTGGAACGCCGCGGTCAAGGCGGGCGTGACTCGCGAGGAGATGGACGCGTGGGCGCTGCGGTCGCACCGTAACGCCATCGCCGCGATCGACGAGGGCCGCTTCAAGGAAGAGGTCGTCCCGATCGAGACGCCCCACGGGCTGTTCTCGGTCGACGAGCACCCGCGCCGCGACACCACCCTGGAGAAGCTCGCCGCGCTCAAGCCGCTGCATCCGGAGATCGAGGGCTTCTCGATCACGGCCGGCAACGCCTGCGGCGCCAACGACGGTGCGGCCGCGCTGACCATCGCGAGCGACACCCTCGGCCTGCCGGCGCTGGCCACCGTGCGGTCCTGGGCGTCCGTCGGCGTGGATCCGGCCATCACCGGATTGGCTCCCGTCGAAGCGATACCGAAAGCGCTTGCCCGCGCGAGCCTTTCGATCTCGGACGTGGACCTGTTCGAAATCAACGAGGCCTTCGCGGCAATGTGCGTGGCCACCATCAAGCTGCTCGACCTGGACCCCGACAAGGTCAACGTCAGCGGCAGCGGCTGCTCACTAGGCCACCCCGTTGCGGCCACCGGGGCCCGGATGCTGGTCACGCTGGTGCACGAATTGCGCCGCCGCGGCGGCGGAATCGGGGTTGCGGCCATGTGCGCGGGCGGCGGAATGGGTTCCGCGACGGTCATCGAGGTCGCTGCGCCATAATGCGCACATGACGATCGCCGACCTGATCGCGGGTGCGCGCAACGGATCTCCGCGCGCGGCGGGTCGGCTGCTCAGCCTCGTCGAAGGCGATCGGCGGGACGAGGTGCTGGCGAGCATCGGGCCGGCAACCGCGCTGAAGGTCCGCGTCATCGGCATCACCGGGCCGCCGGGCGCGGGCAAGTCGACGACGGTCGGCGCCCTGGTCGGCGCCTACCGCGAACGCGGGAGCCGGGTGGCGGTGCTGGCCGTGGACCCCTCGTCGCCGTTCAGCGGCGGGGCGCTGCTAGGCGACCGGATCCGAATGACCGCGCATATCAACGACTCCGACGTCCTAATCCGTTCGGTGGCGACCCGCGGTCACATCGGGGGGCTGGCCGCGGCGGTTCCTGCGGCCATCCGGCTGCTGGGCGCCATCGGGTATGACGTGGTGCTGCTGGAGACGGTGGGAGTGGGCCAGTCGGAGATCGAAATCGCCGCCGTCGCCGACCCGACCGTCGTCATCCTCAATCCCGGTGCGGGTGACGCCGTGCAGGCGGCCAAGGCGGGCGTGCTCGAAGTCGCCGACATCGTCGCGGTCAACAAGGCCGACCGGGAGGGCGCGGAGCAGACCGTGCGGGACCTGCGCGCCGAGACCAAAGCCCCGATCGTCAGCCTCATCGCCGCCCGGGGCGAGGGTGTCGCCGAGCTGGTGGCCGCCATCGAGGACCACCACCGCACCGACAGCCGGGAGCGCCGGTTGGCGCGGGCCCGAGCGCAGATCCTGTCGATGGCGCAAACTCGACTGCGGACCCAGCCGGGTCTCGACCGGCTCGCCGAGGCGGTGGTCGACGGCCACGACGATCCGTACACGGCGGCCCAAAAGCTGCTTTCTTCCCCGACGGAACCAGGGGATTAACCACCACGCCCCTTGCCATGCCGCATCTGGGTGTGTTGCATGAAAACATGACACGTTCCGCCGATGAGCTGGTAACCGAATTCTGCAAACGCTGGGCATCCCCCGATCCGGACGAGCTGGCGGGCTATTTCACCGAAGACGCGGTGTACCACAACATCCCGATGGATCCGGTGCGGGGTCGCCAGGCGATCAAGGATTTCATCGCGGGGTTCCTCGCCGCCTTCGACGGCATCGACTTCAACGTTCATCGGCAGGTCAGCGACGGCACCCTGGTGATGAACGAACGCACCGACGTGATGCGCCGCAAGGATGGCGCGACCTTCCCGTTGCCGGTGATGGGCGTGTTCGAGGTGCAGGACGACCGCATCGTCGCGTGGCGCGACTACTTCGACATGGCGACCATCACCAGCGCATTCGGCTAGCAATCCTGCTACTGGAGATCGACGGATTTCCCGGTCGCGGCGGCATGACCGGCGCGATAACCGAAAACCATTGCGGGGCCGATTGTTCCACCCGCCCCGCCATAGGCCCGTCCGGTCACGCCGGCCATCGCGTTGCCCGCGGCGAACAGGCCCGGTATCGGGTCGCCGCCGACGTGCAGGACGCGGGCGTCGGCGTCGGTGCGCGGGCCGCCCTTGGTCCCCATGGCGCCGATGGACACCGGCACGGCGTAGTACGGCGCGGTGTCGATCGGTCCGAGGGTCTTGCCGGCGAGGGTGGTGGCGCTGTCGTCGCCCCAATAGCCGTCGTACGCGCTGGAGCCGCGCCCGAAGTCGGGATCGGCGCCGGCGGCCACGTTCCGGTTCCAGTTCTCGATGGTGTGGGCAAGGCCGTCGGCGTCGATGCCGGTCTTCGCGGCCAGCTCGGCGAGATCGGCCGATTCGCAGAACCAGTCCGGAACCGCTTGCCCCGGTTCGACTCCCAGGAAGCCATACCGTTGCAGGTGGACCGAGTCGAACACCATCCATCCGCGATCGTTGACATAGCCCCCGCGGGGGTCGAGGTACTGGAAGGCGCCGGCCATCGAGTTGTAGTCGGATGCCTCGTTGACGAACCGACGCCCGGCGGAGTTGACGATGATGCTCCGCGGTCGAGTGCGTTCCAGCCGGACGCTGCGGCTTCGTGGCTTTCCGTCGATGGTGTCCCCCGGAATTTGCACGATCGGCACCCACCAGGCCTCGCCCATGTTTGCCAGATCCGCCCCCTGCGACATCGCCATCCGGAGCCCGTCACCGGTGTTGTTCGGCGGGGAAACGGCGCCGTGCATGGGACCGCGCAGAAATGCCTGGGTGAGAACGGGATCCCACTCGAAGCCGCCGGTTCCCAGGATGACCCCGCGGCGCGCGCGCACCCGAATGGTCTGTCCCGGCAACGCGATCTGGACCCCGATGACCTCCCCGCCTTCGGCGATCAGCTGCTCGGCGCGGGCGTCGACGTGAACCGTCGCGCCGGCCTCCAGCACGCCGTCGAGCAGGCCGGCGATCAGCGCGGCACCGGCGACGCACAGGTTGCCGGGTTGTTCGTCCACCGCAGCATCCAGGCGCGACGCGTGCAAGCGCGCCAGCGTCTCGGCGTCGAAACCCACATTGGAGAAATCGATCGGAAACGCCGTGATCCGGGTTGCCCACTCGCCCAATCGATTCAGGTTGAATGGCGCCGGGATGTGCGATCGGCCGCCGCCCGGCCGCCCCCCGGGCAACTCGGGCCGGTAGTCGGGGAAGCCGGTGGCGATCTCGAAGCGCAGGTTGCTGTTGGCCTCGACGAAGTCGAGCATCGCAGGGCCGGTCCGCACGAACGTTTCGACCAAACCGTCATCCATCGCGCCGAGAGCCTGCGCGCGCAGGTATCGCAATGCGTCCGCGACCGTCAATTCTCCTTCGGGAGAACGGTTATGTGCGGGGATCCACACCACGCCGCCGGACACCGCGGTGGTGCCGCCGACGGTGGTCGCCTTCTCGAAGACCTCCACCGTCGCGCCGGCCACCGCTGCCGTCAGCGCCGCGGTGAGGCCGGCGCCGCCGCTGCCGAGCACGACGACATCGACTTCACGGTCCCAGGACATGGATGGTTATCCCTTCAGCTCGATGGCTAGCTCAACAGCTCCGACAACTGCTTCGCCGCGGTGATGACCGCGTCTTTGCCGCGCATCACGACGTCCTCCCGGTGCGAAATGAGGTTGATGCAGGTCGGCGGGGACGGCGCCGGGCGGTTGACCGGGACGGCCAAACCGTAGGTGTTCGGTTCGATCTCGCCGTAGGTGATCACCCAGCCGCACTCGCGAGTTTTCGTCACCAGCTCTCGCTCGCCCGGGCGCGGTGGCATGTTCGCGAGCAAGGCGATTCCCGCGGCGCCGCGGTCCAGCGGATATCGACTGCCCTCGTGGAAGGACAGTTGGTAGGCGACGTGACTGGGCACGATCACCGCGATCGCTACCTGCTGATCGCCCTCGGCGATGAGCAGCGACACGGTGGTGCTCAGATCGTCGGCCAGCGCGCGCAGGATCGGCAGGCTGACCTGTCGCACGTTGCGGTCGAACGACGCGCCGAGCACCGCCAGGCCGGCCGCCGGCCGGTAGCGCCCGTCTTCTCCCTTGGCCACCAACCGAAAGTCGGTGAGCGTGGAAAGAAGTCGGTAGGCGATGGTGCGGTGCACCCCGAGCTGGTCGGCCAGTTGCTGCATGGTCAGCCCATTGGGGGAGTCGGCCACCATCTGCAGCGCCGTGAGCCCCCTGGCCAGGGTCTGGGAGCCCGTCATGACCTTGACAGACCCGCACGGGGGAGCGAAGCTCTATACATAGCGCACATCAGTGTGCGATATTAGCACACATCGTAGGCCAAAGACGAGAACAAAATTTCCCACTACCAGTAGGCGTGAGAGGAACCGTGGCGGAATTCGAGAGCATATGGAGCGATCTCCAGGGTGTCGCGTTTTCGCAGGGCTACCTCCATGCCGGGGGAGTGCGCACCCGCTACCTGCGCGCCGGCGATTCGGGCAAGCCGGTGCTGGTGTTCCTGCACGGGTCCGGTGGCCACGCGGAGGCATACGTTCGGAACCTGGCCGCGCACGCAGAGCATTTCTGGACGTGGTCCATCGACATGCTGGGCCACGGCTATACCGACAAACCGGGTCACCCGCTAGAGGTCGGCCACTACGTCGACCACCTGCTGGAGGTGCTGCGCGCCATCGGGGTCGATCGCGCCAGCGTGAGCGGTGAATCGCTCGGGGGCTGGGTGGCGGCGCGAGTCGCCATCGACCATCCCGACGTGGTCGACCGCCTGGTCCTCAACACGGCCGGCGGCTCCCAGGCCGACCCGGAGGTGATGAAGCGGATCATCACGCTGTCCATGGCCGCCGCCGAGAATCCGACCTGGGAGACGGTCCAAGCACGGATCAAATGGTTGATGGCCGACAAGTCCAAGGACTACGACGACCTGGTCGCCAGCCGCCAACGGGTTTACCGCCAACCGGGATTCGTCGACGCCATGCGCGACATCATGGCCCTGCAGGATCCCGAGATCCGGGCCCGCAACATCATCTCCCCGGACGAGTACGGCTCGATCAGCGCGCCGACTCTGGTGTTGTGGACCAGTGATGACCCGACCGCCGACGTGACCGAGGGCCGCCGGATCGCGTCGATGATTCCCCACGCGCGCTTCGAGCTGATGCCCGGCTGCGGCCACTGGCCGCAATACGAGGACGCCAAGACCTTCAACCGCCTCCATCTCGACTTCCTGCTGGGCCGGTGATGGTCGCGGTGGAGCCGGGGGTCGACGTCGAGGTTCTCGTCGTCGGTGCCGGCCCGGTGGGCCTGACGCTGGCCAATATCCTTGGCCTGCAAGGCGTTCGCACCCTGGTGGTCGACGAACGGGACACGCTCATCGACTATCCCCGCGGGGTCGGGCTGGACGACGAGGGGCTGCGCACCTTCCAGTCGATCGGCCTGGTCGACCGCATCCTGCCGCACACCGTCCCGAACCAGATCCTTCGCTTCGTCGACGCCAAGCGTCGCGTGCTCGCCGAAATGGCGCCTCCCGACGCGCGTTTCGGCTGGCCCAAACGCAACGGGTTCGTGCAACCGCTGGTCGACGCCGAATTGCTGCGCGGTCTGGACAGGTTCCCTCACGTCGAGGTGCGGTGGGAACGGCCCATGACGGCCTGCCAACAGGACGGCGACGCGGTGACCGTCGAGCTCGGCGGCGACGGCGGCGCATCCACCGTGCGGGCCCGCTACGTCGTCGGGTGCGACGGTGGCCGCAGCATGACCCGGCGGACGATGGGCGTGTCGTTCGACGGGACGACGTCCTCGACGCGCTGGCTGGTGGTCGACGTCGCCAACGATCCGCTCGGCCACCCGAACAGCGAAGTGGGGGCCGACCCCGAACGGCCCTACGCGTCCATCTCGATCGCGCACGGAATTCGCCGCTTCGAGTTCATGATTCACGGCGACGAGTCCGACGAGCAGGCCGAGGATCCGGCGTTTCTGCGCCAGATGCTGTCGCGGATGGTCCCGCACCCCGACCGGGTCGACGTGATCCGGCGCCGCGTCTACACCCATCACTCGCGGATCGCCGGCGCGTTCCGTTCGGGCCGGCTGCTGTTGGCCGGCGACGCCGCGCACCTGATGCCGGTGTGGCAGGGGCAGGGCTATAACAGCGGGATCCGCGATGCGTTCAATCTGGGCTGGAAGCTCGCCGCCGTGGTGCGCGGCCTGGCCGACGACGCATTGCTGGATACGTACGACATCGAGCGCCGCAAGCATGCGCGGGCGATGATCGACCTGTCCACCATGGTCGGCCGCGCCATCTCCCCGACCAACCGCCGGGTGGCCGGTCTGCGCGATGTCCTGGTGCGCTCGGCGTCAATTGTGCCTTCGCTCAAGCGGTATGTGCTGGAAATGCGGTTCAAGCCGATGCCGCGCTACGACCAGGGGGCCGTCGTGCACACCGAGCCCGGACGGGCCGACTCTCCGGTCGGCACGCTGTTCATCCAGCCCCGCGTCGACACCCGTACCGAGCAGGATGTGCTGCTGGACGACGTGCTGGGCAACTGGCTGGCCGTCGTGTGCTGGAACAACAACCCGCGCAAAATCCTTGGGGACACGGCGTTTGAGAGCTGGAAAGGCCTGGGCGCGAGGTTCTTTGCGTTGCGCCCGCTGACCCAGCTGCACTGGACCGGGCACGACGACCCCGACGTCGTGATCGTCGGCGACCGCAACGGCGGGCTGAAGGCGTGGTTCGACACCCATCAGGAATCGGTGCTGTTCCTGCGGCCCGACCGGTGCATCGCCGGTGCGTGCATCGCCCAGCGCGCGCCGGAGCTGAGCGACCGCCTGTTCGACGCGCTCGCACTGAAGGCGGGAGGGGGTGATTTGCCAAGTGACACTGGCTCTGTGCTGTATGTCGCACAGCCCGCTGCTGAATCTTCCGGGGCCGTCGCGGGACCTGCTTGACGACATCGAAGGCGCGATCGCCCGAGCGCGAGAATTCGTGCGGGACTACCGGCCCGATCTCGTCGTGACGTTCTCCCCGGACCACTACAACGGGTTCTTCTACAAGGTGATGCCGCCGTTCTGCATCGGCACCAGCGCCAACGGCGTGGGGGATTACGGCACCTACGCCGGGCCGCTGGACGTCCCGGAAGACCTGGCCAACGAATGCGCCAACGCGGTTCTGGGTGCCGGGGTCGACGTGGCGGTGTCGGCCAGCATGGACGTCGATCATGGCACCGTCCAGCCGCTGGAAAAGCTTTTCGGCGACGCCACCGCGCGGCCGGTGATACCGATCTTCCTCAACGCCGTCGCCGCACCGCTGGGGCCGTTGCACCGGTGCCGGGCGCTGGGCACGGCGCTGGGCGACTACCTGGCCACCCTGGACAAGCGGGTCCTGCTGTTGGGATCGGGAGGACTTTCCCACAGCCCCCCGGTGCCGACGCTTGCGACCGCGCCAGCCCCGGTGCTGGAGCGGATCGTGCATGGCCGGCCGATGACGCCGGAGCAGCGGCAAGCCCGGCAGCTCGCCGTGATCGACGCGGCCAAAACCTTCGCGGCCGGCGACAGTGCGCTGCAACCGCTCAACCCGGCGTGGGACCACCGATTCCTCGAGATCATCGACAGCGGAAGGCTTTCCGAGCTCGATCACTGGTCCAACTCGTTTATCGCCCACGAGGGCGGCAGCTCCGCCCAGGAGATCAGAACATGGGTGGCGGCGTTTGCGGCCCTGCAAGCCGCCGGGCCATACCGGACGACGCTGCAGTACTACAAACCGGCTCCCGAGCTGATCGCCGGTTTCGCCATCCGGACGGCAGTGCCGCAATGACGTCATCGTTCTCGGACACCTCCGGCGTTTACGACCACATCGTCGACGTCCTCGTCGTCGGCTCCGGCGGCGGCGGGATGACGGCGGCGCTGACCGCGCACGCGTCGGGACTGGAAACCCTGGTGGTGGAGAAGTCCTCCCACTTCGGTGGCTCCACCGCCCTTTCGGGTGGGGGCATCTGGGTTCCCGGCGCACCGGCGCAGCGCAGGGAGGGCTATGCGCCGTCGCCCGAAGGGGTGGCCGAGTACTTGCGGCGGATCACCGAAGGTCTGGTCGACGACGCACGGATACGTCAGTACGTCGATTCCGCGCCGCGGATGCTCGAGTTCCTCGAGAACCTCTCGGGCTGGTGCGAGTTCGTCTGGAAGCCGGGGTATGCCGATTACTACCCGGAGCTGCCCGGCGGCTCCGAGCTCGGCAGCACGATCAATGTACCCCCCATCGACCTGCGCAAGCTGGGCCCCGACGAGCAGAAGCTGCTGGCGCCGTTGGCGCTCGCACCCAAGGGAATCTGGCTGGGCCCCAAGGAGCTTCGGACCTTCTACCGGATCAGGCAGTCCTGGGCCGGCAAGGGCGTGCTGCTGAAGCTGATCGCGCGGATGGTCCGGGCCAGAGTGTTCGGTGAGCGGATGGCGGCGATCGGCCAGTCGTTGGCCGCCCGGCTCAGGCTGGCCATGCGGGAACGCGGTGTCCCGCTGTGGTTGGACTCGCCGATGGTCGAACTGCTCACCGACGCCGGCGGCGCGGTGACCGGGGTCGTGGTGGAGCGCAACGGCGCCGCCCAGCGGGTCGGTGCGCGGCGCGGTGTCATCCTGGCCTCGGGCGGCTTCGACCACGACCTCGCCTGGCGCAAAGAGCAATTGCCGGTCATCGAGCAGGATTGGAGCTTCGGCAACCCCGCCGCCATGGGCGACGGCATCCGCGCGGGCGAGAAGGTGGGCGCCGCAACCGAACTGCTGGACGAGGCGTGGTGGTTCCCGGCGATCCAGTGGCCGGACGGGCGGATGCAATTCATGCTCAACGAGCGGATGATGCCCGCGCAGTTCATCGTCAACGGCGACGGAAAACGCTTCATCAACGAGGCGGCGCCCTACATGGACTTCGGCCACGCCATGATCGACGGCCAGAAGTCCGGGGTGACCCACATCCCGTGCTGGCTCATCACCGATCACCGGTCGTGGAACCGGTATGTCATCGGCGGTCATCTCCCGATCCCGAAGATCCCCGGCGCGCCGGTGCCCACCGGCCGCAAGGTTCCCGCCGCCTGGCTGGAATCGGGCGTCGTCAAAGCGGCCATGACGTGGGACGAAATGGCCGCCAAGATAGGAGTACCGGCACGTCAACTTTCCGAAACTGCAAGCCGCTTCAACGAACTCGCGCGCAAGGGGCACGACGACGATTTCAACCGCGGCGACAGCGTCTACGACAACTACTACGGCGATCCGACCCTGCCCAACCCGAACCTGTATCCGCTGGGCAAGCCGCCGTACTACGCATTCCGGATTGTGCTGGGCGACCTGGGCACATCGGGTGGCCTGCGCGTCGACGAACACGCCCGCGTGCTGCGGCCCGACGGCACCGTGGTGCGGGGGCTCTACGCGGTGGGCAACACGTCGGCCCCGGTCATGGGCCGCAGCTATGCCGGGGCCGGGGCGACCATCGGCCCGGCCATGACGTTCGGCTACGTGGCCGCCAAACACCTTGCGGCCCAGCCTGACAGACAGAGCCCTTAACTCATATGGGAGGTAATCAATGAAAATTTCGCTGTTCTACGAGTTCGCCCTGCCGCGTCCGTGGGCGCCGGACGACGAACACGTCCTGTTGCAGGACTGCCTGGACGAGGTGGAGGCCGCCGACAAGGCCGGGTTCTCGACGGTCTGGCTGACCGAGCATCACTTCCTCGAGGAGTACTGCCATTCCACCGCGCCGGAGATCTTCCTGGCGGCGGCCAGTCAGCGGACCAAGAACATCCGGCTGGGGTTCGGGATCATGCACCTGCTGCCCGCGGTCAATCACCCCGCGCGAGTGGCCGAACGCATCGCCACCATCGACCTGCTCTCCAACGGGCGCGTCGAGTTCGGCACGGGGGAAGGGTCCTCCGTCGGCGAACTCGGGGGATTCGACGTCGACCCCGCCGACAAGCGCGCCCAGTGGGAAGAGGCGCTCGAAGTCTCGATCCGATGCATGATCGAGGAGCCGTTCACGGGTTTCAAGGGCGACCAAATCCAGATGCCGCCCCGCAACGTCATTCCCAAGCCGCTGCAAAAGCCGCATCCCCCGGTCTGGGTCGCCTGCACGCGGCCGGCCAGCGTGCTGATGGCCGCCCAAAAATGCATCGGGGCACTGAGTTTCGCTTACACGGGTCCCGGTCCGCTGACGGAACGGGTCAACGGCTACTACAAGGAATTCGAGGAGAACGGCGTGCCCGTCACGCCGCGGATCAACCCGAACATCCTGGCCATCGGCGGGGACCTGTCGATGATGGTCGCCAAGACCGAAGAGGAGGCGCTGCAACGCCTGGGGCAGGGCGGCGGATTCTTTTCGTTCGGCATCATGCACTACTACCTGACCGGGATGCACGTCCCCGGCCGGACCGGGGTGTGGAAGCGCTACCTCGAAGAGGTCGAGAAGGACCCGACGCTGGCCTACGGCCCGGGGCGGGGCGCGATCGGGTCACCGGACACCGTGCGCGAATTCCTGCGCGGCTACGAGGAGAGCGGCGTCGACGAGATCATCCTGCTGCTCAACCCGCGCAGCCACGAGGGCACCATGGAATCCATTGAGCTGATGGGCAAGGAGGTGCTGCCGGAGTTCATCGAGCGCGACGCCAAGGCGGTGGCCGACAAGGCCAAGCGGCTCGAGCCCGTCATCGAGAAGGTGGAGGCGCGCCGGCCGAAGTCCACCGCACCGCTGTTCGACGAAACCTACGCCTTCGGCGGCCTGCCCACCGGCCGTGACAAGTTCACCGCCAGCGAGATCCCCGAGGCCATGGCGGAGATCAACGAGGGCCGGGTCCAGGCGGCGCAGCGCGCGAAGGAACAAGAGAACGGCAAGTGACGCCGAAAGCGGATTGAGCCGTGGGACAGATCGACGAGCTGTGGCGCTACGACGGTCGGCGTGCCGTGGTGACCGGGTGCGCATCGGGCATCGGCGAGCAGGTGGTGCGCCAGCTCACCGAACTCGGGGCCGACGTCGTCGGGCTGGACAAGCGCCGCCCGGCGTTCGAGCTCAACGGGTTTCACGAGGTGGACCTCGCCGATCCGGCCTCGATCGATCGGGCGGTGGCCTCTGTCGAGGGGCCGGTCGACGCGCTGTTCAACGTGGCCGGCGTCTCGTCCGGGATCGGCGACCCCCCGCTCGTCGTCACCATCAACTTCCTTGGACTGCGGCAGCTCACCGAGGCGCTGATCGACAAGATGCCCGCGGGGTCGTCGATCGTCAGCGTCTCGTCACTGGCTGCGGCGGCGTACCGCGACCACCTGGGGTCGGTGGCGCCGCTGCTGAACACCGCGACGATGACCGAAGGTATCGACTGGTGCCGTGCGCACCCCGATGCCTTGGCCGGCGGCGGCTACCAATTGTCCAAAGAGGCGATCATCCTTTACACCATGCGACAAGCCGCACCCCTTGGCGCGCGGGGCATCCGCATCAATTGCACCGGCCCCGGCGTCACCGAAACCCCGATCCTCGACCAGCTGCGCACCGCGTACGGGCAGGGCTTCCTCGACGACATTCCCAAGCCGTTGGGCCGCGTTTCGGAGCCGGCCGAACAGGCCTCGGTTTTACTGTTTCTCAACAGCCGAGCGGCCAGCTACATCACCGGCCAGGTGGTGTGGGTCGACGGCGGAAACGTGGGCGCGGCGATTGCGCGTGAACTCTCGGAGGTACAGGAAGGAGCGCCGTGGCCAACGTAACCGACTTCCGGCGGGTCGCTCGCGACGTCTCCAACTGGGGGCGGTGGGGGGCCGACGACGAGTTGGGCACGCTGAACTTCATCACCGCCGACAAGGTCGCGCACGCCGCGAGCCTGGTTCGGCACGGCAAGGTCTTTCCGCTCGGCGTGGACTTCGGCGCCTCGGGACCGCAGGGCGCCTTCGAATTTCGGCACAATCCCGTGCACGTCATGACGGTGGACGGCGGCGACGTCCACACGCTCACCAAATACGGGCCCGACTGGGCACGCAACCCGCTGGCCAAGCAACTGAGCGCCTACATGACGGCCGACAATCCGTTCCGCTTCAACGACGACATGATCATCATGCCGTTGCAGGCCGCCAGCCAATGGGATGCGCTGTCGCACGTCTACTACGACAGTCAGCTCTACAACGGCTTTCCGGCGGATTCGGTGACCAGCATGGGGGCCTTCCACTGTGGCATCGACAAGGTCGACGGCAAGGGCATCACCTCACGCGGCGTGCTGCTGGACCTGGTCCGCCATCGCGGCGCGGATGTCTTCCTCGAGGCGGGAAACCCGATCACTCCCGAGGATCTGGACGACGTGGTCCGCGCGCAGGGGGTGACGGTCGGCCGGGGCGACATCGTGCTGATCCGGACCGGTTGGTGGGCAAGGTTTCTGGAGACCGGCAACAAGCTGGAGGGCTACTCGGGATTGGACTGGCGGTGCGCTTCGTGGCTGCACGACCACGAGATCGCGGCGGTCGCGGCCGACAACCTCCAGGTCGAGGACCTGGTCTCCGGTGTCGAGGGGATTACCTTCCCCCTGCATCTGCTTTGCCTGCGTGACATGGGGATGATGTTCGGCGAGTACTGGGACCTCACCGCGTTGGCGGACGACTGCGCGGCCGACGGCGTGTACGAGTTCCAGCTCGTCGCCCCGCCCCTGAGAGTCGTTGGCGCCGTGGGCTCCCCGGTGAATCCGATCGCGATCAAGTAGGGAAGGCGGGCGATTGGAGATTCACCGCAAGACCCTGCTGGTCGACGGCCTGCTCACCAGCTATCTGGAGGCGGGCGAGGGCGACCCGGTGGTGCTGCTGCACGGCGGCGAATTCGGCGCCAGCGCCGAGCTCGGTTGGGAACGCAACATCGCCGCCCTGGCCGCGCGGTACCGGGTCCTGGCACCGGATCAGCTCGGGTTCGGGCAGTCGGCGAAGGTCATCGACTTCGTCGAAGGGCGCCGGATGCGGATTCGGCACGTGGCGCGATTCTGCGAGGAGCTTGGAGTCGGCTCCGCGCATTTCGTCGGCAACTCGATGGGCGCCATCAACCTGCTCACCGACGCCACCTCGGACGCGCCGCTGCTGCCCGCACGCAGCCTGGTGATCATCTGCGGGGGAGGCGAGATCCAGCAGAACCGGCATTTCGATGCACTGCAGCAATACGACGCGACGCTGCCGGCGATGCGCCGCGTCGTCGAGGCCCTGTTCTACGACCCCGGCTACCCGGCGGACGAGGACTACGTGCGGCGCCGTTACGAGTCGAGCACCGCGCCCGGCGCCTGGGAGGCGGTGGCGGCGGCCCGATTTCGCCGCCCCGACGCCGCGCCATCCTCGACCCCGTCGACCGCGCGCGCCTACGAGCGCA
Source organism: Mycobacterium sp. 1245805.9 (assembly GCF_001672915.1). Classification (GTDB taxonomy): domain Bacteria; phylum Actinomycetota; class Actinomycetes; order Mycobacteriales; family Mycobacteriaceae; genus Mycobacterium. The sequence goes on along the minus strand of NZ_LZKR01000077.1, from coordinate 72,572 downwards.
TCAACGTGCCGACGCTGGTCATCGAAGGCGGGGACGACAAACTCCTCCCGTCCGGCTGGGCAGCCCAGATCGCGAAGCAGATCGACGGTGCCCGCTCGGTGGTGGTGGCCAAGGCCGGTCACTGCCCACAAATCGAACGGCCCGCCGCGGTCAACGAGTTGCTGCTCGACTTCCTCGCAACCGTCTAGAAGGTGTACTCGAGCCGGGTCTGCATGCCGGCTTCCTGGTGATAGGTGTTGTGGCAGTGCAACTGCCACACGCCGGGGTTGTCGGCGACGAGCACGGCGAGCACCTTCTGCTTGGGCAGCACGATGACGGTGTCCTTGCGCGGGCCGGGGCTGCCGTCGGCCTTGATCAGCTGGTAGGTGTGGCCGTGCAGGTGGATCGGGTGATACATCATCGTGGGGTTGTCGAACGTGATCGTGGGCCGTTCGCCCTCGCGGACGTGCAGCGGATCCGTCTGGCTGTACGGTCTGCCGTTGATCATCCAGTTGTACTGCATCATGTTGCCGCCCAACACGACCGGAAGATTGAGGTCGGGCTGCGGCCGACCCAGGTTGACAGGCGTTGTGGCCGTGAACATGTCGATGGTTCCGACCCGCTGGTTGAGTTCGGCCGGCTGAAACCCCGCGTCGGGTGGGCTGCCCGTCCCGGTGGACAGCAGCGCGCGCGCCAGGGCGTTCTTCCCCTCCGCCAGCGCGACCAGCGGGAAGACGCCGTCGGCGGCGGTCACGATGACGTCGTAGCGTTCGGCCATGCCGATGAGCAGGGCATCGACCCGGGTGGGTACGACCGGAAATCCATCGGTGTGCGTCACCGTCATCGAATGGCCGGCCAGCGCGACGCGGAACGCGGTGTCCGAGCCGGTATTGATGAAACGGATCCTGATGCGCTGGCCCGGCTTCGCATTGAACGTGGTGGGCGCCGCGGGAATTCGGCCGTTGATCAGGTAGTAGGGGTAGCCGATGTCTCCGGCGTCGCCGCCGAGTAGATCGCTCTTTGTGCCGCCGTTGTCGGACATGCCAGGCATCTCCGGCATGCCGGATGTCGGCGTCGTCGAGCGCGTAGAGGTGCTCGGGGACGTCAAGGTCGTCGATGTCGTGGGCATGCCGGGTCTGCTGGGCTTGTCGGGGCTCGTTAGTTCGTTGTAGAGCTGCTGGGGAGTCTTGCCGACGCCGTCGGTCCAATCATCAAGGACGACAATCCATTCGGCGTCGTAATTGCCCTCGCTCGGATCGTCGACGATGACCGGCAGATAGAGCCCCTTGTCGGCGTTCAGCCCAACGTGCGGATGGCCCCAGTAGGTGCCCGAATTGGGGACGGAGAACCGGTAGGTGAAGTCCTGGCCGGCCGGAATGTTGGCGCTGGCGGGCGCGGCGCCGTCCATGTCGTTGCGAAGCGCGATGCCGTGCCAATGCACCGACGTCGGGGAGGCCAGCTGGTTTGAGACGGTGACGACGAGCTCGTCGCCGATCTTGGCGCGGATCAGCGGTCCCGGGATGGTGTTGCCGAAGGCCATCGTGCTGACGACGGGTCCACCCAGGTCGATCTCCGCCTGCTGGGGCGTCAGGCTGGCGGTGACGGTGCGCCCGCTGTGCGGCCGGATCTTCTCGGCCTCGGTGATGGCGGCGGCCATTTGGGCGGACGCGCTCGAGCCCTGGGACTTGGATTGGCTGCATGCTGCCAGCGCCAAGCCGCTGGTGATGCCAGCGGCCATGAAGCCGCGGCGGGTGAGCCGCGTCGCGTCGAAGGGGACGGGCATTGAGCGCTCCTCGTCTCGGGTCAAATCATCCCGGCGCCTAATGCGCGGCGCTGGAACTCCGGGACGCGATCCAGTCGGCAAAGCGGGTGGGGTAGATCGTCGCGTCCTCGCTGTCGAGCGGAACGATGGTGTGCTCGTCCAGCGCGGTACCGAAGTACTGCGCCGCGGGGTCTCCCACCACTTCGCGCGGATCGTTCGACGCGGCCAGCGCGGTCCGGATGAACTCGGCCATGCCGGATTTTTCGGGGCCGGCGATGTTGGTGATGCCGTTGGTCGGACCGCTGATCGTTGCGCCGGTGACGGCCGTGGCGACGTCCTTGGCGGCGATGGGCTGAAACGCCCCGTTCGGCAGGCGGACCGTGTTGCCGTCGGTTGCCGAATCGGCGATGGCGGTGACGAATTCGAAGAACTGCGTCGCCCGCACGATCGAATACGGGTTTCCCGACTCCTCGATCAGTTTCTCCTGGGCGACCTTGGCCCGCATGTAGCCGCTGTCCGGGGCGCGGTCGGCACCCACAATCGAGAGCGCGACGTGGTGCGGGACACCGGCCGCGCGCTCCGCGGCGAGAATGTTTCGCGTCGACGCGGTGAAGAACTCCATCACCGGGTCGTCGTCGAAGGACGGCGAGTTGGACACGTCGACCACCGTGTGCACGCCCGCCACCGCTTCGGCGAGACCCTCTCCGGTGACAGCGTTGACGCCCGAACGCGGTGAGGCCGAGATCGCCTCGTGTCCCATCTCGGTCAGATTCGCGATGACCTGCGAGCCGATGAGCCCGGTGCCGCCGATGACCAAAACCTTCATGTTCGAGCCTTCCCGAGATAGCCGATGAACCGGTGGGTTCAGCATTCCACTTCCGCCCGAATGCTGATAGGCAGCCCGGAAGCGCGCTTAAATCAATTGCTTGACTTAACGCCGCCGACGCCGATTAACTCGTCGTGTGGTCAACGATCTGGCGGGCAAGGTAGCCGTAGTCACCGGCGGCGCTTCCGGTATCGGTCGCGGCATCGTGCACAGGTTCGTGGAAGAGGGCGCACGCGTCGTCATCGCGGACGTCGAAGCCGCGAGGGGCAAAGAGCTGGCGGCGGAGCTGGGGCCCGACGCGGCCTTCCGGCGAACTGACGTCTCCGATGTGGACCAGGTCGGGGCGCTGGTGGCTGCGGCCGTGGAGAGGTTCGGCGGTTTGCATGTGATGGTGAACAACGCGGGCGTCTCGAGCAAGATGCATCGGCGGTTCTTCGACGACGACCTGGCCGACTTCCACCGCGTCATGGCGGTCAACGTGTTGGGGGTGATGGCGGGCACCCGGGATGCCGCGCGGCACATGGCCGAGCACGGCGGCGGTTCGATCATCAACATCAGCTCGATCGGCGGGATCCAAGCCGGCGGCGGCGTGATGGCCTATCGCGCGTCCAAGGCGGCCGTCAACCAATTCACCAAATGCGCCGCAATCGAATTGGCACACTACGAGGTTCGGGTCAACGCGATCGCGCCGGGCAACATCCCCACGCCCTTGGTGTCGAAGTCGGCGTTGGACATGGATCGGGAGGAACTCGAGCGGTTCGAGGCGTCGATTCGCCAAACGATGCGGGACGACCGGCCGCTGAAGCGCGAGGGCACGCCCGACGACGTCGCCGAGGCGGCCCTGTACTTCGCCAGCGACCGGTCGCGCTACGTCACGGGAACCGTGCTGCCGGTGGACGGCGGGACGGTCGCGGGCAAGGTCATCCGGTCCAAGCGCAGGGAATGACCGCCTTCGGCCGACGAATTTAAATCAAGCGCTTGACTTAAACTGATCGACGAGGTTGACTAGCGGAATGACCACCGCAGGCAGGACCGTTCGGACCGAGCGGGCCAGCTCCACCCAGGAGGCGATCCTGGCGGCCGCCGAGCGGCTATACGCCGAGCACGGCATGTTCGCCGTGTCGAACCGCCAGGTCAGCGAGGCCGCCGGTCAGGGCAACAACGCCGCGGTGGGCTATCACTTCGGTACCAAGGCCGACCTGGTCCGCGCCATCGAGGAGAAACACCGCGGTCCCGTCGAGCAGCTGCGCGAACAGATGGTGGCCGAGCTGCTGGAATCGGGCACCCACGATGGTCGGGTCGCCGAGATGCGGGACTGGGTGGCTTGCCTGGTGCGCCCGCTCACCGACCACCTGGCGGAGCTGGGGAACCCCACCTGGTACGCGCGCTTCGCCGCGCAGGCGATGACCGACCCGGCGTACTACAACATCATCGTCAAGGGCGCGCTCAGCTCGCCGTCGCTGGTGCAGGTCGTCGACGGGATCAACGGCTGCCTGCCCGACCTGCCGGCCGAGGTGCGGTTCGAGCGCAACATCATGGCCCGCAACCTGTTGATGCACACCTGCGCCGACCGCGAACGCGCGCTGGCGGCGGGTTCCACGATGCACCAATCGTCTTGGCGCGCCGCCGCAGCCGGCCTCATCGACGCGATCGTGGGCCTGTGGCTGGCGCCCGTGACGCCGGACGAGTAGGGGCCTCCGAATGAAAGTGACCGTCGACCAGAACATCTGCGCATCCTCGGGCAACTGCGTCATGAACGCGCCCGAGGTGTTCGACCAGCGCGACGACGACGGTGTCGTCGTGTTGCTCAATCCGAATCCATCACCCGAGCAGGCCGAGGGCGCGCGCCGCGCGGCTGCGGCGTGCCCCGCGCTGGCCATCCACATCGAGGAATGAAATGTCAGACACCCTGACGAGCACCGAGACCAAAGCGGATCCGCAGATCCCGGACTACCCGATGGCGCGCGATGCCCGCTGCCCCTTTGCGCCGCCGCCGGACGTCATGGCGCTCGCCGAGACCAAGCCGCTGTCCAGGGTTCGGATCTGGGACGGCAGCACGCCGTGGCTCATCACGGGCTACGACCAAGTGCGCGAACTGTTTTCCGACTCCCGGGTCAGCGTCGACGACCGGGCGCCAGGATTTCCGCACTGGAACGCGGGCATGCTGGCCACGGTGCACAAGCGCCCGCGGTCGGTCTTCACGTCCGACGGCGAGGAACACACCCGATTCCGGCGCATGCTGTCAAAGCCCTTCACCTTCAAGCGGGTTGAGGGGCTGCGGCCGAACATCCAGCAGATCACCGACGACCACATCGACGCGATGCTGGCCGGCCCCAAGCCGGCCGACATCGTCAGCGCCATCGCGCTGCCGGTCCCGTCGCTGGTGATCAGCGAGCTGCTCGGGGTGCCATACGAGGACGCGGAGATGTTTCAGCACCACGCCACTGTCGGGCTCGCGCGGTATGCGACGGGGGAGGACACCGCCAAGGGCGCGATGAGCCTGCACAAATACCTTAGCCAGCTGGTCGAGGCCAAAATGGAAAACCCGGCCGAGGACGCGGTGTCGGATCTGGCCGAGCGGGTCAAGGCCGGGGAGCTCAGCGTGAAGGAGGCCGCCCAGTTGGGCACCGGGTTGCTGATCGCCGGGCACGAGACGACCGCGAACATGATCGGGCTCGGCGTGCTCGCGCTGCTCGAAAATCCCGACCAGTTGGCCGTCATCCGCGACGCCGACGACCCCAAGATCGTCGCCAATGCGGTCGAGGAATTGTTGCGCTACCTCAGCATCATCCAGAACGGCCAGCGCCGGGTCGCATTGGAAGACATCACCATTGCCGGAGAGGTCATCCGCGCCGGCGAAGGCATCATCATCGACCTGGCTCCGGCGAACTGGGATTCGCACGCCTTCACCGAGCCCGATCGGCTATACCTGCACCGGTCCGGGGCCGATCGCAATGTCGCGTTCGGTTATGGCAGGCATCAGTGCGTGGGACAACAGCTGGCCCGCGCGGAGCTGCAGATCGTCTTTCCGAGACTGTTCCGCCGCATCCCCACGCTGGAGTTGGCGATCCCGTTCGAGGAAGTGCCCTTCAAGGAGGACCGGCTCGCCTACGGCGTGTACGAACTGCCGGTCACCTGGTGAGATCTTTAAGCAAGCAGCCCGAAATGTCGATCCGAATGGAGAGTCAACGATGACGACACAGACCAGCGCCCCGTCGCTTTACCCGCCCGGAGGCTTTGGCGCACCGAAGGATCGCCGTGGGCACGCGGGCGGCGTCAACGTCGGCCTGCCGGAGGGCACCGTGGTGTTCTCCGCGGACAACCACATCTCCCTGGCCGACGACATCTTCTACCAACGCTTTCCCGACGACCTCAAGGACAAGGCACCGCGAATCTGGTACGAGGACGGCGCATACCAGGTCGGGCGTAAGGGTCAATCCTTCCTCCCCGGCGACTTCAGCGCGGTGCTGATGCAGTACGACGACCTGCCCGGGGCCGCGAGCACCAACATCGAGGCCCGGATCCAGGAGCTGCACGACGACGGCGTCGACAAAGAGCTCGCGTTCCCCAACGCGGTGCTCGCGCTTTTCCACTACCCGGACAAGCAACTTCGCGAGCTCACGTTCCGCATCTACAACGAATACATCGCGGAGCTCCAGGACCGCTCGGGCGGCCACTTCTACGGCGCCGGTCTGATCAACTGGTGGGACCCGAAGGGCACGCGGAAGACGTTGGACGAGCTGAAGTCCTTGGGAATCAAGACATTCCTGATGCCGCTGAATCCCGGCAAGGACGACGACGGCAACCCGATCGACTACTCGAGCACGTCGATGGATCCCGTCTGGGACGAGATCGAGGCGTCGGGCCTCCCGATCACACACCACATCGGTGAGACCCCGCCGAAAAGCCCGACTGAGTTCAACAGCGTGGTCGTCGGCATGATGATCAACATCGACGGCTTCCGAGAAACGTTCGCCAAGTATATCTTTGGCGGCATCCTCGACCGGCACCCGACGTTGCGCCTCGGTTGGTTCGAGGGCGGGATCTCCTGGGTTCCCTGGGCGCTGCAGGACGCCGAGCATTTGGTGGCCTCCTATCAGCACATGTTCAACCGGCCGCTGGAGCACGACGTGCGCTACTACTGGGACAACCACATGAGCGCGTCGTTCATGGTCGATCCGCTGGGCCTGGAGCTGATCGACAAGATCGGGGTGGACAGGGTGATGTGGTCCAGCGACTATCCGCACAACGAAAGCACCTACGGCTACTCGGAGAAGTCGCTGGCGGCGGTCGTCGACGCGGTCGGACCCGAGAACGCGGTGCGGATCGTCAGCGGCAACATCACCAAATTCCTGGGCCTGTAGGGGTGGCGTAATGACGGTGCTGGCACAGTCGGGCTCCAGTCTGGTGATCCCCGAAACTCCGGACCTGGGCCGGATGCGTCGCGAGACCGGCGCTCGGCTGCGCTCGGCGATGGCGGAACGCGGTGTCGACGCGATGGTCCTGCTGGGCAACAACGCGGTGGTGTACGCGACTGGAACCAGTTGGCCGCTGGGCGATGCGGGCCTGTCCTACGTCGAGCGGCCGGTGGCCGTGGTGCTGGCCGACGACGAATGGCCGCACCTTTTCCTGCCGTTCCGCGAGGGCCTCGCGCACGAGTCGGAGCTTCCCGCCGACCACCTGCACGGGCCGGTCTATCTCGAATTCGACGAAGGCGTAGCCGATTTCGCTCGCCAGCTGGCCGAGCTGATACCGGCCGGCGCGGTGATCGCGGTGGACGAGTGCACCGGCGCGATGTCGCGAGCCGCGAAGTCGTTGTTCCCCAACGGCGCTCCCGCCGACGCGGCGGGCATCGTCAGCGCCGCCAAGGTCGTCAAAACCCCGGACGAACTGGCCTGCATCCGCACCGCCATCCGGATCACCGACGAGGCGATGATCGACGTGCACAAGGCCCTCGCCCCGGGCGTCCGCCAGATCGACCTGTCCGCAAGCTTTTTGCGGCGCGCCTTCGAGTTGGGCGCCATGGCCAGCATGCTGGAACCGATCTGGCAGGTGATGCCGCCGAGCAAGGCCGAAGGGGTCTGGACGACACACGGCGATCTGGCGCTGCCGCTGCTGAGCACCGAGCGCGAACTGGCCGCGGGGGACGTCCTGTGGACCGACGTCAGCATCACCTACTACGGCTACTGTTCGGACTTCGGCCGCACCTGGATCGTCGGTCGGGAGCCGACGCCTCGTCAGCAGGCGCAGTTCGAGAGGTGGCAGAACATCATGGCCGCCGTCGAGGCCGTGGAGCGCGCCGGCGCCACCGCCGGGGACCTGGGCAGGGCCGCCATCGCGGCCAACGACGGCACCCGGCCGTGGCTGCCGCACTTCTACCTCGGCCACGGGATCGGGGTTAACGCGGCCGAAATGCCGATGATCGGAACGGATCTCGGTCAGGAGTTCGACGACAACTTCGTCCTGCAGTCGGGAATGGTGCTGGTGCTCGAGCCGGTGGTCTGGGAGGACGGCACCGGCGGCTACCGCAGCGAAGAAGTCGTGGTGATAACCGAGGAAGGCTCGACTCGATTGACCGACTACCCCTACGCCCCGTACGGCTCCCATGTCCGTTGACGTCTTGCCCGACGAGCGGGCGCTACGGTCGGGCCGCCGTCAGCGCGCCCTGGACCAGATGGCTGCGCACGACCTCGACGTGCTGGTGTTGGGTCGGCAGGCCAACATCCGCTACGTCACCGGCACCCCGCAGTTGTGGGTCGCCGGTACCCGGCCGTTCGGCCCGTCCTGCGTCCTGGTGCGGGCGACCGGCGCCATTCACTTGCTCAGCACGTGGGACGAAGGCGTCCCCGAAGACATCCCCCACGAGAACCTGTACGGCATCTCGTGGAACCCGGCAAAGACCATGTCGGTGCTGCAACGCATCGATGGCGCGGCCACGGCCCGCCGCGTCGGAACCGACGCGCTCTCACCGGCTTTCGCGCAGCTGCTGCCAACGGCGTTCCCCAATGCCGAGCTGGTCGACGGCGAGCTGGCGATGCGCGCCGCGCGGCGGGTCAAGACCGCCGAGGAGGTCGCCGCGCTGCGGGAAGCGTGTGTGGTGGCCGAGTCCGGCCTGGCCGCCGCGGTGGCCGAGCTGCACCCCGGCGTGCGTGAGCAGACGCTGGCCGGCGTGATGCTGGAGGCCATGGCGGCCGGCGGTGTGAGCACGCCGTCCAACCAGGAATTCGCCTGGATCACCTCGCGGGAAAACTCGTGGCGGCGGGTTCCCGGCGATGGCCGCGTCAAAGACGGTGACCTGGTTGCGTTTTCGGCCGGCGTGCTTGCCGGAGGTTACATGGGCGAGGTCGGGCGCACCTGGCCGGCGGGGGAAGTCAGTGGCGCGCCCGCCCTGTATCGTCGCTGGGACGATCTGTGGGCGAGGCTGATCGACGCCTGCCGGCCCGGCGCCGCGGCCGCCGAATTGCTGGCGGCATACGAGGCCGCCGGCGAAGCGGCGCCCCCGATGCCGGTGGCCCGGGGCCTGGGCCTGGGCTTCGACCCGCCGGTTGTGTCGAAGCACCTTCCCCGTACCGCGGCCGACGAACGACTCGAGCCGGGAATGGTTTTGGCCGTGACGGGCTACGTCTGGGAGCGGGGCGTCGGGGCGGTGTTTGGCCGGGAGGCGGTGTTGATCGGCGCCGACGGCCCCGAGGTGCTGACCTCGAGCCCGTCGTGGCGGGCATGAGTGACCAACCGAGAGCCGAACCACCCTTGGCCGGCTGCACGGTGGTCGACCTCTCCACCGGAATAGCGGGCGCCTACTGCACGAAGCTCCTCGCCGACGGCGGCGCCGACGTCATTAAAGTCGAAGCACCGGAAGGCGATCCGCTGCGGCGGTGGTCGTCCTCGGGCGCGCCCATCCCGCCCGACACCGACGGGGCGCTGTTCGCCTTCCTGTCCGGGTCGAAGCACAGCGTGGTCGCCGACCCCGCGGTGGGCGACGACATCGACTTGGTCACCCGGCTGCTGGCCGCGGCGGACGCGGTGGTGTGGTCTCGGGGATCGCAAGTGGCCGAACGGTTCACGCCCGAGGCGATCCATCGGGCACACCCACATCTGACCGTCACCTCGATCACGCCGTTCGGCCTGCGGGGCCCCTGGCGAGACCGGGCGGCAACCGAATTCACGCTGCAGGCATGGTCGGGCGGGATCGTCGGGCTGGGCCGCGGTCTGCCGGAACGGGCACCCGTCTTCGTCGGCGGCCAGGTCGGTGAGTATATGGCCGGCGCCTACGCCAGTGCCGCGACCCTGGCGTCGCGGGCGCGCCGCGACGGCTCGTCGGGACCCGGGGAGATCATCGACCTGTCGATGCTGGAGACCCAGATCCTCTGCCTGACTTACTATCCGGTGACCTACTTCGAGATGCTCGGCCGCCCCTGGCGGGACGCGAGGCGCCTCACTGTACCGGGCGTGGCCCAGGCGAAGGATGGTCTGGTCGACCTCGGCTGCGGGACCGCGCAGCAGTGGTTCGACCTGTGCGCGATGATCGGTCACCCGGAGTGGATCGACGAGGAATCGCCGCTGACCATCACCGAGCAGGCAAACCTGCACGCCGAGGACATCTACGCCTGGGTCGAGGCCAACCTGGTCGACGAGATCCGCGAACTCGCGACGGCCTTCCGGATCCCCAACGCGCCGGTCGCCAACGGCGCCAACGTCGAGTCATTGGAACACTTCGTCGAACGAGGTTCGTTCGTGCGCAACCCGCGCGGCGACTTCCAACAGCCAAACCACCCCTACCGGATGTGGCCCGCGACGCTCCGGCGGCCGGCGGCCGCGCCGCGGTTGGGCGAGCACACCGCGCGGTACCGGGCCGCGAGCGTGACCTCGCGGTCCGCGCCGGAAACCGCGAGGCCGCCGAAGCCCTTGCCGTTCAGCGGACTTCGGATACTGGATATGACCACCTTCTGGGCCGGGCCCTGCTGCACCCACTTTCTGGCCATGCTCGGCGCCGAAGTCATCCACGTCGAGTCGGCCCGCCGGCCAGACGGCACCCGGCTCATCGCCGGGATACCGAGCACCGAAAACCGGTGGTGGGACAAGTCGCCGATCTTCGCCGCGCTGAACACCAACAAGAGGGGCCTGGCGCTGGACCTGCAGCGCCCGCAGGGGCGGGAGGTGCTGCTGCGGCTCATCGCGACGTGCGACGTGATCGTGGAGAACTTCACCCCCCGGGTGCTGGACCAGATCGGCCTGGACTTCGCGGCGGTCCAAGCGGTTCGGCCCGACGCGGTGATGCTGCGCATGCCCGGCTTCGGGCTCGACGGGCCGTGGCGCGACAACCCGGCGTTCGCCTACGCGATCGAATCGGCATCCGGCTTGAGCTGGCTCACCGGCTACCCCGACCGCCCGCCGTATGAGCCGTATTCGATCGGTGACCCCAACGCCGGTGTGCATGCCCTCAACGCCCTGCTGCTGGCGCTGGAGTACAGGCGCCGCACCGGACACGGGCTGCTGGTCGAGGCCTCGATGGTCGATGCGGCGCTGAGCATCTCCGCCGAGCAGGTCATCGAGTACACCGCCTACGGGGCGCTGCTGCAGCGCGCCGGCAATCGCGGGCCGACGGCGGCGCCCCAAAACCTTTACCGCAGTGCCGACATCGACGAATTCGGCCGGCCCGACAGCTGGGTCGCCATCGCGGTGCAAACCGACGATCAGTGGGAGCGGCTGTGCGGTGCGATCGGATCACCTTCGTGGGCAACCGATCCCAAGCTCTCCACCCACGCCGGGCGGCGGGCTTACCAGGACCTGATCGATGAGCGGCTGGCCGCGTGGTGCGAGCCTCGCAGCCGCGACGACATCGTGGTTGCCCTATGGGACGCCGGCGTGCCGGTGGCCAAGGTGATGCAGCCCCACCGCCAAACGGAGCTGCCGCAGCTTGCATTTCGCGACTTCTTCGAAGATGTCGACGACCCGCTTAACGGCCGGGCCAAGCTCAGCACCGTGCCCATGCGGTTCTCCGGTGGCCCCGGGCGCTTCCACACGACTCCCGCACCCACGCTCGGTCAACACAACCACGAGGTGCTCACCGCGCTGGGCCTGACCCCGGCGGAGATCGCGGAGCTGGAAGCGGACGGGGTCATCGGCGGCGCACCTGCGATATAGGCCGCCGGCCAAAGTCGCTGCCGGCGTCGTCACACTTCCGGCTGCTGCGGCGTCTAAACGGTATGGACGCACTACTTCATCGAAGCGTATTGGCCCTCTTGGGCGCTGGCGGCGCCGTCACGGGGGGGTGGGCCTACGTGGCGCCGCGGCACTGGTATGACAACTTTCCCGGTTTCGGCATGAGCTGGCTCCCGCAACTCGGGCCGTTCAACGAGCACTTCGTCAAGGACGTCGGGGCAATGTTTCTGGCACTGACGGCGCTGACCGCGGTGACCTTTGTCCTGGTCGCCAACCAAACCCTGGTCCGGGTCACGGCGGTGACGTGGCTGGTCTTCAACGCGCTGCACTGCCTGTATCACCTGTCGATGCTGCAGATGTACAACACCCGGGACGCGACGCTGAACGGAATCCTGCTGCCGCTGCTCGTGGTGGCGGCCGCGGCGCTGTTCATCCCGGTGCGAACCGTTAATGGGCCCAGCCCTCGGCGGCCTGCTCGTCGAACGTCCGGTCAATCCGCTCGAACCGACGCTTGACCGAGGCGCGCGCCGCCTCGTGCGGCAGCACATACAAACGATTGGCCAGGATCGCGTCGGCGGTCAGCCGCGCCACGTCGTCGACACCCAGCGTTTGGTCCTGCGCCGGCAGCGGCCCGAGCGAACCCGTCACGTCGGGCGTCGCCGCCAGGCCGTAATCCGCGCCGCGGATTCGTTCCGAGTTGGACACCAACTTGGTTTCGACCACCATCGGACATAACACCGAAACGCCGATGCCGTTGTCCTTGACCTCGCGGGCCAGCGTTTCGGCCAGGGCCACGACGCCGTACTTGGCCACGCCGTACGCCCCAAGGCCGGCGTTGGGGACCAGTCCGGCGAACGACGCGGTGAACGCGATGTGGCCCCCGGTGCCCTGCTCGAGCAGCCGCGGCAGGAACGCTTCGACGGCGTGGATGGACCCCCACAGGTCGATATCGATCACCCAGCGCCAGTCCTCGTGCGTCATCTGCGCGATCGGACCCGCGACCACGATGCCGGCGTTGCTGAAAAGGACGTCAACCTGGCCGAGCAGGCGAAACGCCTCGTCCGCGAGGTGAACCATCTCCTCGAGATGGCGCACGTCGCACGTCACCCCGTGCGCGTCGAACCCCTCGCCGCGCAGGTGTTCGACCGCCTGTTCCAGCGCGGGCTGGTCAACGTCGGCGAGCACGAGCCGGGCCCCGCGACGGGCGAACTCGCTGGCGGTGGCCAGGCCGATGCCGCTAGCCCCACCGGTCACGACAGCGGCGCGTCCGTCAAATCCGTCCATAGGACGGACTATTTCAGACAGCTACCCGCGTCGATCGGCAGGGTCACACCGGTGACGTAGCGCGACTCGTCGGAGGCGAAGAACAGCACCGCGTTGCTGATGTCGATCGGGTCCACCCACGGGACCGGCAGCGTGTGGAACATCTGGCAGATCGGCGCCATGTCGTCGGGACCCGGATTCTCCAGATCCGGCCGGAACATCCGCCACGTCCCCTCGTTCATGATCATCGCGGTGCTCACGTGCGTCGGATGCACCGAGTTGACCCGAATCATGTGCTGCCCCAACTCGACTCCGAACGCGCGCATCAGGCCCACCACGCCGTGCTTGGCGGCGACGTAGTGCCCGGTATGCGGGTACGCCTTGAGCCCCCCGACCGAACTGGTCAGGACGATCGATCCGCCGCGCCCGCCGGCCAGGATGTGCGGGACTCCGGCCTTCACCGTCTTCCACACCCCCGACAGGTTGACGTCGATCATTTCCGTCCAGTCCTCTTCGCTGGTCTTGTCCAGCGTTTCACCGCCGTTGCCGATGCCGGCGTTGGCGACGATGATGTCCAGCCGGCCGAGCTGCTCCACACCGCTGTCGACGGCGGCCTTCAGTGCGGCGTAGTCGCGCACGTCCACTTCGGCGGTGACGATCCGGCGGTTGTGTCCCTTGACGAGGTCGGCCGTCTCCGCAAGGTCCTCCGGTGTCGACGGGGGGATCGCCGAGCCCTCCGCGAGGCCCTCGCGGATGGGCTTGCAGATGTCGACCGCGATGATGTCGGCGCCCTCCTGCGCCAACCGCACCGCGTGGCTGCGGCCCTGACCGCGCGCGGCCCCGGTGATGAAGGCGACTTTGCCCTCGACACGTCCGGTCATGGTTACTACCTCATTCCTCGATGGCTCGGCGGAGGACAGCCGACTCGGCATCCCCCGCCGGCGTACGTCAACGCCAGATCCATTTCGGCGAATTCCCGTTCTAGATAATAGAGAACTTCATTCTCGCCTGGCAATGGCGAGCGCTATTTGCTCGTTTTGTTACAGGTCGCTAGCCGACGAATCCGCGTGAGCAGAAGTCCCAGGCCTCGTCGGCCGTGATGGGATGGACCGTCGCGTCGTCGGAGCCGCCACTGGATTGTGCGATGAACATCACGGTCTGCATGGTCATCGCGGCCACCCGCTTCGGGTTGATGTCGGCGCGCAGCTTGCCGGCCTCCGCGGCGGCCTCCATGAGCTCGGTGAGCAACGCCAGCAGCGGCGCGTGCGCGACCTTGACCTCGGCCGGGTGCGTGACCAGCAACCGCGGGGCAAAGTCGGTGAACAGTGGTCGTTTGGCCGTCGGGTCGGGACGCGAAGACTCGTACAGCAGCTCGACTGCGACCTTGAGGCGCTCCAGCGCGTCGGTGTGGCTTTCCGTGGCTGCGCGGATCTGATCGGCGGAGCGGCTCAGTGCGTCTTCGAACAGGGCGAGCAAGAGCTCGTGCTTGCCATCGAACTGCAGGTAGAAGCTGCGCAACGACTGCCGGGAGCGATCCACGACCTCCTGGACGGTGAAGTCGGTGCTGCCCTTCTCGATGATGATCGCCTGCGCGGCGTCGAGGAAGCGCTGAACGCGCTGTGCCGCGCGCAATTTCGCGGTCTTGATCGACCGCTCGACGGCGCGCTGCTTCCAGGCCGGCTCTTCGCTCGGGCTGGTCACGGTCGGCTCGGACGATTGCCGCGTGGGGAGAACATGGTTGGACTCTACCGGAGAACGCCGTGCCATCGGTTCGCTCGACCCCCTATGGACGCCGTGTCGGGAGATTGTAACTTTCGTACCACGAGAATACTATTCTCTTAGACGCGTGTATGGAAGCTTAATCGCAAGAGCGAACCGCGCTGTCCCCGAGAACCCGGAAACCGTCTTTCGCAGGAGTGCTGTGCAACTGACCTTTGATGCCGACGTCGAGGCGTTTCGCGCCGAGTTGGTCGCCTTCCTGGACGCGCACCTTCCCTCGGCGGCGGAGGCGGTCGAGCGGCCGCGGTCCAGTTCCCACATTCCTGAGTGGGCCAGGCGCTGGCAGCGGCTGCTCTTCGACAGCGGGTGGCTGCTGCCCGGCAATCCGCCGGAATTCGGCGGTCGCAACGCCACGCTGTTGCAGCAATACGTCTACTTGGAGGAATTGGGGCGCCGGCGCATCTATCAGAGTTTCAATCCGCAGGGCGTCGGCATCATCGCGGCGTCGTTGTTGACCTTCGGCACCCCGGAGCAGCAGCGGCGATGGGCGGTGCCGATTCTGCGGGCCGAGATCACCGCGTCGTTGGGGATGAGCGAACCGGGTGCGGGTTCGGATCTGGCGTCGCTGAAAACGCGGGCGGTGCTCGACGGTGACCACTTCGTGGTCAACGGGCAGAAGGTGTGGACGTCGGGCGCCCACGACGCCGACGTGCTATTGACGTTTGTGCGCACCGACCCGGGCAAGCCGAAACACAAGGGCATCAGCGCATTGATGATCCCGACCGACATTCCCGGCGTGGTGCGCCGCCCGTTCGCGTCGGTGTGCGACGGCGACGAAATCGATTTCAACGAGGTGTTTTTCACCGACGCGCGGGTCCCCGCCGAGAACCTGATCGGTCGCCTCGACGAGGGCTGGCGGGTGGCAACCGGTTCGCTGGGCCACGAACGGATCATGCTGTGGATGGGCTACGTCGACCTGTTGCACCGGCTGACCGCCGACTTCCGCCCGTCCGGACCGCTCGAGCGGGATCGCTACGCCACCCTGGTGATGGACTCCTACGCGCTGCGACTGCTGGGGTCGGCGGCCCTGGCCCGCGCCGCTCGGGGGGAAGAGGATGTGCCGGGCCAGTCGGTGCTCAAGCTGCTCGGTTCGGAGGCCCTGCAACGCGCCGCCGAGGACGCGCTGAATGCCGCGGGCGCCGAGGGTCTCGTTTACCACGCGGTCACCGCGCCGTTCGCACCGTTGGACCTGGACAGCCACTACCGCAGCTGGTTCGACCGCTACGCGCGTAGCTTCGCCGCGACCATCGCCGGCGGCACCTCCGAAATCCAGCGGAACATCATCGCCGAACGGGTGCTCGGCCTGCCGCGCAATTAGCGGGCGTCCCGCCAGGCGTAGTAACCGATCGCGGCGAGCCCCGCCGCGATCGAGATCGCACCTAATACGATGCCCGCCACGGCGATTCGGGGATTGTTGGCCTCACCGCGCTGCACTCGCCGGCGGGCGACGTCGCCGGTTATCACCGCCGCGATGCCGAAGGGCACCCCGATCAGCAGCCAACAGGTGAGCAGCGCGACGATGCCGACGAGCAGCGAGGCGACACCGACCTCGTTTCGGGGTACGTCGGGGTGGCTCATCGCGTCCGATCCTCGTGGGTTGCGAGACGAGTGTACGCGCAGGCGCCCGGTGGTCCCTTACAGCTGCGCCAGCCGAGGCGCGAAGCCCTTGTTTCGCAATGCCGTTCCGGCTTCGCGGGTCAGTTCCCGCGCGCTGCCCAGCAGCCCGTCGAGAACCAGCGCCCGCTCCACGTGGTGGTGCAGCTGGTGCTCGGCGGTGAAGCCGATCCCGCCCAGCACCTGCTGGCAGTGGCGCGCCGCGGTCAGCGCCGCCACCTCGGCCGCGGCCTTGGCCAGCAGGGAAGCCAGGCCGTCGGCGTCGTCCGGCTGCGCGGCGGCGTTCAGGGTCGCCTCCGCGCCCTCGATCGCGACGAGTGTTTCGGCCAACCGATGCCGGATCGCCTGAAAGGAGCTGATGTGCCGGCCGAATTGGACGCGGTCCAAGGCATGCTGGCGCGCCAGCGACAACATCGCCCGACCGGTACCGACCAGCCACCAGCCCAGCGCCCGCCGTCCCGCGGCGAGCGGCACCGGATCACCCTGCGGCACATGGTGTATCGGCAGCCCGTCCAGCGTCGGGGTGGCCCGATCGTCTCGCTCCCACACCACCCACGAACCCCCGGCGAAGGGCAGGGGGAGGGTTCCGCCGTCTTCGCGTCCGGCCGCCCGCAGCACCACGTCGTTGAGTACGGGGGCGTGCGCGCCGGTCTCGCCGAGCAGCCGGAACACCAAAGGTATTGCGAATTCCGGTATTTCGTCGAGCATGTCGTGCCAGCCGAGGTCGGACAACGCCGCGTCGAGCTTGGCGCCGCTCGCGGCGGTCATGGTGGTGCGCAGGGAGTCGGCCAGCAGCTGCAACGCCTCGGGGTCCACCGTTCACTCCTTCCCGAGGTCGAGCAGCCGGCGGGCGATGATGTTGCGCTGGATCTCGGCGGTGCCGCCATAGATGGTGGCCGCGCGCGAGTACAGGTACTCCGACCGCCACGGGGTGTCGTCAAGCTCGAGCGCCCCGGGCAACAGGTCGCGGACGGTGTCGTAGAGCCGTTGCTCGGCGGTGGCCAACAGCACTTTGTCGATGGAGGTGTCGGGGCCCAACCGCGCGCCGTCGCGCAATCGGTGCTGGGTGTCACGGGATCGGCAGCGCAAGGTGTGCAGCGCCAGATAGGCCGAGCCCAGGGCGGATTCGTCGGCGTCGTGCGTTGCCGGAGTCTCGGCGATGAGCTCGTCGAAGCGGGAGTAGAGGTAGGCGATCCGCTGCCAGAAGCAGGCGGAGCGCTCATACGGCAGCAGGTCCATCGCGAGTCGCCAGCCGTCCCCGGGCCGGCCGAGCATCCTGCTCGCCGGGATCACCACGTCGTCGTAGTAGACCTCGCAGAATTCGTCGACGCCGTGCATCGTGCGTAGCGGCCGGATGGTGATGCCGGGTGAATCCAGGTCGACGAAGAACGCGGTGATTCCGTCGTGCCCCGGCGCGGTGCGGGTGAGCAGGACGCAGCGTGTGGAGAACTGCGCGTAACTGGTCCAGACCTTCTGCCCGTTGACGATCCAGTTGTCCCCGTCGGGGATCGCCCGGGTGGTCAGCGACGCCAGGTCGCTGCCGGAGCCCGGCTCGGAAAAGCCTTGGCACCATTGCTCGCGGCCGCTGAGCAACCGCGGCACCATCTCCGCGGCGAGTTCCGCGGGGGCGTAATCGATCATCGTGGGCGCCAGCACTTCGAGCATCGAGTACGGGCCGGGCTCGGCCAGCCGACGGCCCACGACTTCCTCGCCGACGATCGCGCGAAGCACGGCGGGACCACCCAGGCCACCCACTTTAACGGGCCAGCCGTAGCGCATCCAATCGGCGTCATACAACGCGCGGCTGACGCGGGCGAATTGCCGCATGTGGCCCTGCAGCGAGTGGTCGGGCCCCGGGGTCAGATCGTTGTCGTCGAGCCACGCGCACAGGCCGGCCCGGAACTCCTCGACATTCACGGCTCGGCTTTCACGGCTGTGGTCGGCCGACGGCGTGCGGGCGCCCGGAGTCGTGCACGCCGCTGCGTCGGATGAATGTCATGGCGCGGGTTTTCAGCCGCCATCCGTCGGCGGTGCGGGCGTAGGTGTCGCGGTAGTAGCCGATCCTCATGTCATGGGTGGCGTGGTCGATGAAGCACAACGGCTGGGTGCCGCTCGCGGAATCGCCGTCGATGTTTTCTATCAAGGCAGTTCCGGTGAGGAACAACCCCTTTGGGGCCGCCGCCACCAACTCGGGAAACCTGTCCAACTGGTACGTGGAGCCGAACGCGCTGTAGGTTCCGTCCGGCGTGAAGACGCCGATCAGGCCGTCGATGTCCTCCTGGGTGATGGTGACCGCGTAGCGGGCGAGCAGCTGCTGAATCTCGACCAGGTCGTCAGTTCTGGTTGGCATAGACCTTGCCGCCTTTCATGACGAAGCTGACGTGCTGGGTAACGGTGATGTCTTCCAACGGGTTTCCCGGTACCGCGATGATATCGGCGAGCTGACCCTCCGCCAGCCGCCCCCGGTCGGTCGAGTTGATCAGCTCGGCCGCGGTCACCGTGGCCGCGCGCAGCACCGCCAGCGGCGGCAGGCCCCATTCGACGAGCGTGACCAGCTCGTCGGCGTTTTTGCCGTGCGGTATGGCGGGGGCGTCGGTGCCGACGGCGATCTTCACCCCGGCTTTGTGGGCGGCGAGGATCGAGGTGCGCGACCGCGGGAACATCTCCGCGGCCTTGGCCTGTAGCTCGGGTGGGGCGTGCGAAACGTCCATGCCCTCCGCCAGGCGCCGGGTGGACACCAGAAACGTGCCGTGCTCGACCATCGTGGCGATCGCCTCGTCGTCGATCAGGAAGCCGTGTTCGATGCAGTCGATGCCGGCGGCGACCGCATGCTTGACCGCGTCGGCGCCGTGCGTGTGCGCGGCGACACGCAGCCCGCGCCGGTGCGCCTCGTCGACGATCGCGCACAGTTCCTCGTCTGAATAGTGTTGCGCACCAGGAGGTCCCGTCAACGACATCACCCCGCCCGAGCAGCAGACCTTGATCAGCTCGGCGCCGTGTTTGATCTGGTATCGCACCGCCTTGCGGATTTCGTCGATCCCGTTGGCGATGCCCTCTTCGACCGTCAGATCCAGCACGTGCGGCGCGAACGCGGCGAACATCGTCGGATCCAGATGCCCGCCGGTCGGGGTGATGGCGTGCCCGGCCGGCACCACCCTGGGCCCCTCGATCCAGCCGGCGTCGATGGCCTTGCCCAGCGCGACGTCAAGCAGGTAACCGCCGGTCTTGACGAACAACCCGAGGTTTCGCACCGTGGTGAAGCCGGCGCGCAGCGTGCGGCGGGCATTGCCGACCGCGCGCAGTACCCGCGTCGGCGGGTCGTCCTGGACCTGGGACAGGCCGGGTTTCTCGCCGCGCCCGCCCATCAGGAGGTTGACCTCCATGTCCATCAGCCCGGGCAGCAGGATCCGGTCGCCGAGGTCGATCAGCTCACCCTCGGGCTCACCGCCCATGCTCGCGATTCGGTCACCCTCGACCCGGACGACGCCGGGGGACACGATCTCGCCGGCGTCGACGTCAAGCAGCCCGGCGGCCTTGAGCGTCAACACCGGCTAGATCACCGGTTCGCGGATGCACTCCACCCACGCCGCGCCGCTGTCGGGCACCCGCGGCTGTTTCCACGCCTCTATCGGGAACGACACCATGACGAGCGACTGCATGATGTGCATGAGACTCTTTGCGTCGTCGGGCAAGTCGTCCAACGGGTACTTGTCGCAGTAGGCGATGGCGTCATTCAGGCGGGGGAACGCCGCGTCGTAGAACGCCTGCATCTCGGGCATCGTCGAGGCCAGTCGCTTGGCGTAGCGCTCGGGTTCGGTCGCCAGGTCCCATTCCAAATAGGGCTCCAGGTCGGCGAATTCAGACGGTAACTTTGCCATTGCCCTGGTACTCCTTCGCCCAATTAGATACGAAATCGCCGGTCGTCTTGTGCAGATGACGGATCAAGACCTCCTGATCGCACAGCAGGAATTCCTTCACCGCGCGGGTGCCGATCATGGTCTGGGTCGCTTCCAGGGTGTTGGCGTCCTGCAGCGCGTACTCCTTGAACGTCACGGCGGCCAGCTCTTGGGCCAACCGCTCCCGCGCGTTGCGCGGCGGAACGAAATACAGCGTGCACTCGAAGGTGTGCTTGTCGACGGCGGTCGGCCAGTAGTGGTAGGTCAAAAACCAGCCCGGCTCCCAGATCAGCAGCATGAAGTTGGGGTAGAACAGCCAGGAGTCGATGCCCCACTGTGGCACCCTCTTCACGTTGATGCCCGGCGGCAGCTCCAACTTTTCGATGATCTCCGGCTTGTCCCAGGGACCGAACAAACCGCTGCGCAACACCTGGTCCATCGGCTTGACCATGGACATGTCCGTCGGCGGCGCCTGACCACCCCAGGTCGACTGCAGGTTGTGCGGGCCGGCCAACTCGTAGTGCAGCGCCTCGTAGCCGTACTTCTGGATCTTGGCGGCTTCTTCCTTGGTGTACTGCCCCTGGTGCAGGATCGGCGCGTGGTAGAACTCGACGAACGCGTCGATGAACAGCTTCCAGTTGCTGCCGACCTCTGCCCGGTATGAGTAGGTCTCCGTCATCTCGCCGAAGGGGTAGCCCTCGATGCTCTTGGCCAGCGGCCCGAGGTAGTCGGTGAGCGGCGCCGCGTTGCTGTCGAAGTTGACGAAGATGAAGCCTTCCCACACCTCGCAGCGCACGGGCGCCAGGCCGAATTGGCTCTTGTCGAGGTCGAAGAATTCGTCTTCCTGTTGGACGAAGGTCAGGTCGCCGTCCAGGCTGTAGCGCCACGCGTGGTACTTGCACGTGAACTGCCGGCAGGTGCCCGACGTCTCCTCGTGGGGAAAGTCGTTCCACACCAGCTTGTTTCCGCGGTGCCGGCAGACGTTGTGAAACGCCTTGACGGTCCCGTCCTTGGTCTTGACGATGATCACCGACATGCCCTTGCCGGCCGACGGCAGCTCCTTTGTGAAGTAGCTGCCGGTGCGCGGCAGGCGATTGACCCGGCCGACGTTGAGCCACGTGCGCTTGAAGACCGCCTCGCGCTCGGCCTCGAAAAACTTCGGGTCGATGGAGTCGGTGTAATCGACCGGCGAGGTTCCCAGTTCGGGATAGTTCTGTGTCCAGCTTCCGGCAGCTGGTTTCGGGAAGTGGGGCAAGGCTCTAACCTTTCTCGTTCTCGAGCTGAACGCCAAAAGTGTTGATGGCCATCGCGAGTGCGATGTAGCCGCCGACGGTGAAGACGAAGTCCATCCGCTGACGTTCGTCAAGCCGTTCGCCGAGGGTGGCCCACGTCTGATCCGAGACGTTTGACTTCTCGTCGAGCTCGTCGACGGCAGCGAACACGGCGCGGTCGAACTCGTCGTCCGTCTCGCCGGTTTGGGCGGCCGCGATCTCGGCCTCGGTGAGTCCCGCGTCCCTCGCGATGTCCACGTGGTGTTCCCACTCATAGGCGCAGCTGCGCCGATGCGCGACGCGCAGGATCGCTTGCTCGCGGACGCGCACGGGAAGGGAGGAAGCGAACAGGAGATAGCCGCTGAACCGCAAATACGCGCGGGTCAACTTCGGGTGGCGCACGAGCGTCGACATGAGCGTGCCGGCGTCCCGGGGGTTTCGCCGTTCGGGCGGCAGCATGCCGGACAGCGAGTGCTCGACGGCCTCGTCCCACTGGTCCGCAGGCAGCGGGGGCAGGCGCATCCGCGCGCCTCCTCTCGGCGTTCTGTCTGGTAACTCTCGGTCAAGGAGAATCAGATTCTCATTTCCAACCAATAGACTTGCATGATTCGCTCGGTTGGTCAATGCCGTCGGCCGGGATCCGCGCTGGCCGGGCCCGCGACGTTCGCTGGATGTTGATTCTCGCTGCGCGAGAAGATAGTTTTCAAATTAGTGATCTTGGCGCCGGGCGATCATTCGCCGATGCTGTGCGGGAGCGGCGCGTCCGAATCGCTCAGCTGGATCAGACTTGGAGAGGACTGGCCATGAACAAAGAAGACATGATCCTGATCAGCGTTGACGACCACACCGTCGAGCCGCCGGACATGTTCAAGAACCACCTGGCGAAGAAATACATCGACGACGCGCCCCGGTTGGTCCATAACCCCGACGGCTCCGACATGTGGAAGTTCCGCGACACGGTGATCCCGAACGTGGCGCTGAACGCGGTCGCCGGCAGGCCCAAGGAGGAGTACGGCATCGAGCCGACCGGGCTCGACGAGATCCGCCCGGGTTGTTACAACGTGGACGAGCGGATCAAGGACATGAACGCCGGCGGCATCCTGGCCTCGATCTGCTTCCCGTCGTTCCCCGGCTTCGCCGGGCGGCTGTTCGTCACCGAGGACCACGACTTCTCGATCTCGCTGGTACAGGCGTACAACGACTGGCACATCGACGAGTGGTGCGGGGCGTACCCCGCGCGGTTCATCCCGATGGCGATCCCGGTGATCTGGGACGCCGAGGCGTGCGCCGCCGAGGTGCGCCGGGTGTCGAAGAAGGGCGTGCACGCGCTGACCTTCACCGAGAATCCCGCCGCGATGGGTTACCCCAGCTTCCACGACGAGTACTGGAACCCGTTGTGGAAGGCGTTGTGCGACACCAACACCGTGATGAACGTGCACATCGGGTCGTCGGGCCGGCTCGCGATCACGGCGCCCGACGCCCCGATGGACGTGATGATCACCCTGCAGCCGATGAACATCGTGCAGGCCGCCGCGGACCTGCTGTGGTCGCGGCCGATCAAGGAGTACCCCGACCTGAAGATCGCGCTCTCCGAGGGCGGGACCGGGTGGATCCCCTACTTCCTGGAGCGGGCCGACCGCACGTTCGAAATGCATTCCGCGTGGACCCACCAGAACTTCGGCGGCAAGCTGCCCAGCGACGTCTTCCGCGAGCACTTCCTGACGTGTTTCATCAGCGACAAGGTCGGCGTCGCGCTGCGCAACATGATCGGCATCGACAACATCGCCTGGGAGGCCGACTACCCGCACAGCGACTCGATGTGGCCGGGCGCGCCCGAAGAATTGTGGGACGTGTTGTCCATCAACAACGTCCCCGACGACGAGATCAACAAGATGGCCTACGAGAACGCCATGCGTTGGTACTCGTTCGACCCGTTCACTCACATTTCGCGCGAACAGGCGACCGTCGGCGCGCTGCGCAAGGCCGCCGAGGGGCACGACGTGTCCATCAAAGCGAAGGGCCACGACAAGGACTCCCGAGGCGGCTCGTCCTTCGCGGAGTTTGCCGCCAACGCGAAATCCCTTACCGGCAACACGGACTAAGCCGTACTGGCGCCGAGCAGACGCAAAAGCGCCAAATTTGTCGGCGTGTCGGGCGCTTTTGTGTCTGCTCGCGCTGAGAGGAGACCCAGCAGTGCCCGGCGGTGGAATGAATTTCGAGCTGACCGATGACCAGGAGCTGATCCGCCGGTCGGTCGCCGAACTGGCCCGCAAGTTCGACGACCAGTACTGGATGGAAAAGGACCAGGCGCACGAGTTTCCGGCCGAGTTCTACCAGGCCATCGCCGACGGCGGATGGCTGGGCATGACGATTCCGACCGAGTACGGCGGCCACGGCCTGGGGATCACCGAAGCCACCATCCTGCTCGAAGAGGTCGCCAAATCCGGCGGCGCGATGAACGCCGCCAGCGCGATTCACCTGTCGATCTTCGGCATGCAGCCGGTGGTGGTGCACGGTTCCGACGAACTCAAGGCGCGCACGCTGCCCAAGGTTGCGACGGGCGAGGTGCACGTCTGCTTCGGGGTCACCGAACCCGGCGCCGGGCTGGACACGTCGCGCATCACCACCTTCGCCAAACGCGACGGCGACCGCTACATCGTCAACGGCCGCAAGGTCTGGATCTCGAAGGCCATGGAGTCCGACAAGATCCTGCTGCTGACCCGGACTCAGAGCTATGACGAGGTCGCCAAGAAGACCGACGGGATGACGCTGTTCATCACCGATCTCGACCGCAGCCGGGTCGACATCCGGCCCATCCGCAAGATGGGCCGCAACGCCGTCAGCTCCAACGAGTTGTTCATCGACAACCTGGAGGTGCCGGTCGAGGACCGAATCGGCGAGGAGGGCAAGGGTTTCCAGTACATCCTGGACGGCCTGAACCCCGAACGGATGCTGATCGCCGCCGAGGCGCTCGGCATCGGACGGGTGGCGCTGGACAAGGCGGTGAAGTACGGCAACGAACGCGAGGTCTTCGGCCGGCCGATCGGCATGAACCAGGGCCTGCAGTTCCCGCTCGCCGATTCGCTGGCCCGCCTCGACGCCGCCGAGTTGATGCTGCGCAAGGCGACCTGGCTCTACGACAACGGGAAACCCTGTGGGCGTGAAGCCAATACCGCCAAGTACCTGTGCGCGGACGCGGGCTTCGCCGCCGCCGACCGGGCGTTGCAGACCCATGGCGGCATGGGATACGCGGAGGAGTACCACATCACGCGTTACTTCCGCGAGGCCCGGCTGATGAAGATCGCGCCGGTCAGCCAGGAGATGATTTTGAACTTCCTGGGATCCAACGTCCTGAAACTGCCGAGGAGCTATTGATGACCAATCCGCTGTTCGACCTCACCGGCCGATCGGCGTTGGTCACCGGGGCCGGCAGCGGGATCGGGGCGGCTGTCGCGCGGGCGTTGGCCGCCGCCGGCGCCGCGGTACTCGTCAGCGACATCGACGGTGACGCGGCTTCGGCTGTGGCACAAGGGATTTGCGCCAACGGTGGCAAGGCCGACGGCATCGCCCTCGATGTCCGCGACCGGCGGGCGGCCGCCGCGGCGGCCGGACGCGCAGCGGGGCTCACCGAGGGGGCGCTGCACATTCTGGTCAACAACGCCGGCGTGACCGCGCCCGCGATGTTCGCCGACCTCACCGACGAGAGCTTCCACCGGGTGCTCGACATCCACCTCATGGGCGCCTTCCACTGCGCCCAGGCCGCGCTCGGTTTCCTGCCGACCGACGGGACGGGCCGCATCATCAATGTCGTCTCGTCGGCGGGGATTACCGGCACCCTGGGCCAGGTGAACTACTCCGCCGCCAAGGCCAGCATCATCGGGTTCACCAAATCGCTGGCTCGGGAGATGGCGCCGAAAAAGATTCTCGTCAACGCGCTGGCGCCCTTGGCGGCGACGAAGATGACCGAGACCATCCGCACCAACGAGAAATTCGCGGCCAACATGATGGCTCGAATCCCGTTGAAGCGCTGGGCCGAACCGGAGGAGGTCGCCGGCGCGTTCGTCTTCCTGGCCTCCGACGCCGCCTCGTACATCACCGGGCAGGTGCTGCCGGTGGACGGCGGCATGGTGATGTGACCGATGTGACTGCGCCCAGCGATCCCGCGCTGCTCGTCGACGACCGGGGCGGCGTGCGGACACTGACCCTCAATCGTCCGCGCCGCAAGAACGCGATCAATCCCGAGCTGTGGCTCGCGCTGCGGGACGCCCTCGACGAGGCGGGGCGCGACCGCTGCGTGCGTGCGCTTGTCGTCACCGGCGCCGGCGGCGCATTCTGCTCCGGCGCCGACATCTCGGTACCCGACGACATTCATCCGAAATACAAGCTGCAGCGCCTGACCGACGTGGCTCTGGCCCTGCACGAGCTCCCGATCCCCACCGTCGCCAAAGTGACCGGCGTCGCGGTGGGCGCCGGATGGAACCTGGCGCTGGGCTGCGATCTGGTGGTCGCGACCCCGGAATCCACGTTCTGCCAGATCTTTTCCAGGCGGGGCCTCTCCATCGACCTGGGTGGTTCCTGGCTGTTGCCGAAACTCGTTGGCCTGCAGCAGGCCAAGCGTCTGGCGCTGCTCGCCGAGACCATCGATGCGGACGAGGCCCAAGCCCTCAACCTGGTGACCTGGGTGGTGTCCGCCGGCGAGATCGACACCTTTGTCGGGGATCTCGCCGGTCGGCTCGCGTCGGGTCCGCCGTTCGCGCTGGCACAGACGAAGGCCCTGCTGAACGAGGGCGCCGATGGCACGATGCGCGACGCGCTGGCCAACGAGGCGCGGGCACAAATCGGCAATTTCGCGACGGCTGACGCGGCCGCCGCCTATGCCGCTTTCGCCGAGAAACGCGAGCCGTCGTTTACTGGTCGGTGGGCGTTATCGAAAACTGATGGAGAACAAGATGCGTGAGACAGTCATCGTCGAGGCGGTCCGGACGGCGGTAGGAAAGCGCAACGGCGGATTGTCCGGCATGCATCCCGCGGACCTGTCCGCGATCGTCCTCAACGAGCTGCTGGAACGCGCCGGGGTGGGCCCGGACGTCGTCGACGACGTGATCTGGGGATGCGTGTCCCAGGTCGGCGACCAGTCCAGCAACATCGGGCGCTACTCCGTCCTGGCCGCCGGGTGGCCGGAAACCATCCCCGGGACGACGGTCAACCGGGCGTGCGGTTCGAGCCAGCAGGCGCTCGATTTCGCCGTGCAGGCGGTGATGTCGGGTCAGCAGGACGTCGTCGTGGCCGGTGGCGTGGAGGTGATGAGCCGCGTTCCGCTGGGCGCGGCCCGGGCTTCGGGGATGCCCTACGGGCCGAAAGTCCTTGAGCGCTATGACGATTTCTCGTTCAACCAGGGCCTGTCGGCGGAGATGATCGCCACGAAGTGGGGGTTTTCCCGCGGCCAGCTCGACGAGTACTCGGTCCGGTCCCACGAGCTGGCCGCCGCCGCCCAGGACGCGGGCGCCTTCACCGATCAGATCGTTCCGGTGTTCACCGATGACGGGACCATCGTCGCCGACGAGGGGGTGCGCCGGGGCACCACCGTGGAGAAACTGGCCGGGCTCAAGCCCGCGTTCGCCGACGACGGTGTCATCCACGCGGGCAATTCCTCGCAGATCTCCGACGGGGCGGCGGCGCTGCTGGTGACCACGGCGGAGATGGCAGTCGAGTTGGGTTTGACGCCGCTGCTGCGCTACCGGGCCGGCGCCGTCACTGGGGCCGATCCGGTGCTCATGCTCACCGGGCCCATCCCGGCGACCGAGAAGGTGCTCACCAAGGCCGGCGTCTCGCTGGCGGACGTCGGGGTCTTCGAAGTCAATGAGGCGTTCGCGCCCGTCCCGCTGGCGTGGCTCGCGGAAACCGGGGCGGACCCCGATCGCCTGAATCCGCTGGGCGGAGCGATCGCGCTGGGACACCCGCTGGGCGCCTCCGGCGCGGTGCTGATGACGCGCATGGCCCACCACATGCGCGATAACGG
Source organism: Mycobacterium sp. 1245805.9 (assembly GCF_001672915.1). Classification (GTDB taxonomy): domain Bacteria; phylum Actinomycetota; class Actinomycetes; order Mycobacteriales; family Mycobacteriaceae; genus Mycobacterium. The sequence continues at coordinate 45,001 of NZ_LZKR01000077.1, read as the reverse complement.
GATCCGATACGGCCTGCAGACCATGTGCGAGGGCGGCGGCACCGCCAACGCCACCCTGGTCGAACTGGTCTCGTAACGCCGGCCGCAATCCGGCGCAAATGCGACGCTTGTCACAGCCGCCAAACCAACCTACTGTGTGTTCAGTAGGTTGTTGCACCCGCTAGTTCAGAGGGAGCCCGGTGCCCGTCGCACGGCGATACGACACGCTTCTCGCCAAAGGTGAGGACCGCAAGCAGCGGATTCTCGAGGTCGCGCAACGCCTGCTCACGCGCAACGGTTGGCGCAACACCACGCTCGCCCAGATCGCCGGCGAGGCCGGGGTCACCCCCGCGGGCCTGCTGCACCACTTCGAATCCAAAGAGCAGCTACTGAACGCGGTGCTCGACGCCCGTGACGCCGATGACGACTCCCACGCCGACCGGGCCGGCGACCTGCTGGTCGAGATCGCGCGGGTCGCCGATCGCTTCACGCGGGCACCCGACATGGTCGGCACTTTCACTGTGCTGCTGATCGAAAACATCGATCCCGAGGCCCCGCTGCACGACCGCATGCTGTCCCGGCAGCGTCAAGCCATCGACATCGTCGCCGAACTCATCCGCCGCGGTCAGGCCGACGGCCGGTATCGCACCGACATCGACCCGGCCGTCAAGGCGGTGGAAATCCTCGCCTTCGTCCACGGAATGGAAACGATATGGTTGCTCGACCCTTCGATACCGCTGACCGACGCGTTCAAGGAGTACGCGGAGGCGCTGGCACGGGACTTCGCGCCGCCGACGACCAACGGCAAGACATGAGGTACCGCCTCGACGTGGTCGCCTCCAGCGTCGCCGACGTGGTGCGGTTCGCCGGCGGCTGGCTCTTCGACCGCGCGATGGCGGGCTGGGACGTCACCGTGCTGCTGACCGACCTGGCCGACCGCCCCGACCTCCGGCCGCTGCAGATCATCGGCGCCCGGACGCTCGACCTCGAGGACGCGCTGGCCGCGGTGGGATCCCGGCCGCACCCCCAGGCGCTGGCGGCCGCGGCGGACCTGTTCGGATGCGACTCCCGGGTGCGCAAAGGCGTGCTGCAGGCCCTCGACCAGGGCGTCACCGAGGTCACGCTGTGGGGCGAGAGTTGGCCGGCCGAGCTGGACGACAGCGTTGGCCTGGTACAACACCGGCTGAGCATGGCGGCGAAGATCTTCAAGGGCCAGGCCCTCGCAGCGGCGATGAACGGCGGCGGGACGGCGCACAGCTCGATCGGCTGCCACGAAACGTTCCGCAGCGGGCTGCTGGCGTGGCCGCCGGTGGCCGCCGACCTGGTCCCGGCCGGCTAGTCACCGCTTGCAAACTAGGCAGCCGTCGTTTGACGACGACCAGGCCGTGTGGAAATGTAATACTCATCTCTGAGAGGCTCATTCTCACTGCTGAGATTCGAACGGAGCGACACGGTGAACGACTTCACCAAGATGGATTTCTTCCGCGGCAAAGAGCTCATCGCGGACCCGTACCCTTACTACGAGTCGCTGCGGCAGCAATGCCCGGTGGCCAGGGAACCCCACCACGGGGTCACCATGGTGACCGGCTGGGACGAGGCCTGCACCGTGCTCAACGACGCCCAGACCTGGTCCTCGTGCATCTCGGTGACCGGCCCGTTTCCCGGCTTCCCGGTGAGCCTCGAGGGGCTGGGAAACAGCGACATCACGGAGCTGATCGAGCAGCACCGCGACGAGCTGCCGTTCAGCGACCAGCTGCCCACGCTGGATCCGCCGACCCACACCAACCACCGCTCCCTGCTGATGCGGCTGATCACCCCGAAGCGCCTCAAGGAGAACGAGGACGCGATGTGGGCGCTGGCCGACCAGGCGCTCGACGATTTCCTGGCGCCCGGCCGCGGCGACTGGATCAAGGGCTTCGCCGGCCCGTTCACGCTGCTGGTGATCGCCGATCTGCTGGGCGTGCCCATGGAGGATCGCGACAAGTTCGTCAAGGGCATCGCCGAGCATGCGGGTGGCGGCATCGGGGGCACCGGCAAGGAGTCGCTGTCACACAGCCCGCTGGAGTTCCTCTACGGCCTTTTCTCCGATTACGTGCGGGACCGCCGTCGCGAGCCCCGCGACGACGTGCTGACCGGCCTGGCGACCGCCACCTTCCCGGACGGCTCGATTCCCGACGTCGAAGACGTCGCCCGCGTCGCCAGCAACGTCTTCTCGGCGGGCCAGGAGACCACCGTGCGGCTGCTCGGCGCCGCGTTGCAGACAATCGGGGAGCGCCCCGACATCCAGGCGCAGCTGCGCAGGGACCGCAGCCTGATCCCCAACTTCATCGAAGAGTCGCTTCGCCACGAGAGCCCGGTGAAGGGCGACTTCCGGTTGAACCGCAGGCCGGTCAACGTCGGCGGCGTCGATCTGCCGGCGGGCACCACCGTGATGATCGTGCAGGCGGCCGCCAACCGCGATCCGCGTCGGTTCGAGGAGCCGACCACGTTCGATCCGGCCCGCAAAAACGCCCGCCAGCACATCGCGTTCGGGCGGGGGATCCACAGCTGCCCCGGCGCGCCGCTGGCGCGGGCCGAAACCCGGGTGGCGATCGAGCGGCTGCTCGACCGGACATCGGACATCAGGATCGACGAGAACGTGCACGGTCCGGCGAATGACCGCCGCTACCAATATGTTCCGACGTACATCCTGCGCGGCCTGACCGAACTGCATCTGGAGTTCACGCCGGCATGAAAGTTTCGGTCGACGACCAACGCTGTCGGGGCCACGGCGTGTGCACGACGCTGTGCCCGGAAGTCTTCAGCCTGACCGACGACGGGTACGCCGAGGCGATACCCTCCGACGTCCCAACGGAATTCGAAGCCGCCACCGAGGAAGCCATCGAGTGCTGCCCGGAACAGGCGATCAGCAAGATCTAATCAGACACGCACGCAGGCAAGGAGATTCGAGTGGCTAAGGGGCCGAAGGGGTACGTCATCCTGACCGAGGCCATCAAGGACCCGGAGGGCATGAAGGCCTACGGCCGGGCCGCGGGAGCGGCGATGGGTGGCGTGAATGTTCTTGCGGTGGACACCGCTCCCAAGGTCCTGGAGGGCACGTGGCACGGCGACCAGACCGTCGTGCTGGAATTCGAATCGGTGGACGCTGCCCGGGCGTGGTACGAGTCCGACGCCTACCAAAAGGCCGCGAAGCTGCGCCAGGCGGCGGCCGACTGCAACGCCGTCATCCTTTCCGGATTCGGCTAGCCCTCCACGATGGAGATCGCCTGCCTGGGGCATTGACGGACGGCCTCGCGCACGTCCGATTCGATCTCCGGGGTGACTTCCTCTTGCAGCACGGTCAGCATGTCGTCGTCGCCGAGGTGGAAGATCTCGGGGTTGATGCCCATGCAGACGCCGTTGCTTTCGCACAGGCCCCAGTCGACTTCGATCTTCTTCGTCATCGCGATTCCCCTTACCGAAGTATCTTGACGGGTACATTCTTCCAGCCGGCGACGTTCTGCATGTTCACCCGCTTGCACCCCGCCCAGTCCACCTCGTAGCGCGGCATGAAGTCCAGCAGCCGCTCCAGCGCGAGCCTGCTCTCCAGCCGGGCCAGCGCCGCCCCGAGGCAGCTGTGGATCCCGTACCCGAGACCCAGATGTTGCGCCTCGGTCTGGTCGCGCTCGATGTCGAACGTGTCGGCGTCGGTGAAGGCCTCCGGGTCGCGGTTCGCCGCGGCGCCACACAGGAACACCGGTTTGCCCGCGGGGATCACGCCCCCACTGACGTGGGCCTCCTTCAGGGTGTAGCGGACGTTGTATTGCACCGGCCCCTCGTAGCGCAGCAGCTCTTCCACCGCGCCCGGGATCTTGCTGCGGTCGTCTTGCAGCTTCTGCCACTGGTCGGGGTGATGGGCGAAGATCACCGCGGCGTTGCCGAGCAACTTGGTGACGGTCTCGGCGCCCGCGCCGCCCAACAGCGTGGCGAAGCCGGTGATTTCGATGTCGTCGAGCTTGCGGGGCTGACCGTTCTCGCCGGGGATCTCCGCCGCGATCAGCCGGCTGATCATGTCGTCCTGCGGGTCTGCGCGCCGCTCCTGGATGAGGCCGAAGTAGTACATCGCGGTATCGATGTTGGCCTGCATCCCGGCTTCGCTGATCTCGATCTGACCGGGTTCGTGATGCAGGCTGGTGTCGATCCAGTGGCGCACCTGCTGGCGGTATTCCTCGGGGACGCCGGCCATCCGGGTAATGACCTCCACCGGGAACGGGCCGGAGAAGTCCTGCACGACGTCGAAATTGTCGGGGTCCGCGGCCCCCAGGTACTTCTCGATCACTTCCTTGATCGTCTCGACCTGCGACTGAATGGCGCGCGGGGTGAACGCCTTGTTGAGCAGGCTGCGCATGTGGCGATGCTCCGGCGGGTCCATGAAGATGATCGACTTCTGTTCGGGGGGGATCCCTTTGCGCACCATCGCGAGGTCGCAGCCGCGCGCCGAGGAATACGTCTCGAAGTCCTTGAACCCGGCCGCGACATCGACGTGCCGGGTCAGCGCGTAAAAGTCCTCTTTTTCGTCGTAGTACAGCGGCGCGTCCTCGCGCATCCGTCGATAGATGTCGAACGGATTGTTGAAGAACTCCTCGGAGAACGGATCAAAGACGACCTTGGGCTTGGTCACTGCATGCTCCTCATCGGCGGGCTGAACCGTTACAGCGGATTGCCTGACTGTAACGCTAACGGTAGCGGTTTCGTGACGAGGCGAAAAGACCAAAACACCTCCATGTCAGACCTTCCCGCCGACCTCGACGGCCTTGATGACTTGCTCCAGTGCGCCCAGGTTGCCGCCCAGCTCCGCAGCGATGCCGCGCACCACCGCCACGTCTTTGCCGACGAATTCGCCCGCTACCTCGACAAACGAGCCGACGGAGCCCCGGGCGGCGACGATGTCCAGCACCCGGCTGGTGGCGCTGCCGTGGGGGGGGGCCCCAAGCCGCGCCGACTCGGGGACGCCCAGGCTGTCGCCCAACCGGACGGCCTCCGCGAGCAGCCCGATCTGGCCGGCGAACAGCGCGTTGTTGACCAGCTTCACCTTCTGGCCGGCGCCGATCGGCCCGACGTGCAGGACCGGATCGCCGTAGCAGTCCAGCACGGGTCGCGCTCGGTCCACGGCGCCGTCGGCGCCACCGACGAAGAGCGTCAGCATGCCGGCGGCGATGTCGTGCGGGCCGCCGCTGACCGGGGCGTCGACCACGCCGACGTCGCCGGCGCGGGCGGCGATGGCCTCGATCGTCTTGGGGCTGGCGGTGGTGTGCACCACCAGGGTGGAACCCGGCCGCATCGTGCGCAGCAGGGCGCCGTCCAGGCAGACCTGCCGCACCTGTTCGTCGGTGAACACGCAGACCACCACGATGTCGGCCCACGGACCGAGGTCACCCACGTCGTCCACCGCATGGGCACCGAGCCACGCGACGTCGCGGCGTTGCTGGTCCGAGCGGGCCACGGCCCGGACGTCGTGGCCGGCATCGATGAGCCGGACCACCATGGGGCTTCCCATCCGGCCCGCGCCGATGAAGCCGACTTTCATCGGGCCCTCATCGGGTCCTCATCGGGGATGCCCCATCAGGGTCAGCGTGGCGTCGGCCGCGTCGAGCACGGTGCCCCCGCCGGCCGCGGCCCGCTCGGCGAGTTCGACGATCAACCGGACGTCCTTCTGCAGCAGCGTCCCGGCCAGCCCGGCCAGGCGGTCCAGGCCGTCGATCCCGCCAAGGACGTTGAGCGCGAAGCTGTTTGCGCTGCCGCGCGAGACGACTTCGACGAGCCGGTCCGGGGCGACGCCCAGCGCGTTGGCCAGCGACAGGGTGGCGGCCGCGGTGCCCAGGTTGGCGGTGAACAGCAGGTTGTTGAGCAGTTTGGTGGTCTGCCCGGATCCCAGGTCGCCCAAGTGCACGACGGGGTCGGCGTAGGTTTCGAGGACCGGACGGCACCGCTCGACAACCTCGGCGTCGCCGCCGACCATCACCAGCAGGCGCCCCTCCGCCGCCGCCCCTCCGCCGCCGCTCACCGGTGCGTCGATGACCGAAACTCCATGATTTTCAGCCTGTTTCGCGAGCTCGCGGCAGGTGTCGGGATGGACCGTGCTGTGCACGGCGATGACGCTGCCCGGTGTCATGGCCGCCAGCAGGCCATCGTCGCCGCCGGTGAGTTCCTCGATGTCGGCGTCGCCGACGACGCACAGGCAGACGAGATCGCTCGCCGCGGCGAGATCGGCCGGCGTCGGGGCGATCTTGGCCGGGGTGTCGGCGAACGGCTCCAGCGACGCGGGCCTGCGCGCCCACAGTGTCGTCTCGTAGCCGCCCTCGACGATCCGGCGCGCCATGGGGCCGCCCTGACTGCCCAGGCCGATGAACCCAACCCGCATCAACCGGCCTCCAAATCGTCGGCTTCCGCATCCGTTGACCGCTCGTCCGCGCATTCCGCCACGAACGCAAGCACTTTCGCGTGGTAGTCGGGGGCGGTATGGCCGAGGCTGATGTTGTGCCCGGCGTCGGGTTGACGATGCACCACGAACCGCGGCGCCGCGGAGAACAGCGCACTGATCTGGGTCACCGCCGCGTCGTCGGCCTGCCAGACCTTTTCGTGCTCGGCGATGCTGAAGTGCACGGGGACGCGCACGGCGGGCGCCAGCTGCGGGAAGGTCTGCCGCGCCCAATCGGACACCATTTGGTCCTCGTAGGCCGGGGCCGTGGGGGAAACCGTTGCGCCGCCGAGGACCTCGGGCGGATACAGCTCCGCCGGGCTCCACAGCAGGTCCCGCATGCCCGGCGGGCGGCGTTCACGGGTAGCGGTTTTCAGTATTTCCTTGGCCGCGGGGTGGTAGTGCCGACCGGTGCCGGCCAGTTCGATGCCGAGCAGGTCGGCACCGCGCGCGTCGGCGGCCATTCGCATCGTCAGCTCGCAGCCGCCGGAATGGCCCCACACGAATACGCCCGCGCCGCGCGGTCGTTCGCCGAGGATGCGCTCCACCGCCCCGTACGCAAGGTCGACTCGTTGTTCGCCGGTGATCATCGCGTCGGGATACGGAGCGGAACTGCCATAGCCGGGCCGGTCGAGGGCGACGACGGTGAATCCGTTCGCTGCGCCGGTGCGCAACAACGAATACGGCGGGTGGCCGGGGCAGTCGAAATACAGCGCGGTGGTGCCCCCGCCGTGGATGGCGACGATCACGGCCTTGGGCGCTTCGGCCTCGGCGACCAGGGCCGACATCGGCACCCCGTCGACGATGACCAGCCGGGGACGGACGGTCATGTGTCCGCCCGCAACAGGAGCACGCCGCTGGGGGTGAGGCCACCGCTGCTGACCACGCCGACGCGGGCGTCGGTCACCTGCCGGTCGCCGGCCTCGCCGCGCAGTTGGCTGACCGCTTCGTGCAGCAGGCCCATGCCGTGGGTGCGGCCGTGCGACAGTTGGCCGCCGTGGGTGTTGAGCGGCAATTGTCCGTCGCGCGCAATGTTCTTGCCGCCGTCCAGGAATTCCTTGGCCTCACCGATGCCGCAGAATCCCAGCGCCTCGATCCAGGACAGGCAGTTGAAGGAAAACCCGTCGTAGAGTTCGGCGACGTCGACATCGTTGGGCCGCAACGAGGTACGGGTCCACACATGCGCCGCCTGGCCCAGCACCTGTGGCTCGTGCGTCAAAGTGCTTTGGTCCCAATCGAGTCGCTCGACGATCTGGGTTCCGACGGCCTCCACCAGCACGGGCGGCTTGGCCAGGTCGCGGGCCGCGTCGACGGCCGAGACGATGACGGCGATCGCGCCGTCGCACGGCACGTCGCAGTCGTAGAGCCCGAACGGCGTGGTGATGGGCCGCGCGCCCAGGTAGTCGTCCATCGTCATCGGGGTGCGGTAGATGGCGGTCGGGTTGAGTTCGGCGTTGGCGCGCTGGTTCAGGGCAATCCAGCCCAGCGTCTCTTTCGTTGTGCCGTAACGATGGAAGTGCCGCTGAGCGTTCATCGCCAGCGTGTGTGCGGCCGAGGTGGCGCCGAATGGCATCTGCCAACCCGACATCCGGCCCATCGAGGGCGCGATCTTGCCCTGCTTCATCAGCTCGCCGTGGGTGGCTTCCCACAGCGTCCGGAAGCACAGCACGTGCCGGGCCAGGCCGCAGGCCACGGCGAGCATCGCGGCGATCACCGAACCACCCGGGCCGAACGTCTCCATGGCGCCGTTGTGCCACACCGGCCGAATACCCAGCGCGGCCTCGAGGGCGGTGACGCCGCCCTCCCCCATGCCAGCGACGGTCAACGCGCCGGGGTAGGTGGACAGGCCGTCGATGTCGGCATACGTCAGCCCGGCATCGGCGATGGCCGCCTCGCACGCCTGAACGGTCAGCGACAGCGGCAGCTGCATCAAGCGGCGGCCGATCGGCGACATGCCGATGCCGGTGAGCGCGACCTTGTCCTCGAACTTCTCCGGAGTCAGCATGGGTTGCACGTGTTCGCCGAAGCGTTCGGGCGCGATCTCGTCGGACGGCAGGGCTGCGGGTTCGGCATCGGGAACCGGCCGAAACAGCGGAAACCACACGTCCTCGACCTGCTCGAAGACCACCTCTACCTGTTGACCGAGCTCCAGGCGTTCGAAATCGCACTCGACGATGTTGGTGGTCAGCCGCACGCGCGGGTCCTCGGCGATCGCCACCTGGGCGACAACGTAGGGCGCGGCCAGCCCCGGCAGGCTGAACCGCTCGTTGATCGTGAACCCCGCGAGCGTCGCCCTGCCGGAGAGGTCCCGCACGCCCACGTCCCGGGACCGGCAGTACCGGCACACCGGCGCGGGCGGATGGATCAGCGCATTGCAGCTGTGGCATTCCTGCAGCCGCAGCGTGCCGTCGGCGCCCGACGTCCAAAAGAACTCGTTGTCCTGCGTGAGGAGGGGCAGCGGTCGTCCGGGTGCGGCTGACACGTCACCTCCGGGAAGTCGAAACGGTCCGCCAAAAACGCGGTAGGCCCGTTATACGAATCGGAGAATTACGTTATCACCCCGCAGGCAGGACGCCGCCGTGTGGGGAGTCCCCGAGATGGGCAGCCGTCAGACTGGCACCCAGAGGGTGCCCAAGACGACGCCCCAACGCTGAAAGCCGTTACTCCACACCGGCGCCTCCGGTGCCCACCACGGCTTTGGCGGGGGCGGCGGCACATTCAGCGGCGCGAACGACGGCGCGTACGGCGGCGGAGGCGTGTACCAGGCCGGCGGCGCTGGTGGCGGACCGCACACCCCGGTCGCCGTATTCCATGACATGTTGCGGTCGCAGTCCGCCCAGCTGACTGCCGGCGTCGCGACCGCAGCGGCCATTGACACGAACGGGACCGCGACAAGAGCGGCCAGACGACGACCAAACCACCTCATGGAGGCCTCCCAAAGGGAACCATCCCGACCTTGGACGGCTTCAGCTTATGCGTTCGACGCGGCCATAACCAGGCGTCCCATCAACGCGTGAAGCCCCATTCGGCTTCGTTAGCTTCGGTGTTGACGTGCGCGGCCGGGTCCGCGTCGGTGCTCGGCGGCGGCGGCACGACGTCCGGTCGGCGTTCGTCCATTTCCATGATGGCGTGCACCGGGCAGTCCATCAGGGCACGCATGACCGCGTCGCGGTCGGCCTCGGGCACGGTGCCGTCGCCGATCAGGCACGCGTATCCCCAGTCGTCGAGCGAGAAGTATGCGGGCGCGTGCTTGGCGCAGATGCCGAAGCCGTCACAGAGGGTGCGGTCCAGGTGGATTCTCATGCCCTCGCTCACGCGTAGATCACCGCCTCCACCTCATAGGGCCGCCCGGCGCTAAAGGCGTTGGCGCGGCACGGTTCACAGGCGTTGTCGAGATGCTGGGCCACCGCCTGGGGGAACTGGTCGAGCATGCTGGCGGCCACGTTCGTCGCCGCGTCCAGCGTGGCGCAGGCCCCGCGGCCGCGCAGCGTCACCGACCAGTGGCGCAGCCGGTCCACGTCTTCGGGGGCGGCGGCGCCGTCGCGGAGCGCCGCGGCGACGGCGGCCATCGCGGCGGTGCCGTTGAAGCAGGAGCCGCATTGGCCCGCGTTCTCGCGATCGAAGTAGGCCAGCACCGACGCGGCGACCGCCACCGGGCAGTCGTCGGCGATCACCGCGATCGCACCGCAGCCCAGCCCGCTGCCGAGGCCACGGAACGTCTCGTGGTCCAAGGTGGCGTCCAGCACGCTGCGGTTCAGCAGCCCGGCGAAGTAGCCACCCAGCAACGCGCCTTGGACCCGATCCGGCGAAATACCATGCAGGGCAAGCAGATCGGCGAACGGCAGCCCATGCGGAACCTCGTAGAGGCCCGGCGGCCGACCGCCGCCGGTCAGGGTCACCAGGAAGGTTCCGGGGGAGGACGGCGTGCCCAGCGAGCGGAACTCCCCGGAGCCATGGCGCTGCAGGTAGGGCAGGTTGGCCAGGGTCTCCACGTTGCTCACCAGGGTGGGCCGCCCGCCGACGCCCTGCTGAAATGGCCGCGGCGGCTTGTCCGTTGGCTTGACCGGTCCGCCGTTGATCGCGCGGGTCACCGCGGTCTCCTCGCCGGCGATGTATCCCGGGGCGACGTTGACCACCTCGATCGCGACGTCGCCGGGCGTGTGCTCCGTGAGCGCCGCCTGGACACTGCGGGCCGCTTCCGCGTCGGACAGGTAGACGTAGGCGCTGTCGGCGCCCACGATCGCCGCGGCCAGCCGCAGCCCGTCGAGGACCAGGTGCGGCCGGTGCCGCAGCAGCCATCGATCCTTGATCGAGGCCGGTTCGCCCTCCTCGCCGTTGGCGACGACGACCGAGCCACCCGCCGCGCGCCCGTTGTCGCGCACGGCGCGCAGTTTCACTGCCATCGGAAAGGCCGCGCCGCCCCGGCCCTGCAGCCCGCTGCGTTCGACTTCGCCGAGCAGGTCGTCGGGGTCGGCGAGCGGACGATAACCGCCGAATTCGAGGTAGGCCTGGTAGTTTTCGCTCCCTTGGCCGGGTTGATCCCCCAGCAGCCGCGACGGGCAACCGGGCCAGGTGGTGACCGTGATACCCATCGCCTAGCTCCACATCGTTAGTCTGGCGCACATGCGAACCGCGGTTGTGCGCGTCAACGTGGATCCTTCCGGTGTCCTCACGGCTGAACAGTTAGGACACGGCATGACCGCACTCCTCGGGCTTGCCGGCGAGCTGGGCTTGGCGGTCGTCGAGAACAACCTGGCGGCCATGCCGTCCGGCCGTCGCGAGGTGGAGATTCTGATTGCAGGCGACGACGCCGACGCCGTCAAGCGCGTCGGGCTTGAGTTGTGCCGCAGAGCTTTTGGTGATTTTGACGCCGCGCCGGTGGTCGGCGTGGTGACGTTCATCAGCCGGGGAACCGACGACGACGCGCACGGTGTGTTGTCCGGTTTCGGGCTCACCGGCGAGATCGTCCGCGTGCCCGGCGACGACGGTTTCGACATCGTCCAGGTGACCCTGCGCGAGGCCGACCTGGAGCGCGTTCCGGAAAGCCGGATACACACCGCACTCGAGGCGTCGCTCAACTGCGAGGTTCGCATTCGCACCGTGTAATCGCATCAGGAGCCCAAGAATTCGAGGATCGCCGGGGCGGCCTGGACCCAGGTGTCGAACATGTTGAAGTGCGACACCCTGCCCGCCGCGCGGTCTTCGGATGCCCGCTCCCAGGCGTCCTCCGGCCAGGGTGGGTCGATCAGCTTGGAGCCTTTGATCAGGCAGCTGACCTCCAGCGACGTCCGTTTGGGGTGATCCATGTCGTTCTCGCCGCCGCGAATGATCAACGTGGGGACCTTGATTCGATCGAACATCTCGTCCTCGACCCCGGGAATCGTCTGCCCGGGCTTGGAGACGAACGCATTCAGCCAGCGCAGCATGACCTTGAGAAACTCGTCGGAGTCGAAGTCGAGGAACCGCTGCTTGTTGGCGGGGTTCTGCTCGATGCGCTCGCGCCATTCCTGCACCTTCATCACGCCGTCCATTCCGGTGCCGCGCACCGCGAGAATGCTCGGGATGATGTAGAAGGAGCCCAGCACGAACGTGCCGTAGATGCCGCCGACGATGTTCCACACCACGAGTTTGGTGACCATCTCTGGGTAGAGCATTGTCGTCAGCATGGAATCCCTTGCGCCGCCGGAGCCTCCGGCGAGGATGCAGCGCTCGAAGCCCAAACCCGTCACCAGCTTGTGCAGCGTCTCGGCGCGCATGTGCGACTCGCTTTGGCCGTAGAACTGCACATCCGAGGCCCCGCAGTTGGGCCGGTCCCACAGCAGCACCCGATAGCCGCCGGCGGCCAACGCGTCGGCCAGTGGACGCAGGCCCTCGATCTCCTTGCTGAACCGGCCCCCCGGCGTCAGGGCAATGAGATCTCCGGTATCACCGAGGATTTCGTAGACGACGTTCCCGCCATTCACCTCGAATGTCGACACAGATGCTCCCGTCACGCCATCACCAGAACGTCGTTGCCGACGACTCGCACCGGGTAGGTGCGGATGCTCCACTCCGGCTTGACCGCGGTCGTGCCGGTCGCAAGCTCGAAACCCCATTGATGCCAGGGGCAGTAGATGAACTCCAGGTCCCGCACCATGACCGCGTCGCCAGCAGCGGTCTCGTCGACGATCGTGCGTCCTCGCGCGCGCCCCGAGCACAGCGGACCGCCCTGGTGCGGGCAGTAATTCGCGATGGCGTAGAAGGAGCCGTTGACGTTGTAGACGCCGACGCCGTGTCGCCCGATGGGCACCAGTTTGTGGCTGCCGGGCGGGATTTCGTCCACCGTCGCCACGATGTGTTCGCGGCCCTGCGCGAGGCGGGGCTGGGGCGGCCTGCTGGTTGCCCCTTCTTGTTCTGCCGCCAACTCAGTACACCCGGGTCTGGCCCTCGAGGACCGGCACCGTCTCCGGAAGGTGGTACGTCGCGATCCCGTTCTTGAACATCACCGCGTCCCGCGCCGCCTTTGGCAGGTGCTTGACCAACCAGCGCGGGTCATCGAACGTCCAGTGCGGGTAGTCGGAGGAGAACAGCAAGATCTTGTCGCACTCCATCCACTCCAGGGCGCGGGTCAGCTCGGTCTTGTCTTCCGGGTAGTCCAGCGGCTGGGTGGTGAACTTGATGTGCTCCTTGACGTAGTCCGACGGCTTGCGCTTGATGTCCACCCGCGACTTGCGGGCCTCATAGAGCCGGTCCATCCGCCACATCAGCGGCAGGATCCAACTGAATGCGTGCTCGACGAACACGATGCGCAGCGTGGGGAATCGGTCGAAGACGCCGTCGAAGATCAGGCTCATCACCTGGTTGGCGGCCAGCAGCGAGTAGGTCACCATGAAATCGTGGTTGTAGCTCGGCAAACCCACCGGCGGCGTCGGCAGCATCTCGTAGTTGCTGCGCGACAGGTGGCAGCTCACGGTGATGTCGTGCTTGGTGGCGGCCTCCCAGATCGGGTTGTACCTTGGGTGGCCCCATGACGGCCGCGGCTCGGCCTTGATCAGGATCTGCGCCATGTACGGATGGCCGGCCCACGTCTCGATCTCGCGCGCCGCCCCCTCGGGATCCTCGATCGCCGCGCAGATCGAACCCCGCCAGCGCTCGTGCCAGTTGTTGTGGCTGTCGAGCCAGTGGTTCGCCTGCCAGTGATTGAGCGCCGTCGAGAACGCCTGGTGCGCCTCGGCCAACCGCGGTGTGCGCCCGCCGGGCTCCAGGATCGCGATGTCCGAGCCCGCTTGCATGATCAGTTGCCGGAACGCCATGTCCGGGTCGCTGCAGGCGAACTCGCCGTCGGGCGGAAAGGCGTCGGCGCGCATCGCGAAGGTGTGCGCGTAGTCGGGAGCGTCGTAGTAGATCAGCTCGCCGACCTTGTGGTCCAGGAAGAACTTGCTGCGCCACGGCTCCGGGATGTACTGGGTGAGCTCGCCGCGCTTCGGCACCGGGTGGACATCGGAGTCGACGCACCGGACGGCTATACGCTCGGCGGCGGGAACCCGTTCGTGTATGTGAGTCAGCGTCATCTTTGTCTCCTCCGTCTCCCTTGTCCTAATTCTGCGACTAGCCCGCTGCCAGGTCGACCGAAATGTCGATCCCGTACAAGTTGGCCGCGTTGCGCCAGCACAGCTTGTCGCGCTGTTCGGCGGACAGCGATGCCGGCACCCTGCCGACGTCGTTGCTCTGCCAGTGCGGGTAGCTCGAGCCGAACATCACCATGTCTTCCTTGCCGGTGAAGCCGAACCATTCGCCGGCGAACTCGGCATCGGGCGGACCGTCGAGGCTGCCCTGCACGAAATACACGTGGCCGGGGATGTAATCGCTCGGAATTCGCGGCGCCCAGGGCGTCTGTTCCAGGTGGGGCCGGCCGAAGGTGTCCATGCGCCAGATGAACGGCGTGAGGAAGTCCGCGGCGCCGTCGGCCCAGACGAACTTCAGGTTCGAGAAGCGCTCGAAAACACCCTCGGCGATCATGTTCATCAGGTGATACAGGTAGTTCAGCGCCATGAAGCTGACGTACTGCTCGTAGGTCAGGGTGTGTCCGGACGGCGTCGGCGGGAAGCCGATGCCCTCGCCCGTCTCGATGTGCACGGCGACCGGGAGCCCCGCGTCGGCGGCGGCCTCCCACAGCGGCCAGAACTGCGGCTTGCCGTACAACTCGCGGGATTGCAGCGGGATGCCGATCTGGACGACGCGCGGGTGGGCGCGCCACTTCTCGATTTCGCGCAGGGCGCCGGCGATGTCGTCGGGGTTGACGCGGATGGTGCCGCGGAAACGCTCGCCGAACTCGGCGGAATCCAGCCAGCGCGACACCATCATCTCGTTGTGGGCGGCGTGCAGCGCGGTGCCCAGGTGACGGTCGGGCATGATGCCGCGTCCCATCGGATGCAGGATCGCCACGTCGACGCCGCGCTTCGAAAACAGCTCGCTACCAACAAATTCCGGATCCGAACCCGGATACTGGCGGTCCGGGCCCTGGGTGTTCGGCGCGTATTCGCCGCCCGGCGCGCCGTACCAGTCCATCTCGTAGTCGGGAAAACCGCGGCTCTTGAAGGGCTCCCGCAGGAACGAGCGCAGGTCCTTGTTGGACGGAAAGAAGATGTGCACGCTCGCGTCGATCAGCGGGGTGCGGGTTCCGTCAGCGTGTTCGATCACGTAAGCCGTCCCTCGGCTCGGGAAGCCAAAATGAGCCCGATGAGGGCATCTGATAGATAATCTAACATTCTCGTCGGTCGCCAATCAAACGGTGTTTTCGGTAAGCGTTTCGGTTAATCATCGGCCCTGGTGGCCATTGGTTTTGCAAACGTTTGGGTAAGTAGCGTTCTTGGATAAGGATAATAGCATTCTCAATCTTGTTGGTGGACTCGCGCGGTGCACGCCGGACGCCGAAGCGGGCCTGCAGCGGACGGTACGATCCGTCGCGTGGTGAGGACCGTGCACGCGTCCATGGTGCGCTGGACCGGCCTCCTCTTCGTGATCGGCGCGGCGCTGTTCGCGCTCGGTGTCCTGCTCTCGCTGCTCCGCGCTTTGCCGCCGCTGCTCTCGGCGCTGACCTACGCGGTCGGAGCGGTGTTCTTCACGGCCGCCGCAACGCTTCAGCTCGTCCTCGCGCGCCGCGCGCTGCCCGAGGCCGAGCGGCACTCGTTGCCGTTGCGGGCGCGCACCGCCGATTGGCTGGCCGCGGCCATCCAGTTGGTGGGGACCGTGCTGTTCAACATCAACACGGTGGACGCCGCGGTAACGATCGGCGCGCGCCCGGAGCTCATAGACGTCGACGTGTGGGTGCCCGACATGGTCGGTTCCGTCGCGTTCCTGGTGTCCTCGGCCATCGCGATCGTTCCCGAGGTCCGGGCCCGCCGGCACTCCCACGTCGCCAGCGCCTCGCAGCGCATCGCGTTCCTCAACTTCGCGGGCTCGGTGTTGTTTCTCGCCTCGGCCGCGGGCGCGCTGGTGTTGCGCTCGGGGGCCGACGTCAGCCTGGTGTGGGCCAACGTCGGCACGTTCTTCGGCGCCCTGTGCTTCCTGTTGGCAGCCTGGCTTTTCGGCTGGCCGCCTCCTAACCGGGCCTTCGGGCGTCGCGTGTGAACTGTGGGCCTAGCGTGTGAATGCTGGGCGGAAAAATCGCCGAATTCCCTCCGCTGGTACACAATCAAAGCCGTTAGTGCACACTCGACGCGATTAGCCCGGAAGCGGCCCCACCGGGCCCACGGTGACGCCGGCGGCCCGCTCGAACGGTTTGATCACCGATGTGAAATCGGAATCCGGGCCTTCCTCGATCGCGGCGGCCTCCCAGAGCCGGCCCACCGTTTCGGCGACGTCGGCCGGTGCGCCAAGCGCTTTCACCTCGTCGAGATACAGCCGCACGTCTTTGACCATCAGCCCGGTGGCGAAGCCGTAGTCGAAGGTGCGCGGGAGGATCGCGCGGGGGAACTTGTCGCGGCTCGCGCTCGTCGCACCAGAACCCGCGTTGAGCACCTCGATCATCACGCCCGGATCGAGCCCGGCTTTCACGCCCATCACGACGACCTCCGCCGTCGCGGCCAAAACGTTGGCCGCCAGGATGTTGTTGGCCAGCTTCATCGTCTGCGCCGAGCCGGGTTTCTCCCCGATGTAGTAGGGACGCCCGATCGCCTCGAGAGCGGTTCGTATGGCGTCGAATTCGTCACGCGGGCCGGACACCATGACCGCGAGCGAGCCCCTTTCGGCTCCGCCGACGCCGCCGCTGACCGGGCAGTCGATCGCGGCGATGTTCCGTTGCGCCAGCAGGTCATGGATGCGCACCGCCGTGCGGCTGCCGACGGTTGAGAAGTCGACGTAGCGCTTGACGCGCGAACCCTCGATCACGCCTTCGGCACCGGTGGCCACCGCGACCGACGCCGCCGGCGTCGGGAGGCTGGCCATGACGGTCTCGACCCGATCGGCGACCTCTTTTGACGACGACGCGGCGCGCGCCCCGGCGGCGACGAGGCGCTCGAGCGCCGCGCCGTTGGTGTCAAACGCGACGACGTCGTGGCCTTGTTGGATGAGGCGACTCGCCATGGGAAACCCCATGTTTCCCAGGCCGATGAACCCGACCTCCATCGCGAACCCCTAGGCCTCATCCACTTCGGCGAACGCCTCCCGCGCGATGCGAAAGCTGTCGACCGCGGCCGGCATGCCGGCGTAGATGGCGACCTGGAGGAATACCTCGCGAATTTCGTCGCGCGTCACGCCGTTCGTCAGCGCCGCCTTGACGTGCAACCGTAATTCGTTGGGGCGGTTGAGGACCGAGATCATGGCCAGGTTGAGCATGCTGCGGGTCTTGAGGGCCAGTCCGTCGCGTCCCCAGACCGCGCCCCAGCAATACTCGGTGACGAGGTCTTGCAGTGGCTTGGTGAAGTCATCCGCGCCGGCCAACGCCTGGCTGACATACTCTTCGCCCAACACGGCCGAGCGGATCTCGAGGCCGCGCTGGTATGTTTCGCGATCCAATGGTCTTCTCCTTCGGGTTCATTGCGAGGACGAATCGTACGAGAGCGCGGGTGCGTCACAGCCGAACCACGACGGTCTTGGTGGCCGTGAACTCATCGAGCGCCTGATAGCCCTTCTCCCGGCCGTATCCGGACTTCTTGAAGCCGCCGAACGGCAGCTCCACGCCGCCGCCGGCGCCGTAGGTGTTGACATAGACCTGGCCGGCGCGGATCTCGGCCGCGAGCCGGTGGGCGCGGGACAGTTCGGCGGTCCACACCGCGCCCAGCAGGCCGTACTGCGTGCCGTTGGCCAGTCGGATCGCCTCGTCCTCCTCGAAGAACCGGTTCACGGTGAGGACGGGACCGAAGATCTCCTCTTGTGCGATCGGCGATGCGGGGTCGACGTCGGCGATGACAGTGGGTGCGAAGTATGCGCCGTCCGCCAGCCGTGCATCAGCTGGGGGCGCACCACCGCAAAGGATTTCGCCTTTGGCGTTGTCGGAGACCATCGACTGGACCCGGCGCTGCTGCTTGCGCGAGATCAGCGGTCCGAGATCGTGATCCTCGACCCCGGGCCCAATCGTCGCCGACGACATGAGCTGGCAGACCATCTCCACCAGGGCGTCGTGAACGGAATCGTGCACCAGCAGCCGCGAGCCGGCCGAACAGGTTTGACCGCCGTTCTGCAGGATCGCGCGCACAATCGATTCCGCGGCAGCTCCCAGGTTTGCGTCCGGAAAGACGATTTGTGGGGACTTACCGCCCAACTCGAGGGTGGTGGGAACCACCCTGTCCGCGGCGGCATGGGCGACAACCGATCCGGTCTCCGTCGATCCGACGAAGCCCAGGTGGTCGACGTCGGGGTGCGCCGCCAGCGCGGCGCCGGCCTCGGCGCCTATCCCGGTCACCACGTTGAGCACCCCCGGCGGCAGGCCCGCCTGAACTGCGATGCGTGCTAATTCGACCGCGGTGCGAGGGGTTTCGTCGGCGGGCTTGACCACGGCGCAGTTGCCCGTCGCGATTGCTGGAGCCACGGCGCGCGCGAGCAACTGCATCGGATAGTTCCAGGCGATGATATGCCCGGTGACACCGAACGGCTCGCGACGGGTATATGCGTGCAAATCCGTTGACAGCGGGATGGTTTGGCCGTAGTAGCTGTCGATAGCGTGGCCATAGAAGCGGAAGTACCGTGCCGCGACGGTGGCGTCGCCACGTGCCTGCGTCAGTGGCTTTCCGGTGTCTTCACTTTCGATTCGGGCCAACCGCTGGTGGTTTTGGTCGATCAGATCGGCGATCCGGGTTAGCAGTGTTGCCCGCTCGGCCGGCGGCGTGTCGCGCCAGCGCTTGGATGCCGCGCGCGCCGCCGCGACCGCGCGATCCACCTCGTCCGCACCGGCGCGAGACACCGATCCCAGCGGCCAGCCCGTTGCCGGGTCGATGTTGTCGTAGACCTTTGTTGACGCCACCGATGCGCCATCGATGAACGACTGCGTGATGGTCACGATGGCCCCTGACTCGATTGCGTCCTACCCACGGTTATCTATACGCAGTTGTATATTTCTGTCAACCGGTTGGGCCCGGGCTGGTCAAATAGACAGATATGCGCAAAAGCGTATATTTAGCGCTCGTGGTGACACCGACCCGGCGCGGAAGGCCTACGCAGGCGGAAGCCAAGAAGCTGCATCAAAAACTCCGCAAGGCCGCCGTCGCAACGTTCGTCAAGAACGGCTATGACGGGGCCACCATGGACGCGATCGCCAAAGCGGCCGGCATCACCCGCCGAACGTTGTATGCCCGCTATCCCGACAAGCGCGCCGTTTTCCTCGACGTCATTCCCTGGGCGCTCACGCGTCGGACCGAGCGGGAAGCGGACTACGACCTCGACGACGGCGACCTGCGCGCATCCCTCGTCGCCGTCGGCCGCGCCGGGCTCGCGCGGGCGATAGACCCGGACATCGTGCGCCTGACGCGGATCGCGATGAACGAATCGGCCCGGTTCTCGGAGTTCGCAGTCAGCGCGCACTCGATGACCTGGTCGCCCCGACATCGACAGGTGATGGACTTGCTGCGCCGGCACCATGAAGCCGGAACCATCGAGGTCGGAGATTTCGAGTCAACCGCCGGCCACTTCATCGCGATGATCGAACACCTGCCCGCCCGGCTGGCCGATTTCGGCATCTATCGCAGCGCCGAGGAAGAGGAGCGACACTTGCAACACGCGGTCGATCTGTTCCTTTACGGCATATTGCGCCGCAACTGATTTCGCGGACAATCATCGGATGGCACTGCCCGGCCTCGTCCTGATCCACGGCGGCGCGCATGCCGCCGACTGCTGGGAGCTCACCGTCGCAGAGTTGGCCGCCCAGGCGCCCGAATTGCGGGTACTCGCGGTCGACCTGCCAGGCCGCGCCGGTAGGCCGGCGGACCTGTCGACGGTCACGATCGCGGACTGGGTGAAGTCTGCGGTCGCCGACGTGGATGCCGCCGGGTTCGGCGAGGTTGTGGTCGTTGGGCATTCGCTGGCCGGGCTGACCGTCCCGGGCGTCGTCGCCAAGCTGGGGGCCGGGCGGGTTCGCGAGATGATCCTGCTGGCGGCGTTCGTTCCGCCCCAGGGAAAGTCGGTGGTCGACGCCCTGCGCGGGCCCTTGGCTCCGTTGGCGAGGTCGGCCCGCACGATGGAACGAAGGTCGTTCCCGATGCCCGTCGCCCTGGCGCGATTCGCGTTCTGCAATGGCATGACGCGTGAGCAGCGCAGGCTGACGCTGTCGCGGCTGTGCATGGAGTCGCCGAACGTGATTTTCGAAACCGCCGATGGCAGCGACCTGCCCGATGGCGTACCGCGGACCTGGATCATGACGCTGCGCGATCGGGCGCTGTCGGTCCGACAGCAGCTCGCGGCGATCGAATCGCTCGGCGGCGTCGACACGATGATCTGCATGAACGCTTGCCATGACGTGATGTTCAGCGAGCCGAAGTTGGTGGCCAAGGTTCTGGCGGATCGGTGCCGGGCGCGCTCCTAGAATATTTTCGTTGAAATTTGTCATTGACAATTGTCAGTGATTCGGGTCACGCTAGCTGGCGATGACAGCGCATGCGAACGAGAAGCCAAGGGGCCGCGAAGCGCAGCGGCTGGAGACCCGCCGGCGGGTCTACGACGCCGCGATGGGCGAGTTCAGACGCTCGGGCGTAGCGGACGCCGACATCGGCGCCATCATCTCGACGGCGGGCGTTGCGCGTGGGACCTTCTACTTTCATTTCCCCACCAAAGAGCACGTCCTCGAGGAGGTCGAACGCGATCTGGTCACGCGGCTGGCCGGCGACTTGGGCCGCTTTGTCTCCTCCGGGCCCGACCTGTGGGCGACCATGTCGGAGGTGGTCCGCCTCGTTGTGGCGGGCGAATCCCGGTTGGGGCCAAAGCTATTCAGAGACGTTCTGGCGCTGCACTTTTCCCAGACCCGCCCGCCTGGATTCGGTAAACCTGCCGACCACCCCCTGGTAGCGCTCATCGCCCGGGAGATCGCTCGGGCGCAGCGACAAGGGATGGTGAGGGCAGAAGTCAATGCCGAGAACGGCGCCCTGTTCTTCCTGTTGGGGTTCTACGCGCTGCTGGTCACCAACCATGACTCCAAACCCGCCCGCAGCCGCGTGATCGACGAGTTTGTCGCGAGCACGCGTCACGGTCTCGAGGCGCGATAAGCCGACCGGGTGTCCATCGATCGATTGGAGGTTCAACCATGTGGCAGGACGTATTGCGCCTCGGGCTCGGATGGGGCGGAGCGGCTGCGCTGGTGGGCTTTTGGTACTACGTGATGCGCGGCATCGGAACGTTCTGATGAACGAGCGAGACAGGCAGCGACGGCGGGCGTTGATCGTCTTCCAGATCTTCATCTACGGCTATCTGCTGCTCATGTTCGGCATCCAGCTGTCGATGTGGGCGACCAGGAATTGGTAGGAGAAACCGTGAAACTGCCGAAGACAACCGTTTCGAGGGCTGCATCCCCCACCTCCGGCGCGGTGACCCTCGACGAGCAACTAGAGCAGAGCCGCTTGGCGCAACGCCGCGCCGACAAATGGCTTATCGCGGGGGCATTGCTGATGGGGGCCAACGTACCCGGCATCTTCGGCCTTCCGCTGTTCCTGTACGGGCTGGCGTTGCTTCGACGGGCGCAGAAGGCCGGCCTGTCCGTGCGGCCGCTCATGGTGACCTTGATCGGCTACCTGGTCATCCTGGATGCCGGGCTCAACCTGCAGGGCTGGATCCTCGATATGGTTGCCAACCACTCGCTGATCTACCGCGTCCTATACACGGCCTGGGGCAACGCTTTTGACGCCGGCTACTTCTGGCACTACAACCAGTTGTGGATCGGTGGCGCGACCGCGCCGGGGGAGAAGGGCTGGGAAGTCGCGCTCATCCTGACGGTGTTTCCGATGCGGATCGCCGCCGCTATTGCCTTCCTGCAGATGAAGCGCTGGGGCTATCAATGGCTGCTGGTGACCTGTTGGTTCGGTGTCGTCATCTGGATCGGTTACGTGATGAACATGACCGTATACGCCGATGTTCGTTATGCCGGAGTAGTTTTCCCGGTCCTGGGCTGGTGGATCTACGACATCATGTACATCACGCCGTTCTTCGCGATACCGTATCTGCACACCGTGAACCGCGAAATCTTCTCGGAATAAGGAGAATTCGATGAAGCGGCGCAAAACCGACGATACGTCCGAGTCCATGGCCGATGACCTCCCGCTGGGTACCACGGAGCAGTGGGCCGGAATGCATAAGTGGCTCAAGCGCGGCATCATGGTGTGCCTGGTCGGGCTTGTGATCGAGGGTTCGTTCACCCTGCCGTTCCTGGCGATCTGGTATGGATACCCGACGCTGGGTTTCCGCGACATTTGCAGCGAGCTGATGAAGGTGCGTTACAACAACGAGTCGCTGGAATGTCAGTATCCCTACCCGTTTCCGGGTCCTCCGATCAGCGGTGCGCCCGAAGGGGCTGGGGTCACTACGGCCAAGGATCGGTGGGGAGTCCAGCCCGTGCCCGAATACCCGCGCCTCGGCTTCCGCGAGCTGGTCCGGATCCACGATCAACGGATAGCGCGGCAAAAAGCCGAGCATGACGCGGCGACGCGGCATCCGTGACTGCGCCACCCCCCGCCCTCGACGGCCCGGCACTATTAATATACAGTCATGTTTACTTAATGCCCGGGTGAAGAGGAGTCACCGATGACGTCAGCAACTGAGCGCCTCGTGCAGTTGGTCGGGGCCCAGGATTGTTTCGACATCACCCCCGAGGATCTGCTGCCGGTCCAGCTGGAGGCGGCGAACGAGCGCCTGCAAGGCCAGGCCGACGCCATCCCGCTCTTGGCGAACCGGGCCGAATCGGCTGGGGTGAAAGAGATCAAGCGCGTCGATGACCTGGTGCCGCTGCTGTTCGCCCACACCACGTACAAGACCTACGCGGAAGGTTGGCTCAACGAGGGGCGCTGGGAGCGCATGGGCAAGTGGCTGGCCACGGTGTCCACCCGTGCGGTGGAGGGTCTCGACATCGCAGGCGTTGACACACTCGACGACTGGATCAAGCGACTGGAAACCGTCGGCCACTACCTCTCCTGCTCGAGCGGGACCACGGGAAAACCGGCCATGCTGTCGTGCACCGAGGGCGACATCGAACTGTCGGCGAAGATCAACATCGAGGCGCTGTTGTGGGCAACGGGCCTCGCCCGCGGCGAGGACCGCAAGTTCCTGGGCCTGGGGCCACAATTCGCCGCACCGCGCGAGGATGCGATCCGGCAGGCCATGGTCGACTGCTTTTCCGGGCGATATGTGCCCTATCAGTTCGGCGACGGCGAGCCGATCACCGTCGGGTCGATGGTGGACATGATCACGTTGCGGCGCAAGCTGACCGACGGCACGGCACGACCGAATGAAGTCGCGGAGTTCGAACGCATCGCCGCGCAGCGAGCGAGCGACATGGAGACGTCGGCCAAAAAGGCGATCGACGCGGTGATCGAGGCCCGCGAGGTACCGCTTCTGGCCACCGGCATGTTCGCCACCCTCTATCAGATCGCCGACGGCATCCGCGCCAAGGGCCATGGCGGGGCGGACTTCGACCCGACCAACGCGATGATGGTTGCCGGCGGCCTCAAAGGCGCTGCGCTGCCGGACAATTACCGCGAATACATCCTCGAGACGTTCAACGTCGCCGAGGAGCGGCTGTACCACGCGTACAGCATGCGGGAGATCAACGCGACCTTCCCGCTGTGCCATGCGGAGCGTTATCACATTTCCCCGTGGGTGATCATGTTGCCGCTGGACACCGCCGGTGAGCAGATCCTTGCCGCCGACACAGCTGAGATCGAAGCTCGGGCAGCGTTTTTCGACGCCTCCATCGAGGGCCGCTGGGGCGGGGTAATCAGCGGGGACAAGGTAAGCGTCAGCTTTGCGAAATGCCAATGTGGCCACCAGGGTCCGACCGTCGGGCGCGACATCACGCGCTACGCCGATCTGCCGGGCGGTGACAAGATCAGCTGCGCGGGCAGCATCGACGCCTACGTGCGCGGTGTCGCATGACCACGTTATCGGCGCCGCATTTCGTCCGGGGCGCTCTTGTCGAAGGCGAGGCCGTTCGTCACCGCTCCCGCGATCTCGGCGCCGATTTCGTCACCCCGGCAATCGATCTCGACGCTCTGGTACTGCCGCGCTCGGAGCTGCCCCCGCTGCTGGACGTCAAGCTCGCCGAGATCATCGACTTCCTGGTCGAAACGGGCGAACGACTGCGGCTGGATCGCAACCCCCACTTGCAGGAATGCCTCGAACTGATCGCGGCGACCAACCCGTTGCCGCGGCGCGTGGTGGAGAACCTCTACCGTCAGGCGCCGTTCTATCTCAACAGGCAGCTGCTCGAGAGCATCGTCGATTCGAACTTCACCAACCGCGAGGCCCTCGATGGGTGGGTCGAGCGGATCGACGCGTACGGCAACAAGGGTGCGGTCCGGGCCTTCCCGCCGCGCGTCGTCCACATGCTGGCGGGCAACGCCCCGTCGGGCTGTGTCTCCTCGATCGCCCAGGGCGCGCTGGTCAAGGCCGTCAACCTGTTCAAAATGCCGTCGAGCGACCCGTTCACGACCGTGGCCGTGCTGCGCACCATGGCGGAGATCGATCCCAAACACCCCGTGGTGCGGTCGATGTCGGCGGTGTACTGGCCCGGTGGAGACACCTCGATCGAGCGCACGCTCTACCGGCCGCAGTACTTCGACAGGATCGTCGCCTGGGGTGGTGGCGATGCCATCGCCAACGTGATCCAATACCTGGGCCCCGGAATCCAATTGATCTCCTTCGACCCGAAGTCGTCGATCTCGATGATCGGGCGCGAGGCGTTTGAATCCGAGGACCGCATCGCCGAGGTTGCCGAGCTACTGGCCGCGGACACCACGGTGTTCAACCAGGAAGCCTGCCTCGCCAGCCGCTATGCCTTCGTGGAAGCCCAAGGGACCCAAGCTGAATCGCTCTGCGCCAAGCTGGCCGAGCGGCTCAATGTGGACCGGGACTTCGCCTCGGCGCAGGGTCCGCCATTGCCGACGGAATCGCGGGAAGAGATCGAAGTCATGGAGGCGATGGGTGACCTCGAGACCTGGGGTGGTTTCGACGGCCGCGGCCTGGTGATCCTCTCGGATCGGCCCGTCGAGTTTCAGCCCACCAACAAGACATCGAACGTCGTGTCGGTCGATTCGCTCGACGACGCCGTCCGCTACGTCAACGTCGCCACCCAGACCATCGGCGTGTACCCGTACGAACGCAAGGCGCGGCTGCGCGATCGATTGGCCAGCGCCGGTGCGCAACGCCTGTGTCGCCTGGGAACGGCCAACGCGCACGTCCTCGGCAGTCCGCACGACGCCATGTACCCGCTGCAGCGGTTCGTTCATTGGATGGGCGACGACGACATCGCATAGGTTGCATCGGGGAGTCGACGCTGGAAGGGAGCGGTCGTGACGGGAGCAACCAGTGACGTCTGGGAGGTCATGGCCACCGCCCGAACGATCCGTCGGTTCACCGACGAGCCGGTCGACGACGCGACGCTGGCGCGCTGCCTCGAGGCGGCGAGGTGGGCTCCGTCGGGCGCCAACGCGCAGGGCTGGCGGTTCGTCGTGCTGCGCTCGCCCGAGCAGCGCGCCGTCGTGGCCAAGGCGGCCGCCCACGCCCTGGAAGTGATCGAGCCGGTCTACGGGATGAGCCGGGCCGCCGCCGACGACAGCAGCCGACGCGCCCGCACCTACCGCGCGACCTACGAATTGCACGATCGTGCCGGCGAGTTCACCTCGGTCTTGTTCGCGCAGCAGCACTTCCCGGCCGCGTCCGAGCTGCTGCTGGGCGGGTCGATTTTCCCCGCCATGCAGAACTTCCTGCTGGCCGCGCGCGCCCAGGGCCTCGGCGCATGCCTCACCAGCTGGGCTTCGTACGGCGGCGAGCAGTTGTTGCGGGAGGCCGTCGGCATACCCGAGGACTGGTTGGTCGCCGGGCACGTCGTGGTCGGGTGGCCCAAGGGCAAGCATGGGCCGCTGCGCCGGCGCCCCCTTTCCGAGTTCGTCAACCTCGATCGGTGGGACGAGCCGGCCGACCAGATGCTGGGTGCCAGGTAGGGCTTTCGGACACCTCGTAACCGCTTTTCGAGATTATTACTTCCGACAGGGAGAATGCTATTCTCGCGATTGGCGGTGACGACAGGAGGCGGCCCGGATGCTGTTGGAGTTCGATGCTGATCAGCGGCTATGGCAGCAGACCGTGCGCGACGTCGTCGCCAAGCAGTGCCCGCCATCGCTGGTGCGCAGCGTGGCCGAGGACAATGGCGACCCAACGCCCCTCTGGGAAGGATTGTGGAAGTCCTACGTCGACCAGGGCTGGACCGAGCTGAACGACGCGGCCAGCGCCGTGGAGCTGGCCATCGTGCTCGAGGAGCTGGGGCGCGCGACCGATCCCACCCCGTTCCTGGCGACGATGAGCCAGTTCGCGCCGCTCGCCGCGGCTCGGTTCGACCCGCACGAGGCCGGAACCGCGGTGTACGGCGGGGTCTGGGCGCACCGGGACGCCGACGGCTGGGTGCTGGACGGCACGGCGCGCCACGTCCTCGACGGCGATCGCGTCGACCGGTTGGCGGTGGTGACCGACGCCGGGGTGTTCGTCGTCGCGGCCAACCAGGTGTCGGCACGCCGCTCGGCGGTGTTCGACCCCGTCCTACATGTCGCCGACCTGTCGTTCGGCGAGGTCCGGGTGCCCGACAGCGCCCGGCTCCCCGTCGACGCGGAACGCGCCGAGCACGTCGCGCTGACGGGCATGGCGATCACCATGGTCGGCGCCTGCCAACGCATCCTCGACCTGGTCCTCGAGCACGTGCGCAGCCGGCAGCAATTCGGCGTGCCGATCGGCTCGTTCCAGGCCGTTCAGCACAAGGCCGCCGACATGCACATAGCGGTGGAGCGCGCCCGGGCGCTGGCCTACTTCGCCGCGTTGACGATCGCGGCCGACGATCCGCGGCGCCGGCTGGCGGCCGCGATGGCCAAGGCATCGGCGGGGGAGTGCCAGTCGCTCGTATTCCGGCACGGCTTACAGCTTTTCGGCGCGATGGGCTTCACCTGGGAGAACGACCTGCAGTTCGCGCTGAAGCGGGCCAAGGCCGGTGAGCTGATGCTCGGCGGCGCCGCGCAACACCGGGCGCGCATCGCAGAGGAATACCGTGCAGCTGACTTTTGATCCCGACGTCGAGGCGTTCCGGGCCGAGTTCGCGGCGTTCCTCGACGAAAACCTTCCCGACGCAAGCGAAACGCTGGAGCGCCCGCGCTCGGTGTCGCACATGCCGCAATGGGCGCGCGACTGGCAACGGCTGCTGTTCGACAACGGCTGGTTGCTGCCGAGTCAGCCACCGGAATTCGGTGGTCGCAACGCGACGGTCATTCAGCAGTTCGTCTACCTCGAGGAACTCAGCCGCCGCCGGATGTATCACAGCTTCAACCCGCAGGGCGTGAATATCGTTGGCGCTTCGCTGCTTTCGTTCGGCAGCGACGAACAGAAGCGGCGCTGGGCGGTGCCGATCCTGCGGGCGGAGATCACCGCTTCACTTGGGATGAGCGAACCCAGCGCCGGCTCCGACCTGGCGTCGTTGCGCACCCGCGCCGTGCTGGACGGCGATCACTTCGTGGTCAACGGGCAGAAGGTGTGGACTTCGGGCGCCCACGATGCCGACGTCTTGCTGACGTTCGTGCGCACCAATCCGGATGCGCCGAAGCACAAGGGAATCAGCGCGCTGATCATCCCCACCGACAGCCCGGGTCTGGTGCGCCGCCCGTTCCCGTCGATCTGCGGCGCCGACGATCTGGATTTCAACGAGGTGTTCTTCACCGACGTGCGGGTGCCGGCCGAGAACCTGGTCGGCGAGCTCGACCAGGGCTGGCGGGTGGCCAACGGGTCGCTGGGCCACGAACGCACGATGATGTGGCTGGGTTTCGCCGACCGACTCGACAACATGATCGCCGACTTCCGTCCCATTACCGAAGTCGAGCGCGACCAGTACGCCAGCACGATAATGGACAAGCAGGCGCTGCGCCTGCTGGGTTCGGTTGCGCTGGCGCGTGCCTCGCGCGGCGAAGACGACGTGGCCGCGATCTCGGTGCTCAAGCTGCTCGGCTCCGAGGCGGAGCTGCGGGGCATGGATCTGGCGTTTACGTCGGCGGGATCCGACGGGCTGATCCACCCCGGGCAGACCGGCCCGTACGCGCACATGAACCTGGACCACTACTTCGCCAGCTGGTTCGAGCGTTATGCCCGAAGCTTTTCCGGCACCATCGCCGGTGGCACCTCGGAGATCCAGCGCAACATCATCGCGCAGCGAGTGCTCGGCCTGCCCCGCGGCTAGGCTTTGCGCCGAATGTGCGGCCAGCCGCACACTCGACGCCGAGCGTGCGGCCAGCTTCACGCTCGGCCGTAGGCCGCAGATGCTATGCCGGGCAACGGGATCCGGGCCACGTCCGGGGTGCCCAGTTGGCCGGCCAGCCAGGGCAACGCGGTCGCGAAAGCTGCGCTGGCGGTGGGCCAGTCGTGCCTGCCCGGCTGGGCGACCACCGCGCAGTCGATGCCGTTCGACCGGCCGAGGCCGCACAGAGCTGCCGCGGCCGCGGCCTGGTTACCCGGGTCGGTGGCGGCGCCGCGGCCGGCGACGGCCATCGCGGTGCTGTCGACGACGGTGAGGTCGCGATGCGGCGCCGGAGCACCGCCCGACGTGATCGCGAACCAACCGGACACCCCGGTGTAGCGGCCGTGCCGGCCGATCACCGTGGCGGGGTCGAACGCCGCCCACGCCTCGGCATTTCCGCCGAACAGGCCGGCGATGGTTTGCGCCTTGCTTCCCGTGTTGGGGGTCAGGTCGCCCTCGATGTCGACGAACGTGCTGAACAGCGTGGGGTGCATGACGGTCAGGTCCACCGCGCAGGTTCCGCCCATCGAGAAGCCCACGATGCCCCAGCGCGCCGGGTCGGGGCTGACCCCGAAATTCGAGACCATATAGGGCACCACGTCTTTGGTGAGGTGGTCGGCCGCGTTGCCGCGGCTCCCGTTCACGCATTCGGTGTCGTTGTCGAACGCCCCGCCCGGATCGACGAACACGAGCACCGGTGCGTTGCCGCCATGCGCGGCCGCGAAGGCGTCGATGGTGTCCACCGCGTTGCCGGCGCGCACCCAGTCGGCGGGCGTGTTGATCATGCCGCCGATCATCATCACCGTCGGCAGCTGCGGCGGCGGAGAGGTCGCGAACCAGGCCGGCGGCAGGTACACCAGTTCCTCGCGGTGCTTGAAATGCGATGCGTCGGAAGGGATCTGCACCGGCACCAGGCGGCCGCGGGAGGGCTTGGTGCCGCTCGCGGCCATCGCGGTAACGGTGGCCTTGTCGGTCTGGCCGGGTAGCGGGGCGGAGGTGAGCTGGTCCCACGCGCTTTGCACCGTCTGCACGTACCCGAACCACTGGTTCAGCACCAGCAGCGAGCAGAGCACACACAGCGGCAGACACAGGATCGATACGACATGCCGCCACCAGCGGGCACCGCGCCAGCCCACGATCAGGGCGGCGCCGGCCATTCCGGCCAACGCGATCCACACATACAGCGCGGGCGGCGCCGGTTCGGTCGCCACACGGACGAGGTACCAGTGCGCCCCGGCGGCCGCCACGCCGCCCACGACGACAGCCACGGGCAGCCACCACAGGAGCCAACGGCGCGATCGCCGGCCGACGGCCAGGCCCAGCGCGATCGCGGTGGCCGCGTTAATCGTCATCGGCACCCAGCCGTGCATCAACGAGATGTGGTTACTCAGAAGCTGCATCGTGATTCCTCCTCCCGGCGGCCAGCGATCCGCGCGTGTAAGAGAAGGATTAGATGTCGGCCTCTACGAAGCCTCTACAGATTCTTGGAGCCCCGCGCCTGGAAGGCGCCTCGCTTTAAACGGGGTCGAATTTGGTGATCAGCCAGCTGCCGTTGACGCGGGCCATGCTCACCAGCACGGTGCTGGCCGCCAGCGTGGGATCTGGCCGGTCCTTGCTTGTTGTGCTCTGGTCGACGTACACCAGAACCACGGCCGAATCCGGATGCAATTCCTGCACCCCCGCGCCCATGATGTGCGCGGTGGTCTTGAGCGACTTCTGCTTGGCCGCCGGAGCCACGATCTGATCAGTGAACTGGGTGTAGTACGACAGGAAATCCCCGGAAAGGTGCGACTTGGCGGCCGCGAAGTCCTTATCGAGCGACTCGGGCGAATAAGACAGCAACGCAACCGTTCCCTCGGACGCCGCTTTGACCACGGCGGTGGCGACCCTGGGGTCGGTGCGCTGGTTTGGCTGGTACCGCGCGAAGTACATCCACGCCGCCGCACCGGCGGACATCAGCACCAGCAGAACCAGGATCACGGGAACGAGAGGGATGTTGCGAAGCATCCGGGGCCGGGCCCGTCGCGGGCGCGTCTCCCGCTCGGGTGACTCCTCTACCGAGGCGTCAGGCGAGTCCGCTTCCTTCGCTTCTTCGGTAGTCTCGTCGGGTTCAATGTCGCGATCTGTCACGCTACGAAGTCCACTTTCGACATCTTGTACTGTCCGCCGTCTTCGGTCACGGTTACCCGGAGCCGAAACACGCGCGGTTCGTCCTTGGCGCCCGCGGCATTGGTGATCTTGGACGTCGCCGAGACCAGAACCGAGGCGGTTTTCCCGTCCATGGACTCGAGCGCCGCTGCGTTGACCGTTCCCTGCGTCGTCACTTTGGACTGCTCGACCACCGACGTGAAATCCTTTGCCCGCTGTTGAAAGTCGTCCCTGAACTGGCCGGTGGAGCTGTCGATCACTCGCTGGACGTCTTCCTTGGCGTGGTTGAAGTCGAGGGAGGTCATGTTGATGATCCCCTGCCTGGCCCCGGCCACGAAGTTGGCGGCGCGCCGTGTTCGGTCGGTGGCCTCGTGGTCTTGCCACGCCATGTATCCGGTGATGCCGACAAAGCCGACGATGAGGACGATGGCCGCCACCTTGAGAGTGGCCGACAGCGACGGCAACCTGAGCCGCCTTCGGGGCGGCTTGGATTCCGGTTCTTTGGGTGCGACGGTTTCGTCGGGCGCGTCCTCATCGGTCTTCGCGCCGGAAGCTTCGACGGCGTCGTCGGCGCCGTGCGCGTCGGAGTCCGGTTCTTCGGTCTCGGCGGCCTCGGTTGTCTCGGCGGCCTCGGTTGTCTCGGTGGCCTCGGCCAATGCTTCACGCCGGAGCCGGGCTGCGCGGGCTCGGGCGCGCGCGGCGGCGGCCAACGCCTCGGCTTCTGCTGCCTCTGCCTCGGCTTCTTCGAGCAACGCCTTCGCGTCGGCTTTCGAGGTGGCCGCGTCTTCCGGCGGCCCTTTCGTCTCAGCCATCGCGCCTACCGCCCGTCACAATCCTCATCGACCGAACTCCGGTATCTCGTACTGTACTGACCATTCTTAATGGCCAGCTGGCCGGCGAAATCGATGGGCTTCCGAGGGCAAGGGTGGTCGCGGCTACCATCGCACGAGCGAGAACGGCCAGCGGTTGGTGCCCCCCGGTCCGCCTCCGCAGCCCGTGTCGAACGTCGAGACGACCTCGCCCGCCTGCGTCGCGGCGTCCCACGTGTAGACGTCATGCGAGGGAAAGAACTGGACCACGCAGCGCACACCGTCGGGAACGTCGACAGCCAGGGTGTAGCGGCCGTTGGACAGGTGAGCATTTTCCTTCCAGAACGCCGCTTGCCCGTTGGGCTGCGGAATTGCTTGGACGGTCAGGCATTCCGGTCCTTGGTCGTATCGGCACGGCCGGATCTCAAAAATCCAAACGTGGCCGGGATCCCGGTCGGTAAGCAGCCTGTAATTGCCGATCTGCATGTCCGCGCGCGCTGTCGGCATGAGAGTCAACGCGGCCGTGGCAAGCGCAAGGCTCACTGCGAAAGTCTTCACCGGCGCGTCTCCCATCTGTGCAAACGCCCTTGGCCAAATATAAGGGCGCGGTCACGCTGAACATGCCTACTCGCAAAAATTGCGGGGGTCAACGCCGGCTCAGTCGATTACCGCGGCTTCCTTGCGCTCGGTGATCGGCCTGGCCAGCTCCTGCTCGTCGCAGATGCGCTGCAGTTTGTCCAGCGTCTCGTCCAGGCCGGCGCCGATCCGGCGGCCGGGCGTGAAGGTGGCCGGCAGCTTGCGCATGCCCTGGATGACGCCGATGGTCTCGTAGTGGACGGTGCCCTCGGGGTCGCACGTGTAGTCCGGCATCCGGTCGAGGACCGCGGTCAGCATGGACTTGAACACCGTGCGGGCCACGTTCGATCCGGCGCAGCGGTGAACCCCGAGCCCAAAGCTGAAGTGCCGGTTGCCTTTGCGGTCGAGGATGATCTCGTCGGGGTCATGGAATACCGCGGGGTCGCGGTTGGCCATGGCCCACGAAATCCACAGCCGCTCACCCTCTTTGAACGTGACACCGTCGAGCTCGACGTCGTCGGAGAAGGTCCTGCCGTCGCCGGGGGCCGGGGTGAAGTAGCGCAGGAACTCTTCGGTCGCGGGATCGAGCAGCGTGTCGCGTTGCTTGCTGAGCAGCTCCCGCTGATCGGGGTGCTGCGAAAGCCATTCCAGGGAATGGGCGGTCAGCGCCGTGGTGGTGTCGAAGCCGCCGCCGATGATCAATCCGAGATTTCCGATGATTTCCAGATCGGGCGCGGGCTCGCCGTCGATGCGCATTTCGAGCAGGGCATTGACCAGGCCGGGCCGCGGATTCTGGCGGATCTCGATCATGTTGTTGATCAGGTCGATCCCCATCTGCCGGTGCATCTCGGTGACCCGCTGGATGTCCGGGGAATGCTCCGGGGTGTACACCGCGGCGTGCGTCGGCTCGCTGTACATCTGCCAGTTCTTCAGCGGGATGCCCATCATCGCCAGCGTCAGTACGGCAGGCACGATGTTGGCCAGGTCGTCGACGAAGTCGATGCGGCCCTCCTCGATCTTCTCGTCGAGGCAGGCGCGCGTCACGTCGTCGATGAACGGCTCCCAGCGCTTGACCGCGGCCGGCGACAGGTAGGGGTTGAGCACCGCGCGGTAGGTTTTGTGCTCGGGGTTGTCCATCTCCAGGATGCCGCCCCGAATGCCGTTGATGCGGCTGGCCGTCGGGATCGAAATGCCTTTGTAGCCGCGGCGTTCGTTGTTCACATCGTGGTCGTTGGACACCGCCGCGCAGCGGGCGAGCTCGAAGACCTCGTGGCTGCCGGCCGCCACCCAATGTCCGCCGTAGGTGTCGCTCCAGGCCATCGGGCACCGGGCGTGCATCTCCTCGGTGATGTCTTTGAACCGCGACCGGTACTCCGGGGAGTGCCGATCGAAGTGATACCGGTTCCGCTTACGGTCGCTGTCGCTGACTTGGTCATCAACGCTGTCGTCGACACTCAAGGCACTGTCTCCCTTTACGTTTCATCCGTGATGATGATGGCCTGCTCCGGGCAGGAGTGAGCGGCCTCGCGGACCTGATCCTCCTTGTCGGCCGGCACCACCTCGTCGATCGCCGACGAACTGCCGTCGATGTCGCTGAGCTGGAACGAATCCGGCGCGATCATCGCGCAAAGGGTGTGGCCCTGGCAGCGTTCCGAATCAACCCAGACCTTCACGGTGTCTCCTTGCGAGTTGTCTTAATTCTCGTAGTCGTACCACTTGAGGTAGCCGCCGGCATCGACGCGCAATTGCACGCCGGTGACGTACCGGGCCTCGTCGGAGGCCAGCCACAGCACGGCATTGCTGATGTCCTCGGGTTCGACGTAGGGGATTTTCATCGCCTGCTGCACGCCGAAAACCGGCTCGGCGTCGGCCCGCGTGGGGCGCTCGAGGTCCGGCCGGAACGAGCGGTACATCGGCTCGCTCTGCAGCATCGGGGTGTTCGTGTTGGTCGGGTGGATGACGTTGGCGCGAATGCCCAACGGCGCCAGCTCCGTCGCCAGGTCGTGGACATAATGCGACAGCGCCCGCTTGGAGTGGATGTAGGCCATGCCTCCAGGGTCGTTGCCGGGGTTGTCCTTCTTGGCGGTGTCCATCAGCGCGGCGGTGGATCCGGTGGCGACGATCGAGCCGCCCTCGCGGAGGTGCGGCAGCGCGACCTGGATGGCGTTGATGGTGCCGATCAGGTTGGTGTTGATGACGTCGCACCACGCCTGCAGGGGCGGCCGGCCCTTCATGCCGGCGACGCCGGCCTGCGCCACCACGATGTCCAGCCCGCCGAACTCCGCGACGCCGTGCTCCAGGGCCGCGCTCAGTTGGCCGGCGTCGCGCACGTCGGCCTGGGCGACGATTGCGCCCTGGCCGGTCTTCTCGATGAGCCGGGCGGTCTCCTCGAGGTCCTCGGGTGCCGCCATCGGGTAACCGATGGTGTCGAGGTCACGGCACAGGTCGACGGCGATGATGTCGGCGCCCTCCTCGGCCAGCCGCACCGCGTGGCTGCGGCCCTGCCCGCGAGCCGCGCCGGTGACGAAGGCGACCTTTCCCTTGACGCGCCCTGGTGCGCCGTCTGCCACACTCTCTCCTTTTGTGTCGATGCTCAGGTGTTTCGGCCGCCGTTGACGCCCAGTATTTGGCCGGTGATGTAGCCCGCCTCTTCGGAGATCAGAAAAGCGCACGCGGCCGCGATGTCCTCCGGCCTGCCCATCCGGCGCACCGGGGTCCGGGCGATGGTCGCCTCGATGTCGCCGAGATGTCCGTGTTGTTCCGCGGCGCGCAGCATCGGGGTGTCGATAAACCCCGGCGGCACGGCGTTCACGGTGATGCCGTTGGGGCCGTACTCGAGTGCCA
Source organism: Mycobacterium sp. 1245805.9 (assembly GCF_001672915.1). Lineage (GTDB taxonomy): Bacteria > Actinomycetota > Actinomycetes > Mycobacteriales > Mycobacteriaceae > Mycobacterium. The sequence continues at coordinate 10,254 of NZ_LZKR01000077.1, read as the reverse complement.
GCGACTTGGTGAGGCCGTTGACCGCGGACTTGGCGGCCACGTAGTGGCTCATGTAGGGCGCACCGGAATGAGTGCTCGACGACGAGATGTTGACGATCCGCCCCCACCCGGCCTCGACCATGTCGGGCAGCACCGCCTGGGTCACGTGGAAGACGCCGTTGAGGTTGACGTCGACCACCCGTTGCCACTCGTCGAAGGTGATGTTGGTGAAGCGCTTGAACCCGTCCAGGCCCGCGGCGTTGACCAGGATCGTCACGGGTCCCAGCTGCGCGCGGATCGCCGCGAGCGCGGCATCCACCTGCGGCCGGTCGGTGACGTCGGCGGTGAAAGCGAAATCGGCTTCCGACGGTCTGAGGTCGATCGTGGCGACATCAAGACCGTCCGCGCGCAGGCGCTGCGCGACGGCTTGACCGATGCCGGATCCGCCACCGGTGACCACCGCGGTCTTCACGTCGAGACCTCATCTCCAAACGGGCCCGTCTCAGCCACAAAGAATCTCCCTTACAATTATGAGAACCTTACTCTCGCCGCGAAGCGGCATGCAACATAGCGACAAAACCGCGCACGGCCTGCGCCGAGACGTCCGCTACCCCTACACATGCGCAACAACGCCGCTGGTCGGCGGGTCCGTCCCATTCCTGAGACTTTCTTGAATTATCGAGACCCGAATGTAAGATTCGCCGGGGAAGAGAATGAAATTTTCGTGACCGTCACCACATGAGGGAGCCAGGGGATGCCAGTGCAGGACACGGCAGAGACCACCGCGAAGACGATCGCGGATGCCGCGCCCGAGTCACAGGTCGATCGCCGACTGCTGATTGACGGCCGGCTCGTCACCGCCGAGGCGACGTTCCCCTCGATCAACCCCGCCACGGGTGCGGTCATCGGGCATGCCCCGGATGCCGGCGTCGAGCAGGCCCAGGCCGCGATCGCGGCGGCCCGGCACGCCTTCGACACGACCGACTGGCCGACCAACGTGGAGTTGCGGATCCGCTGCCTCGACCAGTTGCACGCGGCGCTGGTCGAGCACGCCGAGGAGCTCCGCGAGCTGACCATCGCCGAGGTCGGCGCGACCCGGGCGCTCACCCAGGGCGCTCAGCTCGACGACCCGATCAAGATCGTGCGCTTCTACGCCGATCTGCTGCGCACCTATCAGTTCTCCGAAGATCTCGGCGAGATCGAATCGCGGGGCATGCGGCATCACCGCTGGGTCGAGAAGGAAGCCGCGGGGGTGGTGGCCGCCATCATCGCCTACAACTATCCGAACCAGCTCGCCCTCGCCAAGCTGGCCCCCGCGCTGGCCGCCGGGTGCACCGTGGTGCTCAAGGGCGCGCCGGACACCCCGCTGGTCACCCTGGCGCTCGGCGAGCTGATCGCCAACCACACCGACATCCCGGCCGGCGTGGTGAACGTGCTGACTTCCTCGGACGCGGCCACCGGGGTCGCGCTGACCACCAGCCCCGACGTCGACGTCGTCACCTTCACCGGATCGACCGCGGTCGGGCGCAAGATCATGGCCGCCGCGAGCGAGACCGTCAAACGCGTCTTCCTGGAGCTGGGTGGCAAGTCGGCCGTGATCATGCTCGACGACGCGGATTTCGCCAACGCGAGCCTGTTTGCAGCGTTCAGTATGGTCACGCACGCCGGGCAGGGCTGCGCGCTCACCTCCCGGCTGTTGGTGCCCAAGTCGCACCACGACGAGATCGTCGAGCTGATCGCGCAGAACTTCGCCAAGGTGCGCCACGGCGACCCCGCCGATCCGAGGACGCTCATGGGACCGCTCATCAACGAGCGCCAACGCGACAAGGTCGACGGCATGGTGCAGCGGGCCGTCGCCGCGGGGGCGACCCTGGTCACCGGTGGCAAGCTGTTGGATCCCGGCTACTTCTATGCGCCCACGTTGCTCACCAACGTCGACCCCGACAGCGAGATCGCCCAGGACGAGGTCTTCGGGCCGGTGCTGGTGGTCATCGGATTCGAGGACGACGACGACGCGGTGCGCATCGCCAACAACTCGATCTATGGGCTGGCCGGCGCGGTCTTCAGCCGCGACCACGACCGCGCGTTGGCAGTGGCGCGGCGGATCCGGACCGGATCGTTCTCCATCAACGGCGGCAACTACTTCGCCGCCGACAGCCCGTTCGGCGGCTTCAAGCAGTCCGGTGTCGGCCGGGAGATGGGCGTCGCCGGGCTGGAGGAGTTCTTGGAAGGCAAGACTTTTGCGGTTCCCGTTGTGGGGGCGCCCGCATGAGGCCGCTGGAGGGCATCCGCGTCCTGGAGGTCGCCATGTACGGGTTCGTCCCGTCGGCGGGCGCGGTGCTCGCCGAGTGGGGCGCCGACGTGGTCAAGGTCGAGCACGCGGTGACGGGTGACCCGCAACGCGGGCTGCGGCAGACCGGCATGTTGCGTGTCGAGGGTGACCCGAACCCCAACATCGAACACGCCAACCGCGGCAAGCGCAGCATCGGACTGGACATGTCGGTGCCCGAGGGCAAGGAGGTGCTCTACGAGCTGGCCCGCCGGTCCGACGTGTTCCTCACGAGCTTCCTTCCCGCTCACCGGAAGAAGTTCGGGATCGACGTCGACGACATTCGTACGGTCAATCCGAACATCGTCTACGCCCGCGGGAGCGCGCTCGGTCCCCGGGGAACCGAATCGGAAAAGGGCGGCTACGACATGACCGCATTCTGGTGCCGGGCGGGAACCGCCGCGACCATCACGCCCACGGGGATGCCCGGCATGATCGCGCCGCCGGGACCGGCCTATGGCGACACCATCTCCGGCACCAACCTCGCCGGCGGCATCGCGGCGGCGTTGCTCAAACGGGAACGCACCGGCGAACCGTCGGTCGTCGACGTGTCGTTGTTGGGCAGTGGTTTCTGGGCAATGGGACACACGGTCGCGTTGACCAAGCATCTGGGTCAGCGGCTGGAAGCGCCGCCGCCCGGGGTGCATGGTGCGCCCAACAACCCGTTGGTGGGGCTGTACACCACGTCCGACGGACGCTACATCTCCTTCGTGATGATGCAGCCCACCAAGTTCTGGGCCGACGTCTGCCGGCACGTCGAGCTGCCGGAGCTGGCCGACGATCCCCGCTTCACCACCGTCGAGAAGATCGCCGCCAATACCGCGGACGCGGTCGAGATCTTGACCAAGGTGATCGCAACCCGCACGCTTGCCGAGTGGAGCGAACGCTTTGCCACGCTTGCCGGCCCGTGGGCGCCCGTGCAGGACACATTGCAGGCGGTCGACGACGCCCAGATCCGTGCCAACGAGTACCTGGTTCGCGCAGGCGAACTCGATCTCGTCGCCAACCCGGTCCAGTTCGATGTCGCGGCCCCGCGCACCGGCCCGGCGCCCGGGTTCGCCGAACAGACCGAAGAAATCCTGCTGGAAATCGGACTCGATTGGGACCGCATCATCGAACTCAAGACGGCCGGCGCGGTCACGTGAGGGCCACCGGGACGCGAGCCATGCCCGAATTCTCCGTGCCGAACATGGACTGTCCGATAACGGTTTTAGATTTTCCGTTCCCTCGGGACGAGGCATGAGTCATAATCGCCGGACGCTTCAAGACGCGGAGGCCCACGTCCTGGAGCGCCAACTCACGCAAGAGAATGGAGGCCTGGCGTGAGGATGGTGGCGGTTGTTGCTCCGGAGTCAGACGCCGGAATGTGGCTGCCCGCTAGGCATTTCGCCGTCGCTTCGTCGAGTTCGTGGCCGGCTCGGCCGATTTTTCAGACTGTCGGTCTTGTGGCGTTCGAAGGAATTGACGTACATGGCAGATAAGAGCGCCGACCGATGGTCACCGGGATTGCCCCCGCTGAAACTGAAATGGGACCTTTCTGGGCCCCTGCAGGCGATCGGGGGCCTATTTGCGATGTCGGCCGACGCGATCAAGTTCGCGTTCCGCCGGCCCTTCCAAGGGCGTGAATTCCTGGAACAGTCTTGGTTCATCGCCCGCGTTGCGTTGGGTCCGACTTTGTTGGTGGCCATCCCGTTTACCACCCTGATCAGTTTCACGCTCAACATCCTGTTGCGTGAACTCGGTGCTGCCGACCTCTCGGGTGCCGGGGCGGCGTTTGGTGCGGTCACGCAGGTCGGCCCGGTCGTGACGGTGTTGATTGTCGCCGGGGCGGGTGCGACGGCCATTTGCGCGGATCTCGGCTCGCGCACCATCCGCGAAGAAATCGACGCCATGGAGGTGCTAGGCATCAACCCGGTCCAACGCTTGGTCACGCCACGCATGCTGGCCTCCGGGCTGGTGGCGTTGCTGCTGAACAGCTTGGTGTGCATCATCGGCATCGTCGGCGGCTACGTCTTCTCGGTGTTCGTCCAGGACGTCAACCCGGGTGCGTTCGCCGCGGGGATCACTTTGTTGACCGGCGTGCCCGAAGTGATCATTTCTTGTACCAAGGCAGCGCTTTTCGGCCTCATCGCGGGGCTGGTCGCCTGCTATCGCGGCCTGATCATCAGCGGCGGGGGCGCCAAGGCCGTCGGCAACGCGGTGAACGAAACGGTGGTCTATGCCTTTATGTCCCTGTTCGTGGTCAACGTTCTGGTCACCGCGATCGGCATCAAGATGACGGCGAAGTGACGGCGGGCAGGCGCGGATGATGACGCTGCGGGCCGCCTATCCCAGGCTCTTCAACCAACTCGACCGGCCGGTCGGAACGTTGGGTCGAATCGGCGATCACACACTTTTCTACGGGAAGGCGCTTGCCGCGGCACCGTTCGCCGCCGTGCACTACCGGCGCGAAGTGATTCGGCTGATCGCCGAGATCAGCATGGGCGCGGGCACTTTGGCGATGATCGGCGGCACCGTGGTGATCGTCGGGTTCTTGACGCTTGCCACCGGCGGCGTCCTTGCGGTGCAAGGGTATTCGTCACTGGGCAATATCGGCATCGAGGCATTGACCGGCTTTTTGGCCGCGTTCATCAATGTGCGGATCTCGGCGCCGGTCGTCGTCGGTATCGGCCTGGCGGCGACGTTCGGGGCCGGGGTGACCGCCCAGCTGGGCGCGATGCGGATCAACGAAGAGATCGACGCGCTGGAAAGCATGGCTATTCGCCCGATTTCGTACCTGGTCAGCACCCGGATCCTGGCCGGAATGCTCGCGATCACGCCGCTGTACAGCATCGCCGTCATCCTGTCGTTCGTCGCGAGCCAGTTCACCACAACGTTCTTGCTCGGGCAGTCTTCCGGCCTGTACGAGCACTACTTCGACACGTTCCTGAACCCGATCGACTTGTTGTGGTCTTTCCTGCAAGCAATCCTCATGGCGCTCACCGTCTTGCTGATCCACACCTATTACGGCTACTTCGCGTCCGGTGGGCCATCGGGGGTGGGCGTAGCGACCGGAAACGCGGTGCGCACCTCGCTCATCGTCGTGGTTTCGGTAACGCTACTGGTCTCGCTGTCCATTTACGGTAGCAACGGCAACTTCAACCTGTCGGGATAGGCGACGATGGGAACAGCAACGTGACGCGAAATCTCGGGCCGGGACCCATCCACCGGTCCGAAACCACCAGTGCGGCATCGCCGGTCCGCGCCAGGCCGGGCCAGCACTTCGGTGCCCGATCGTACGCACGCCCGTTGGCCGGCCTGGCCACCATCGGCGTGATCGCGGGCATCTTCGTGCTCGCGATCGGCCTGTTCCAAGGCAGCTTCACCTCCAGCGTGCCGGTGACGGTCTTGTCGCCGCGCGCCGGCCTGGTCATGAACACGGACGCCAAGGTGAAGTTGCGCGGGGTGCAGGTGGGCAAGGTCGCCTCGATCGAAACCTTGCCGAATGGGCAAGCGGCCCTTCACCTGGCGATGTACCCGTCGGAGTTGCGTTTCATTCCGGCCAACGTGCTCGTCAACATCACCTCGTCAACGGTGTTCGGTGCCAAGTTCGTCGAGCTGGTAGCGCCCGCCGAGCCCTCGGCCCAGCGGCTGCACGCCGGCCAGACGCTCGAGGGCCAACACGTCATGGTCGAAATCAACACGGTATTCCAGCAACTGGTGTCGGTGCTGGACCAGATCGACCCTGCGAAGCTCAACGAGGCACTCGGGGCGCTAGCGAAGGCGTTCAGTGGCCGGGGCCCACAACTGGGCCAGTCGCTCAGCGACTTGGACTCGTTTCTGGCCAGACTGGAGCCGAGCCTTCCCGCGTTGCGGCATGACCTTTCGGTGTTGCCGGCGGTGTCCAACGCATATGCCGACGCGGCGCCGAACCTGGTGAGCGCAGCGGCTAACGCCACGAAGATCAGCAAGACGATCGTCGATGAGCAGCACAACCTGGATGCGTTGCTGATCAGCGCGATCGGCTTGGCCGACATCGGCAACGATGTCTTGTCGACGAACCGCGAGCCGCTGACGAACGTGCTGCATCTGCTGGTGCCGACCACCGATCTGACCAGCGAGTACCACGAGGTGTTCACCTGTGGTTTCGGCGGGCTGATAACCCTTTCGCACGGTGCGCCGTTGTCGGAACCGAGCATCAACATCTCGGCGAGCCTCACGTGGGGCGGCGAACGTTATCGGTATCCGACCAACCTGCCCAAGGTCGCGGCGACCGGCGGCCCGAAGTGCATGGGTCTGCCGACCCTGCCGTTCAACACGGCTCCGCAGCAACTGATCACCGATATCGGCGCCGACCCGGTGGGGTACGGAAACCCGCAGGTGCTGATCAACTCCGATCTCCTCAAACAGCTCTTGTACGGGCCGATCGCCGGCCCGCCACGCAACTCCATTGGGATCGGACAACCCGGATGAGAACGCGCGCCACGCTGATCAAGTTCGCGATCTTCACGGTCGTGATGGCCATGCTGACCGGCTTCCTGTTCTTCATCTTCGGCCAGTACCGGACGGGTTCGACGACCGGGTATTCGGCGGTGTTCACCGACGTGTCGCGTCTCAAGCCGGGGCAGTCGGTGCGGGTCGCCGGGATCCGGGTGGGCACCGTCAACAGCGTTTCGCTGCAGCCGGACAAAAAAGTTGTGGTGAAGTTCGACGCCGACCGCAACGTCGTGCTCACCGAGGGCTCCAGGGCGGCGGTCCGCTACCTGAACCTGGTGGGCGATCGCTACCTCGAGCTCCTCGACGGTCCGGGCCCAACCAAGCGGCTACCGGCCGGCGGTCAGATTCCCGTCAGCCGCACCGCGCCGGCGCTCGACCTCGATCTGCTGCTCGGCGGACTGAAACCCGTTACCCAGGGCCTGAATGCGCGCGATGTCAACGCGCTGACCTCAGGACTGCTGCAGGTCTTCCAGGGTCAAGGCGGCACTCTCGAGTCGCTGTTCGCCAAGACGACGTCGTTTTCGAACGCCCTGGCCGACAACGATCAAACCGTGCAGCAACTGATCGACAACCTGAACACCACGGTGGCGTACGTGGATAAGGAAGGCGGCAACTTTTCGGCCGCAATCGATCGACTCCAGCGGCTCGTCAGCGGGCTGTCCGACGACCGCACCACTATCGGGTCCGCCATCGACGCCCTGGACAACGGGACCGCTTCGCTGGCGGATCTGCTGAGCAACGCGCGGCCGCCGCTGTCCGGCACCATAGATCAGCTGAATCGCCTTGCGCCGATTCTCGATAACGACAAGGACCGCCTCGACGCCGCGATCGGCAAAGCGCCAAGGAACTACCGCAAGCTGGTCCGACTCGGCGTGAACGGCGCCACCATCCCGTACTACCTGTGCATGTTGGAACTGCGCGGTACGGATCTTCAGGGCAGGACGGTGAAGGCCCCCATATTCAGGTCAGAAGCGGGAAGGTGCACGGAACCCTAATGCTTAGGTATCGCGGAACTGGGCTCGTCAAGGCCGGACTGATCGGCGCGGCCCTGATCGCACTGGTCATCCTGGTGGGTTTGTCGCCCGACCGGTTTATTACCTGGGCGACGATGGTCAGGTACCAGGCGCTGTTCTCGGAGGCCGGAGGCCTCGCGACGGGCAACCCCGTGACGGTGTCGGGGATGAAGGTCGGCTCGGTGTCGGATGTGAAGCTGCGCCACGGCGAGGCTCTGGTCACGTTCGCGGTGAAGGGCAACGTCCTGCTTGGCTCGGAGACCTCCGCGCACATCCGCACCGGCACGCTCCTTGGCGAGCGAATGGTGACGTTGGAGTCCGCCGGCACCGGCACCATGCGTCCGATGGCGCTGATTCCCGTCTCACGCACGTCTTCGCCTTACTCGCTGACGGAAGCGGTCAGCGACTTGACAACCGACACTGCCGGAACCAACACCACCGCGTTGAACCAGTCGTTGGACACGCTGTCGGCGACGCTTGATCAGATCGCACCCCAAATGGGGCCGGCCTTTGACGCAATCACCCGGCTGTCGCGAACTCTCAACAGTCGCAATAAGAGCCTCGGCGAGCTATTCAAGAGTGCCGGTGACGTCACCGGGATTCTTTCCGAACGCAGCCAGCAGGTCAACAAGCTCATCCTCAACTCCGACGATCTGCTCCAAGTCCTGGTGGCGCGCCGACAGGAGATCGTGGACCTGTTGGCCAACACGTCGGTGGTGGCCAAGCAGCTGACGGGTTTGGTGCACGACAACGAAAGCAAACTGGCGCCGACGCTGCAGCGGCTGAATTCGGTGCTGGCGATGCTGGAAAAGAACCGCGACAATATCAGCAAGGCGCTGCCGGGTCTCGCGAAATTCGAAATTACGGTCGGTGAGGCGATCTCCAGTATGTACGCCTATTCGGCGTTCGTCCCGAACTTCCTTGCCCCGCAACTCTTCCAACCGTTCCTCGACTACCTTTGGGGATTCCGCACCTTCGACACGACCAAGGGTCCGGGCTACCCATCGCCGGTACCTCGGTCGCTGATTCCCTGGCCGTACAACGGTATTCCGGTATGCCCGAACTGCACGTTGGGCGGCAGGATCGGGGGATCGCAATGACCTTCCGGATTCCCCGCACCAGGCTGATGGCCGTGGCGGCCGTTGCTCTGGTCGCACTCGTCATTGCCGGCGCCGCCGTGCTCGTCCGCAATACCGTCTTCGCCCAACAGACGATTACCGCATATTTCACCACCGCCACCGCGATCTATCCCAATGACGAGGTGCGGGTCTCGGGTGTGAAAGTCGGCCGGATCAAATCCATTCAGCCGCAAGGCACACAGGCCAAGATGGTCCTCAAGGTCGACCACGGCGTCCCGATTCCGGCGGACGCGAAGGCGATTATCGTCGCCCAGAATCTGGTGTCCGCCCGCTACGTCCAACTCTCGCCGGCTTACCGAGACAGCGGGCCGGTCATGCGCGACGGGGCAGTCATACCGGTCGAACGGACCGCGGTGCCGGTCGAGTGGGACGAGGTCAAAACCCAGTTGATGCGGCTGGCAACGGATTTGGGACCCAAGAGCGGTGTCTCGGGCACGTCGGTGGGCCGGTTCATCGACAGCGCCGCCAACGCTCTCGAGGGCAATGGTGACAAGCTCCGTCAGACACTCGGTCAGTTGTCAGGGGTGGGACGGATCCTCGCCAACGGTAGCGGCAACATCGTCGACATCATCAAGAACCTGCAGACCTTCGTCGGTGCGCTGCGGGACAGCAACGTCCAGATCGTGCAGTTCAACGACCGCTTGGCCACGCTCACCAGCGTGGTCGACGACAGCAAATCCGACCTGGACGCGGCACTGACCGACTTGTCGACGGCGGTCGGCGAGGTGCAGCGCTTCATCGCCGAGACTCGCGACCAGACCAGCGAGCAGATCGCCCGATTGGCCGATGTCACGCAGATCCTGGTCGATAAGCACATGGCGCTGGAAAATATCCTGCACGGCGCGCCGAATGCGCTCGGCAACTTCTTCAACGACTACAACGCCGACACCGGAACCATCGTGGGCGGGTTCGGGATCATGAACTTCGCGAATGCCACGTTTTCGGGGTTGCTGGTTCCGATTCCCGTGCCCGGTTGCACGGCCGTCGGCGCGATCGAGAATGTCACCGCGGTTGAATCGGGCAAGCTGTGCTCCCTGTTCCTCGGGCCCGGGCTGCGGGTGCTCAACTTCAACAGCCTGCCGATTCCCATCAACATCTTCCTGCAGAAGTCGGTAGACCCATCCAAGATCCTCTACAGCGAACAGCGCCTGGCACCCGGGGGCGAGGGCCCCAAACCCGGACCACCCGAGATCCCGCCCGAGGTGTCGGCCTACACCGGCCTGCCCGGCGATCCGGTCGGACCGCCGGGGGCGGTGGTGCGGGCATCGGCGTCGACGGTGGCGGTGGCAGCGGCATCGCCGCGCCCGGGATCGGCGCC